>DAOUGI010000042.1:0-2040 GCA_034429215.1 Anaerolineae bacterium | reverse complement strand
ACCCGCCGCCGGTTCCTCCAGGCCGGCGCCCTGGCCGCCGCCTCGCTCCTGCTGCCGCCCGCCCCGCCCCGCGCCGCCTCTGACCGGCGCCTCCTGCCCGTCCCCTTCCACTACCAGTACCACGCCCTCACCTGCGAGCTGGCCACCCTGCGCATGGCCGCCGAGTACCACGGCCAGCTCTGGACCGAGAACGGCCTGCTCAGCATCATGCCCATCGACGACAGCCAGCCCCGCTACAATGATGGCAGCGTCGTCTGGGCCGACCCCAACCGCGCCTTTCCCGGCAACATCTGGGGCTGGCAGCTCTACCGCGGCGGGCTGGCCGCCCACCCCGAGCGGGCCAAAAGGAAACAGTGGGGCTATGGCGTCCACGCCCCCGTCCTCGCCGAGATGGCCGTCCGCATTGGCCTCCTGGCCGAGCTGTTCGACCAGGTCGAGGCGGTCTATGCCGCCGTCAACCGCGGCAACGTCCCCATCGTCATCGTCCCCGACGGCGGCCGCGACCGCGCCGTCAGGTGGAGCTGGCGCACCCCCCAGGACAGGCCCGTCGCCGTCATCAACGCCGAGCACTCGGTCGTCGTCCGCGGCTACGACGGCGACACCGTGTGGGTCAACGACCCCAAGGGCAAAGTGTGGACCTACCCCCGCGACCGCTTCGAGCGGGCCTTTGCCCTCCTGCGCAGCGGCGTGTCCATCGGCCCGGCCTGCACCGTCACCCCCTGCAAATTCATCCCCCGCTAGCCCTCCCGCCCCACAATTGCCTTTTTTCCCCCCAAGTGCTATAATAACCCCAGCCGCGCAGCGGGCCACAGCCTGGCCATCAGCCCGGCGCGCGGCCGCCAAGCTGGATACCGTATCGGAGCCTAGCCGGCCGCCCGCGCCAGGATGGACCCCACCCTGGCGCGAACGGTGGAGGCAGGAAGGGCTTTATGCCCCGCTATCAGGCCGACATCGAACCGTGGCTCCAGGATGCCGCCGGTGCGCTGCACCCCTATACCCGCGTCGCGCCGATCCCCAGGCCCCACCCTGCCCTTTGCCCCTCCCTCGTTGCCATACCCCCTGAGCGCTTGTCCAGGCCATGCCCGCTCGCCGGCCCGCGCGGCGGGCGCGAAAGGAGGCGCCGCCTCGATCCACGCGCGGACTGACACTCCGCACCCAACCGTTATCCCTGGCCATATGCAAACGAGGAGGTATACAATGAACGCCAAAAAGGTCTATCTCTCATTGTCTCTCGCTCTAGCCCTCGCCCTGGCCGCCGGCCTGGCCATCGCCGTCGAGCCCCAGCCCGACATCCCGGCCGGCACCGGCTTTACCTACCAGGGCCGCCTCACCGACGCCGCCGGCAGCCCCACCACCGCCGTCTGCGACTTCCAGTTCAGCCTGTGGGACGACCCCGACGCCGGCGCGCAGGTCGGCCCGCTCCTCAACCCCACCGGCGTGGCCGTGACGGGCGGCCTGTTCACCGTCCAGCTCGACTTTGGCAGCGTCTTTGACGGCACGGCCCTGTGGCTCAAGGTGGCGGTCAAGTGCGGCGGCGACCCCGCCTACACCGCCCTCAGCCCGCGCCAGGCGCTGACCGCCGTCCCCTACGCCGTCTATGCCTTCAACTCCCCCACCGGACCCACCGGACCCGCCGGGCCGACCGGCCCTGCTGGCCCGTCTGGCCCGTCTGGCCCGTCGGGACCTGTTGGAGCGGCGGGAGCTACGGGCGCCACCGGTCCGGCCGGGCCTTCTGGCTCTGCCGGCAGCACCGGCCCGGCCGGCCCCTCAGGAGCCACTGGGCCTGAAGGTCCCGTGGGACCATCGGGTCCGCAGGGCTTCCAGGGGCCGGCAGGTGAGACAGGGCCGTCTGGACCTGCCGGGGAGACCGGGGCCACCGGGCCTATGGGCCCAACCGGCCCTGGGGGTGGAGCTACCGGACCTACTGGCGCCACCGGGCCGGCCGGTCCGCAGGGCCTTCAGGGACCGGCCGGCGAAACAGGGCCGGCCGGACCACAGGGGCTGCAGGGCCTCGCCGGCCCAACCGGCGCCACCGGACCA
>DAOUGI010000041.1:0-84010 GCA_034429215.1 Anaerolineae bacterium | reverse complement strand
CCTCCATCGCCTCGGGCGGCACAAGCCGGCCTTCCGCCGTGGCCAGGTGAAAGATACGCTCAAACCGGGCGCGATCAAGGGCCGGCAGGCCGGCGACGAGGCCGGCCAGGTCGGTTATACCGGGCACGTGGGGCTGGCTCACGTCCGAACCCGGTACTTGTCCAACGCGGGCCGTGGAAGGCGACTGGCGATCGCCCGCTGGTACAGGTCCACGTACTTGTGCGCCGACTGGTTCCAGGAAAAGTCGGCAGTCATGCCCTGTACCTGGATCTGCCGCCACGCCTCGCGGTGTTTGAACGTCTCAACAGCCCGCACGATGGCCGCAAACAGCGCCCACCGATCGTATTGCTTGAACACAAAGCCGGTGCCCAGCCCGGTGCGTGGATCATAGTCCTGAACGGTGTCGGCCAGGCCGCCGGTGGCGCGCACGATCGGCACGCTGCCATAGTGCATGGCGATCATCTGCCCGGTGCCGCACGGCTCAAAGCGGCTTGGCATCAGGAACATGTCGCTCCCGCCATAGATCTGCTGGGTGAGCGGGGCGTTGAAGGTCAGAAAGATGGCCGCCTGGCGGGGATAATTCTGCACCATCCGGCTGAACAGCTCGTGATAGTGCTGTTCGCCGGTGCCGAGCAGGACGAGCTGCGCGCCCAGGTCCAGGATGTGGTCGGCCACGTCGGCCAGGATGTCGAATCCTTTCGAGTCGGTCAGCCGCGAGATGATCCCGATCAGCGGCACGTCGGGGTTCTCGGGCAGCTTGGCCTCGCGCTGCAGCGCCAGCTTGTTCTCCTGCCGCCGTTCCAGGCTGGCGGCGTCGTACCTGGCGGCCAGGTAGGGATCGGTCGCCGGGTCGGCTGTGTCATAATCGATGCCGTTTAGGATGCCAAACAGCCGGTCACGCCGGTCGCGCAGCAGCGGGTCCAGCCGCTCGCCATACTCGGGGGTCAGTATCTCTCGGGCGTAGGTCTCGCTAACGGTGCTGACCACGTCGGCCCAGTAGATGCCCCGCGCCATCAGGTCGACCACCTCATTCAGGTCGGCCATCTCTGGGTGGTACTGGAACCCCAGGGTGTCCAGCCCCGCTACCTCGAGCACGCGGTAGCCAAAGATGCCCTGATAGGCCAGGTTGTGGATCGTATAGACCGTGGCGGTGTCAGCGTAAAAGGGATCGTCCTGGTACACCGTATTCAGCCAGTTGGGCACCACCGCCGTGTGCCAGTCATGGCAGTGGATCACGTCCGGCTGCCACTCCAGCCGCTTTAGCGCTTCGACCATCGCCCGGCAGAAAAAGATGAACCGCTCGGCGTCGTCGGGATACATATAGATCGCTTCACGGTCGAAATAGTTCTTGTTGTCGACCATGTACACCGGCACATCGGCCCCAATAGTGGCCTGCATCAGGCTCGCCGGCTCGGTTGCGTGTTTCATCGGCACATCGAACGGCTCCAGCGCCGTCTCCAGGTGGAACTTGTCGGGCTGGATACGGCCGTAGCGGGGCATTGCCACCCGCACGTCGTGCCCCAGGGCCCGGATCGCCTTGGGCAGCGAGCCGGTCACGTCGGCCAGTCCGCCCGTCTTGGCAAAGGGCACCGCCTCGGCGGCCAGGATCAGGACTTTGAGTTGTTGATCAACCATCGATTCCTCTTTACATAACGATAGGCCCGGCAGCCGGCTGCCGGCCGCCTATCGGCTTGTTCGGCTTGAAACGGCTTGGAGTCTAGCACAGGTTCCCGGTTTTGACAAATAGTCTACAGCGATTTCCTTTTTGGCAGGTGCCGATGGTATAATCGTGCCTGTTCGACATAGGGTAGTTGTCCGGCGCCATCGGCGCTTTCAGCGTTTCAATACTTGAGTAAGAGGGCAAATTGAACACAATCGAGGTTCTTTGCACGCTGCGTTTTGCCGACAATCTACTCGGTGCCCTGCGCGCCGTTTCCCCTCGCCTGCGCGTCACGCAGCAGACCTGCCATAACGCCGATGAGGTGGCGGCGGCCCTGCGTGCGCAGCCCGACACCGAAATCTTGTATACCTTGCCTCTCCCGCCTGACGCTATCGAGCTGGCTCCCCATCTGCGCTGGGTGCAGCTCCACAGCGCCGGCGCCGACCACCTGCTCGATCATCCGATCATGGGCTCCGGGGTGGCTGTCACGACCACCAGCGGCATCCACGCCACGCCCATTGCCGAGTATGTCTTTGCCTCCATCTTGGCCTATCGTTGGCGGGTGCCGTTGTGGACCCGCTGCCAGCGCGACGGCCTCTGGCCGTCCGAGCGCTGGAGCCTCTTTGCCCGGCCCGAGCTGCGCGGCAGCACCCTGGGCGTGGTCGGCTATGGCTCCATCGGCCGCGAGGTGGCCAGGCTGGCCAAGACGTTCGGCATGCGCGTCTTGGCCATGCGCCGCTCGACGGGCCGCGCCGACGAGGGGTATGCCGTCGAGGGCACCGGCGACCCTAACGGGACCATCCCAGAGCGTTTCTATGCTCCGCCGGCCCTGCGGTTTATGCTGGCCGAATGCGACTATGTTGTCATTGCCCTGCCGCTGACCGAGGCGACGCGGCATATCATCGGCGAGCCTGAGCTGCGGGCCATGAAGCCATCCGCCTACCTGGTCAATATCGCCCGCGGTGGGCTCATCGATGAAGAGGTGCTGGTCCGTGCCCTGCGCGAGGGCTGGATCGGCGGTGCGGGGTTGGACGTTTTTGAAAAAGAGCCACTGCCGTCCGGCAGCCCGCTGTGGGAGCTGGACAATGCGCTGCTCTCGCCGCACGTCGCCGGCTTTTCGCCCCACTATGATGAGAGGGCGGTGGCCCTCTTTGCCGGCAACCTGTCCCGCTACCTGGCAGATCTGCCGCTGCAGAACCAGGTGGACAAGAAAAAGGGGTATTGACCGGTTTCCTCCCCTCTCCCCAGTGGGGAGCAGGGGCAGGGGGCGATGGGGGAAGCTATGCAGATTCAAGGGATCATTTTCGACCTGGGCCACACCCTGATGCACCTGAGCGATACCTGGCCGGCCATCTTTGACCGGGGGATCGTCGACCTGGCCGCTTTCCTGGCTGTGCAGCGGCCCGACCTGGACGGGCCGGCCTTTGCCCGCGCCTGGCTCGACCGCCGCCGCGACGGCTTTGCCCGGTCCTCGGCCACCCTCCGCGAGGTCACCGCCGTGGAAACGATGCGCTGGACCTTTGCCCTGGCCGGCGTGCCCGACCCCGACCCGGCGCTCGTCGACGGCGCCATCGACGCTTTTTTCGCCTACGAAGACGCCTGCTGGTTCCCCGACCCCGACGCGCTTCCTGTGCTGCAGGAGCTGTCCGGGCGCGGGCTGCGCCTTGGCCTCTTTTCCAACGCCACCCACGACCCGTTCATCCAGAACGTGGTCGATCGCCTCGGCTTCCGGCCCTTCCTCGACCCAGTCCTCTCTTCGGCAGGGGTGGGCGTCCGCAAGCCCGACCCGGCCGCTTTTGACCCCTGCCTGGCTGCCTGGAGCCTGCCTGCCGGCTCGGTGGTCGTCGTCGGCGACAGCCTGGAGCATGACGCCCAGGGCGCTCACCGCGCCGGGATGCGCGCCGTCTGGTACCGCTCAAGCAAGAATGCGCGCCAGGAGGGTGGGGGGTACGGCGATGAGGGAGCGCCGGATCGCATCCGGCCCGAGGCGATCATCGACCGGCTGGGCGACCTGCCGGCTCGCCTGGATCTTCTTTCGTCGCTACAGCATTAGGGGTTGGAGATCCACTCTCCAACCTCTCGCTTACGATCTACTGCCTTCCCCGCAGCCAGGCCACTTCTTGCTCCAGGATCCGCCTCACAATGGCGATCGCCGCTGCGTAGGTCGCCGCCACCCCAAAGTAGGACAGGCTCTTGGACAGAAGTGTCTGCCGCCGGCTGTAGGGCGTATCTGAAGCGTAGTGGAGCACGCCGATGTCGTACGGCGCGTTGATGAACAGGTTGACGATCTCGTTGACCGGGTAGCGCTTGGGATAGATGTTTTCGTACACTCCGCTGAGATAGGGGCCGGTCTCCATCTCGATGTCGGTGTAACCCTCGCGATAGAACACCCCCACAAAATCGTTGTTCTGCAGAAAAGTGCCGCGGACCGTCACTGCCTTTTGGTTGTCGAACACGCTGCCGTGGGTCAGGTAAGGCGCTATGTCGTTGGCCACGAAGCAGTTCTTGAACAGGAAGGTGTTTTGCGACTGCTCATCGTACACCACGTTGGGGATCATCACGTCGCCCACCTGGCCGTTGAGCGTCGCTGCCTTGCCCAGGCAATAGACCCCCTGCAGCTCGCCCAGGTTAGCCGCGACCTTGGCAAAGATGTGGTAGGCGGCCATGCCCAGTGGATAGTCTACGTTAAAGATGACGGCATCGCTCTGCTCCAACAGCTCCAGCCCATCCACCCGGACGCGGGGGTCAAGCAATTCGGGGCGCATCGACTTGAGCTCAAATACCTGCGCCGCGACGTCCAGGTACTCTGGGTTTTCCACATGCAGCAGGCCCACAGCGTGATGATAGTCGCGCATTGCTGCCTGCTTGGCGGCCTGCGCTTCGGCATCGCCGTGGCGCAGATACTTGCTCAGGGCATAGTAGAGCAGGTCCTGCGGAGCGTCCTCGTCCTCGCCGGCCTTGACGGCCCGGTAACGGGACCACAAGTCCTCTGGATTAACCTCCTCCAGGTATGCCGCCAGCTCCGGCTCGATCGTGGAGGCATAACTGCCCAGCAGGTTTACGAGGCTGTGGACGTTGGACGATATGAAATAGGTCGGCCGGTAAAAGAGGTCGGTTTGGAGGTGGAGATCGACCTCCATCGAGATCCTGTTCCACCATCCATCGGTGGCACGGCGGTAGTCGTTCAGCGACCCGGCCAACAGCCGGATGGCCATGTCTTTCGGCTCGCGCCCTACCTGGAGCAGGTTGGGCCAGAAGGCCGGCCCCCAAGCCACCTGCAGTTTGTCGAAATCTTCCCGGCTGATGCCCAATGCGGCGGGCACTGCTGCTTCGGCTTGGTCCTGGCCGCCGCCCTGAGCCTGTAGCTCGGCCAGGGTGCGTGTGCCGTGCAGGCGCTGGTGGAGCTTGTTCCATTCGATCTGGTAGGCGGTGATCATCGGGATCAGGTCGTCGATGTCCGACACGCTGGCGATGAACGCCGCCAGCGTGCCCTTGCCGTCATAGTACATCATCCGCCGCCGTGCATGGGCGCTGACCGGCTGCCACTGGTCGACGTGGGGATAGCCGCGCCGGGTGAATACCTCTTCCGACTGACCCATCAGCAGCAGTGACACCTGGGGCATGCACTGCGGCAGGCGCATGACGCTGTATAAAAAAGCCGACATGTCGGGCGTCGGGTCGCCGGCGCCAATGTGCAGGCTAGAGTTCGTGGCCGAGTGGGTCTCTTCCAACGATCGCACCCGCACGTCGCCGGTCGACCGCAGCAGCGAGTAGTAGGTGCGTATGTACAGCTCGATCTCTTCATTTCCGCGTGAGGGCACGGCCCGGTCCATAGCTTACCTCCACCTACTCCTCAGATATCTCTTGCTCCGGCATGTCCAGTTGTACCAGGTCGCCGTGGGTGTTGATGATCACCCGGAAGCCGAGCATCCCCAGCCAGGCGCGGGCATCGTCGGGCATCCCTCGCTCGATCACCTGGTCCATGTTCTTGACCGAGGCGTCGATCATGGCCTTTGTGAACAGGTCATCCTTGTGCATCATCTGCATCATCGCCTCGGTGAATACCTCTTTATGCTCCATGAACTGGTCGCGGAGCATGGCGAGCACCTGCCGGTCGACCGTTTCCGCTTCGATGTGCCGCCGAAAACCGTCGTCGAGGACGACGTAGCAGGGGACGTTGCCCACCATCACCGTTTCCACCGGCTCGTCTTCCTCGTCGCGGATCAACCCTGTAAACAACGCCGGATGTACTGGCGTGTCACTCATAAACACCTCTCATCCCTGTCATGCTCAGCCAGGTAGACCAAAGGGCAGCGACAGATGCGCCGCTGCCCTCCCCTACCTGCGATTCGTGACTCTTTCTATCAGTGGACCCGGCCGGATTCGAACCGGCGGTCTTCTGCGTGCAAAGCAGACGCCTTCCCGCTAGGCCACGGGCCCTTAATCCCAAGTTGCCGACGAGAGGATTTGAACCTCCACACCCCGAAGGGTAACAGATCCTAAGTCTGTAGCGTCTGCCAGTTCCGCCACGTCGGCGTCCGATCCCGATGAGATCATACTCCCGATTCTGTCGGCCCGAAGGCCTGCCGTCATCTGTCTCGCCCCCTCATCGGGGGTGGCAGCTCCTGGCTTGCCGGGCGCAACCCGGCCTTGCCGTCGCCGCTGCGGCGAGACCGAACCGGCGGCTTGCGCCGCGCAGCCCGGCCCACTCACCTTGCTCCCGGTCGCACACTCACCCAGCCGGCCGTGTCGCCGCGGCCGCTGGTGGGCTCTTACCCCACCGGTTCGCCCCTTACCGGCGCCTGAGCGCCGGCGGGAATCTTTTCTGTTGCGGTTGTAGTCAGGCGCGGCTCTCGCCGGCCCGCCCCCACTTGCTGTTTCGTGGGGCGACTGTGCCCCTTCCGGGACTGGGAGTCGGGAAGTTCCTCTAGATGGCCTCAGCCATCCAGCGACGGCTCCCTCATCGGCACGAAGATTATACCACGACACCAGCCCTGTGTCAACCATCTACCCTGTGTAGAAACTGATCACTGTCAACTGACTTGACAGTTCGCCCCACTTGAGGTATCTTCCAGGGACAAATGGGATTGATCTGGTGAGGATGTCGTGCGACGCGGGTTGAAATCGACGTGGAGGGCGTGGGCCGGGGCGCTGACCCTGCCCCTGGTGGTGGTGCTGTTCGTCGGCGCCGGTTATTGGCGCGCCGGCTTGCCTGGGCTGGCGGCGATCTGGCCGGCGGTCTTGGCGTCGGACACACCTACACCGACCATGACGCCCACGGCTACCCTGACCGCCACGCCGACCGCCACGCCCACCCACACCCCGACCTGCACACCGACGCCGACCGCCACACCTACCCATACCCCAACCGACACTCCGACGCCTACGGCCACGCCTACCCACACCCCGACCGACACGCCGACGCCGTTCCCCACCTCGACGCCGATCCTGCCCACTCCCGACGGTGTCTCTCGCCAGGTGCGTGTCCCTATCCTGATGTACCACCACGTCGCCGATCCGCCGTTCGATGCCGACGAGCTGCGGCGTGACCTGTCCGTGTCGCCCGGCGTCTTTTACGAGCAGCTTCGTTACCTCAAGGAAAATGGCTACCAGACGATCAGCCTGAACGACCTGGCCCTGCACCTGACCAGGGGCACGCCGCTGCCTCAAAAGCCGATCATCATTACCTTCGACGACGGCTATACCGATGCCTACACCCACGCCTTTCGCCTGTTAAAGCGGTTCGACTATACCGGTACCTTTTTTCTGATCACCGAGCCGATCGACAACAACGACCCTCAATACGTGTCCTGGGCCGAAGTCGAGGAGATGCATGCCGCCGGTATGGAGTTCGAGCCGCACAGTTACAACCACCCCGACATGACCGGCCGTGGCTTTCAGTTTGTCGTCTTTCAGATCCTGGCTCCCACAGAGGCCATCGAGGCCCGCACCGGCGTCAAATGCCGCTTTTTTGCCTATCCGACCGGCCGCTACGACCAGTTCATCGTCGATGTGCTCCGCTCGGCCTACTTCTGGGGTGCGGTGGTGACCGAGCAGGGCGCCACCCACACCGCCGACGATCTGTTCACCCTGGCCCGCGTCCGGATCCACGGCGGCGACGACCTCGATACATTCATCCTAAAACTAAACCTCGATTGGTAGTCGATGTTCTTTGACGCCCTCACCATGGCCTGTATCGCCGACGAGCTGCGCGCGGCGGTCCTGGGCGGGCGGGTGCAGCAGGCTCTCTTGCCCGATCCGCTGTCGGTGAGCCTGGAGATCTATGCCGGGCACCACCGCCACTTTTTACTGGCCAGCGCCCACGCCGAGACCTGCCGCCTGGTCCTGGCTTCGGACAAGCTGCGGCGTGGCAGCGATACCGAGACCGGCCTGCTCGTCCTGCTGCGCAAGTATTTGCGTGGATCCGCCCTGTCCGCTATCGAGCAGCCGCCCTTTGAGCGGGTTCTGCGCCTGACTTTTGACCACCCCGAATGGGGCGCCAGCGCCTTGCTGGTCGAGATCATGGGCCGCCATTCCAACGTCATCCTGGTCGGGATCGGCAACCGGGTGCTCGACTCTGTCAAGCGAGTGGGACCCAAGGTGAGCGGAGCCCGGCCCGTCTTGCCCGGCCAGGCCTATGCCCCGCCGCCGCCCCAGGCCAAGCTGGCCCCTTCCGACCTGACCGAAGGCCGGTTGGAGCAGACGCTGGCCGGCAGCGAGCCCGAGGCCCAGCTTTGGCAGGTGCTGGTCGCCGGGTTGAAGGGGGTTAGCCCGCTCCTGGCCCGCGAAATCGCCTGCCGCGCCGTGGGTCACCCCCGGGCGACCGTCGGCCAGGTCGAGAACCTGGTTTTGTTGCGCGAGACGATCTCGGGGCTGCTGGCGCCGCTCGAAACCGGCCAGTGGCAGCCCAGCGTCGTGCTCGAGGAGGGCCGGGTAGTAGCCTATGCCCCCTATCCGGTTAGCCACCGCGGCCAGTCCGAGCCTGTCCGGTCGATGAGCCAGGCCGTCGAGCGCCACATCTCGGCTGTCGCTGCCGCCGATTCCTACGCCGGCGCCAGGCGGCCGGTCCGCCAGGCCATCGCCGAGGCGCGCGCCCATCTGGAGCGGCGCCGTGGGGCGTTGGAGCGGCAGTTGGATCATGCCGGCGGATCCGAGCGCCTGCGGGAATGGGGCAAGTGGATCTTGACCTACGCCCACACCATCGCCCCCGGCCAGACCGAGTTAGTGGCCGACACGGGAGACGGCGAGCTGCTGCGCATCCCGCTTGACCCCGACCGGTCACCGGCCGAAAACGCCCAGGCCTACTTTTTTAGCTACCGCAAGGGACAGCGGGCGGATGAGGGAGGTCCCACCCGCCTGGAAGAGGTGGATCTGGCGCTGCGCGACCTGGAGCAGTTGGAAACCGATCTCGACCTGGCCGCCAGCCGGCCCGAGATCGACGCGGTTCGAGAAGCGTTGGTCGAGGCCGGCTACCTGAAGGTGAGCAAAGAGAGGGGGACTAAGGCTCCACACGCTGGGCCGCTGGCCGTAACCTCTCCCGACGGGCTCGCTATTCTGGTCGGCCGCAACAGCCGCCAGAACGACGAGGTCACCTTTCGCCGGGCGGAGGGTGACGATTGGTGGTTCCACGCCCACGGCGTGTCGGGCGCCCACGTCATCGTCCGGGCCGGCAATCGCGATCTGCCGCCGGCCACGATCCAACGCGCCGCCGAGCTGGCAGCTTATTTTTCCCGGCTGCGCAGCGAGGCTCAAGCCCAGGTCGACTATACCCGCCGCCGCCACGTCCGCCGCATCCCCGGCGCTGCCCCTGGGCTGGTTACCTACAGCCGTGAGGAGACGATCCGCGTCGTTCCTCGTGGGTTGGACAGGGAGGCTTAGGCTGGGCCCGCACAGGGCGAGGGCTCGGTCTCGCCCACGGTCCCACTCCGCTACGCTTCGGGGACTGGCGCCCCACTCCGTTATACTTCGGGGACTGGCGCCTTGCGCGCGATGCAGATCAGCGACGTCCCGACCGGCAGGTTGATCCAGCGCAATACCTGCGCCTCGGTCCACGTGACCGCGCTGAGGAGTGTGTTCAGCACCGGCGGGGCCGGCTCCATCTCCACCTGGTACGACTCGTCGTCGAAATGGGGCGATCCCAGCTCGGGCTGCTTGCCCATCGCCCGGCGCAGCAATATCAGCACCGCAGCGGGGGGGAACAGAAGAAAGTTGTTGTAGGTCATGCGCGTCACTTCAAGGCCGGCAGCGACCAGCTTGCGGCGCAGCTCGGAAGCGTCGTAGCGCCGGTAATGGCGGTTCAGCTCGTCGTTGTGACTCCACAGGCCCATGAATGCCGGCGTCGTCAGCACCAGATAGCCGCCCGGCGCGCAGGCGCGTTGGCACTCGCGCAGCACGGCCATGTCGTCCTGGCAATGTTCCAGGGTGTCAAACAGCGCCACCAGGTCGAATGAATCGGCGTCGACCGGCAGTGCCTCGGCTCCGCCCTGGCGCACGTCGTACCCTCGCTGTTGGGCGATGGCCAGCGGCTTGGGGTTGTTGTCAACGCCGGTCACCTGGCCGTAGCGGCTCAGGTGGTGGATCATGTTCCCGGCCCCACAGCCCACGTCCAGTACCCGCTTTTGTCCATCTGGGGCGATGATCCGATCCAGCATATTCAACAGCGACCAGGTTCGGCCGGCGAACCACCAGTGTTTGTCTTCTTTGATCATCTTATCCATTCCCATAAACCTTTTCTAGGCGGGGCACAATGACGGACCAATCGTAACGGGACCCGGCAAAGCGCCGGGCGGCCCGGCCCATCCGCTCCCGGCGGTCGGGATCGCCGAGCAAGGCCAAACCGGCCGATGAGAATTCGGCCGGCGTATCGGCGATGGCCAATTCCTGGTCAGGTACCAGGTCGAAACCCTCGCAGCCCAGCCGTGTCGAGACGATCGCTTTGCCCATCGCCATCGCCTCCAACACCTTCAGCCGCGTCCCCCCGCCGATGCGCAGAGGCACCACGTACACCCCGGCCGCGGCAATGTAAGGCCGCACATCCTCGACGCGGCCCGTGACTACCACGGCCGGATGGCCGGCCAGGGCTGCAAGCCGGGGATGGGGATTTTGACCAACCACCCAAAAGCGCGAGTCAGGGCTTGACAGACGGAGCAGGGGCAGCACCTCCTGGACAAACCACAATACGGCGTCGACGTTCGGCCGAAAGTCCATCTTGCCGGTAAAGACCAAATCGTGAGGGCCGGGCGCCGGTTGTGCATCCAGGATAGGGCACGGCGCAGTGTAGAATGCCATGTCCACGCCATTAGGCACCACGGCCGGTGATAGGTCAGGCTTGAGCCGGCGGAGTGCGGCCGCATCGGTCTCTGACACGGCTACCACCCGGTCGGCAGCCAGGCAGGCACGGCGCTCATAGCCCCGCAGCCTTTGCCATTGGACGAACGAATAGGCTGCCCCGACCCACCGCCGTGGCTGGCGGGTGTCGGTTTCGAAAGCTCGTTGTTGCAGGACATATTCGGCGTTGTGGTCGTCGAACACGATCAGCGGTCGCTGCCGGCCTTGGGGCCGGCTGGCGGCAGTCTGGAACAGGTACTGGGCCAGCTCGATCCCTTCCACCTGCACTACGTCGGGGTTCTCCCGCTCCAGCGTGGCGGCCAACGCCGCCCGGAACTGGGCCGACGGCAAGCGTTGGGCCATGTCAGGCAGCCGAGAAAGAACCAAGCCGGTCAGCCGCTGGCGCATAGCGCGTTGCGGTGGGCGGACCACCTGCACGCTCTGGCACATGCTTTGCAGGGGGGTGTCTTGGCTTTGTGCCGGATTGCCGAACGACAGCAGGTGTACGGCGTGCCGTTCGGCGAGGTAGGCGATGAGGTTGTAATTGCGGATGGTCGTCCCCTGGTGCGGCGGGTAGGGGAATTGGGGTGTCAGCACCAGGATGCGTGCGGCAGGGCCGGTCTGGGCATGCAGATTCCCTTCTCCTTCTTGAGGGGAGGCGGAGGGTGCACCAGTTTCGTGAGCGGCGGCGTTGCGCGTCATGAGCTCAGGCTAGTTCATTACGACTTGGCGGTAAATGTCCAATGTTTCCTGGGCGGCTCGTGCCCAGGAGAAACGCTCTGCCTGGCGCAGTCCCTTGGCCCGCATTTCCTGGTTGAGCCTCTGGTCGGTGAGCACGCGCCACATCGCCACGGTCAATTCATCCCCGTCGTTTGGATCGATCAATAGGGCTGCGTCGCCCACCACCTCTGGCAGCGACGCGACGTTGGACACGACGACCGGCAGGCCGCAGGACATCGCCTCCAGGGGTGGCAAGCCAAAGCCCTCGTAAAAGGCCGGGTGAGCCAACATCTCGGCGGCGTTGTACAGGTTCAGTAGATCCTCGCTCGGCACCTGACCTATCATGTGGATCTGGTTGTCGAGGTGCATCTCGCCGATCATGTTATATACGTCTTCGATAAGCCAGCCTCTGCCGCCGGCCAGCACCAGTTGTACGTCCTGCTGGTAACTCTCACGGAGCTTCCGGAAGGCCAGCAGCAAAGTCGGCACATTTTTGCGAGGCTCGATAGTGCTGACAAACAGGATAAAAGGACCGTCTACGCCATACCGGTCACGGACCTGCTGGCGGGCCTGCTCCCGGTCGACTGGGCGAAAGATCGGGTTGGTTGCTTCGTACACGACCGTGATCTTGTCCTCCGGTACCCCCAGGTGGTCGATCGTGTCGCGCTTGGTAGAGTTCGACACGGCAATGATATGGTCGGTCCAGCACACCGCCTGGTCGATGTGCCCGTAGTAACGGGCGCTTTCCTTGGTCAAGAAATGTGGGTAGAGCAGGAAGGCCAAGTCGTGTACGGTGATGACCGACTTGCAGCTCGGCCGGTGGGGGGGAATGAAATCAGGGCTGTGCAGGAGATCCAGTCCCAACCGCATCAGCTCCACGTTCAACGACAGACGCTCGAAACGGTGATGGCTGGGCGTCCACAGCGAAACTCGCCGAAAGTTCGGCTGCTGAAGGATCGTGGTGTCATCTTTGCGGCTCTGCAGGATGATATACTCGTTTTCGTGATCGATCTGGGCCAGGCCGTTGATCAGGTGCAGGATGTACTGGCCGATTCCGGCCTGGCTGTAGTACACCAGGCGAGCGTCAATTCCAATGCGCATGGTGGCTCCACTTCAAGGTTGGCTGCTAAAACAAGAACCCCCCACTTCCTACCCTGGAGATGGGGGGCATCCTCGACCCACTCGGGCCATAATACCATTTTATCCCGGTACCGTCAAGTCGGGCCTTATCGATTTCCGGCCTTGTGGGCCTCAGGCCAGCATCGCGCCTTCCATAATCAGCATCTCGCGCTTCATCTCCAGCCCTCCACCATAGCCGGTCAGCCGCCGGTCGCTGCCCAAAACGCGGTGGCAGGGCACGATCACCGGCCAGGGGTTGCGGGCCATCGCCTGGCCGACGGCCCGTGCGGCGCGCGGCGACCCGGCTTCGTGGGCAAGCTCTCCGTAGGTGCGGGTTTCCCCTCGTGGAATGGCGCGGCAGATGGCCCACACCCGCTTTTGAAAGGGGGTGCCGATCGCCGGATCGAGCGGCTCGTTCAAGATCACCGCCTCCCCGTCAAAGTAGCGGCTCAGCCTGTCGGCCAGGGCGATAAGATCCAGACCGGGCGGTGCAGGTGGGACCGGGTCGCTGCCGCTCGGCAGCTTGTTCAGCGCTGCCGCCTCGGTTGGTTGGGGCAGGGTCACCTCCACCAACCCCCGCTCCGACCAGGCAATGCCAAGCCAGTCCCTGGCCGTCTTGGCGGCGGCGATGCCAACTCGAACCTTGCTTCGCAAAGCCATGCGATTCCTCCTCTCGCGGCCCGTTAGCTTGCGCCGACCTGAAAATAGAACCGTTGCTGAAACCGCCGCAGCAGGCGCAGAACCGGCCCGGCGAACAGAAAAAGCAGGACCAAGTTTCCGGCGGCCCGCATGATGTCCCACCACACCGACGTGACGATGTAAAAGGCGGCATACCGCTTCAGGGTCTCGGCCAGGCCCATTCCTGGTTGCCAGTACAGCTCCGATCCGCCTGCCGGCGCCAGGTAGGGCCAGAACCAGATATTCATCAACGCGCCAAAGGCAAACCCCCACAACAGGCCCCACACCGCCAGCATCACCGCCTCGGCCCTGGGGCGGCGTGCCAGGCGAGGCAGCCAGCCTGACAGCAGGCCCACCCAGCCGGCGGCAAACATCTGATAGGGCAGCCACGGCCCAACCCCAAAGCCGATGAACGCCGACACGCCCAACGAAAAGACCCCTAACAAAAAGCCAAAGGTCGGGCCGTAGGCATAGCCGCACAGGATCGGCAGGAGCAGGACGAGGGTGAACCCGGCAGGTCCGGGTACCCCGCGCAGCACGGCGTTTGCCGCCGTCAGGACCCCCAGCACGGCGATCAGCTTGCTGTTCATGATGCCGCTGGACAGACTGCTCAGCGTTGCGGCCAGGCACAGGATGACGAGCAGGGCGAAAATGAGGGGCGCGTCCTGGGTGTGGGCCAGCTTTCCGAACGAGCTGTCCTGTTGCGGTGTGAAAAAGGGGAAAAGGAAGGAGCTCAAGCCGATCACGCTGGCCACAGCCAGGATGACGCTATTCAGCACTTTTGACAGTCCCGGTCTTGCAAATAGGCCAGGCTTCTGGGTTTCCTCTTGGATCACGGTACGCCCTGTTCCCAAAGCAAGGTATCAGTCACAGTCGATTGTATCATTATTCAGCGGTGGGTGCAACCTCAGCACATCCTCCACCGTCAGCAGGGCCGGGTCGCGGAACAGCTTGTTGATCTGCGATGAAAAGACCATCGACTCGCTCATTACCTGGCGGGCCGGCCCGTCGACCACTACCTGTCCGTCGCCCAGCAGCACCACCCGGTCGGCGCAGTGTGCGGCGAGCTCCACGTCGTGCGTTGACATAATAATGGTCCGCCCTTGCACCTTTTCCTCTTCCAGAAAGGCAACCAGTGATTCCTTCTGTTGGTAGTCCAATCCCCGCGTCGGCTCGTCCAATAACAAGATCTGAGGCTCGGCGGCTAGAATGGCCGCGATGGCGACCCGCTGCCGCTCGCCTACGCTCAAGTCGCGTGGGTAGCGGCCGGCGTGGGCGGCCAGCCCCAGGTGTGCCAGTAGGGCGGTATCGTCGACCGGCGGCAGTCCGTGGTTGTGCCGGGTGAAGGCGATCTCTTCGCGGACTGTGTCGCTGAAAAGCAGCGCGTTGGGATTCTGCGGCACATAGCCAACCACCTGGATGATCTCCTCGATCGCTGCTTGTCGTGTGTCCAGCGCAACCGATGAGCTGTGGCTCGTGATCCGCACCCGGCCCTGGCTTGGCTTGAGCAGGCCGATCAGGTGCATGAGCAGCGTCGTCTTGCCTGCCCCATTGCGGCCCATCACCGCCACGAATTCGCCCTGCCCAACCTCCAGCGACACGTCGCTCAGGGCCCGGTGCCCGTTATATGAAAAACTCAGCTCTTCGACCGAGATAACAGATGCGCTCTGCGCGGCGGTGGACACTGGGACAGGAGCTCGATCACCCGACACAAGCTCCCCTGGCTCTCGCTGCTTGACAAACCGGCGTGCCTCTTTGATCGTCAGCGGCAGCGGCGACCATCCGAGCGCCTTGGCCAGTGTGACCAACGGAGGGGTCAGGCCTACCTGGCTCAGGACGGTGCGCGGATCGCCCACAATGGGCGACTGGCCTTCGCCGGGCAGATACAGGACCCGGTCCACATGCTGTATCACCCGCTCCAGCCGGTGCTCCGACAGGATAACCGTCAGGCCCATGTCGTGGTTCAGCTTGACCAGGGCGTCGAGCACCTCCTCCGCGGCCTGGGGATCGAGCTGCGAGGTGGGCTCGTCTAGGACCAGGACACGCGGTTGGAGCGCCATCACCGCCGCGATGGCTACCCGCTGCCGTTCGCCGCCCGACAGCGTGCTGACCGAGCGATGGCGCAGGTGAGCGATGCTAAGCTGATCGAGCACCTCTTCAACCCGCTTGCGCATCAGCAGCGGATCTATCGCCGCATTCTCCAGGGCAAAGGCGATCTCATCCTCGACCTTGTCCACGACGAACTGGGCTTCAGGGTCCTGGAACACAAAGCCGACGGCGTCGGCCATGCCCTGCGGGCCGAGCGCCATCGGGTCGCGGCCGGCCACCTTTATCCGGCCGTCTATGGTCCCCCCGTAAAAGTGGGGCACCAGCCCGTTCAGGCAGCGGAGCAGGGTTGATTTGCCCGACCCGGACGGGCCGATCACCAACAGGAATTCTCCTTCCTCAACGTCGAGCGACAGCCCTTCCAGGATAGAGGCCTCGGTGCCGGGATATCGATAGGTCACACGATCAAACTTGATCATCGCCGGTTCCCTCTGGTTCCTTGATTTGCTCATTTGCCGATTTGGTGACAAGCCAATACCCCGCCGGCAGCGCCAGCAGCAAAAGGGCCGCCCCGACGTACGGGTTGAACGGCGGCAGCAGTGAGTTTGGCGGATAGGGGCTGTACACCATCGTTTCCGGGGCGACCAGCTTGCCGGCGATGACGGCGGCGAGGGCGATGACGCAGGCGATTGCCGCCACCGTGTCGTGGCCCTGCCAGCGTACGCGCCGGTAGCGGGTGCGCCGCACCTGCCGGCCCTGCCCCCACAGGATCGCTCCCATTCCTGCTCCGCTTAGGATGACCAATCCCCAGCCCCAGGCGTTCCCTCCGGCCACGAAGGTGAGCAGGAACAGGCCGGCCAGCAGCCCCAGGAGCGTGGCCAGCAGGCCGGCCTGGGTCAGGATCGTGCGCCGGTGCGACGACTCGGAGGAATCGGGGTTCAGCACCGTGGCAAAGCCGCGGGCCTCCATCGTTTCGGCCAGTTGGATCGCCCGCTCCAGGCTCGTGGCCAGGAGCGGCATGACCAGCGGCAGCAGGTCGCGGATGCCCCGGAAGCGGTGGCCGCGTATCCGCTGTGCCTGGCGGATCTCTGTTGCGCTGAGGACCATCTGTGGCACAAAGGTAACGGCGATCGAGACGACGGTGCCGGCCTGGAAGGCAAAGGCCGGGGTTGCCCTCAGCAGTTGGTAGTGGTCTACCACGGCGTTAAAGGTCGCGAATATGGCGAGGATGGTCAGCAGGCCCAGGCCGTTGACCGCTCCGGCGATGGCTGCCTCTAGGGTGATCGGCCCGCCGACGATCGGCCAGGCCTCCGGCAGGCGAAACAGGACCAGCGTCCCATAGTGGCTCGACAGCGCGTTGAATACCACGGCCACGGCCACAAACATGACGCCGACCTTCAGGAATGTGCCCCAACTGCGGCCGATGGGTGATGCCTGGCCCAGACCGAGGTACACAATCCAGCTTGTTCCCAACACCAGGATCAGGTATAGCGGATTGCGCACCGTAAAGGCCGGCACAGCCGCCGCGACGAGCCAGATCACCCAGGTCAGTGTGTGGAACATGCGACGATTTCCTACCTGCGGCTCCTCAACCAGATGACGGCTCCGGCCGCCGCCAGGATCAGGATCAGGCCGCCGAACAGCCAGTAACTGAAGGCGCCTTCCCGGCCTTCCGGGCCCGGACCTTGTCCTGCGGGCGAGGGCGTTGCCACATAATCCGGCAGCTCAACCGGCTGTGTCTGGGTCGGTTCCAGGGTTGGCGAGCCGGCGGCGGTCGCCGCCGGCGAGGCCGTCTCTTGGGGTGTGACGGTCGCAGGCTGCGTGGCGGCCGGTGTGGGCGAGGGGCATATCGCCTCAAAGGTCAGATCGGAAGCCGGCAGAGTGGTGCCGTCGCCCCACACCCAGGCATCGACCGAACCGGGCTTGACCTGGTGCCGCAGCGCGCCCAGTGCGGCATAGCTCCAGCTATCCTGCCCCGGCTCCCGGTAAAAGTAGTTCCAATAGGCGCACGGGCCGCTGCCCGAGCACTGGCAAAAGCAGGCCTCGGTTGGATAGTCACAGCCATGGTCCTCGATCCGGCATACGATGATCCCCAGACCGCTGGACGGATCGACGACTGCGTCAAGGCCCGACCGGACCAGCAGATCGGCGCCCGTGATCTCTTTTTCTTTGAACTCGACGCACAGCGTCTCGGTCTGTCCGTCTGCGAACTGGATGACCAGTCCGGCGCGGTTGGGCTCGTTTGCCCAAGCCAGACTTGGCCCGAGCAACACAGCCATCAGAATCCCGGCCCAGAAGGCCGGGACCTTCAGCCAGACCTGGCAGGCCCGCTTCCATGCCCGCTCCCCTTTGGTCGGGATCCCGTGGAGGAACCTGCCGGGTCCGTTCAATCCGGCATTCATTTCGTCTTGCGCCGCAAGGCATAACCGCCTGAGGCCAGCCCCAGCCCGGCCAGGATCAGCGGCAGGGCCAGGTTCATCGCCGGGCCGCCGGTCACAGGTATCGTGGTTGGAGGCGGTGGAGCGGCGGCCGATCCTACGTCTATCTTGGCCAGAGGGAACGGCTTGCCGGCCAGGGCCGGCAGCGCCTGCACCGTCGCCAGCAGGTTGTCGTCGCGCGCGGTGGCCTGCCAGGCAAAGGCCCCGCTCGGGTTTTGGAGCGCCTCCAGGGCAGCAACCGGCGTCTGGCCCGTGGCGGTGGTCCACTCGGCTCCGGCAGGGTCCTGACCCGCAGCCAGGATCGCCTGGATCGTCACCGCCGTCGAATTGGCATCGGTGGCCGTCCCAAAACTGGAAGGGCTCTGGTAAGGCCAGCCGCCGTCGTCGTTCTGGATGCCCTTGTAGTAGCTCAGCGCCTTGGTCATCGTCTCGCCGGAAGGAGCCTCACCGGCGGCGGCCAGCGCCTGCACTGCCACGGCGGTGGTGTTGGTGTCGGCAGCCGTCGCCGCCGAGCCGTCCCAGGCCCAACCCCCGCCCACCTGTTGGGCGGTTTTAATCAGATCCACCGCCGCTGCCGGGACCGGCCGTTCGACGCTCTCGATCGCCAGCACGGCCAGGCAGTGGCCGAAGAAGGTATCGGTGGCAGCGCCGATCTTGCCGCCGGCGCCGGCCAGCGCTTCCAGCTTGGCCACCGAGTCCACCCCCCCGAGCTGGCGCGGGTTCTCGCCGGCAGCCGTGGTCGCCAGGATCAGCTTGGCCAGGTCGCCGCCGGTGGCAGCCGATGGCGCCTGAGCAGCCAGGTAGGTTAGGGGAGTGTTGCCGCCCTTGTCAAAGGCAGCCAGGTCACCGCCGGCAGCCACGATGGCCAGCACTGCATCGGCGGTCGAGGACAAAGAACTGTCGGGGCTAAAGCCGCTGCCAAAGCCGCCGTCGGCGTTTTGCTGCGTCTTTAAATAGCCGAGCGCGGCCGTCGCGTCGGCGGCGGCCAGCGCCGGTGCGGTGGCGGCCAGCACGGCTGCCACCACGAGGGTTACCATCATGATCTGTTTTCGCATTTCCCTTCCTCTCTCGACAGATTTTGCCAAAAAAAGGCCCCAACCTTGCGGTTGGGGCGCTCTTTGCTAAATAGACACCCCTTGCCTCTCGGCAAGGGGTGGGTCATGGTCTGTTGCCCATGCACCTACCCCCTTTACCACGAAGGTCCGTAGGGCGTGACCGGGGCGGGCGGCCTGACTCCCTGGCTGGGCCAGGTTACAGTTGCGGGACAGTGCCGGACTCTCACCGGCTTCCCCCCTTGGGCCTCGTGCTTCCGGGCAGCGAGGCACCTCGGTCAGCCATTATTCAGTTGTCGATACTATACCACACCCGCTCCACAATGTCAAAAAAGGCGTAGGACAATGGGCCGGTATCGGAGCCCGGCCTGGCATATCGCGCCGGCTTTATTGATGGGGTTCTGTGCTATAGGGCGCCTCCGGCTCCTTACACCACACGACATCGTTCCGGCTGGCGTGGTACTCGTATGCTTGCCCTTGGGCCTCCAGCTCGATCACGTAGCCGGGGGTGATCATCATGATATAGCTCATGCCCGGTTTCGGGCAGCCCAGGCTGCCGTCGCGCCATTCAACCTCCAGGATCGACCTGACGGCAATGTCGCCGGCCGGAACGCCCGCTCGCGCGCTGAGGTCCTGCTTGGCCTTGTCGACCAGGGCGGCCACTTCGGGGCTCAGGTCCATGCCGGCCGGCACAGTCGGCGCCTCGACCGGCCACTGGCCCTCGCATTGCACATATTTGCCGCGGCCGGTGTGGTAGGTGTACTCCTGGCCGTCGGCCTTGAGGATGATCTCAAACCCGGGGGTGATGACCTCGGCGTAAGACATGTTCGGCTTGGGACAGCCCAGGCTGGTGTCGGGCCAGTCCACGGCCTTGACGCTGACGACGTGGATCTGGTCGGCCGGGATGTTCAGCCGCTGGGCCAGGTCCTCCTTCACCAGGGTGACCTCGGCGGCCTCCGCCGGCACGGTCGGCTCAAAGATAGTAGAGGTGGGCACGGCGGCAATAGGAGTAGGCGCACTGGCGGTCGGCGTGCCCAGCGGCGATTCGCCTTGGGACGGCGTGGCGGTCGGGCCGCACGCCGCCAGAAGCAGGCTCGCGGCTGCCAACACGCCGAGCAATATCAAGCTAAAACGGTTTACGATCACGGTAAAACCTCCCTCATCCTGTCAAACAGATAGTCGTTGCTAAGACGGTGTGGGGGTGTGAATAGTTCCCGCCTAGGACGGCGGCAGGTGCTCGCGGAGGCGCGCATCCAGCTCGTGAGCGGGCAGGCCTGCCACGCGCACCACCTTTTGGCGCCCGGTGTGGCCGGCCACGATCTCAATGTCGCGCTCAGGTACCTTCAGAACCTCTGCCAGCAGCTTGACGAGCGCGTTGTTGGCTGCCCCCTCGACCGGTGGAGCCGTCAGCCGGACCCGGAGCATATCCCCTTGCACGCCGGCGATCTCACTGCGGCTGGCGCGGGGCACAACCTTGACCCGGAAAACAACCCCGCCCTCTTGCGCGGTGATGCGTATCATCTATCGACCCCCCGGTCTAGGCGAGCCTGAGGAGCAGGCTGACGAGGATGCGCTCGACGATGTACAGCAGGATGAGGGCTACCGCGGGGCTGATGTCGAGCGCGCCGCCGATGGGCGGGATGATCCGCTGTAGCGGCTTGAGCACGGGGTCGGTCACCTTGTACAGGATCCGCACGAGCGGGTGATAGGGGCTGATGTTGACCCAGGATAGGAGAACCCGGATCAAGATCAGGAACTCGTAGGCTCCAAAGACCAGATTGATGATCCACACCAATGTTAACATCCGTCTATCGATCCTCCTCGGCAATAGGACTGGGAACCTGGCACCAGACCGGCGCGTCGGGGGCAAAGATGGCCCGCCCCACACGTACCAGGGTGGCGCCCTCTTCGACCGCTACCTCGAAATCGTCGGTCATGCCCATCGACAGTTGATGCCAGGTCACCTGCGGGAAAATGGCAGCCATCTCATCGCGCACGCGCCGCAGTTGGGCGAAAACCGGCCGGGCCTCTTCGGCGTCGGCCACGATCGGAGCCATGGTCATCAGCCCCTGGACCTCCATGTCGGGCAGGGTGATGATCTCCCGGACAGAGGCCAGCAGCGTTTCCCGCTGCGCGCCGCCGTCCGGCCAAAGGTCCGCCGCAAACCCATACTTGTTCTCTTCGCCTGCGACGTTCAGCTCGAGCAGGATCGGCAGCCGCTTGCCCTGCTCGCCGCAAAAGCGGCTCAATCGCCGGGCCAGCTTGGCGCCGTCCACCGAGTGCACGGCGTGGAACACCGACGCCACCTGTTTGGCCTGGCGGCTCTGCACGTGGCCGATCATGTGCCAGGTAATGTCGGCAGGCAATTCGGCGGCTTTGAGCTCGGCCTCGTCGGTGCGGTTCTCGCCAAAGTGGCGCAGCCCAAGGTTGTACGCGGCGTGGACGGCGCCGGCCGGCCGGCCTTTGCTCACCGCCACCAGCGTGACCTCGGCCGGGTCGCGTCCCACCCGGCGGGCGGCGGCGGCGATCCGCTCCTGGACCGATCGCAGGTTGCTTTCCAGGTCAGTCATCCCGGCCTCCCACCGTAGGTTCTTCGGTCTCACCCAACATCTCGTCGAAACCCGGCAGCCCGGGCGGTTGGAGCGTGTCGGCCAATGTCCTGGCGTCCTCGGTCGGGATAGCCTGCTCTTGCTCCCGGCTTTCCTGGTGCGGCTGCGCCGCCGCCGGCTGGTTGCGGGCCTGATCCCCGGTCGGCAGGTAGGCGACGACGGCAAAGCGCCCGGTGCGGCCGTTGTCGGCCCGGTGGGAAAAGAACTCGTCGTTGTGGCACGCGGTGCATAGCCCGGCCTGTTCCATTCGGCGAACCCGAACGCCGGCCGCGGCGAGCTGTTGGGCGTTGGCCGCCGGCAGATCCAGGCGCCAGCCCGTGCCTGATGGGTCGGCCTGCATTACTTTCCGCCAGTCGGGCAGGGCATAGCCCAGCGCCGAGGCGACGTCGTCGCCTACGGTATAACAGCACGGGCCGATGGCCGGCCCCAGGCCGGCGAGCAGGTCGGCAGGCTTGCTGCCAAAGGCCTCCTGCATCGCCTCCACGGCGCGGCGGGCGATCCCCTGGGCCAACCCGCGCCAGCCGGCGTGGACCAACCCCATGGCGCGGCGGGCCGGATCGTATAGGATGATCGGCTGGCAGTCGCCAAATCGCAGCAGGATTGCCAGGCCGGGCGTATCCGTTACCAGCGCATCGGTGGCCGGCATAAGCTGGCCGCCGTCCTGCGCCGTGACCACCGCCACCCGGTTGCTGTGAACCTGGTGGGCTGTGGCGACCTGATTGGGGGTGAGGCCCAGGCTGGCATAGACACGGGCAAGGTTCTGGACCACGGCTGCCTCTTCGTCGCCCACACTGCGGCCCACGTTCAGCGTGGCGAACGGCTCGCGGCTGATACCGCCCAGCCGGGTAAATATGGCATGGACCAGGCCTTCGGCCGTCAGGCGCTGAAAATGATAGGTGACCAATCCGTTGTCAGTTCGCCGGAGCAAGGCCCTGTTCCTCCTCGGCCGGCACTGCCGCGCCGTACACCCACTCGCTCAACTGTTTGGTCCATTCGTAGGGCACTCCCACTTTTTCCAGGCCGATCCACACAATGCCGACCGCCTCGCGAAGTGTGAGCCAGGCGCGCGTCCCCGGCGAGATCGCCTTCAGATCGGTGCTGGTTGGGCTGGGATACACCGTGATGCCCTGTGCCTCGAACAGGATGCGGGCCCGTTCCAGGTGCAGTGGGTGGCTGACCAGGATGGCCGTGCGCCAGCCGTGGTCCGCGGCCAGCTCCTGGGTGCTGGCCGCATCCTCGCCGGTCGTCATCGATCCCTCGGCCAGCAGCACGCGCTCCTGGGGCACCCCTTCGGACACGGCCAGCCGGCAGGCGACTGCTGCGGCCGACAGCCGGTCGTCCTGGTAGCCGCCGGTGCACACCAGGTAGGGGGCCAGCCCTTGCTGATAGAGGCTCACCGCGTGTAGGGTGCGCACCCGCAGATCGGGGCCGGGCTGCCCATCGGGCTCGACGCGGGCGCCCAGGATCACGATCGCGTCGGCGGGCTGCGCCTCATCGACAGAGCCGGTGCGGTTGATCTGCCAGCACAGAACCAAAAAGGCGGCCATTGCCGCCAGGAACAGGATGCCGATTCCGGCCAGCAGGCCGCGCCCCAGTCGCCGTAACATGGGCGCTATTATAACATCCAAGACCCCGAGGGCCAAATTGTGGGTAAAACGTAGCTATGAGGGGATCAACACTCACTATACCCGCAATTCAAACACTTCCGGCAGCCTTCAATGGCCACGAACGAGGCCTGGCCGCAGTCGGGACATAGGTCGGTCTCATGCTTGGCCGCCGGGATCGGCAGCGGCAGCTGCTCGGGCGGCTGTTCGGCTTCCAGCCGGGCGATGTGGCGGGCCAGCACCTGGGCGATGGCGTCGGGCAGCGACCGGACGCGGTTGGGGCCAAAGCCCAGCGGCCGCCCTCCGCCGATGCCTACCATCTGGTCGATCACCTCGGTCAGGCGCTCCTGCGAAGTGAGTGATGACGGCATGCGCAGCGCCAGGCTGATCAGTCGCCCGATCGCCTCGGCGACGGCTGCTGTGTCCGAGCCCGCTTTGCCCACCTGGGCGAACACCTCGAACGGTTCGCTGTTGCCGTTCTCGTTGATGGTGATAAAGGCGGTGCCGAGCGGCGTCGGCGTGCGGTAGGTCACGCCATGCAGGATGGCCGGCCGGGGCTTGACCGGTTGGACGCTGTCGCCGTTGCCGTTCTTGGCCTGCTTTGTCTTTTGCGTCTCCAGCACCACCTTTTCCCGCGACCCGGTGACGTACACCGTCAGGCCTTTGCAGCCCAACTGCCAGGCCACCTGGTAGGCGTGGGCCACGTCGTCAGGGGTGGCAGTGACCGGAAAGTTGATCGTCTTGGAGATACTGTTGTCGACAAAAGCCTGGATGGCCGCCTGCATCCGGACATGCTCTTCGGCGGTCACGTCGTTGGCCACGACAAAGGTGTGGCGAATCTCCTCCGGCACCTCGCCGACCTGCTGGCAGCTGCCGGTCACGGTCACCTTCTGGACGATCCGCTGACAGGTCAGCTCGTCCAGGCCGGCCTGTTCCAATGCCCGGGCAAAGAGCGGGCTGGCATAGGTCAGCTCCACGTCGTTGTCGCCGTCTTTGAAATAGCGGATGTAAGCCAGGGCGAACACCGGCTCGCAGCCATAGCCCTCGCAGCCGGCGACGGTGCTGATCGTCCCTGTGGGGGCAACCGTCGTCTGCGCGGCGTTGCGGATGCCGTGCTGTTGGATGCCCTGCACGATTTCGTCCCAGTCCAGGGCCGGGCGGCCAAAATCGAGCCGATAGGGCGACAGGGGCGCGGGCGGTCGCCACTGGAGCGCTCTGGGATCGTAGATGCTGCCCGCCAGGGCCGGGAAGGGGCCGCGCTGCTGCGCCAGCTCGATGCTGGTGCGCATGGCGTGGTAGCGGACGAACTCCATAACCTGGGCTGCGAACTCTTCACCTTCCGGGCTGCCGTAGCGGATGCCGGCCCGGAACATCAGATCGCCCAGGCCCATGATGCCCAGGCCGATGCGCCGGCAGCGGCGCGCCGACTCTTCGATCTCGGGCACGGCAGGCACATACTTGTTGGCATCCACCACGTTGTCCAGGAAGCGGGTTGCCATCTCGACCGTTTCCTCGACCTTGGGCCAGTCCACGCCGCCATTCGGGGTGACATGCTCGGCCAGGTTGACCGAGCCCAGGCAGCAGTTCTCGTAAGGCCCAAGCCACTGCTCACCGCAGGGGTTGGTCGCCTCCAGATCGTACAGGTGCGGCACGGGGTTGGACCGGTTGGCCGTGTCCAGAAACAGGGCGCCCGGTTCGCCGTTGCGGTGGGCGTGCCTGACAATCTCGGCGAATACCTGCCGGGCGGGCAGCCGTTTCCAGACGCTGCCGTCCTGAGGGTTGACCAGGTCGTACTCCCCGTCGGCCTCTACGGCGCGCATGAACGCGTCGGTAATGCCCACCGACACGTTAAAGTTAGAGATGTCGCCCTCCACGCTCTTGCAGCGGATGAACTCGAGGATGTCGGGGTGATCGATGCGCAGGGTGGCCATGTTGGCCCCTCGGCGCGTGCCTCCCTGGGCGATCTCGCCAAAGGCCTTGTCATAGACCCGCAAAAAGCCGACCGGCCCAGTAGCCAATCCGCGGCTGGTATTGACCCGCGCGCCCTTGGGCCGCAGCTGAGAAAAGGAAAAGCCGTTGCCGCCGCCGGTCTGCTGGATCAGGGCGGCCATGCGCAGCGTAGAAAAAATCCCGGCCGGATCGCGGCCCATGTCATCTTTGATCGGCAGGACGAAACAGGCAGCCAGTTGCCCGAGCGGCGTCCCGGCTCCGGTGAAGGTGGGCGAGTTGGGCATGAAGCGGAACGAGGTCAGCATGTCGTAAAAGGCCCGCGCGGTGGAATCGGGATCGTCGCCATATTCGGCAGCGGGGGCGGCGACGACGCTGGCCACCCGCCAAAACATCTGCGCAGGTGTCTCAATCGGCTCACCGTCCAGGCCGCGCAGCAGGTAACGCCGCCGCAGCACAGTCATGGCATTGTCGTCGAGTTGTATGTCTGCTTGCAGATCCTGTGGTGGATCTATCGGCACGATGTCGGCATGATCCGGCATGACTTACTCCCTAATAGTATACTCTGTCAGTTACGACTTGGCCTGTTGGCGAAAACTCGATTCCTTCCAGCGCGAGCAGGGCCCGCTTCATGCGCACGCCGCCCTGAAAGCCGCCCATCCCTCCACCCGATTGGATGGCCCGATGGCAGGGGATCAGGATCGGGAACGGGTTGCGGGCCAGGGCGTTGCCGACCGCCCGGGCAGCCAGGGGAGCCCCCAGGCTCCTGGCGATCCGGCCATAGGTGCTGACCCAGCCGCGTGGAATCTGGTGTTCGGCCAGGAGGACGCGCCGCTGAAACGGCCGGCGTGTTTCCATGGCGAGCATGTCCACCGGAAAAACAAGATCTTCCCCCTCCAGGAAACGGCCGATCCCTTCCCCCAAAGCCGTGATTTCGGGGCATGACAGTGGGTGGGCGTCCATGAATAAAGACTGGATCATCTGCTCTGTTGGCGCCCGGTCTTGTGGTAGAAGAACCCTGTATACCTGTGGCCCTTCTCTCGTCTCAGCCCACACGAGACCTATGGTGCCAAATGCGGATGGCAGTAGGGTATATGAGAAACGGTCAACGACCGATCTGGTCGCCATAGCTAACCCGGTCTTTCTACAAATCGAGCTTTAGCTGCGCCTTTGAGATTTCTTCCCGTTGCCGGCGCTCGACCAATTCGTCGATCTCTTCGGCCAGGTCATCTACGTCCGTAAAGTGGCGATAGATGGTCGCGAAGCGGATATAGGCCACGTCGTCCAGCTTGCGCAGGCCAAGCATCACCATCTCGCCGATCTCACGGCTGGTTATCTCGCGCGTCCCGCGGTGATATAGCTCCTGTTCGATGCTGCTGACCAGCTCTTCGATCGCCTCAGTCTCTACCGGCCGCTTGGCGCAGGCGATCTGGATGCCGTTTACGATCTTGTTGCGCTCGAACGGCTCGCGCCGCCCGTCCCGCTTGACGACCATCAAGCGCAGCGGAGCCACCCGTTCGTACGTGGTAAAGCGGCGCTCACACTGCTCGCACTCCCGGCGGCGGCGGATGCCGCCTTCGGCGTCGCGTGTGTCGATGACCCGTGAGCTGGTTGAAGCACAAAAAGGACATTTCATCGCTCAACTCCGTCGGCCCCAACAGGCCGGCACTTGGTACTTGCGTTACAAGGGTCCGAAACGGTAGGAAAAACGCCTTGCCAGGGCGTTTTTGTTCTATTACACGCCTCTGATTCAGGATACTAGATCTCGTATCGACTATGATCTGGTCTACAATATGTGGTAGCTGCGTCTCGGCTTGGCGCGACCTAATATACCACAAACCGCCGAACAGTGCAAAGCTCAAGCAACCAGGATAGGAGTATGCGGCGAATTTTAACCTAGGAATCTATCGGCCAACGATGAGTGAGCCGTGGCCATGGGACACCACCCATAGCGAAAATTGGAGGGGCGCACGGCGATGCACCCTTCTGATGAGGCTGCTTTTTTGGGGGGGGATTCCGCTGAGCAGTCGCCGGGCGACAGACTATACCCGACCGGGATGGGGCTCCTCGTCCATGAGACGAGGAGCCCTAGCCCGGCCGCGCTTCCCCAAGCTATCGGCCTGAGTGAAAAGCCACAGGGCAGAGTGCCGCGATCCCGACAGGTGTGACGCTTACCTGTTGTGGCGCAGGAAAGCCGGGACGTCCAGGTTGTCGGGTTCCATGATGCGAGTCGGGAACTCGGCAGGCATGGGCACTGCCCGGGGCGCAACAACCCTGTTTGCAGCAGGCACTGACACCGCAGGGCGCAACACCACTGGACGCTGCTGGCCGGCTGTATCAAACCCGGTAGCGATCACGGTGATCCGGATCTTGTCTTCCATCGCTTCGTCGATAACAGCGCCAAAGATGATGTTGGCTTCTGGGTGTGCCGTCTTGCTGATCAGGTCTGCGGCCTCGTTCACCTCGAACAGGGTCAGGTCGGGGCCACCGGTGATGTTGAACAGGATGCCGCGAGCGCCGTCGATGGTCACGTCCAACAGTGCGCTGGCGACGGCCTTTTCCGCTGCCTGTGTCGCCTTGTTCTCGCCTTCGCCGTGGCCGATGGCCATCAACGCTGCCCCACCCTGGGCCATGATGGTCCGCACGTCGGCAAAGTCCAGGTTGATCAACCCCGGAACAGTGATCAGCTCCGAGATGCCCTGGATGCCCTGGCGCAGTACCTCGTCGGCTGCCGAGAAAGCCTGCTTCAGGCTGGCTTTCTTGTCCATGATCGCCAACAGCCGGTCATTGGGAATGACGATGAGGGTATCAACGCACTCTTTGAACTGGTTGATCCCCTCGTCGGCGAGGTTCTTGCGCTGGGTGCCCTCGAAGGAGAAGGGCTTGGTAACAACGCCGATGGTCAGCGCTCCCGTCTCCCTGGCGATGCGGGCGATGACCGGCGCGGCGCCTGTTCCGGTGCCGCCGCCCATCCCACCGGTGATGAATACCATGTCAGCGCCGGTTAGGACCTCGTACAGCTCATCGCTCGACTCTTCTGCTGCCTTGGTGCCGACCTCCGGCTTGCCGCCCGATCCCAAGCCCTTGGTCAGCTTGTCGCCGATACGCACGCGGGTGGGTGCGTTCGACTGCATCAGCGCCTGGGCATCGGTGTTGATGGCAATGAATTCGACACCGCGCAGACCCTCTTCCATCATTCGATTGACGGCGTTGCTGCCGCCGCCGCCCACACCCAATACCTTGATGCGGGCAAAATTCTCTGTGTCGGAAACCATTTTCTGTGGCATCTATCCCTCCTAATTCCTATCCGGGCAGAAATGCCCGGAACCATTCACGTAGTTTCTGCCAAAACTGGCTCGGCGGGCGCGGGGGTTTGGACCCTGCCTCACTCACTTGTCGTCCATAACGCATGCCCCATAGGATGAGGCCCACTGCCGTTGCATAAGCTGGGCTCTCCAGCACATCTGTCAGCCCCTGTAGATCGTGCGGGCTGCCGACGCGGACCGGGAGCTGCAGGATCTGAGCGGCCAGCTCTTTGAGCCCGGCCAGATCGGCCGAACCGCCGCACAGGACCAGGCCGGCTGCCAGCAAGCCATCATACCCCGAACGCTTGATCTCGCGCAGGATCAGAGTGCAGATCTCCTCGGCGCGCGATTCGAGCACTTCGGCCAATTGCCGGCGCGAGATCGCCTGCCGTGCCCCGTCGCCGAATGACGTAATCTCGATCAGCTCATCGACGGGCAGCGAAGCCGCCACGGCATTGCCATACTTGATCTTGAGCTCCTCGGCGGTGCTGAATGGCGTGCGCAGCCCAACCGCCACGTCCCGGGTCAGATGCTCGCCGCCGGTGCCCAGAACCACGGTGTGCCAGATACTTCCATCGATGAAAATCGCAATGTCGGTTGTGCCGCCGCCGATGTCGGCCAGCACCACTCCCATCTCCCTCTCCGATTCCTTCAGCACCGCCTCGCCTGATGCCAGCGGCTGGAGGATCAGATCATCGATCTCGATGCCACTGTCGCGCACACATTTGACCAGGTTGCTGACCGAAGTAGATGCGCCGGTCACAATGTGCGCTTCTACTTCCAGTCGAATGCCCTGCATCCCGATCGGGTCCTTGACCCCCTCCTGCCCGTCGACCACATACCCGCGTGGGATGGTATGGATGATCTCCCGATTGTGGGGGATGGCGATGGCCCGGGCCGCGTCCAGCGCCCGCTCGATGTCAGACGCCATGATGCCGCGCTCGGCGCGCGAGATGCCGACCACACCCCTGCTGTTGATGGCCTGGACATGCCCCCCACCCACGCCCACGTAGCCGCTCGTGATCTTGTAGCCCGAGATCCGCTCGGCTTTGGCTACCGAGGCCTGGATTGCCTCTGTTGCCTCGTGCACGTTGATCACGACCCCTTTGCGCAATCCGCGCGCCGGAGCCGTGCCCACACCGATGATGCGCGGCTGGCCGTCTTCGTGCAGCTCGGCCACCAGTGTGCAAACTTTGGTTGTGCCTACGTCGATCCCGACGATGGTATTTGGTTCAGCCACCTTCTTTATCCCATATCCAATCGGAGAGATGCTTCGCTCCCTAGCTCAGTTGCTTTGGCCTGTCTTTTGGCCCTCTGGCGCCCCGTAAACGGGATGGTCAGCCCAGCGTACGTCTATATAGCGGGGCCGGATATTGTTGGCTGCCAGGTAGTTGGTCAGCGTTTGCAGAATCTGGATCTTGTGCGCAAGATCCTCACTCGTGCCGACCAGCACAGGCCACTCCTGAGTGCCATCCGCCGATTTTTGTGTAAAACTAAAGCCCTGGTCCGCCTGATAGAAAAAGATCTCCACCTGGGGCAGCGCCGAGTGCAACTGCAGAACAGATGCTACTGCCCCTTCCGGCTTGATCCGATCTCCTTCGCGTAATTGGGGCGTGCTCGAATCTACCACAAAGATCGTGTTCTTCACGTCACCGTGGTAGGGCAACACCACCCCCTCTTCGTCCAGCCACCAATCCCTTCCCTGCACCAGCAGCCGCCACATCACCGCCGGTTCCCGTTCTGTCACGGCGATGCTCACCTGGGCCGGCAGGCTGCAGCTCACCTGCACCGACTTGATCCCGTTCAATTGGCTGAGAGCCTGTTCGACCTGGCTGGGTCGGATCCAGAAGATGCTCTGTTTGTCGATGCCTGCCGCCAGATAGATGCCTTCGGCGTTGAGGTGATGGGCCCCCGAAATGTCGGCGCTGTAGACATAAAACTCTGGCGCCGTAAAGCCATAGACGACCAGCCCGATCGAGCCAACCAAGATCAGCAGCGCCAGCACCTTGAGTAGGACGGCGGACCACCGGATCGGCCGGCGAGCCGGGATCGAGTCCGCCTTGGGTTGGCGCTTGATCTGTGGGCGGGCCCTCTTCACCGGCGCGGGCTTGTTTTCTCGCCGGGATCGGGTTTGTGGCTGGGCGACCGCGATCTCATAGTCAAAGCTAGACTCGCCCTGGCGTGGTGTCAGGTGCGATCGGCGTCGCTTTCGCTGTTTCTTTTCCTGTTCGATCAGGTCGATGCGCACGTCTGTTACTCTCCCCTACTCGCGTCAGGGCAATGCTTTGCCGGCCGGCTGGTACGAGGTGATCGAGCGGCTCTTGTCGGCGTGCCGCTCAAGGGCCAGGTCGATCAGCCGGCTGATCAGCTCGGTATAGGGCACCCCGCTTGCTTCCCACATGCGAGAGTAAGCAGAGATCGGAGTGAAACCCGGTATGGTATTCATCTCGTTAAGGTACAACTTGCCGGTAAGGCGATCCAACAAAAAGTCCACGCGGGCCATGCCGGCGCAATCGATGGCCAGAAATGCCTGGATCGCCAGCTTCTGCGCCCGCTCTGCCGTTTCTGGTGGGATTGGCGCAGGGATCAACACCTGCGAGCCCTGCTCGATGTACTTGGCCGCATAGTCGTAGAACTCGTTGCAGGGCACGATCTCGCCGGGCACGCTGGCGGCCGGCCGGTCGTTGCCCAATACGCTTACCTCTATCTCCCTGGCGTCCACAGCCATCTCGATTACCAGCTTGCGGTCGTAGCGAGCGGCCTCGTCGAGCGCTGCCCGCAGCTCTGGCCGGTTGTGTGCTTTGGAAATGCCGACACTCGAGCCGAGGTTGGCCGGCTTGACGAAAGAAGCATAGCCGATCTCGGTCTCGATCCGGTCCAACACCGCTTCCGGCTCCTGATCCCACGCCTGGCGTTTGATGACTACGTAGGGGACCATCGGCAAGCCGTGGGCGCGCATGATATCTTTGTAAAGTGCCTTGTCCATGCCCACCGCCGAGGCGGCGACGCCGGCCCCCACATAAGGGATGCCGGCCAACTCCAGTAAACCCTGGACAGTGCCATCCTCGCCGTACGGACCGTGCAAAATGGGAAAAAGGACGTCAAGCTGGCTGAGGCGGACGGCCGTTAGGCGATTTTCCTCTTTCCCCTCTTCCAGGCACATCAATCCGCGTCGTGTAGGCTCGGCCAGTAGGGCGGCGGGGGTGCTGTTGGCTGTTATCCCCGAGCTGAGCGCCTGCCATGGATCGCCCGACGCCAGCCAGTGGCCCTCTTTCGTGATGCCGATGGGCACGACGGTATATTTTCCCTTGTCAATGGCCTCCATAACACCCTGAGCGGATAGCAGCGATACTTCGTGCTCCGCTGAACGTCCGCCAAAGATAAGGCCAACCCGCAGTTTTTCACCCATGAGACATTCTACCACAATATCTAGTATTTTGCAAGTTTCAAAACACTATTGCTAGGGTTTTTAATCTACCCACTCGCCAAGCAGCTCAACCTCCAGCTCGAGCGCCACCCCAAATTGTGCCTGTACTGTGTGGCGAGCCAGGTCAATGAGCGCCTTCACATCGGCAGCAGTCGCCCCCCCTGAATTGACGATAAAGTTGGCATGTCTGGGCGAAATCTGTGCCCCTCCGCTTTCCCGGTCCTTTAATCCGGCTGCCTCGATCAACCGGCCGGCATAGTCGCCGGGCGGATTCCTGAAGATGGACCCACACGATGGCCCGCGTGGCTGGCTTGCTTTGCGCCGGATCGATATCTCGTCCACCCGTGCCTGCAATGTTTCCCTGTCACCCTGGTGTACCGCAAACTCGGCTTCCAGCACGACGGCCGTCCGCATCTGCGACCGCTTGAGGATGCTTGTCCGATAGCCATACTCGAATCGTTCTGCCGTCCAGACCGTCGCGCAGCCATCCGGTTCCAAAATCGTCGCCTGCGTCAGCGTCGAAGCCACATCGCCGCCCCACGCGCCGGCATTGCCAAACACCGCACCGCCCACTGTGCCAGGGATGCCGCTCGCCCATTCGAGGCCTGCCAATCCGCGGGTCACACACCGCCGTGCCAGCGCCGTCAAACTGGCCCCACTTTCAGCCCAGGCCTTGGTCCTTGTCACCCGCATCGTCCTGGCCCGGTTCAATACCACCAGCCCGCGCAAGCCGGCGTCCGCAACCAGTATGTTCGAGCCGCTGCCAAGCACCTGGCAGGGGACGCCATGCGCCCAGGCCAGCTCAACTGCCTGGCGGAGCGCCTCGCTGCTCAGCGCGATCGCCAGCAGGTCGGCCGGCCCGCCAACGCGCAGCGTAGCATGGCGGGCCATCGGCTCGGCGGTGCGCACCGCAGCCGGGCCCAACTTTTCCCTCAGGCGGTCGGTCAGGCGATCCACAGCCTGCCGCGAAGGTGGGTCAACGTGCACGGTCATCCCCCACCTCCCTGGTCCCGCAGGCGCTCCAGCACCCACTCGCCGATCAGGTAGCCATCACCGGCTCCCAGCGTCAGCACAACATCGCCGGGCCGGGCCTGCTCCAGCACCGCAGCGGCCGCCTTGTCCAGCGCGCCGACATACTCAACATCCGGATGCCCACTGTGCTTGATCTGCTCCGCCACGTTGATCCCTGACATGCCCAACGTGTCCGACTCCCTGGCGGCATAGATGTCGGTCACCATCACGTGATCCGCATCGCCAAAGGCGGTCCCAAACTCTTTGAGCAGCGCCGCTGTACGGCTGTAGGTGTGGGGCTGGAATACGGCCCAGATGGCCTGTCCGGGATACCTGGCCCTTGCTGCTCCCAGCGTGGCTTGAATCTCAGTAGGGTGGTGGGCATAGTCGTCCACCACCGTCACCCCGCCGGCTTGCCCTTTCAGCTCAAAGCGGCGTGCCGTGCCCCGAAATTCGGACAACGCCTCCGTTGCTGTCTCAAACGGAACCCCAATCTCGTCGACGGCAGCCAGCGCCGACAGTGCGTTCAGCACATTGTGCCGCCCGGGCAGCCCTAGCGCGCACCTTCCAAGCTGCCGGTCGGCATTCCACACCTCAAAGCTGGTGCTCACCCCCACCTGAACCGGCTCTGCCCGCCAGTCCCAACCCGGGCCCAGGCCAAATGTCACCGACCGGCCGCCTATCCTGAGCCACGTTTCCCCCAGCCCTCGGGCCTCTCTGTTCTCCCCGCCCACGATCAGCAGCCCGTCGGTCCCGACCCGCGCCGCGAACCTGGCAAAAGCGTCCCTCATCTCATCGATCGTCGGATAGCAGTCTGGGTGATCGTGCTCGATCGTCGTGATCACTGCCACCTGTGGCCACAGCCCCAGGAAAGCCCGGTCGTACTCGTCGGCTTCGATCACAAAAAGCCCGTGGCCGGCACGTGCGTTTGTTCCCAAGTTATTTAGCACACCGCCGGTGATAAACGTTGGATCGAGCCCGGCCTGCACCAGGATCCAGGCGATCATGGCGCTGGTCGTTGTCTTGCCGTGTGTCCCGGCCACCGCGATCGTCATCTTGCCGGCCGTTAGGTCGGCCAGGAACTGGTCGCGCTTCACCACCGGCACCCCGCGCCGCCGCGCTTCCACCACCTCCGGATTATCCTCCGCTACAGCCGACGACATGACCACTACCTCGGCGCCTGCCACCTGATCTGCCCGGTGCCCGGCATAGATCGTCATCCCTTCCGCTGCCAGCATCGCCGTCAGCGCCGATGGCTGCCGGTCTGAGCCTGATACCTGGTAACCCCACCCGTGCAGCACCCGCGCAATCGCCGACAGCCCGATGCCGCCAATGCCAATCAGGTGTACCCGCATCCCAGGTCGAAGCAGTTTGATCGCCATGTCTGGACCTATTTGAGCACGATCGCCAGGAGCAAGACCATGCCGATCGCCAGCAGGATATACTGGTTGATGAACGTGACCGGCAAAAGCTGGACAAGGGTCTGGTGTAGCGAAGTAAGGGTCTGGGTGTTGACGGCCGACACCTTGGGCGCAAAATAGCCGGCGTGGGCAACCACGTCCCAGATCGTCCCGACCACCATGTAGCCGTTCAGCAACCCGCCTAGAAAGCCAAAAAACCCCTTCCCTGGTCCCTTCAAATCCGTGAACGGGAATTTTAGGACGAACCCTTCATAAGAGATGATAGCAACAAAAAGGATGGCGACGGAAAAGACAATGGCCTTGACCATCTCAAGTGACAGGCCAAGGGGGGCGCCCTGTGCAAGCGTGGTGATCGTCGGCAGGAACTGGTTCCAGACAAACTTGAGGACAAACAGGCTGAGCGCCAGGATCGTCGTGACCCCCAGTTCCTTCCCCAACCCCCGCACGGCCCCGATAATGCCGAGCATAAAGATCAGGGCGAACCAGAAATATTCTACTGCGATCATGATCCGACCTCCATCGCCCCGCGATCCCCTGCGCTTCTGGCAAGGGATCGCAGCTGCTCGGCGATAGCCTCGGCAGCATCTGGCCGAGCCAGAGACCTGGCAGATGCGCTCATGGCGCCAAGCGCTTGCCACGAAGGTGCGTCGTCGAGCAGCTCCAACAAGGTAGGCACTAGCTTTTCGCCCAGTTCGGCGTCGAGCAAAACCCGTGCTGCACCGTTCCTGGCCATATGGTCCGCGTTGGGATTTTGGTGTTGCCCGGAGTAGGGGTATGGCACCAACACGGCCGGAAGCCCGGCAGCCGGGAACTCACCCAAAGTGGCAGCACCGGCCCTGGCCACGGCCAGATCGGCGGCCACCAGGGCCAGGGGCATGTCATGCAAATAGTCATAATGATGATAGCGCTCCCGCATAGTTTCTGGCAGATTGCGTGCTGCTTCGGTCACCCAGTCCGTGTCCAGTTGGCCGCTGATGTGCACGACCTGGCAGATCGGCAGTAGGGATTCCAGGCCTGCCATCAGCGCCTGGTTGATGCTCCTGGCCCCCTTGCTGCCGCCAAAAACCAGCAGAACCTTTGCCGTTGGGTCCAGACCCAACGCCTGCCGGGCCTTGGACCGGCTCAAAGTCAGGATCTCGGATCGGACCGGGTAACCGGTGACCACCACCTTTTTGGGGTCAAAATAGTGGCACGATTCCTCGCTGGTCACGGCCACCCGCGCTGCAAACCGGCTCATTGTCTGAATGGCCTGGCCGGGCACGATGTCTGGCAGGTAGATCAACACCGGTATCCGCTTTAGCCACGCTGCCAGAGTTACGGCCACCGATGCATAGCCGCCGGTGCTCATCACGACGTTGGGCTTGAAACGGGCCAGGACGCCCCGCGCTTGCCAAAAGCCCTTGGCCAGTCGACCGGTGTTGCGGATTTTAACCAGCAGGCCCATGCCCCGCAGGCCGCCGGCTGCCAACCCCACGAACGGGAGGCCGGCCTGGGCGATCAAACCCTCTTCGATCCCACCTGTGCTGCCGACCCACAGCACGTCGACCGCACTGTCGGTCTTGGCTTGTTCTCGCCCCGACATCGTTTCAATCACTGCCAGGGCAGGGTAAACGTGCCCTCCCGTTCCACCCCCTGACGCCACGAGCTTCATCGGATCCATCCCACGCTTGAAAACCGGCTCAACCTCACACTGCCTTCTCGAGCACAGGCTTGGCAGAAGAGCGTGAGATGCTGAGCATGATTCCCACACCCACCAGGCACGTCACCAAGGAAGAACCGCCTACACTGATGAAAGGCAGGACAATGCCGGTAAAAGGCATCGTTCCCGTCACAACGGCAATGTTGATCATCGCCTGAAATACAATCCAACAGGTGATGCCGCAGGCCAGCAGCCGGCCAAACCCATCGGGAGCCTTTTCCGCGATGCGAAACCCACGGTAGGCAAACAAGGCAAATAGTGCGATGACGGCGACACAGCCCACCAGGCCCAGCTCTTCGCCAACCACGGCAAAGATGCTGTCGGTGTGCGCTGCCGGAAGCCATTGATACTTCATCCGTCCGCTGCCTGGGCCCAAGCCCAGGACCCCACCGCTCCCCAGCGCGATCAACCCTTGCTTGAGCTGGTCGTTAGTGCTTCCCAGAGGGTTCTGCCAGTCCAGCAGATAAGGCTGGAGGCGCTCCATGGCCACAGGCAAGCGCGTGATCACAAAGGCAAAGGCCGCGCTGCCGCCGATGATACCTATCACGAATTGCAGCAGGTCGGCGCCCGCCAGAAAAAACATCGCCACCGACATCAGCACGATCACAAGCGCTTCTGAGAGGTCCGGCTGAGCCATTACCAGCCCGGCCACCAAGCCGACGATGATCGTGAACGGCAGCAAGCCGTAGGGCAGCCGGCCCAGCAGCTCCTCCTTGGACACCAACCAGTGGCTGATATAGATCACAATCGCCAGCTTGGCCAGCTCTGCCGGCGAGATCGAATTTCCGAGCAAGTGCCGGCCCTGGCCCAAGATGACCAGCACCACCAACAGCGCCAACGATGCAATCATGATCACCAGCGACAGCTTCATCCAATGCTGATAGCGCATCCGGGTCACAACGATACAAGCCATCACCCCGATGGCCAGCCAGGTGAGCTGCCGTTTGAAGAAAAAGGCCGGATCTCCGTACAGCCGATAGCCCATATCAAACGTCGAGCTGTAGACCATCATCAGCCCTATCGCCAGCAGCGCTGCGACCGCAGCCAAGAAGATCCAATCAATGGAGCCTGACAACTGGGAGGTTGATTTTTCTTTCATCTTTTATTCCAATGCCTTGACCAGTTTTCTAAAGTGCTCGCCCCGCGCCACAAAGTCGCGATAGGCATCAAAGCTCGTGCCGCCGGGCGATAGCAGCACCACGTCGCCCGGCCGGACTAGCTGCGCCGCCATCTCCACCGCACCCTCCAGCGTCCCGGCCTGGTGGACTTGGCATATCTGCTCTGCCTCGCTGTCTGCTTGCATCGCCTGGGCGATTAGCCCGGCGGCTTCGCCAAACAGGATCAGGTGACGGACCTTACGCCGCGCCAGGGCCGCAAATTCCTGCCAGGGCAGATGCTTGTCCCGCCCTCCGGCCAGCAGCACAATCGGCGTATCAAATGCCCGTAGCTCCGCCGCCGCCCGCTCTGGGCTTGTCGCGATGCTGTCGTTGTACCAGCGCACCCCATCCCGTTCCCGGACCAGCTCCAGACGATGCTCTACCCCGGCAAAGGTCGTGGCCACCCGCCGCATCGCCTCTACCGGCGCCCCGACCGCCCCGGTCAGGGCACACGCCGTCAGTAGATTGGCCAGGTTGTGACGTCCAATCAGTTTCACCTCGTCTGCCCGGCACACCACTGCCTCACACTCTGCCATCCGCAGCACCAGCTCTGTGCCGCGCAGGAATGCTCCCTCTTCCACAATGTCAACCAGGCTGAACCACACCACCCGCCGCTTGCTACTCCCCCCGCCATCCTGAGGAGCGGAGCATCTGTCATTCTGAGCGCAGCGAAGAATCTCTTCCCCCATCTGCCGGGTCACACTATCGTCCAGGTTCAGCACCGCCACATCGTTCGGTTTTTGCTCCGTCAGGATATGCGCCTTGGCGGCGATGTAATCCTGCATTGTCGGGTGTCGGTCCAGGTGGTTGGGCGTAATATTCGTGATTGCGGCGATTTGCGGGCTCCAACCCCTCGGATCGAGCAATATGCTTCTCTGCTTCCGTGCTCCTGGCCAGGCGCCAAAGAACTCGAGCTGGAAGCTCGACAGCTCCATCACCACTGCGTCGCCTGGCGCAATCTCGTCTGCGTGGCCGATCAACGGCTGGCCAATATTTCCGCCCACCCACGTCCGCCGGCCTCCTGCCTCCAATATCTTGCCCACCAACGCCGTCGTCGTCGTCTTGCCGCTCGACCCCGTGATGCCTATCACCGGCGCCGGGCACAGCCGCGTAAAAAGCCGCGTTTCACTGCTTAGCGGCGTCCCGCGCCGCCGGGCCTCTGCCAGCAATGGGATCTCCAGCGGCACTCCAGGGCTGACAAAGACAATGTCAGCGGCATCGAGCAGCTCCGGCGGGTGTCCCCCCAAAGCCAGGGCCACAGGCAGCCCAGCGAGCGCCGCCAAAGCGCCGGTCAACTGCTCGGCCGGCTTGCTGTCGGTCACCGTCACTTGGGCGCCATGTTCCACCAGGAAGCGGGCCAGCGCTGTTCCCTCGCGCCCCAGCCCGATGATGAGTGTTCGGCATCCGCCGAAATTGAGCCCTCTGTCCACAGTCATTGCCGGCCTTGCCTGTACCAACCTATCCTACAACAGCGCCAGCGCGATGCCCAACATCGCTGCCATTACTCCAATGAGCCAGAAGCGCTGCGTGATCTGTGTCTCGCTCCAGCCCATTACCTCAAAATGCAGGTGAAACGGCGTCATCTTGAACACACGCCGTCCGGCCCCGTACAGCCGCCTGGTCAGTTTGAAATAACTCACCTGGATGATCACCGATCCCTGCTCTGCCACAAAGATAAAACCGATGATCGGCAGCAACAGCCACTGAAACGACATCAGTGCCACAACCGCCAGTGTCGCCCCTATCGCCAATGATCCCGTCCCCCCCATGAATAGCTGGGCCGGATGGCAATTGAACCACAGAAATGCGAACAGTGCCCCCACCATCGTAAAGCAGAACGACAGCAGCGGGTTCTGTTTCTGCAAATAGGCGATGATTCCATAGCCCACGAACGCAATCGCCGCGATCGACCCGGCCAGCCCGTCGAGTCCGTCCGTCGTGTTCACCGCATTGGCAAAGCCCACGATGAACAAGACCGCGATCGGAATGTACCATGCTCCGACGTCTACCACCTCCGACACCGTCGGAATCCCCACTTCGTGTAGGTCCAAAAAACTGGGATGATACAGCGCGATGGCGATCGGCAGTGCCGCCAGCACCTGCAGTGGGAACATCGTCCGCGCCTTCAGCCCGCCGCCGCCCAACCAACCCCGCGTCTCCGACAGGTCGTCAATTGCTCCCAGTGTCCCAAATGCGATCAGTGCCAATAGCGGCAGCAGGATGCTTTTCCCAATAAGCGAGCTGCCTTCCTGGAAATTGAAAAAGGCCAGGATCGCCTTGCCTGCGTCAAACCCGCTCAGAAAATTGGCCAGGTTTAGCACGATCGTGATCGCCATCACCGGCACCAGGATCATCAGCCCGCCCATCGTCGGCGTCCCCACCTTGGTCTCGTGGTGATAGCTCGGCTCCTCTACCCGGATCCTTTTCCCAATCCGCCACTTGCGCAGCATCCTGATCAGCGGCGGCCCCCACACCACCGCCAAAAAGAATGAAATGGTGCCCAGGGTGAGCGCAAACGGCATCGGAGCGTTAGTCATCGACGATCCCTTCTTGGTGATTCTCGGCGAAACGAGCAATCTCCGGTTGTGTTAGCTCGGCTACAATCTGTTCCATCTTGAGCCCTCGCGAGCCTTTGATCAAAATCACATCGCCCGGCTGGACCAGCCTGCGCACCAGCGCCGCAGCCTCGGCGTTGGTCTCTACGTGGTGGATGGCTGTGGCAGACATCCCTGCTTCTTCGGCCTCTTTGCCGATCACCCGTCCCAGCGAACCAACCGTCACCAGCAGCTCTACCACCTCGCGGGCCCGCCGCCCGACGAGCCGGTGCCCCTGCTCGGTATAGCTTCCCAATTCGTACATATCACCCAGTACCGCCACCTTGCGGCCGTTCAGCTCAGCGAGCAGGTTCAATGCCGCGAGGCTGGATGCCGGGCTGGCGTTGTACGTGTCATCCAGAATGGTGGACCCCGAAGGGCCTGCCACCGCAGCTAGGCGCAGTTGGCTCGGCTGATCGTGCAGCCCGGCGATGATCTCTTCCCACGACAGTCCAAGGACCAACGCTGCCGAGACAGCACACAGCGCGGTGTGGACGCTGTGGCGGCCCAGCAGCGGCGCTTGAGCATAGAGGGTCTGGCTGCCATAGTGAAGGCTGAACCGGATCCCTTCCAGGCCATGGCTCTCGATCTCGTCGGCCCATAGGTCGGCGTCGGGATGGAGTCCGTAGCTAAACACTCGTGCTCGCGTCAGCGTGGCCATTGCCCGCACCCGTTCGTCGTCGGCATTGAGAATAGCCACCCCTCCCTCGTCGGAGGGTGGCAGCGCCCGCACCAGCTCGGCCTTGGCCTGAGCGATCCGCTCGATCGTGCCCAGGCGTTCCAGGTGCGTCGGCCCGACGTTCGTCACCACCCCTATCCGCGGCAGTGCGATCTGTGCCAATTGGGCGATTTCGCCCAGGTCGTACATCCCCATCTCCAGCACTGCCAGCTCGTGCTCGCCGGTCAGGTGTAACAGGGTCAGTGGCAGCCCGATCTCGTTGTTATAGTTTCCCTCGCTTTTCAGCGTCCGATACCGGCGCCGTACCACCGCCGAAATCGTCTCTTTGCTGATCGTCTTGCCCACGCTGCCGGTAATGCCAATCACCGCCAAATCCTGCTGCCTGCGCCAATAAGCCGCTGCTTGTTGCAGAGCTGCCAGGCTGTCTGGTACTACCAGGCACACCGGCCGGCCGAGCTCCAATTGCCACTGTTCGGCGGATGGCCGGCGCAGATCCACCGTCTGGCACCGTGCCTCTTCCACCGGCCTTTCGACGATGACCGCTGCCGCACCGTTGGCAATCGCCTGCGCCGCAAAGCTGTGACCATCATGTTGCTCCCCGCGCAACGCGACGAACAGCGAGCCCTCTTTCGCCAGCCTAGAGTCAACGACCGCACCGCCAATCCCAACTGCGGGCACTGCCGCGAGCGCGGCCTGACCGCCCGTCAGTGCGGCGATCAGATCGGCCAGGGTAAGGCTTCTTCGTTGCCCGGTCATCACCGTGGATCGCCTCTTATTGGGCCAGCCGGATCTCATCCGGTGGGATCTGCAAGTAGACCATCAGCCGCTCCGCGATCGCCCGGAACGCCGGGGCTGCAGTGTGATTTGCCCACGGCGACGCCTGCGGCTTGTCCAGCTTGACCAGTATCGCAAACTGCGGATCATCTGCCGGTGCAAACCCCACAAACGACGCGATCGTCGCCGAGGGGTCATACCCGTAGGCCGTCGGTATCTGGGCCGTCCCCGTCTTGCCTGCAATCCGGTACCCCACCACCTGCGCCTTTGTCGCCTCGCGGCTCACTACCTCTACCAACATCCCTGTTAGGGTATTCGCCGTTTGTTCCGTAATTGCTTGCCTTACCGCCATCGGCTCTACCGAAATTACTTTGTCAGGCGTGACGAACTGCTCGACGATGTATGGTTTCATCAATAGCCCGTGATTCGCTACCGCTGATACCGCGGCCAGCATCTGCACCGGTGTAACTGCTATCCCTTGTCCAAATGCGTTCGTCCCCAGGTCCGACTGAAACCAGTCCGAGTCCCCGGGCCGCTTGACCATCCCCGGCCCTTCACTGTCCAGATCCACTCCCGTCAGGTTCCCGAACCCGAACCGCTGCACATAGGTATAAAACGTGTCCTTGCCTGTCGATGTGCTGATGAATGCCGCCACTGTGTTCAAGGACTGGGCCAGCCCGTCGGTCATCGTCACCCAGCCGTGACCCATCCGGTCATAATTCTGGATTACCCGCCCGCCGACCTCCCGCGCCCCGCTGTCGTACACCGTAGTCCCAGGGCTGATCGTACCCGAGTCGAGTCCGGCTGCCCAAGTGATCACCTTGAAGATTGACCCCGGCTCCCACATCCTGCTCAGTGACGAGTCTGCCAGCAGCTCTCCATCCACCTGCGGGAACATGTTCGGATCGTAGCTGGGATAGTTGGCGATGGCCAGGATCGCCCCCGTCTGAGGGTCCATGATCACCACCGTGCCGCTCTCTGCCTGGTACTCTTCCACCGCCCGTTCCAGCTCCTGCGCCGCGATCATCTGGACATTGCGGTCCACCGTCAGGACCAGGTTGACCCCTGCCGTGGCCGCCATCTGAGCCTGGGGCGCCAGGGGAAGCTCCTCCCCGATTGGGTTCTGTTCAATCTCCCGTTTCCCCTCTGTGCCCATTAGCCACTGGTTATAATATCCCTCTACCCCGTAAAACCCCACACCGCCGTCGCTCACGATCCCCACCAAGTGCGCTGCCAGCTCACCCTCAGGATATACCCGCAGAGCCCGTGGCTCGCAGGTGATCCCGTCTGCCTTCAGGCTCACCACTGCCTCGCCCACCTCCTGCGCGCAGCCGCGGGTCAGAGACACCCAAGCCACGTCCGAGCTGAGCTTGGCATATAGATCTTCCCTTGGCAAGTCCAGCAGATCGGCAAGCTGCTCAGACAGCTCTTCCGGATTATCCACAAGGCTGGGCGACGCTGAAATATCCCACTGGATCACGCTCATCGCCAGCGGGTGGCCGGTGCGATCCAGGATATTACCCCGCTCGGGTGATAGCTGCCTTTCCCGCTCGCGCTGGGCCAGAGCCATTTCTTCGAGCTGTGGGTGCATCACCACCTGATAAAAAACAAGTCGACCGATGATCACCAGTGCGCCGATGGTCAGAAGCACGGCCACGAGGATCAGGCGGCGATGCTGGGAGCGGATCCTGTTTTCGGGTTTCATGGCTCCCTCTCGGCAGAGCTGGCTTCAGAACCTGACGCCTCTCTTTCAGCAGTAGTCACTTCGTACAACGTGGTGTCCAATAGGAACTGGGACAAGGCCCTGCCCTGGCTGTCGCCGCCTGCCAGGCTGGCGCTGGCCTCGGCGCCGCTGCCGTCTATTGCCTGCCCAGTTGTGCCAAGAGTCTGGCCGAGCGACAAGTAGACAGGCGCCTGCGGTCCATAGCCCAATTCGGTAGCCCGCCTGGTCATATTCTCCTCTGACTCGGCGACGGCGGTGTCTCGCACCACGGCCATATTATCACGCTTTAGTTTCTGCAGCTCTTCGGTAGCGAGCTGGATTTGCTGGCCTGTCGAGGCGATCTGCAGCGCCAGGAACAGGTGGAGCCAGGCAAACAGGATAAGCAAAGCAGCGCCGCCGAACAGCGCGGTGCGCAACGGCACAGCCAAGGCGGGTGCTGTCTTTCCTATCTGCTTGGTAGAATGTGAGCGTTTGATCGTCACCCTCTTTTTCATTTGCTTATTCCCTTGTTACACTTTTCCCAGTCCCGGCTCTGCGCTCGGTGCACGGTAGGCGATCCGCAGCCTGGCGCTGCGGCTCCTGGGATTCCGGCTGATCTCCTCATCCGATGGCCGGATCGGCTTGCGGGAGACCAACCCCAGTGTTGCCCGATGCCCGCAGACGCACACCGGTACTTCAGGCGGGCAGATACAATCCCTGGCTTCTTGTTGGCAAAATTGCTTCACCAGCCGGTCCTCCAGCGAGTGGAAAGCGATCACAGCCAACCTTCCACCCGGCCGGACCAGATCCCGGACCTGGGGCAAAGCCTCCGCCAGCGCCCCAAGCTCGTCGTTGACCGCGATGCGCAGCGCCTGAAAGACGCGGGTGGCAGGATGGATCTTTTCCCTGTGGCCCACCGTCTTTGCCACCAGCTCGGCCAGTTGCGCGGTAGTCGTCACTGGGCGAGCAGCAACAATGGCCCGTGCTATGCGCCGTGAATAGCGCTCCTCGCCGTAACGCCATATCAGATCGGCCAGCTCCGATTCAGACATGTCTTCGATCAAATCTGCCGCCGTCAATCCCTGATTGGGGTTCAGCCGCATGTCGAGCGGGCCGTCCCGGTCGAAGGAAAACCCACGATCTGCTGCTGCCAGTTGTCGGGACGAGAACCCCAGATCCATCAACACACCGTCCACCTGGTCGAAACTATGGGCAACCGCCACGGCCTTGATCTCCCGAAAGTTGCCGACGATTACGAGCGCCCTGTCTCCAAAACGCTGCAAGGTGCTTCGGGCGAATGTTACCGCCTCAGGGTCGGCGTCTAGGCCCAGTAAACAACCGTCGGGAGTAGAGGTGTCCAAAATGCCGGCGGCGTGTCCACCGGCGCCTATCGTAGCATCTATGTAGCGTCCGCCGGGTCGGACCTGCAACCCGGTCAACACCTCGCGGTAGAGAACCGGAACATGCGCCTCTGCCGCCGCCGTGCTCATGTTTGTTAGAGTCTAAATGCCGAGGTTGGCAAACTGCTCCGCGAGTGCTTCAGAATCGTCGTAACTGCGTTGCTTGAACTCCTGCCAGGCTTCGGGATTCCAGATTTCGCAGTAGTTGTACATGCCGATGATGACGACCTGCTTGTCGATCCTTGCATACTCGCGTAGGGTAGAGGGCAAGCCAACCCGCCCTTGTTTGTCGGGCTCCAAATCTGCCGCGCCGCTGAATTCCAGGCGCCGAAATCCACGAGCATCACGGTTGGTAACGGGGAGGCTGCTAACCTTCGCCGCGAGCTCCTCAAAGTGATCCATGGGATGGAGCTCCAGGCAGCGATCGATGCCCCTGGTGATCACCAATCCCGACGCCAGTTTAGCCCGAAACTTGGCCGGGATGGTAATTCGTCCCTTTTCGTCCAGTGCGTGTTCGAATTCCCCTAGAAACATTTGTTCTACCGATTTGCCCCACAGAACGTCTGTTCTTACTCTGATTAGGGGCCCATCCTCCCATTTCGTCCCACGAAACCCCACTCTTTGCCACTATTATACAATATTCACCCTATCTTGGCAAGAGGGGGAGTCGCTATATCAGCAAAACCAGGGAAATTTTAATCTTGGAGGGTTGGTATCGCGGTACTAGGAGTGCCGGAGGCGGCCCACGCGCTGGAAACTACAGGGGAGGCGAGACACGGTAGGCTGCGATGGCGCGTCGGGGCTTGGGTCCCAACTGCCAATCTCAAGTTGTCAAGTTTGGGCAAAGATGCTAAAATAAAGGGCGGTACGGAGAGGTAGCATAGTTTGGTCGAATGCGCCCGCCCGGAGAGCGGGTGCCCTTCACGGGGCCGTGGGTTCAAATCCCACCCTCTCCGCCTGATTTCACCGAGACGGCGCCGTGGTGACGGCATCATGGCACGGCCGTCTTGGCTGCTTTGACGAGCCGCCCGGCCAGCATCCCCCCCAGGACGGCCAGGTCTTCCGTTGCCAAATAGTGTTCAGCCGCGCCGTCGAACAGCACGTTGGCGCTTGCCGGGAACTCGTCGTCGGCCACGTATAGCACCACAGCCAGCCACACCCTGGGCAGCAGCCGGAAGCAAAAAGCGGCATCGCCGAACCGCAGCCGCTCGCCGCCCAGTATCCGTGCCGCAACCTCAAAGCCGGTCTGGCCGTGCCCGGGTGCGCCAAACGCCTTCACCAGCGGTGCGCTCGCCCGCCGTTCGAACGCGGCATCGTACCCCAGACCCCCCGGCAGGTTGCGGAATGCGATCCACTTGCTGGCCATCGGCGTGCCGTCGGCAGTGACGAGATAGTGCAGCAGCAGCAGCCGTGTCGCCACGTCTGGTTCCTTCTGGTCGTTCATTCGCACGGCGGCGCCGTTAGGCCACTGCACGTGATAATGCGTGCCAAAAAAGGCGATCTGCACCTGTCCGGTGTCGCTGCTTGTCGCTGTGTAGGTCACCCCGGCCCGCACCGCAGCTTCCGCCGGATCGAGGCGCAAGAATTCGGCCTCTGCCTTTCGCAGTGCATCTTGATACGTTTCCTCGGGCGTTCTGGCTTTCATGGTCTCTTTTCCCACCCGGCAAAGAATGGCCCCATTCTACCATGTTCCGGGCCAACTGTCCAATCACCGAACCTCTTCCCACAGGCTTTTTATCACCAACTCACTTGGGGAATTTGCCATCACCGGGCGATAGTGATATAATCCCAGCCGTATAGCCGCGGGTGTAGAAAAGTGGGTGCCCCCCACTTTTCTTGCTATCAGCGCATGGCACAACCTGCGGTGCATAGGGCAAGTGGCGCACGGGACGCTCACCGTCGATTACAGATGAAAGAAGCAAATGGAGTTTAGAGGGTAGATGAGAAACGATTTTATGATGGCCATCAACCAGGTATGCGCCGAGCGCAAATTGTCGCGCGAGGTCGTCTTGGAGGCAGTCGAGGCGGCTCTAATCTCCGCCTACAAGCGCAACTTTGGCGCGGTAACCGACATTTCCGTCCAGATCGATCCAAACACAGGGGCGGCGCGTGTCTTTGCCGAAAAAGAGGTCGTAGAGCAGTCTGAAGACGCCAAGACCCAGATTTCGCTCGATGAGGCGCGCAAGCTAAACCCCGAGGCCATCCTCGGCCAGTTTATTCCGGTCGAGAACACGCCTCGTGACTTTGGGCGCATCGCCGCCCAGACCGCCAAGCAGGTCATCCTGCAACGCATCCGTGAGGCCGAACGCGACGCCATCTATACCTCTTACGCTGACAGCGCCGGCGACATTGCCCACGGCACAATCCAGAGTCAGGACATGCAGAGCGGCGATGTCATGGTCAGCCTGGATGGGGCCGAGGCTGTCTTGCCCGCGAAGGAACAGGTACCCACCGAGCGTTATCGGCGCGGAGCTCGCCTGCGGGCCTATGTCATCGATGTGCGCAAGGGCAGCCGGGGGGCGCAGATTACCCTGTCACGGCGCAACCCCGCCCTCCTGCGGCGCCTGCTCGAGCTGGAAGTGCCCGAAATCTATAACGGCGTCGTCGAGATCAAGAGCATTGCTCGTGAGCCGGGATCGCGCTCCAAAGTCGCCGTTTACACCACCCAAGAGGGCGTCGACCCGGTTGGCTCGTGCGTAGGTGTGCGGGGCGGGCGTATCCAGAATGTCGTCAACGAGCTGGAGGGCGAAAAGATAGACGTCGTCCAGTGGAGCTCTGATATGGCGGCGTTCATCGGCAGCGCGCTGAGCCCGGCCAAGGTCATGAATGTCATCCTGGACGACAACGCTGACACGGGCAAGACCGCCACGGTGATCGTGCCCGACCGTCAACTGTCGTTGGCCATCGGCAAAGAGGGCCAGAACGCGCGCCTGGCTGCCAAGCTGACCGGCTGGCGCATTGACATCAAGAGCGCAACCGAAGCTGCCGAAGAAACCTTGGGCCGTTTCGAGGGACCGGTAATCGCGCCCGGCGAGTCAGACCTGCTGCTGTTGGCCGAAGAGATCCTGCGCAAGCAGGACATGGGCACATTGACTGAGGCCCAACGGGGCGCTATTGACCAGGCGGTCAAGGCTGGTACCGACGCTGGCATTCCCTGGCCGGATGGAGCGGGACCATCGCCTGCGGAGATCAAGCCACCGGCCAAGCCAGAGATCACCCCGGTGGTAGAGGCGGTGCCCGAGTCTGCCGGAATGGGTGACGTGCCGGCCCTCACCACCGTGGCCGAACCAGATGCCGAGGTCGGCGAAGAAGAAGCACCCGCTGAGCCGGTCGTCGACCTGAGCGTGCCTCGCTTTGACGAGTCAGAGCTGGTGCCAACCTTTGCGGGTGAACAGGTAGAGGAGTCGTTGGGCTGGGTTGCTACCCAACCTACGATGGAAGAAGCGTTGGGTTTTGAACAGGAAGTAGCGCTGCCAGAAGAGGTCTGGGAAGAGGTCGAAGACTGGGAAGAGGTTCAGAAAGCCGGCAAGAAGAAAAAAGGCAAGAAGGTCAAGGGCAAGCGGGCATACGAAGTCGGCAATGACTGGACGCATAGCCCCGCAGCGGACAAGGGGAAGAAGTACAAACCGCCGCGCTCTCGCGGGTGATAATTCGCCTGCCCTTCCTCTCCTGACAATACGAGCAGGGGGTGAGGGACGATTCAGGGGGGACCGATGGTGATGCGCCGAAAGCACGTGCCGCTCCGGACCTGTATCGCTTGCCAGCGTAAGCGGCCGAAACGGGAGCTGATCCGGATCGTCCGTACGCCAGAGGGGATGACCGCCATAGATCTCAAGGGCAAACAGGCCGGCCGAGGTACCTACCTGTGCCCTAACCGTGGATGTTGGGAGGCGGCGTTACAGCGCGGGGCATTGGGGCGTGCTCTCCAGGGGCCAATTGCCGTGGAAGAGGTGGCCGTCTTGCAAGCCTTTGCCGTATCGTTACCGGTGGAAGAAACAGTGGAAAAAACGGAAGCAGTGTCTCTAGAAGGGGGAATTAGTTAGATGGCAAGCCGAGGCAAATCAAGTAGCAGGAGCCGGCCGGCGCCGGCACGCCGCAAGCCCGCAGCCGCGCCAAGTGCGCCGTCCGCCGGCGGGCGGTCTTCGTCCGCACTGGGTCGTGGCTCTGAGGACGCGCGTAAAGCCGGCCCTCTCAAACCACAGGCCCCAGTCACGAAAGTCGTCGAGCTGCCGCCTGAAATCAGTGTTCGCGATCTGGCCAAAGCCCTGCGGCTGAGCCCCATCGATATCATCAAAGAGCTGATGAACAGCAGCGTCGTGGTCAGCATCAACGAGATCATCGACTACGAAACCGCCGAAATCGTCGCCGTCGAGATGGGCTTTGAAACCAGGTTGATCAAGGTCCAGGAACCGGAAAAGCCGGCCGCCGAGGGACCGCCCAAGACATTGCGCCAGCGCCTGGCCGAGAGCGAGCTTGCCGCAGACTGCAAACCTCGCCCGCCTGTCGTCACCGTCCTGGGCCACGTCGACCATGGCAAGACCACCCTTCTCGACGCCATCCGCCAGACCAACGTCGTCGCCGGCGAATCGGGAGGCATTACCCAACACATCGGCGCCTACCAGGTCGACAAGGATGGCCGCAAAATCACCTTCCTCGACACCCCCGGCCATGAAGCTTTCACCGCTATGCGCGCCCGCGGCGCCCAGGTCACCGACCTGGCCGTCCTCGTCGTCGCTGCCGACGATGGCGTCATGCCCCAAACCCGCGAAGCCATCAATCATGCTCGCGCCGCCGGTGTCCCCATCCTCGTCGCTTTGAACAAAATCGACAAGCAGGGTGCCCAGCCAGAGCGGGTCAAGCAGCAACTGGCCGACCTCGGTCTCACCGTAGAAGACTGGGGCGGCGACGTCGTCTGCGTCCCCGTATCGGCCAAGATGAAAAGGGGCATCGATGAGCTTTTGGAGAACATCCTCCTGGTGACAGACGTCGCCGAGCTTAGCAGCAACCCCAACCGCCCGGCGGTGGGAACCGTCATCGAAGGCCGCCTCGACAAACAGCGAGGCCCAACCGCCACGCTGCTGGTCCAGGCCGGCTCTCTCCATGTCGGCGATCCTCTCCTCATCGGCGATACTTGCGGCCGCGTCCGAGCCATGCTGGATGACAAGGGCCAGCCCATCGACGAGGCCACACCGTCCATGCCCGTTCTCGTCATCGGCCTGTCACAGGTCCCCAAAGCCGGCGACATCTTTGAAGTCGTCGAAAGCGAGCGCCTGGCTCGGGCCATCGCCGCCGAGCGGTGCGAGATCCATCGTGAGGCCACCGCCCAGCCTGGCAAACCGAAAAGCCTGAGCCTTGACGACATCTTTGAGCAGTTCCAGACAGGCGCGGTCCGGCAGCTCAACCTCATCCTCAAGGCCGACGTCCAGGGCTCCCTGGAACCGATCGTCAACTCCCTCCTCAAGCTGGGCACCGATGACCTCAAGGTCGACATCCTGCATCAAGGCATGGGCAACATCAACGAGTCCGATGTCACCCTGGCCTTTGCCTCACAAGCCATCATCATCGGCTTTCGCGTCCAGGTCGACGAGGCCGCCCGGCGGCTGGCTCTACAAAACGGTGTGGACATCCGCCAGTACGACATCATCTACCGCCTCGTAGACGACGTAGCCAAGGCTCTCAAGGGCATGTTGGAACCGGTCTATGCCGACGTCACGATTGGCCATGCCGAAGTGCGCCAAGTATTCCGCATCAGCCGCCGGGGCAACATCGCCGGCAGTGTCGTGACCGACGGTGAAGCCACCCGCAACGCGCTCGTCCGTGTCCTCCGTGGTGACAAGGTCCTTTATGAGGGCCGTGTCGATTCCCTAAAGCGCTTCAAGGAGGATACATCTGAGGTCAAGGCCGGTTTTGAATGTGGAATCGGCGTCACCGGTTTTGACGACCTCCAAGAAGGTGATGTGCTCGAGTTCTACAAGAGAGAGCGAGTCAGCTAGTGAATGGCCGGTGGCAGGTGGCCGCGCTGCCTGCCATTGGCCACACCTGGTTACTGCTGAGACTGTCATGCCTAGCCGCCGTCAACACCGTGTTTCTGAACTGATCCATCGGGAGCTGAGCCTGCTCCTGATGCTCGACGCCCGCGATCCGCGTCTGGCAGAGGTGACCATCACTTCTGTTGACATAACGCCCGATCTGTCGCTGGCCCGCGTCTATTTCACCGTCCTTGGCGATGACGAACAGGCATCCGAGGCACAGGCCGGCCTGCAGCGGGCGACAGGCTATCTGCGCACCCAACTGGCCGCGCGGGTCCAACTGCGCATTATGCCGCACCTGGTGTTCGCGCTGGACAAAAGCGCCGCCTACGGGCGGCGGATCGACGAGCTCCTGGGCGAGATCGCTAAAGAACCGGCCGGCTCCATCCCCGACGAAGGTCCACGCAGCTCCCCCTCTTCTGAAGAGCTCGCGGCCGGGGACCAAAACGAAGCATCGTCGGATGAACAAGAGCTTGACTAGCGCTGTTGAACAACTGATCACCCCCGCACGGCGTATCCTGTTGATAGCCCACGTGTCACCCGACGGTGACGCCATCGGTTCCCTGCTGGCCATGGGCAGCTTGCTGCGGGATCAAGGCAAGCAGGTCGCATTGGCCTGTGAAGACTCGGTACCAGAGAGCGTTGCCTGGCTTCCGGGCAGCTCTGAAGTAGCTCGCCGAGCCGGCGGCTCCTTCGACCTGATCATCAGCCTTGACTGCAGCGATCGGGATCGGATGGGCAGCATCTATGAAGATCGACTCACTTCGCTGCCCTTATTGAACGTGGATCACCATGTTACCAATACCCGGTTTGGCACATTGAACTGGGTAGACCCATCCTGTGCTGCCACGGCTCAAATGGTGTTCTATTTGGCCAAGGCTCTTGGCTGGCAATTGACTGAGCCTGTGGCCGTGTGCCTCCTCGCCGGGCTTGTGACCGATACCCGATCCTTCCGCACGGCGAACGTCGACTCGGCTGCTCTGCGTGTCGCCCTCAAACTGATGGAAGCGGGAGCCTCGCTCAGCCAGGTCGCCCGGCAATCGGTGGATCAGCAGCCGTTGGCCAGGGTACGCCTGTTCGCCGATGCGATCGGCGGCCTGCACCTGGAGGATGGCATCCTGTGGACCAGCGTGACCCGAGCGATGCGCCGGCGGTGGGCGGTGGGCGACAATGGCACCTCAGGGCTGTCCAACTCTCTGGCAGGGGTGCGTGAGGCTCAAGTAGTTATAGTGTTCACCGAGCGTGACAACGGCGCCATAGACGTCGGCCTCCGATCGGCGCCGGGCTACGACGTGTCACGGGTGGCCGCTCGCCTGGGCGGTGGCGGCCATCCCCAGGCGTCTGGCTGCACGCTGACCGGCGACCTGGCGCAGGTGCAGGAACAGGTACTGACAGAGGTCCGCCGCAGCATAGATAAGCAGCGCGCGGCCCGCTTGTCTCAGGTTCTCACGTCCGAGTCCGATGCCTGATTGCGCCGATTGCCCTCAGAAGAAAACTGGATTTCGCGGGCGGTGGACCGCCCCCCGTCGGGAGGTGGCCTTGTCGGGCATCGTCAATGTGGACAAGCCGGCGGGCATGACCTCGCACGACGTGGTCGATGCCGTGCGCCGCATGGCCGGTCAACGCAAAGTGGGCCACGCCGGGACACTCGATCCCCTGGCCAGTGGTGTTTTGCTCGTCTGCCTGGGACAGGCAACCCGGGTGGCCGAGTACCTGATGTCCGGCCGGAAATCGTACCGCGCGACCATCCTGTTGGGCCAGACCACCACGACCTACGATGTGGAAGGGGAGGTCGTCACCGGCGACGGGCGCACCGACCTGGACCGGGCAGAGATTGAGACGGCGCTGGCCGGTTTCTTGGGACCGATCGAACAGGTGCCGCCGATCTACTCTGCCCTCAAGCAGCATGGGCAGCCGCTGTACAAACTGGCTCGGCAGGGCAAGGAGGTCGAGTGCGCGCCCCGGACGGTCGAGATCTTTGAACTTGAGCTTCTGGGATGGATGTCGCCCGTCCTTACGGTCAAAGTGACCTGCTCGCCGGGCACCTATGTGCGCTCTCTGGCCCACGACCTGGGCCAGCGGCTCGGCAGTGGGGCCTGTCTGGCCGGCCTCGTCCGTTTGAGGAGTGGGCGCTTCTCTTTGGAAGGGGCTGTCAGCCTGGAGCGTCTGGAAGAGGCCTTCCAGCACGGGCAGGAGGCCGGCTACCTGTTGCCGATGGACGAAGCCCTCCTGGACCTCCCCGCCCTGATCCTGACCCAGTCCGACACCCAGCGCATCATCCAGGGCCAATTCCTCGACTCTGCTCAGTATCCGCCGCCGGCAACCCCTGTGTCGCACGTCTCTGGCGGCCAAAATGGAGCCGAGTGTCGTGCCTACTCCCCAACCGGCGACCTGGTGGCGATCCTGGCCTTCGACCCGGCAATTTCGGCGTGGCGGCCGCGCAAAGTGTTCGCTGCCTAGCTCGTAACGTCCATGGATTCCTTATGAATGTCATAGACGATCTGACCAGGGCCAGCTTGCGGCAGGAGACGATCCTGACCATCGGTGCGTTCGACGGGGTACACCGGGGACATCAGGCGCTTATCAAGGGTGTGGTAGAACGTGCCCGGGCCACAGACCGGCTGGCAGCCGTCATCACCTTCCATCCCCATCCCGCGGTGGCCTTGGCCCCGCAGCGTGCCCCCCGCTACCTGACCACTCCCGGCGAAAAAATAGTACTCCTGGAGGGACTGGGCGTCGACCTGACCGTGCTGCTGCCCTTCGACCGGCAGGTTGCCGCCATGTCTGCCCGTGATTTCATGGCGATGGTCTCCCACCACCTGCGGATGCGGGAGCTGTGGGTGGGCCCTGACTTTGGGCTGGGACGCAACCGCGAAGGGAATGTGGAACGACTGCGGGAGCTGGGTCAAGAGCTCGACTATGATCTGCACGTCGTCGAGCCGGTCGGCGGCAGCCAGGCCTTCTCCAGCAGCCGCATCCGGGAGCTCCTGGCCCAGGGCCGTGTCGACGAGGCAGCCCTGCAGTTGGGCCGCTACCCCAGCCTGGCCGGTGAGGTAGTAACCGGTGCGCGCCGGGGCCACAATTTGGGGTTCCCTACTGCTAACATAGAAGTCCGGCCCGAGCGAGCGGTGCCGGCCGACGGTGTGTACGCCGTCTTTGCCGTGCTTGGATCCGAGCGCTACCCGGCCGTGGCCAACGTCGGGGTACGGCCCAGTTTCGACAATGGCCACCGCACGGTCGAGACCCACATCCTCGATTTTGACCAGGACATCTACGGCTGTGACCTGGTGGTCGAGTTCGTGGCTCGCCTGCGCGACGAGCGCCGTTTTGAGCACATCGATGACCTGGTAGCCCAGATTAAACAGGACAGCGAAACAGCCCGTCGGTTTCTCTCCCTCTCCCTTGGGGGAGACCGCTGCACAGTGCCACCAACAGGGTGGCAGGGTTGGGGTGAGGGGGAAAAACCCGATCAACGAGCAAGTTCTAAATCCCCCGGTTGCCCCTACCGCTACCAGGAGATAAACCACACCGCCGATCGTGCCCTGCGCGTCTGGGGCCGCGAGCTGTCCGATCTCTTTGTCGGTGCCGCCCGCGGCATGACCGGCCTTATGGCCGATCTGGACGGCCTGGCCGCGACCGAACAGCGCGAGGTTCGCCTCGATGCCTGGGACCGGGAATCGTTGTTGGTGAGCTGGCTCAATGAGCTGCTCTTTCTGACCGAAACAGAGCGGCTGCTGTTTGTCGATTATCGGATCGAGTCGCTGACCGACACGGCCCTGGTGGCGCGGGTGACAGGCGCCCGCGCCCCGGTGACCAAGGCGGTCGTCAAGGCGGCGACCTATCACGATCTGCGCTTGGTGCGCGACGACACTGGCTGGTCGACGGTGATCACCTTTGACGTCTAGCGCCATTCTCAATGGAATTATCGTAACCTTTGTTGTCTTTGCCCGTACCTGTCCGGTACGGATAGGTATGTACTTGGTGGCAAGTATTTTCCGAGGAGGTCAATCGGCATGATCACCAAATCCGACCTAGTGCGGATCAGTGAATACGTGTGGGAGATTCCCACCGGCTTCCGGCCTGACATGAGGGTGCCGGCCCGGATCTATGCCAGCGAAGAGCTGCTGGAGCTGGCCTTCCGCGACAAGACCTTCGAGCAGTTGGTCAACACCGCCACCCTGCCCGGCGTGGTCAAGCGCGTGCTGGTGATGCCCGACGCTCACCAGGGCTACGGCCCGCCGATCGGCGGCGTGATCGCCACCCGCTACCCGGATGGGGTCATCTCCCCGGGGGCGGTCGGCTATGACATCAACTGTGGTGTGCGGCTGATGGCCTCGAACCTCGTGGCTAAAGAGATGCTCAAAGAGACCGACGATCTGATCTCGACCCTGTTCCACATCATCCCCAGCGGCACGGGGGAGGGGGGCGGCGCCCGCAAGTTGTCGGCCCACGACATGGACGACATGCTGGTCAAGGGAGCCGCCTGGGCCGTCAAGGCGGGCTATGGCCGGCCGGAGGATCTGGAGCGCCTGGAAGAGGGCGGCGCCCTGGCCGGCGCCGATCCGTCGGCGGTCAGCCAGCGGGCCAAGCAGCGCGGCGCCGGGCAGATGGGCAGCCTGGGCTCTGGCAACCACTTTATCGAGCTCCAGGAGGTCGTCGAGGTCTATGACGAGGCGGTGGCCCGCGTCTTTGGCCTGTTCAAAGGGCAGCTCACCCTGGAGATCCACTCCGGCTCGCGTGGGCTGGGCCACCAGGTGTGCGAGGACTATGTCCACAGCCTGCAGGCGGCGGTGGCCAAATATAATATCCACCTGCCCGACCGGGAGTTGGTCTGCGCCCCGCTCAGCTCGCCCGAGGGCCAGCGCTACTTTGGAGCGATGGCCGGGGCGGCCAACTTTGCCTGGGCCAACCGCCAGTGCATGGCCCACCTGGCCCGCCGGGCCTTTGAACAGGTCCTGGCCGGCAAGGTCAAGGATTTCGACCTGCGCACCGTCTACGACGTGGCCCACAACATCGCCAAGATCGAAGAGCACGTGGTGGACGGGAAAAAGACAAAACTGTGCGTCCACCGCAAAGGGGCGACCCGGGCTTTTGGACCTGGCCACCCGGCCGTCGTCCCGGTCTACCGGGCCGTCGGCCAGCCGGTGCTGGTGCCGGGCGACATGGGCACCGCCTCCTACGTGCTGGTCGGCATCGCCGACGCGCTGGACGAAAGCTTTGGCACCACCGCCCACGGCGCCGGCCGGGTAATGAGCCGGGCGGCAGCCAAGCGGCAGATCCAGGGCAGCCAACTGCGCCAGGAGCTGGAGGAGCGGGGCATCCACGTCCGCGCCCAGAGCATGTCGGGCCTGGCCGAAGAGGCCCCCGACGCCTACAAAGACATCGACGCCGTCATCGCCGTGGTGGACGGCGCCGGCCTGGCCCGCCAAGTCGCCAAGATGCGGCCGCTGGCGGTGATGAAAGGTTAACAAAAGGCCTGACGGGTCTCGGAAGACCCGTCAGGCCTTTCTGAATTCTTGCGAATTGATCGAGCGACGCGGCGCCTCTCCGCTGTAGTAGCGATGTCAGTCGTTTCTGCCTGGTTCATCGCATCCTACGGCGCGGCCAATCTCCTCATCTTCTCTACCGTGGCCTGCAGCTCCTCGGCCGCTTGCCTGAGTTCCTGCTTCCACTCCACGCTCGGCTGCGCCGGCGCCGGCTGCTGCTGCGCCCGCTGCCGGAACTCCCGCGCATTCCGCACCGCGATCGCCACGTAATCCGCCAGGCTGGCCAGCCACTCCGCGTCTATGTCGTTAAAGGCCGCCTCGCCGGCGTTGTGGGCGGCCAGCAGTACGCCGATCGTTTCCTGGTGCCACCGCAGCGGCGCGGCGATCAGCGGCCCCAGATCGTTGCCGGCAATCACGGCCAGCGCCGACTCTCCCCGCGCGTCACTCCGCAGCAGCGGCTTGTCCGAGCTGGCTGTGTAGGCGGCCAGCTCGCTGTCCACGAACTGGTCGACCAGCCGCACCTGCCGGTCGGCCGGGCCGCGCACGGCGCGCAGCGACGGGCTGGCCTCCTGCCCCGGCTTGGACAGGAACAGGAACGCCTGGTCGGCGCGGATAATGTAAATGGCCGCCTCTACCGCGCGGGCCAGCACGCTGTTCAGGTCCAATTGCGCCACAAGCGCCTTGCCCACGTTGTGCAGGATATTCATATCCCGCATCCAGCGTTCCACCTGGCGGCTGAGCGGCATCGCTTCGGCGGCCTGGGCAGGCTGAGCCGGCCGGGTCCGTTTGGCCAGCGCCTTCTGTACCGCTGCCAGCATCTCGTCGACCCCGTACGGCTTGACCACGTAGGCGCTCGCGCCCAGGCGAAAAGCCTGCTGGGCCACCTGCTCCGAGCCATAGAAGGTGGTCAGGATCACCGGGATCTCCGCCCGGTGCTCGTGCAGGGCGGCCATCACCTCCAGCCCATCCCGCTTGGGCATGTTCAGGTCCATGATGATCAGGTCCGGCTTTTCGGCCAGCGCCCGCTTCAGGCCCTGCTCGCCGTCCATGGCGGTCAGCACCTGGTACCCGTGCGCCTTGAGCACATTGTTGGCCAGGTAGACAATGTTCTCCCGGCGGTCCTCGATAATCAGCACCCTCTCTCCGGCCATTATCCTTCTCCCTTCACTTCAACATCTGCTCCACCTGCTCCAGCGCCACCCGCGAGGTCATGTCCAGGCTGACCGGTGACACCGATACCACCCGATCGATCCGCAGCGCGTGGATGTCCGAATCGGGCTCCAGTGCCGCGCGGTCGAAAGCCGCCTCATAGTCGAGCCGGCATTTCTCGGCCAAACTGCGGCGGTTGCTGGGCAGCGCCAGGTAGTAGCGTTGTCTGGACACCCGGGTCATCCGCCATGGCGTGCCGGCTGTGGCATCGCTCGGCACTTCCACTTTCAGTACGTCGACGTCGGGCGGCATCTGCCGGGAAAGCATCCGCTCGCCAAACAAGCGGGTGAAATATGCCGCTCCGCCGAAATCCACGTCGTCCGAGTAGGCATAGTGGTACGCCTTGTCGGTCTCCAGGCTCACCGCCAGGGAGGGAATGCCGTTATCGGCCGCTTCCAGCGCTGCGCCCACCGTGCCCGAAACGGTGATGCCCGAGCCGACATTCTCGCCAAAGTTGATCCCCGAGATGCACAACGCGGGCCGGCGGGGGACGATCTCCATCAAAGCATACAGCACCGCCTGGGCGGGCGAGCCGTACATCGCATAGGCCGGCACCTGCCGGCCGTCGACGGCGTACTCGACCTCGTGGATGGCGCCGTCGAAAAACGAGGGCTGGCTGCGCCCGGCGCTGGTCTGCTGCTCGCCTGGGGCTGAAACCAGCACCTCGCCCAGGTCGAGCGCAGCCCTGACCGCTGCTCGCAGCCCGGGCGAATCGATCCCGTCGTCGCTGGTGACCAGGATCAGGGGTTGAGCCTCGCCATATAACACCATAGGGACCGTCTCCTTGCCAGGATACGGTCCCTATTATAGCAGACAACTAGTATTTGTGCACGTCCGGCCATCGGCTAGCTGCCAAACCTCTTGCCTTGCCCTCTTTGGCGTGGCGGCTGGCGGCTGACGGCTACCCCTGACTCTTCACCCACTTGCCGATCACGGCATACTTGAAATCGTGCCCGCCCAGCGTCCGCGCCGCGCCTACCAGCCCATAGATGACCGTCGCCGCCCCCACAGCCAGCGGGACGATCCCCAGGGCGAGGCCGATCCACATCCCTGTTGGAGGCATGTCTTGGTACGCTTCCGGGTTGGCTGCCATGGCCGGCATCCACATCAACATCCACACCGCTGTCCAGCAGCACATCGCCAGCCCGGTGACGATAAAGGTCGCGACCTGGTAGACCAGCGCCTGGAGCGCCTGAAAAGCCACGTATGGCGACTTGTCCCGCTTGATCATCCAGATCACCAGCGCGGCTACAATGCCGCCGACGCCGTTGGTCAGCGGCGCGAACAGGATGCTGCCGTGCGCCAGCGCGGCCAGCAACCGCTCATCCTGCTTGATCCCACTCTGCTCGTCCATTTCTCCCTCCTATTGCATTATGCTTGTCTTAAAGCCTGTACCATGTCCTTCAGCCCCAGCCGCTTGCCGTACATCAGCAGCCCTGCGCGGAATACCTTGGCCCCGGCCCACAGGCTGAAACCCAGCCCGAGCACTAGTAGCGCCAGGCTGATGGCCACCTGTTCGGCCGGAACCGGCCCGAACCCCAGCCGGACCAGCATCATCACCGGCGACGTCAGCGGGAAATAGCTCAGCGCCACCAGGATCGGCGAGTCGGGGTTGGAGAACACCAGGCTGATCGCCATGTAGGGCAGCGCCGCCCCGATCGAAAAGATGCCCGAGATCTGCTGGCTTTCCCGCATGGTCGTGCCCATCGACCCGGCCACCGCCATCAGCGTGGCGAACAGCAGGTACCCCAGGATAAAGTAGACGACCGCCAGGAGCACCGTACCCAGCGACAGCTTGATCGCCCCGACCATGGCAAAGATCGCCACCGTGGCCGACAGGAGGGCCGCAGCCGAGCCGAGCCAGAACACCATCTGCCCCAGCCCCAGCGCCCCCAGCCCCAGGATCTTGCCGGTCAGCAGTTGGCTTGGGCTGATCGATGACAGCAGGATCTCGATAATTCGCCCCTCCTTTTCAGTGCTCACACTCTGCAGCAAAAAGCCCGACGTGGTGAAAATAGTCATGATGAACAGGATCGAAAAGAGATAGGGCACCACGAAATCGCCCAGCCAGTTAAAACCGCTTTTGGCGTTCACCTCTCCCTTTTCGTCGAGCGTCACCGGCACAATGGTGGCCGGTGTCCGCGCCCGGTTCTGGATGGCCGGGTCTACCCTGCCGGCCAGGAGCTGGTCGACCAGGAATCGGGGCAGGATCTCTGTATCTGCGGACACGAACGACGAAAAGCCGCCCCCCGTGCCGTACACCAGCACCGTGCCCGACTGCACGTAATCGGCCGGCAGGACAAAGTACGAGTCGATCTCCTTGGCCAGCAGCGCTGCCCGCGCCTGCGTTTCGTCGGCATAGGCGGCGAACTGGCCCTCGTAGCCGGGCAGGTCCGGCTGGATCAGCCCGCTCTGGTCGACATAGCCCACCGCCTTCTGGCTCACGAGCTGCTTCTCCATGAAGGTGCCGAACTCCCCGCCGAATAGCGAGCCGACCAGCAGCGCGATCAGCCCCAGGGCCGGGATCAGTAGCGTCGTGATGATAAAGCTTGGCCGGCGCAGGTTGACGATCAGCTCTTGCCAGGCGACCAGTAATATGCTTCTCATTGGGATGCCTCCACCACCTTGATAAAGATCTGCTCCAGCGGCGCAGTCGCCACCTCGAAACGCCGGACGGTGATCCCGGCGTCCACCACCTGGCGCAGGATCGACTGGGGTGCCTCCTGTGGCAACAGGGTGATCTCGTAGGTATGGTTGTGCTGCTTCACCTGCTGCGCGCCCTCCAGCGCCTCCGGCAGCCCGTCGCACTCCAGGACGACGGCGTGCTCGGCATACTCGGCCTTGATCTCGGCCAGCTGCCCGTACAGCACCACCCGCCCGTGGTTGATCAACAGGATCCGGTTGCACATCTCCTCCACCTGGTTCATGTCGTGCGTGCTGAGGATGATCGTCTTGCCCCGCTTCTGTTCCTCCAGCAGGATCTGTTTCAGCATCTCGGTGTTGATCGGATCCAGTCCTTGGAAAGGCTCGTCCAGGATCAGCAGCGCCGGATCGTGGACCAGCGTGGCTAGGAACTGGGCCTTTTGGGTCATGCCCTTGCTCAGCTCCTGCACCTTGCGCCGGGTATATTCGCCCAGCCCTGTCTGCTCCAGCAGGGCGGCGGCCCGCTGGCTGGCCTCCTTGCGCGGCATACCTTTCAGCGCGCCCAGGTAGGTCAGGCACTCCAGCAGCCGGAAGGTCTTGTACAGCCCGCGTTCCTCCGGCAGGTAGCCGATGCGCGCCTTGCTGGCCTCGGTCATCGGCTGGCCCATCAGCCGGACGGTGCCGCTGTCCGGCTTGATGATGTCCATGATCGTCCGGATCGTGGTCGTCTTGCCTGCGCCGTTTGGGCCGAGGAGGCCAAAGATCTCCCCTTCCCCAACCGCAAAGCTGACCCCGTCCACCGCCTTGACATTGGCATAGTGTTTGACCAGGTTTTCAACCTCAATCATAGCAGTCTCCTTGTGAGCCGCCGGCCCGGCAGACTCAGACCTGTTTGGTCCGAGTCTGCGGCCGGCTTGTTTTACGTTAACTGGCCTTCTGTTCCTCGGAAGTGGGTAGTTGGACGTTTGCCTGCTGCGCCAGTGATGTCATGCCCATCATGCCGCCCAGGTTCATCGTGTCCACCGCGCTGGACGGGACGATGATCATCGCGCCCTTTTCCTTCAGCCCTTCGAACAGCATGTTCATGGCCCGCAGGTGCAGCGCCGTCGGGTTGTCGGCGTAGGCCTCGCTGGCCCGGCGGAAGCTCTGGGCGATCTGCTCCTCGCTCTCACCAAGGATCACGCGGGCCTGGCGCTCCCGCTCGGCCTGGGCCCGGCGGCTCATGGTGTCTTCCAGCGCTTCAGGAATTATTACATCTCTGATTTCCACACTCTGGACGGTAACTCCCCACGGCGTCGTCCGAGTGTCGATGATCTTCTGTAGGTCGGCGTCCATCTTGGCTCGGCCCACCAGGATGTCGGCCAGTTCCATCTGGCCGATGATCTCGCGCAGTGCCGTCTGTGCCGCCCAGGCGATCGCCGAGCGATAGTCCTCCACCTCCAGCGCGGCCTTTTCCGCGTCCCACACCATCCAGAATAGGACCGCGTCCACGTCAACCGGCACCGTGTCCTTGGTCAGCGTCTTTTCGGCGTTGAACGGCGTAACCATCACCCGATGATCGATCCACTTGGGAATCATGTCCACGATCGGGATGATCCAAAACCGGCCTGGCCCCTTGAGCCCGCTGAACTTGCCAAAGCGCAGCACGACCGCCTTTTCCCACTGGTCGGCGATCTTGAGCGCGAACAGGATATAGGTCGCGATCAGGGTGCCGCCTGCGATGAAGGCCCCCACCCACACTTCGCCGACATGCAGCACCTCGCTCATCAAGATCCCGATGGCGATGATGAGCGCCTCGGCGATGAAAAACACCGCCAGCGACACGCCGTTGACCATCTTGGCCTGGCTCTTGACCTCATCGGGTGACAGAACCTTGGCCTGCCGCTCCTTCTGTTGTCTTTTGATTGCCATGAATGACATCTCCTATATGCCTCCTCTATATAGATATTGTTGCGGTTCGCGCCCCCAACCGCCTCTTGCCTTGTAGGGGCGCACGGCTGTGCGCCCGTCTCGTGTCACTCTACTCCCCAACCAAACTCTCCGCCAGTTCCTCTTCCACGATCCGCTCGATCTCCTTTCGGCTGTATCCCAGTACGTGCGCCTCGCGGATCACCTGCCCGAACATGCTGCGCAGCTTGCCCATCCGCAGCTTCTGCACCTGCCCCTCGTCCAGGTGCGATGCGATGTAGGTCCCCCGGCCTTGTTGCGTCGAGATGACGCCCTCCTGGTCGAGGATCAGATACGCTCGCCCGACCGTGTTATAGTTCACCCGCAGGTCGGTCGCCAACTGGCGTATTGTCGGTATCTGCTGTCCCGGCTGCAGCTGCCCGCTGACCACCATCTGTTTGATCCGGTCCACCACCTGCATATAGATCGGTACGCCGCTTTCCAGGTTGATCGTTAGCTCATCCATACTCATCCCTATAATTGTACTAGTGACGATAGTTCAATTATATCGCTCTTCGGAGAGTTGTCAAGTCGGGAATCTGACAAGAACCTGACACCCATCCCCCACCACTGACACGCCCATCGCCGCAAGCACAGATCCCACGAGCTAAACATGATCGCTCACTGAAATCCCCTACTTTGGGGATGACAACTCCCGCACTTCATGCTATACTATGCAACCGAGCCGCTCCAAGGCGGTCGATGTCAGCTTGCCGGGAGGCTTCTGTCTTGAATCGGCTCATAATCCATGATAAAATGCACTTGGCCGTTCGTAGTGGCGATTTCAATCGCCCCGTGTGAGCTGATTGGCAGGGTCGTTATGCCCTTTAGGCCACCACGAGGGCAAGTTGTCTGATTACAAGTTCTTTGTGGTCTGATCATTTTCGGAGGGAGTGAGAAATGGAGCCAATCGTAGCAGTTTCCAACCTCGCCAAGCGCTTTGGCGACACCCAGGCCGTGGCCGACGTTTCCTTTGCCGTCAGCCCTGGTGAGATCTTTGGCCTGCTCGGCCCAAACGGCGCCGGCAAGACCACCACAATCCGCATGATGCTCGACATCTTCAAGCCCGATGCCGGCACGGTCTCCGTTTTCGGCGGCCGGCTCGACCTGGACAAGAAGCGGCGCATCGGCTACATGCCCGAAGAGCGCGGGCTGTACAAAGATGCCAAGCTGGACACCACCCTGATCTATCTGGCCACCCTCAAGGGGATGGACGAACGGGTGGCGCGCAGCCGTCTGGGCGGCTGGCTGGAGCGGTTTGAGCTGGCCGAGCACCGTAAAAAGAAGGTGCAGGAGCTGAGCAAGGGCATGCAGCAAAAGGCCCAGATCATCGCCACCCTCCTGCACGAGCCCGATCTGATCGTCATCGACGAGCCCTTCTCCGGCCTCGACCCGGTCAGCACCCGCCTGGTCAAGCAGATCCTGGAAGAACAACGCCAGGCGGGCAGCGCCATCCTGATGTCCACCCACCAGATGTACCAGGCCGAAGCCCTGTGCGCCCGCATCGTCCTCATCGACCGCGGTCGCACAGTCCTGTACGGCGGCCTGGAAGAGATCAAACGCAGCTTTGCCGGCAATGCCGTACTCGTCTCCGGGCAGGGCGATTTCGCCAGCATTCCGGGTGTGCTCGAGGCGCGGCACGAGAATGGGGACTGGCGCCTAGCGCTCGAGGCCGGCACCGACCCCCAGGCCGTGTTCCGTGCCCTGGCCGACCGCCCCGGCGTCAAGATCGATCGCTTTGAGCTGGCCGAGCCGTCGCTGGACGACATCTTTGTCAGCGTAGTGCAGGGCGGCGCGCCTGCCGAGGGAGGGGGCGATGCGTAATTTTTGGCTCATCGCCAAGCGCGAATACCTCGAGGTAGTGGCCAAGCGGGGTTTCATCCTCACCACCGTGGCCATTCCCATCGGCATGGCGCTCCTGATCGGGTTCGTCATCCTCATAGAGACGATGACCCAGAGCAGCCTGCCGGTGGGCTATGTCGATCGGGCCGGCTTTCTGGACATTGCGCGCCAGGACCCTGGCGCGTCGGTTGAGGTACGAGCCTTTCCCGACGAAGCAGCCGCCCAGGCCGCGCTCCTGAGCAAGCAGATCCAGGCCTTCTTTGTCTTCCCGCCCGACTATTTGCAGACGCTCACCACCGACCTCTACTATTCCGACAAGACGCCCGGTCGAGAAGCCTGGGGTGACCTGGACGATTTCGTGCGGGCCAACCTGGTCACTGGCTACTCGCCCGAGGTGCAGGCCCGGCTGCTCGACGGTCCGTCCGTCACCGTACATGACCTGACCAGCAACCGCAAGTTCAGCGAAAGCAGCGTCATCAACATCGTCCTGCCTTTCGTCGCCGCCTTTTTCTTCTTTATTGCCACCATGTTGGCCGCCGGCTACACTCTTGGCGTGGTGGCCAACGAAAAGGAAAACCGCACGATGGAGATCATGCTCACCTCGGTCACGCCGGGGCAGATGATCGCCGGCAAGACGGTTGGCCTGCTGGCTGCCACCCTTACCCAGCTTGCGGTCTATGTCGTCGCTGCCGTCGTAGCGATCAAGATCGCGGCGCCATACGTTGTCGAGCTGCAGTACATCGAGGTGCCGTGGGCCTTCTTGGGCATAGTCGCCCTTTTCTTCCTCCCGGCCTATGCCCTTGTCGCCGCCGTCATGGTCGCCATCGGCAGCGCGGTGGGCGATCTGCAGCAGGGCCAGCAGATCTCCGGCATAGTCAACCTGGTCTTCATGCTGCCGATCCTGCTGTCGGCCGTGCTTATGCAGGACCCGGCCGGCCCGCTGGCCGTCTTTCTCACCCTCTTCCCTACCAGCTCCTTCCTGACGGTGGCGCTGCGCTGGGGGCTGGGCACCATCCCGGTCTGGCAGATGGTCGTCGGCTGGGCCCTGTTGGTTGCCACTACACTCCTGATGTTCTGGGTAGCAGCCCGCGTCTTTCGCGCCGGCATGTTGCGCTACGGCCAGCCGCTCAGCTTCAAATCCGCCCTGTCTTCCCTGTTCCCAACGGGGAGAGGGTAGGGTGAGGGGGGATCTTCCCTACAGGAGATAATGATGATACGAACCATCTGGCAAGTAATCAAACACGACGTAGCCGCCACACTTCGTGAGCGTTCGTTCTGGGTGATGACCCTTCTCATGCCGGCCCTGCTCATCGGCCTTCAGGCCTACTACGCCGTCCAGGACAGCGGCATGGGTGGCACCGACCTTGAGGCGAGCGAGGAGGCCGAGCGTAATGCCCCCGAGGCCATGTCGCCCATCGGCCTGGTGGATGAGGCCGGCCTGATCGCCAATCTGCCCGCCGGTTTTCCTTCCGATCTGTTCGTACCCTTTGCCGACCAGGCCGGCGCCCGCGCTGCCCTGAAGAAAGGGGAGGTGGGGCAATATGTGTATGTTCCTGCCGACTATGTCACCACCGGGCAGGTCAGCGTCTACACCAAGGAATTTCAGCTCCTGGGCGGCGATTCTGAGGGACTGGCCTTTGATAGCTCCAACGATTGGGTGCTCGCCTACCTCTTGGGCTACAACCTTACCGGCGACCCGCAGCTTACCGCCGCGCTGAGCAACCCTACCCCGGGCAACCTGGCCAAGCTCCACGACGTCAGTCCATCTCCCGCTGCCAGCTCAGACACCAAGGCGCTCGCCGGAATGGTATCCAGCGTCGTGCCTTACATCTTTTACTTCCTGCTGATCATGGGCAGCAGCTACCTGATGCGCAGCGTCGTCGCCGAGAAGGAGAACCGCACCGCCGAGGTCCTGTTGCTGAGCCTGAACCCTCGCGACCTCCTGGTCGGCAAGATCCTGGCCATGAGCGTCATCCTCGTGGTCCAGCTCATCTTTTGGGTCGGCGGCGGCGTGCTGATCCTCAACAAGGGAGCCGACCTGCTCAAGGTAGCCAGTTTTAACTTTCCGCCCGGGTTTTTCCTGTGGGCCGCCCTTTTCCTGGTCCTGGGCTACCTGCTCTTTGCCGCCATCATGGCCGCCGGCGGCGCCGTCTCCTCCAACGCCCGTGAGACTGGGGCGATGACCTTCGTATTGATCATCCCGCTTATGCCTACCCTCATGTTCGGGAGCCTCTTTGCCGAAGAGCCGAGCAACCCGTTGGTCGTGGGCCTGAGCCTCTTCCCTTTCAGCGCCCCAAGCGCCATGGTCACCCGGCTGGCCGTAGCGCCGGTGCCCTGGTGGCAGCTCGCCGTCAGCCTGGCTGCCCTGGTCGTCACTACCTACCTGTTCGTCCTCCTGGCAGCCCGTTTCTTCCAGGCCGGCAATCTGCTGTCGTCGGCCGCTTTCAGTTGGAAGCGGTTCGCCACCGGTTGGCGCAAATAGGAGTGAGCTAAATCCCCCATTTGGGGGATGACAAGCCCCCCAGCAAGCCGCTATACTGTACCTGCTGATCTGAACCAAACGGTGCAAAACCGTGTTACTCATACAGTAGAGTACTAGGGCTTGCTGGGGGGAGACGTAGTTGAAACGCAGTCTGCGGCAAAAGATCATCACCTCGTTCCTGGTTCCCACGGTGATCATTCTGGTTATGGTCGCCGTTGTCACCTTCTATGCCTACCAGCGGGTAACCGAGAACCTCGTCATTGACCGTGACCGGGAGCTGACCCGCCTGTCGGCCGGCCTGCTGGCATCCGAGTTGTCGGCATACACCGATCCGTGGGCCGAGCAATACCTGGTCGGCTTTGACGGCGTGGTCGTCTTTGATGCCGACGGGACGGTGATCGCTGCCGAGCCCGCCGAGTATGGAGCGTTGAACCAGACCTGGTTCAGAAAAGTCCTGCCCTACCTGACCCTGCGCCCCTCCGAGCCGGTCTATTCGGACATAGTGGTCAATACGCCCCAGGGCGAAAAGATCATCGTCGTCGTTATGCCTATTACTACCCGTACGGGCAATGAGCCGGCCGGAGGAGTGGCTGGATTTTTCGTGTTGGGCTCGACGTCTGACACCGCCCTATCCAGAAGTGTGGAAAAGATCCGCCGGGAGGGCAAGGCCGTCTACCTGGTAGACGGCAACGGCCGCGTGATCTACCACTCGACCCCCGATTTCATCGGCGACGACTGGCACGCGCAGCTCCTTGTGCAGCGGGTGGTCGAGGGGCAGGGCGGTGCCCTGCGCACCCGCGACCTGTCTGGACAGGACATAGTTGCCAGCTTTGCCCCGGTGCCGGGCACGCCGTGGGGCCTGGTGATGGAAGAGAGCTGGGCGGCTCTGAGCGGATCGAGCCGCCGCTATGGTCAGTTCCTCCTCCTGTTGCTGGTGATGGGTGTGGTTGCCCCCACGGTCCTCGTTGCCACCGGCCTGCGGAGTATGACAGGGCCGATCGCCGAGCTTGACGGCGCGGCCCGCCGGATAGCCGGGGGTGACTTGAGCCAGAGGATCGTCGTTTCGTCGGGCGACGAGCTGGAAGAGCTGGCTGGACAGTTCAACCTCATGGCAGCCAAGCTGCAGGAATCCCATGCTCACCTGGAGCAAAAGGTGGCCGACCGGACCAAGGAGCTGGCCACGCTCAACAAGATTGCTATTGAAGTGAGCCACTCGCTGAACCTGGGCGAGATCCTGGGTGACGCGCTCGACGAGATCTTGGCCGTCATGGACATGGAAAAAGGGCAGGCTTTCCGCCTGGACAAAGAGGGCCAGACCCTGGTGTTAATAGCCCACCGTGGTTTTGCCGAGGGATCGGCCTGCTCCATGGCGCGGCTGCCCCTGGGGACCGGCGTGGCCGGCCGGGCGGCCAAGGAAGGCCGGCCGGTTGTCATCCGCCTGACCTACCCACCCGACGACGAATTCATCGAGTTCCTGCTGAGCGAGGGAATCCAGTTTGTGATCAGCATTCCGCTCGTAACCAAGGGCGAAACAGTCGGCGTCGTCAACCTGGCGGCCGGAACGCCGCACCTGGTCACGGCGGAAGAGCTTGCCTTGCTGACGGCCATCGGCCATCAGATCGGCATGGCCGTCGAGAACGCCCTGCTTTATGAACAGGCCCAGCAGTTGGCTGTCGTGGAGGAACGCAACCGTCTGGCTCGTGATCTGCACGATTCGATGATACAGGCCCTGTACGGCGTGACCCTCTATGCCGAGGCCGCCGGGCGCAAGCTGGCATTGGGCCAGACCGAGGTAACCGCCGAGCACTTGCGCCGGATACAAGCCACCAGCCAGGAGGCGCTGCGGGAAATGCGGCTGCTTATCTTTGAGCTGCGCCCGCTCATCCTTCAGGTAAGCGGCCTGTCCACGGCCCTTCAGTCTCGCCTGGAAGGGGTTGAGGGCCGCCTTGGATTAGAGACGGAATTCCGGGGTGATGGCGTTGGCCGGCTGCCGTCGGACGTTGAGGAAGGGCTGTACCGCGTCGCTCAGGAGGCCTTGAATAACGTCCTCCGCCATGCCCACGCCAACCATGTTCTGGTCAGCCTCCAGCAGGTCGATCGGGTTGTGGTTTTGGAGGTTGTCGATGACGGCGTTGGATTCGATCCGGCTGCCGTGCAAGAGCGGCGAGGGTTCGGTTTGCGGGGGATGGAAGAGCGGGCTGCCCGGCTTGGCGGCAAGCTGACCGTACAGAGCAGCCCGGGGGCTGGAACGACGATTAAGGTGGAGGTGTGCCAATCATGAACGGTTCGATACGAGTGCTGGTGGCCGACGATCACGAGATCGTCCGCAAAGGGATCTGCGCCCTATTGGACACAGTGCCCGACATTGAAGTGGTAGGCGAAGCCCAGGACGGGCAGCAGGCGATAGCCGAGGCGCAGCGCCTCCTGCCCGACATCATCCTGATGGACCTGGTCATGCCCGGCACCGATGGGGTGGAAGCGATCCGCCGCATCCGGGCCTTCCGGCCTGAAGTGCGAGTCCTGGTCCTGACCAGCTTCTGCGGCGACGACAAGCTGTTTCCGGCCATCAAAGCCGGGGCAGTGGGCTACCTCCTCAAAGAATCCGGACCTCAGGAGCTCGTGCAGGCAATCCGCCAGGTACATGGCGGCCAGTCGGCCCTCCATCCGGCCATCGCCCGCAGGGTGCTCCAGGGCCTGTCGCAGCCTGCACCGCGCGGGCCGGCGGCGGATATGCTGTCCGACCGCGAGATAGAGGTCCTGCGCCTGGTGGCAATAGGCCAGAGCAATTGCGAGATCGCCGGCCGGTTGGGGATCAGTGAGGCGACGGCCCGCACCCATGTCAGCAACATCCTGGCCAAGCTCCACCTGTACAGCCGCACCCAGGCGGCCGTCTACGCTCTGCGAGAGGGCCTGGCATCCCTGCACGACACCGTTCCGGCTGCCCTTGACCCGTAGGGGCGCACGGTCGTGTGCTAGGCCGTAGGGGCGCACGGCTGTGCGCCCTTCGGGGAGACTATTCCCAAAGGCTGGCATACGTAATTTGTTGTAGACCATCTACACATGGTGTGGAAAAGGATCGCCCTGGTGCGATCCTTTTTACGTACCGCGAATCCACGCCAGGCCGATGACAACACGCCCTCTTCCTGCTATACTACTAACAAATATCGTCTCCTTCTCAGAAAGAGAGCGTTCGAGGGCCCGTAGCCTGTCGAACGCTCATCTTTTGCAAGTTGTTGTGGAGTTGAGCTGATGGCTAATGATCAACCGGGATCTTTCCCTTCCCAGAGAGGGGATACGATCCGTGTCCTGGTAGCCGACGATCACGCCATCGTCCGCCAGGGGATCTATGCCCTGCTTGAGACCGAGCCCGACATCCAGGTGGTAGGCGAGGCGCAGGATGGGCGGCAGGCGATTGCCGAAGCGCAGCGGCTCCAGCCCGACGTCGTGCTGATGGATCTGGTCATGCCGGTTTTGGATGGAGTGGAAGCGATCCGCCGCATCCGGGCCAGCCAGCCCCAGGTGCGGGTCCTGGTCTTGACCAGCTTTGGCGGGGAGGACCAGGTCTTCCCGGCGATCAAGGCCGGCGCGCTGGGTTACATCCTCAAAGATTCTACGCCGAGCGAGCTGGTGCAGGCCATCCGCCAGGTAGATCGCGGCGAGTCAGCTCTCCATCCGGCCGTCGCCCGCAGGCTGGTGCAAGAGCTATCCCAGTCCTCAGAGCGGGCGTCGTCTGCCGATTCCCTGACCAGGCGGGAACTGGAGGTACTTCAGTTGGTAGCGGTCGGGCGGTGCGACCGCGAGATTGCCGCCCGTCTGGGCATTAGCGAGGCCACGGTTCGCACCCACGTCAGCAATATCCTGGCTAAACTGCACGTTTACAGCCGTACCCAGGCAGCCGTCTATGCCCTGCGAGAGGGCTTGGCGTCCCTGCATGAGGCTCCCGCCATAACCTAGGCCCATCCTTTCCCCAACTCCCTATCGAAATCACCTACTTGGGGGATGACAAATCCCCCACCTGTTGGCTATACTCCGTTAGTAGTGGGATATCGCTCCTCATTCCCTCGCCCTCTAGGGGAAAGGGTAGAATGAGGGGGAATTCTACCTTTCAGGAGACATAACATGACCAATGGGCGCAATTTCGACAAGCCGGGGATCTATCACATCAGGGTCAAGGGCAACCTCGATCGGAGATGGTCCGATTGGTTCGACGGCTTTGGCATTACACCGCAGGCGGGCGACGAAACCTTGTTGACCGGCCCGGTGGCCGACCAGGCCGCGCTGCACGGTCTGCTGAACAAGATACGTGATTTGGGGCTGCCTCTGCTGTTAGTCAAGCGGGAGGGTCAGCCAGGTGAGTGAGGTAGGCAGGAGGAGGTCAGATGTTTCCCGACGATCTGTACGTTTCCGAAAGCATGATGTTTCAGCGTGTTGAGGAAAGGGTGAGTGAGGCGAGATCCCGCGCCCTTGTGCGCCGGTTGAGCGCTGGGCAGCGAGGATCCTTGTCCCGGTCGAGCTGCCGGCTGCTGTGCCAATTGGGCCGGCTTTTGGTAGCAATGGGCCGGCGCATGGAGCGGTACGCCCTGCGGCAGCTCCCGGCTTTCGAAGGATAAACGGAGGCGTTCAATGAGTTCTTATGAAATCATCAGTCAGACCCGGGACGTGAGCGGCTTTGAGCGAGTGGCTCTCCGCTGTCCTGCGGGTGAGGCCGTCCTGCTCATCACCCAGGGTGAGAAAGAGGCGCTGACGATTCGAGCCAGGGAAAAGATCGCCGGCCGGATCAAAACTGAGGTAAAGGGAGGGCGGCTCACCATCACCACAGGCGGAGTCTGGTCGGACAAGCTGGGCGACATGCTCCAGACCAGCCTTACCCGGCCGCAGATCACCTATTGCCTCACGGTGCGCAGGCTTGTCGACCTCCATGTCGTCGGCTTTGCTCAGGTCCGCCTTGACGGCCTCGACACAGAGCGCCTGGTGCTGACATTCAGTGGAGCAGGCGGCGTCCAGATCGGCTCGCTCACTGCCGGCTTGCTGGAGGTCGATCTCCGCTGGGCCGGCCAGATCGAGGTGGCCGGCAAGGTAACAGAGCAGCGAGTCCAGGTGAGCATGGGCACCTACAATGCGCGCAGGTTGCAGAGCAACCAAGCCGGGGTTACGCTCAAGGGGGCCGGTTATGCCACAGTCTGGGCAGTCGATGCCCTGGATTTGGACATCCGCGGTCCCGGCGGTGTGGCCTACTATGGCACGCCCACCGTCAGGCGCACCCTTTCGCCCGTGGCCCGTGTGACCCGCCTGGGCGCCCTTCCGGCTTGATAATATTCCTGACTGGGCGCACGGCCGTGCGCCCAGTCAGGGCGATCCTCCACCAACAGCGGCGCATCATCTGGCAGTTGTTCATCTGCGTCCCACTAATCTCGGCGCTCCAAAACATTGACCCTCTGCCGAAAGAGGGTATACTTTACCGAAAGCCATTTGCACACCTGCGAGGAGGACGACCAACCATGACCGACACGACGATCCGCCGGCTCCACGGCGACGAAATGCAGGAGGCCATGTACGGCCTGAATGCCTACGCCTTTCGCGAGTCGCCGCCTCTCACCGACAAGGCCGAGTGGCAGGAGGTGATCAAGCACCGCGAGGGGTTTGTCTACTATGCCCTGTTAGAGGATGGCATCCCGGTCGCCGGCGCGGCCTCGGGGGCAATGACCCAGCAGGTGCGCGGCGCCCTCTTTGGCATGGGCGGCATCTGGGCTGTGGCCACCCACCCGGCAGCCCGCCGCAAAGGCTACTCCCGCGCCGTCTTGACCCGCCTGCTTGCCGCTGTTCGCGACGCCGGCCAGCCGCTGTCCTGCCTCTACCCGTTCCGCGAGTCGTTCTACGAGCGGCTCGGCTATGTCACCTTCCCGGTGCCGCGCACGGCCAGTCTCACCCCGCTGAGCTTGCTGCCCCTGCTGGAGCAGGACCTGGGCGGCCAGGTCGATCTCGTGCCGAGCGGCGACGGCTACGACACCTATCGTGACTATCTGGACACTGTGCGCCGGCGCACCCACGGCATGGCCTTCTTCGACCACCCCGACCGCTTCATTATCCAACGCAACACCTTCTGGCTGGCCTTGGCCAGGGTCGGCGGCCGGGTCGTCGGCGTGATGCTCTACGATCTCAAGGGCCAGAATATCGCCGAGTTTACCCTGCGCGCCCTTCGCTTCTACTACGACACCGGCCAGGGCAAATACCTGCTGCTCCAGTGGATCGCACGCCACGCCGACCAAGCGAGCCAGGTCGAAATCATTCTGCCCCCCTTTGAGCTGCCCGAGACATGGCTGGCCGACATCAAGGTTACTACCGCGTCGGAGATCCGCGCCCCGATGGGGCGCGTCGTCGATGTCGCCGGGCTGGGCGGCATGCACACCGGACCGGGACGCTTTGCCGCCCGCATCGCCGATCCCTTTTGCCCCTGGAACGAAGGGCTCTGGCAGTTCGAGACGGTCGATGGCCTGCTCCGGGTTAGCCCTGCCGCTGCGAGCGCAGCCGGCTGTGACCTGTCTATCCAGGGGTTAACCGCACTGGTCTACGGCACCCACGATCCCGGCGATTTTGCCATCCGGGGCTGGGGCAGCCCGTCGCCCGAGGCCCAGGCAGCCATGCGGGCCGTCTTTCCTCCCATGATGCCCCACCTCCACGAGAGGTTCTAGAGGCAGCAGATTCCACGTCTTTCGGTCTTGGCCCCAGAGGGCCAAGACCGAAAGACACAACTCCCAGTATTGCCCTCCAGCCTGACCTGTGGTACTATACGCTGCGCGTCTGGTTCCAAGACTGCACATACCACATCCCTTTCAGGGAAAGGCGCGGACAGATCAACATGAACAGTCGGCTGTTGGCGACAAAGCTATACGTCCCGCCGATTCGCCCGGAGCTCGTGCCCCGTCCGCGTCTGATCGAGCGGCTCAAGACCGGCCTGCAATGCAAGCTCACCCTCGTCTCCGCCCCGGCCGGCTTTGGCAAGACCACCCTGTTGAGCGAGTGCGCCGCTTGCTGCGACTGGCCGGTAGCCTGGCTCTCCCTCGACAAAAGCGACAACGACCCGGTGCGTTTCTGGACCTACTTCATCGCCGCTCTCCAGACCATCCCCGAGCTCCGCGCCGGTGGAGTGGGCGAACGAAGCGAGTCCCGTAGCGCCGGCGGAGTAGGAAAAGCAGCCCTGGCCCAGCTCCGCCCCTCTGGACTCCCGGTCGCAGCGGCCCCGGCCCCTGTTGAGACGGTCCTGACCGGCCTGCTCAACGACGTCGTGGCTGCCGGCCCTCCTCCCTTCATTCTCATCCTCGACGACCTGCACCTGATATCCGAGCGGCGGATCCACGACGGGCTCACCTTTCTGCTGGAGCACTTGCCCCCTCAGATGCACCTGGCCCTGTCCAGCCGCGCCGATCCTCCTTGGCCCTTGGCCCGGCTGCGTGCCCGCGGCGAGGTGGCCGAGCTGCGCGCCCAAGATCTGCGTTTCACCCCCGATGAAGCGGCGGCGTTCCTGAACAACATCATGCACCTCGACCTCTCGCCCGAGGACATCGCTGCTCTTGATGCCCGCACTGAGGGCTGGATCGCCGGCCTGCAAATGGTGGCCATTTCCATGCAGGGCCGAAGGCGGGCGCACGGCGCCGGCGGCCTGTCTGGCTTTATCAAGGCCCTCACCGGCAGCCATCGCTTCATCCTCGATTACTTGGTCGAAGAGGTGCTCGATCAGCAGCTACCTGACATCCAGGCCTTCTTGCTCAAAACCTCTGTCCTCGATCGCCTGACCGCTCCCTTGTGTGATGCCGTGGTCGAGATCGACGGCAGCCAGGCGATCCTGTCCCAGTTGGAACAGGCCAACCTGTTTCTGGTTCCCCTCGATGACGAGCGGCGTTGGTATCGCTACCATTACCTTTTTGCCGATCTGCTTCATATCCGCCTGGAACAGAGCTCGACGCCACAGGAGATCGCCTCCCTCCACCGCCGGGCCGGCCGCTGGTACGAGCACAACGATCTGATCGCCGAGGCGATCGGCCATGCCCTGTCGGCCGGAGACGTCGACCAGGTGGCCCACCTTGCCGAGCGAAACGCCCTGGCCGCGCTCTACCAGGGCCAGGTGACGACCGTAGTCGGCTGGCTCGATGCACTTCCCGGCGAGGTGATCTGTTCCCGGCCCTGGCTGTGCATCGCCCGTGCCTGGGTTCTGGCTTCCACCGGCCGGTGGGACGCCGTCGCCACGGCGCTTGAGGACGCCGATCTGGCCGCTCACGAGGGCCCTCAAGCGGAGGCGCAGCGCATTACGGCCCACATCCTCGCCCTGCGAACCTACGCCACGGCCATCGAAGGTGACCTTGGCGGGGCCAAAGCGCTTGCCCGCCAGGCCCTTGACCGTCTGCCCCGCGAGGATCTGCCTGTGCGCAGCCTCGTCACCCTGCTGTTGGGTTCTACCCTGCGCCACAGCGGTGAGCTGGCGGCAGCAGCCCGGGTTTGGACTGATGCCATCGACGCCGGCCGGGCAGCCGGCGACAGCCACGGCGCGGTGACCCTCCTTTCTGCCCTGGCTGCCGTCCAGATCGAACAGGGGCAGCTCAGAAAAGCGGCTGCCAACAGCCGCGAGGCGCTCGCACTTGCCGACGAATATGTCGGGCGCGGCGGACAGCCGTTCCAGTTCTTGGGACCGGTCCATGCCCGTCTGAGCACCCTCTACCGCGAGTGGAACGACCCCCAGGCCGCCGTTTACCACGCCCGCCAGGGCCTCGCCCTGAGCAAATCGTGGGGTCACCTCGAAGCCGTGATCGCCGGTCACGATACCCTGGCCTATGCCCTCCAGTCGGCCGGCGACGCCGATGCCGCCCTCGAAGCCATGTGCAAGGCCAGGCAGGTCTCGGCCGGCCTGTCGGCCTGGTACGAGGCCAAAACGGCCGCCGCCCAGGCGCGGCTGTGGCTCATCCTGGGCGACGTGGCGGCCGCGGCCCGCTGGTCCGACGACACCGCCGGACTGGAAGCCGAGGCTTCTCCTAGCTTTGATCGCTTGTCCGACTATCTCACCAAGGCCTGGACCCTCATCGCTCAAAACAGGCCCGACCGTGCCCTCGACCTGTTGGCCCGCCTGTCGGCCATGATCGACGCCGCTGGCGCGGTCGGCTTTCTGATTGAATCCCTGGTCCTGCGGACCATGGCCCTGCAGGCGCGGGGCGAGCTGGAGTGGACCGTCTTTCCCCTGGAGCACGCTCTCTTCCTGGCCGAGCCCGAAGGCTATGTCCGCACCTTCATCGACCACGGCCAGTTGATGGTCGAGCCCTTGCGCGCCATCCTGGCCGAGCAGCAGCAGGGCCGCCCCGCTGCTGCCTGGCGTATCTCCCCCGCCTACGTCGTCAAGCTCCTATCCGCCCTGGGCGAATGGACTGAGCAACCGCTACCGCATACAGACATCCCTTTGGGGAAGCAACGTCCACAATCCAAAATCCAAAATCGAAAGCCAAAAACCCAGTTGGTTGAACCCTTGAGCGAGCGCGAGCTGGAAGTTCTGCACCTCTTGTCCACCAGCCTGCCTACCCCTGACATCGCCGACGAGCTATTTATCTCGGTGAGCACCGTCCGTACCCACATCAAGAACATCTATGGCAAGCTGGACGTCCACAACCGCATCGGCGCCGTCGAGCGCTCCAGGGAGCTTGGCCTGCTCTAGGTCAAGCTCATTCGCACTTCTGGTCCCAGGTGTATCCACATGCTCGGCACCTATACTTACGCGCCTTCTTGGATTTGCCGGACCTGTCCCGCACCAGGCTTAGCGCCTCCGCGTAAAAAACCACGAGCCCGACGAATACCCCGATCATGACCACCACACGGACTGCGGGAATAGCCAGCACAGAGCTCAGCCATTCTTCGTAGCCAATCGGCTCAGTAATGCGCCTGGCCCACGCCGGTACGCTCAGCGCCAAGATCCCCCAGCTTGCCAGCCCGTACAACCCCAGGATCAGCAAGATGGCCGTCTTGGCGTCAAGGCGCAGACTGTGCTTGTCTGCCTCTTTGACGCAATCGGTTCGAGCTACGTGTTGGCCGCACTTGGGACAATCTGCCATAGCTACAATCCACTACAGCCATTTTTGCAGAAACAGCAGGATCTCTTCCCTCATCTCCGCCGTTTCCTGGTGCCCTACCGGATAGCGGGACAGCCGCCAGGCATCGGGCGCCCCCAGCGTCTCGTAAACGGCTTTCAACTCCGCATCGATCCTGTCCAAACCGGCAACAGGGGTGAGCTGATCATACTCTCCTGCCAGGCCGAGATGCGGCCGTGGCGCAATGAGGGCGTTAATTCGGGACGTAGTAAAGCTCTTGAGCAGCCTGGGGACATAGTAGTACACGCCGTGCCCGTCCAACCCCCTGGCTTCGATGAGCGCCTGGTAATCGGTGAGACAGCAGATGTCCACACAAACCTTGATCCGCGGCTCCAGCGCTGCCAGCCACCAGGCCATCGTACTGCCCATCGACATGCCTATCGTGCCCAAGCGGCCGCCGTCTACGTCATCGCGCGTAACAAGGTAATCCACCGCCCGCAGGCTGTCATAGACCATCATCCCCCACAGCACCTGGCCTTGCCACAGCATCTGCTTGAACAGTTCCGATTCCCTTCTGCCGTTCCTTTCACCAAACGCCCAGTGGTCGATGCACAGGGTCGCATACCCCATGCCGGCAAAAACCTCGGCGTATGGCGGCTTTTGCATAAAAGTCCGCCCGGCGATGATCTCCTCTTTTCCGATCGCATACTCGCTGCCATGGGCGTGGTTGTAGACGATCGTCGGCAGCCGTCCCTTTGCCCCGAGCGGGCTGGCAAAATACGCCGGCACCGGTTCGATGCCGTTCAGATCGAGCACCAGCTTCTCCAACCGGTAGCTCTGGCGGTCCATCCGATCGACGACACGGGCAGAAATGGCCCTCTCCCTGTCGGGCAAATCCCCCGAAAGCGCATACAGTTCTTGCCTGGTTTCGTTCATAGCCCGCATTATGCAACCGGAACCTTTCTCAGGATCGAGCGTGCCCACTCAAGGCAACGCCCAATCCCGGATGATGTAATAGTCTGCCAATATCGCCTGCTTCTTGGCCAGGTACTCGTTGAGGTGAGCCCTGTCTTGGGCAAGGCCTAGAAGATGATAGTCCTTTCTGGCCAGCTCACTGTACAGCAGCTCCCTCAACCTGCCCATCATCTCATACCACTCGTCAAGGCTCTTCTCCTTGGCGATAAACAGCCTTCCCTTACCTCTCGTATCGATATAGAGGTCGGCCCATCCGCTGTCGCTCATGGGGGTGTCTACTATCGGAAACATAAAGTCCGAAGCATAGGGAACAGAGCGGTACCTGACGACAGGAATATAGTCATTGGCTTTCACAGACCGGACCAGCCCTTCGGAAACTGACGGCCGCATCTTGACGGCAAACACCGGATTCTGGCTCAAGTCCTCGTCAAGTCCCAGATCTATCAGGTCTCCCTGATCGTCGATCAACCGCCTCTGCACAAAGTATCGTGGATAGATGATGATCGGCTTCCCCTTGTCAAGCACAACGGTGCCGCCCCTGTCAGTACTCAGTGGATCCCCATCGGCGTACGACGCCTTGATGGGGAATCCATCTTCCCGCAGGAATTGTGGCAAAAACCGGCTCCTGTTCCGAGAAGAGGGAGAGTTTGTGTCGATCAAAAGATCCCTGATCCGGACGAATTCACCGTGCCTTGTTCCCGTGCTCAAGCCGTAGCTCCATCCAGGGTAGAAGCCAATCAGCGGCTTCACAACTCCCCCTGCTACTGTGAGCCTGTTGAGCTGGCTGCCGACGGCGGTAGGATTGTACAGCACGGCCGTCCGCTTGGGGGCGATCTGCTCTGATAGAGTCGCCCGGTAGCTTGCATCCTCTCTGAGCTTCTTCATTCTCTCCTGAAGGGATAGCCCAGATGGGCGAGGGTCAAACCTGTCCTGATCGGGCGCGATCAGACCCAGGCGCCACACCTCTTTGTAGCCGATCTGCCCCGTTCTCATTAGATCATTCTTGATCGCTTGAATGATACTCTCTTGACCAAGTATCTCCTCGATGAGCTCCGGCGTCACGCCGCTGGTCGATGCGAGCTGCACGTATGGATCCAAGGAAGAACTTGCTGCGGCTCGACGAACCTCTTGTACATCCGCTGCCCTGGCAACTCCTGTCGTTTTTGCCAGGCTGATAAGCTGCGCTCTGAAACAAACGAGAAACCAGAACAAGTAAATGATGGCATTCCACAGCATGGGCATGGTATCATCCAGTACCATGTCGGGCACGAGCACCAGTACCACGACCACAACCATCATGGCCCGGTTCAGCGTTGCGACTGAGAGATATACAATAAGGATCTTCAACAGGGCGCGGACAAGCGTTTGGGCCTGCAAACGCAGGGCGTCGAGAACGGTCCCGGGCTTTTTTGTATAATCCGAGAACACGATCTCTCCGATTGTCGCCTTGTGTCTGTCGGATGTCTGCATGGTTCTGGAAACGAAAAGATCACCAGCTCCCTGACCGCCTATAGCTAGTCTGAGCGCGATGACCAGACAGACGCACGCCCCCATCCCAAAGAAAACAGCCAGTGCTATGTCGAATCCGGAGCCAGAAAAGGGCTGGGGGCCTGGACTGATTTGTGAGAAGAGGACTCGGAAACCCACTCTGGAATGGATGTAGACGAAGGCAAGAGCCGCGATAAGCAGATACGAGATGATAGAGAAGGCTAGGGTCCTTTCGCTGGTTCTCACTTCATTCCCCCCTCATTGGCCAAACCCTCCGGCTGGCTTTCACCTGTATATGCCCTATCCGGTCTACCGTCGCCGGCTGTGCAGCAGCGCTTGCCCTCAACCCTGCGTGTGATCTCTTCCCAATCCTCTTTCCATGTGTACCCGATCTCTCGCAGGCTTGATATTACCATCGGACCATACGTCAGGGGATCTGCCAGAATTGCATCGGCAAACGCATCCAGGGCACGTCCGAATCGATAGTCCCCGGCCTCACTGATACGGTAGTATGTCCTTGCAATATTCAGGTGAGCGGTACCGTTCTTTGGATTCAGCGCGACTGCCTTTCGTTCATCAAATTGCTCCACGATGTCAAAAGCGGCGCGAGTCATTTTCATAGAGTACCTTGACCTGCATGGTCTGGAAGCAAGTTTCCTGCCGGGCCCGATCCGCCGATTGGGGCTCGCCATCCACCGACAGGCATATGGCGGCGTATGCCCAAGTGTATCACCGCTTGCCGCATTTGACAAGCGCGCCCGAATGTGATATAGATTACACACGATACAAGGCTCGTACCCTCATACTCAGGGCATACAAACAAACGCCTGTTAAGCGTCAGCAGTACCTGCCCTGGGAACTTGTATGAGCCTGATTCCGGAAGTGGAGCAGCAGATGCAATCGGCAAGGCAGTCATATCTGGTCAACACAATCGTGCGAGCCGACAACGATCGGCCGTCGCGCCGTTGCCTGCGCTCTGCCTCCGCACCGAGGGTTGGTAGAGTCTGATTCTCGGGTAATCAAGTTCCGCGCAGGGGTGTGACAGCCGGGCAGGGCCGGGTCACGCCCCTTTTTTGTATTCTGGAAAGGAGGAAAGCGTACCATGACCGAGTTGATACCCTACCAGGACCGCCAGGCCCGCGTCCGCTTCGAGGGCCGGAGCTGGGCGATCGCACTCGCCTTGCTGGACCTCGGCGAGATGAGCACCGACGCCGAGGTGCGCGCCGCACTGGCTCGCTACCTGGAGGTGCCGGCGGCCAAGCTGGCGCCGTACGTGGTCGAACGCCACGCCAACGGCAACATCACCGTGCGGCCGGAGGCGGTATTCGGCTAAGATCTTGACCTGGGATCGGCCTGCACCCCAACCAGGGGAGCATACAAACAGGGAAAAGGGAACCGTGGCGAGTTGGGGATCAGGGTCGTGGCTCAGGGCTGCGGCTGCCCAAAACGGCGGGAAGTACCTTAGTTGGCTGCCCAAACTCGTGTGGGCCGATCCGAGGCTATGGAATAGGAGGGATGATGATGGCAACCGAACAGGACCTACGGCTAAAGCTGTTCAACGCGCTGCTGACCACGCCGCACCGCGATCTGGACAGCATCTACCGGATCCACCAGGAGATCCTGAAGGCAGACCCGCGCTTTTACGCCCAGTTGGCGGCGTGGTACTCTGCCGAGGGCGAGGTGCGCGACCACAAGGAGGTGTTCGTGGTCTGCCTCGCGCTGAGCGACTTTCCGGGTCACCGGGACGTGGGCCTGGCGCTGCTGCGCCAGTTGCCTCCTTACGAGGTGGGCCGCGTTGTCGACTTTGTCAAGGGTGGCCTAGTCCGGCAGCGCGTCCGGCGGGGCCGTGCCGTAGAATCGGTGACCGAGAAGCGGGGCCTGTTCTGCAACGTGCCGCGCTCGATGAAGACCGAGGTCACCCGCTACCTGCGCGAGCGCGAGGCGGACCCTGATTGGTTCGATAGCTCGGTGCTCCAGGCCCGGCAGGCCATGAAGCGGCTGTACGCCTGCCTGCACATCGAGCCGTCGGCCCGGGCGCAGGCGATCCTGTTCGACGAGAACCCGCCGCCCGACTCGCGGCTGTTTGCCCTGAAGCAGATCGCCCGGGCACAGTCGCCGGCCGAGCAAGCGCGGGCCATCGTCGAGCATCGCATCCCCTACCGGGTGGCGGCGTCGGCCGTCAAGCGGATGACGCCCATGGTCCTGGTAGCGCTGATCGAGCGCATGAGCCCGCAGGAGCTGATCAACAACCTGGGCTCGCTGCAAGAGCGGGGCGCCCTCGACAACCCTGAGGTTAAAGCGCTAGTCGAAGCCAAACTGGAGAAGGCGCAGACGGCAGAGCGGGTATCGGCCTTCAAGGCCAAGAAGGCGATCGAGGCTGCGGGCGTGGGGGAGGATGTGGCGCACAAGCTGGAGGCGGTCACCGAGGCCCAGGCGCGGGCCAAGGGCACCATCAAGCGCTCGACGGCGCTGCTGGTGGACAAGAGCGGCTCGATGGAGCAGGCGATCAAGATGGGCAAGCAGATCGCGGCCATGATCGCCGGCGTGTGCGAGGCGCCGTTGCTGGTCTACGCCTTTGACTCGATCGCCTACCCCATCGGGGTGCCGCCGAAGGACGACGGGGCCGTCGGCTTCCTGGCGTCGCTGCGGCGGCGAAAGGCGGCCGCGGCGACGCCCGCCCCTACCTCGCTCGCCGACTGGGAGCGGGCGTTCGCCGGCATCCAGGCCGCGGGCCAAACGTCGTGCGGTGTGGCGGTGGAGATGATGCGCCGCCAGGGGCAGGCGGTGGAGCAGATTGTCATGGTCACCGACGAGGGCGAGAACACGGCCCCGCGCTTTGTCGAAGCGCTGGCGCGCTACCGGGATGAGCTGAAGGCAATCCCGCACGTTGTGTTCGTCAAGACCCCAGGCGCGGTCAGCCTGTTAGAGACGGACTGCCAGCGGGCGCAGATCGACTATGACGTCTACCAGTTCACGGGCGACTACTATGCCCTGCCGAACCTGCTGCCGATGTTGAGCCGGCCGAGCAAGCTGGACCTGCTGCTGGAGATCATGACCTACCCGCTGCCGGTGCGCAAGACGGCGTGAGGACAAAACAGGACAGCCCTCAAGGGCCTTCAGCGGCCCTTGGGGGCCTGTCCGAAGGGCAAGGATCAACGATGAGCGTACGTCACCTGCTGGACAAGATGGAGGCGGCCGAGGAGGCATTTCTGAAGGCCGAGTTCCTGGCGCCGGTGACCGCCGGGGGGAGCGTCCGCGTGCGGATCGCGGGCGTGATCTGCACCCTGCGGGTAGTAGGCGACGCCGGGCCCGGCTGGGCCATCCTCAAGCCGCTGGCGCTGGACCGGGCGCGGGTGGTGGCCCAGCCCAGCCCGGCGCAGGTGCGGGACTACCTGGCGCTGTTTCCGGCGGTGCGCCTGATCCTGGCCAGCCATGCAAAAGGCTGCTGGCTGGCCATGCCGGCACGGGCAGGGGACAGCCGCTTTCGCATCGAGGGGCCCATCCCGATCCACCTGGTGGCAGGGGCTGAGGCGTTCCAACAGGCGATCTCCCGCTTTGACGGGCAAACCTTCTGGTTCCAGGAGGTGGATCGCCGCCGCAACCCGGCCGTGGCTGCATACCTGCGCGAGGCGCTGGCGGCCGGGACGCCGCCCGGCGCCCTGCGCAAGCCCACACTGACGGCAGAGGAGCGCGCAGCCTATGCCTGGGCCTACGGCGCGATCGAGGCTGCGCGGCGCGACAGGCAGGAGGAGCGCCTGCGGGAAGCGCTGGCCCACGCCGGGGCAGAGATGACCTCCTACGTGGAGCGCGGGGACTCGTACACAGTGGCCTATACCGTCGACGGCCGGCCGCACCGCTCGACGGTGCGGCGCGACGACCTGACCGTGCTGGCGGCCGGGATCTGCCTGGCCGGGCAGGACCGGCGCTTTGACCTGGCCAGCCTGGTGGGCGTGCTGCGCGAGGCCCAACGGGGCCGGCGGCTGGTGCGCGTCCCTTAAAGGGCACACCAATGAACGAACAAAGCCGAGTGCTGACCGGCCGCCGGCAGGATAGTGAGTGGCGCCTCCGGCTGCGGCGGCCCACCTCGGGCGGGCGCGCCTGGGTCGAGGTCGACTGGGCATGGGCGCTGGAGCGGGAGGAGGCCCGGGGGGACGTTCTGGGGTTCTACCACACCCATCCGGGCATGCTGGCCGTGCCGAGCGAGCGCGACTTGAGAACGATGCAGGTCTGGGTAGCCTGCTTTGGCAAGCCCCTGCTGTGCGCGATCGAGGGCAAAGGGGGCCTGGCAGCCTATCTCTTTGAATCCGACGAGGACGAGGGCCGGCCGCTGCCCTGCGCCTCTCGGCGCGGGGGATGGCTGGTGGTGTGGATGGAGGAGCCGGCCGATGAGCGAGCTATTCTACCATGAGACGTTGTATCGCGGCGCGGAGGCACTGGAGCGCCTGTCCCGGGCCCGCCTGACCGCCTGCGGGGCCGGGGCGGTGGGCTCGCACCTTGTCGATAACCTGGCCCGGCAGGGGGTGCGGCGCCTGACCGTGATCGACTCGGACCGCGTCGAAGGGCACAACGTCGGCACCCAGATCTATGCCCAGAGCGACGCCGGGGCGTTCAAGGTCGAGCTGCTCCAGGCCGAAGTGTTCCGGGCGGTGGGCGCCGAGATCGTTGCCGTGCGCAAGCGGCTGTCCGCGCAGAACGTGGGCCGGCTGCTGGAGGGGGCCGACCTGGTGGTGGACGGCTTTGATAACCACGAATCGCGGCTCATGGTGACCGAGCACTGCCGGTCGGCGGGCATCCCCTGCCTGCATGTCGGGCTCCACGCCGATTATGCCGAGGTGATCTGGAACGAGCGCTACCGGGTGCCGGCCGACGTGGTCGATCCGGGCGCGAACGCATGCGAGTATCCGCTGGCGCGTAACCTGATCCAGTTCGCCGTTGCCCTGGCCAGCGAGGCGGTGCTGCGCTTCCTGCTGGAGGGCCAGCGGCGCAGCTACTCGTTCACGCTGCGGGATCTGCGGATCAACATAGAATATAGCGCAGAGAGTCGCCCAGGTGAGGACATCGATTCTGCATAGGATCAGGTGCCGAGTTTCACCGACTGTGGCCGGGCTCCCGTGGCGACCGCCGGGCCACAAATGCGAGCGCCGCTCAGGCGCAACAACGAACTACGGGCAGGTGCAGTTCTCAGCCAGGACAGGGGAGCATTTGACAAAAGCGCCTGCCCAGCATATACTATTCGCGGCTAAACAACCATGGATTGAGGAGGATTTATGCCGCGAGGCACGCATCACAAGCGGGCCGGAAAACTGGGTGGCCAGGCCACCAAGGCGCGCCACGGAGAGGATGGCTTTTACCAACAGATCGGAGCCCTGGGCGGAAGACGTACGATGGAGCTGCATGGTGACCAATACGACGAGATCCGCCGTCGCGCAGGCCATCGTACCTGGGACTGCTACGGCGCCGGGCATTACCGGGATCTCGC
>DAOUGI010000040.1:0-78834 GCA_034429215.1 Anaerolineae bacterium | reverse complement strand
CACCGGCATCACCGCCCCGTCGTTCCGCAAGCCGTAAGAGCAGATCGCGGAAAGTATCCTTGCCCGGCCCTCTCCCAAAGGCGTGAGAGGGCCGGGGTGAGGGAAAGTGTGAGGCTACGGGGACAGACTCTACTTTTACAACGATGGCTATGCTTGGGCGCCCGTGTCGAGGGCGCCGATGACGTGAATAGTTGCGTAGCAATCACCAATCAATAGCGATGGTGAACCCTGGCCGAAACAATGTAGCAACACCGTGGCTCTGACCTGAGCGAGGGCGATGTCACACCGTCCCCCGCTCAGGATTTTTTTATAACTAGGAGGTGGACTGATGATCCCGCACCGATCCGACGAGGTTTCGAAGGGGGCTGCATCACGCCGGCTGGCCCTGGCCTTTATGCTGGGCCTGCTGGCCGTGTTGATCGTAGCCGTCACCGCCAACGCCTATGTGACGAAAAAGACGAGAACCACCCTGGCCGACTTTGACAGCGGGACCTTCCTGCTCACCGGTCTGTTGACCATCCCGCCCGACGTCGAGAGCGTCCAGTTGATGCCCATCGGCCTGACGGGCGATTGGTACCCAACCACCTCACTGCCCAGGCCTCTGTACGACATGGGCACCACGTCGAGCCGCAACTTTATCTACATCGTCGGCGGGGTTGACAACAACAGCGACAAGCGCGCCGAGGTTTATTCCGCTTACATTACCATTACCGGCGGAATAGCCGCCTGGGTACAACAGCCTTCCCTGCCGGCGCCGCGCACCGGTGCGGCGGTGGTTATCTACCCTCTCGCCGGCACCAACACGTCGGTGATATATGCCGTCGGCGGCGCGGGCGCCAATGGGTACTCCACCAGCACGGTCTACCGGGCCATCGCCAACGACCTCACCGGCCAGGTGGGATCCTGGACGCTGGACGGCCAACCACTGCTTGATGAGCTGCACTATGCAGGGGCCGTCCAGCAGGGCGGCTATCTGTATGTCGTCGGCGGCCTGCACTATACCAACCCACCTTTTGAGTACTATGCTTCAGACCAGGTCTATTACGCCGCCATCAACCCCACCACCGGCGCTCTGGGGCCGTTTCAGACCGGCCCGGCCCTGCCCCAGCCGGTATACCGGAACATGGCCGTCAGTTATGACGGCACGACCGACATCCTGTACAGCATCGGCGGTTATGACAACGTCACCTCGACCTACCAGGTGTTCTTTTCCACCATGTCGAATGGAACCCCTTCAGCCTGGACCGCGTCGGCGGGCGACCTACCCATTCACCTCTACGGCCACGGCGGCTTGCAGCTCAGCAACCAGATCTATGTCACCGGCGGCATCGCCAACTCGGTTGTTCCCGGACAGGGCATCTCGGACACCATCAAGGCCGCCCTGGTCGACCCCAACAACCCCAACTTTATGCTCTATGACTGGTGCAAGGGCGTTCTGCCGCCGCAGTGCACCATCGGCGCCTGGCAGACGGGCGGGCTGCTGCCCGAAGTGCGGGCCTTTCACGGCACGGCGGCCGGCCACGGCTACTTTTACGTAATCGGCGGCATGGATGCCGAGCTGGACGAGAGCGCTGCCGTCTACTATGGCGAGATCAACGGAGCGGGGGCGCTGTACGCCCCCGAAGGGCAGTACCGCTCCTACGAGATCAACACCGATCAGCCCGCCACCATCCGCCGCCTGACCTGGGGGACGACCATCGGTTATCCCATCTCTATGACCCTCAGCATGCAGTATCGCTACCGCTCGGACACCGGAGACTGGTCGGACTGGTCGGCGCCGGTCCAGTCGATAAGCGGCACCAACACGATCGACATATCCCCCCCGCCGGCCAACATGCACTATTTCCAGTACGAGGCCGACTTGACGACCGTCGTGTCCACCGCGTCGCCTCTGCTGGACTGGGTGACGGTCTATTACGACGTGCCCGATCCCGAAGTCGGCGTGTGGAAAGACACCGGCCCGGTTGGTGCGGTTAGGCCGGGCAGCTACCTGAGCTACACGATCTACTATACCAACTTTGGCGGCTGGGTAGCCGAGAGCGTGGTCCTCACCGAGACGCTGCCGGATAACACCACCTACAGCCCCAACTGCCCGACAGCCTGGCAGCAGGTCGGCAGCAGCAACCTCTACACCCATCAGGTCGGCGACGTCGAGCGTGGAGAGGGCGGCATCGCCCACTTTTGTGTGGACGTGGTCGGTCAGGACGAGCTGCCCCTCGACGTGACGACCATCACCAACACCGTCCAGATCAACTATCCGCCGATGACCGACGAGTTCAACCAGACGATCACCGATCCGTTCCTGGACAACAACACCGACCAGTTCACCACCACACTTTTGCTGTACAAGCTCGACCTCACCAAGACCGCCGTGCCGCCGGCCGGCGCGATCGTGGACCCGGGTGACCTGATCACCTATACCATTCAATATACAAACTCGGGGCGGGTCGAAGCCAGTCACGCCATCATCACCGACACCTTCGATCCCGTGAACAACTGCACGGTCATCTCGATCACTCCACCGCCAACCGCACCGCCATCGGCTTCCGGGGAGTATGTCTGGGACCTGGGCGCCTTGGCGCCTGCCCAATACGGGCAGATCCAGATGGTCGTCCAGGTTCACGAATCCGCGCCGAGTAACTGGCCGATCACCAACCACGCCATCATCGCCAGCCCGGAAGGAGATCCCGACCTCACCGACATTTTGACCCACACCACGAGCATCAGGCCGGGTGTCGATCTCACCGTGCTCGACGTGAGCTGGTGGCGGGATCCTCCTCCCCCCAGTTCGAAAGTAGAGTTTTGGGTCACCATCGCCAACCAGGGCGACCAAAATGCCCCTGATTACTTTGGCGTCGAGATCTACATCAAGCAGGGGGAGAACGCCCTTCCGCCGGAAGGACCGTGGGACCATGATCAGGGCTACTGCCTCAACGGCTGCTATACTCTGCGGCCCAACTATGTCCACCTCGTCGCCTACCTCAACCAGGGGGACGCCACCACGGTCCACTACTCGGGCCCTGATCTGACCTTTACCGACCGGACCACCTACACCGTGTGTGCCCAGATCGACATGGCATTCGACGCACCCGAATTCGATCCCTGGTGGGGCCGGTATCCGGAAAAGGACGAAACGAACAACATTTGGTGTGATACGGTAGTCGCCAATGGGATGTGGTATGTCTACCTGCCCGTCATGAATTGGAAATACTGACACTGAACCGGCGCGCCCTCTCCCGGCAGGCTGCGGGAGAGGGTGTCGCCGGGAGCGCCGGCAGAGGTATGAGCCGGGGCTTGTCAGGGCTTGCCAATCCAGCGATTTTCTGGTACAATAGAAAGCAGATAGGCAGGTCTATCGGGAGGTAATAAAATAACCATGCGAATACTTGGACAGGCACTCAAGACCATCGCAGGGGTCACAATCCTGGTCTTGGCCGTCGTGATGGCCTTCTTCCCGGCGTCGGCCGGCAGCAGCCTGGCACAGCCGCCTTTGCCCAGTGAAACACCGATCCCACCTGTTACCAATACGCCGGGCCCGGATCCGAGCGATACACCGCCCCCGGGGCCGAGCGATACGCCGCCTCCACAGCCGAGTGATACGCCGCCTCCACAACCGAGCGATACGCCGCCTCCACAACCGAGCGATACGCCGCCCCCACAACCGAGCGATACGCCGCCTCCACAGCCGAGCGATACGCCCGTCCCGCCAACGCAGATCCCGCCTACCGGGTCGCCGCCGGCCGCAACCGTCACTCCCAAGCCGACGCGCACCCCAAAACCCCAGCCCGGCTGCCAGTCGGCTGTGGATGGCAATGTCCTCAACGCGGCCGGTCAGCGGGTAGCCGGCGCCACGGTGCGCATTACCACTACCGGCTGGTCTAACCAGATGCAGGCCGACGGCGACGGGCACTATGCATTTGGCGGCCTGTGCAGCGGCTCGTACACCCTGCAGGCGACATTGCCCAACGGCAAGACTACCCAGGCTGCCACCGCGAGCGTGACCGGCCAGAACTCGATCCGCCTCGACCTGAGGGTGACCGCGGCTGCCGGCACGACCCCAGCTCAGCCCGGTCCCACTTCCGAGCCCAGCATGCCGACGACCGGCTTTTCAGGATGGCTGCTCGCGGGCGGGGCGGCCTTGGGCATACTGTTGTTGTTGTTCGCCGGGGCACGGCGTGTCCTCGGCTCTCGCCAAGACTAGATTGCTATTCATGGAGGAGACTCAATGCGACGAAGTAGACTGTTGATCCTGATCGGCTTGATTCTGGCATGTGGCACGGCTGCCGTCGTGTTCCTCTTGCTGCAGAATGTGTCCAATACGCCGACCGGCGCCGAGATCAAGACAGAGCAAGTGGTCGTCGTTGCCCAACCGCTCAAAGAAGGCGAGGCGGTGGATGGGCGGTTGGAGCTGGTGGATAGGCCTGCCCCTGTTCCCGAAGATGCCCTTCGCACCCTGGACGGCACGACCGGCATGCTGGCCAAAGGGGATCTCACCCAAAACACCATCGTCACGGCGGGCATGCTCCAAACCGAAGAGGAGCTGATGGCCAAGAGCCAGTTGGGCAACCTGGTCGAGCCGGGTTATGTTGCGGTCGCCTTTCCGATCAGCGAGCTGTCCAGTGTCTCGTATGGCGTCCAGACCAACGATCTCGTGGACATCCTGATCACCTTCGCCTTCATCGACGTGGACAACGAGACGCAGACCAAGTCGCCGCTCTGCCCACCGATCTGCCCGACCGGCGGCGGCGAAGAGGGTACCACGATTGCCGCGGCCCAGATTCCACGCCTGGCTACACAGCTCACCCTGCAAAAGATCCGGGTGCTCGGCGTGGGACGCTGGGACTATAAAGTAGAGACTACCCAGGAACAAGCTCAGGCCCAACAACAACAGGGACAAGAGCCCGTGGTCCAGCCGCCCGAGTACATCACCTTGATGCTCCTTCCTCAAGATGCCCTGGTCCTGAAACTGGCCCGCGAGACCCAGGCCAGTATCGACCTGGCCGTGCGTCAGAGGGAAGACCTCCAGGATTTTGCCACCCAGCAGGTCACGCTCGAATACCTGATGACCCGCTTTAGCATCAGTGTGCCGACCAAACACGATTACAGTATCGAGCTGCTGCCCGCTGGAGGAACGACCACTCCATAGGTGCGGAGTGAAACGACAAATCCGCTGGACGAAAAAGAATCTGGTGAGACGAAAAATCTGATGGCTGCGAAAGAAAAGATTACCCTCCTAATCGTAGACGACATTTCCGAGACACGGGAAAACCTGCGCAAGCTTCTGTACTTTGAGCCAGACATCGAGATCGTTGGCATGGCAGCCAGCGGTCGGGAAGCAATCGACAAGGCCAAGGCGCTGCAGCCCAACATCGTGCTGATGGACATCAACATGCCGGACATGGACGGCATCACCGCCAGCCAGCAGATCGGCCGCATGGCTCCTGCATGCCAGGTGATCATGATGTCGGTCCAGAGCGAAGCGGACTATTTGCGGCGCTCCATGCTGGCTGGGGCAATGGACTTTTTGACCAAGCCCTTCACCAGCGAAGAGCTGAGCAGCAGCATCCACCGCGTCTACGAGATGAGCGCCAGCCGCCGAGTGGTCCCGCCCTCCGGCGCCCTTGCCGGCGAAGAAATGCCGGCCGGATCGGGAGCAGGCACAACGGCTCGCCGCTCGCAGCCTGGAGGCAAGCTGCTGCTTGTCTACAGCCCCAAAGGCGGCACCGGTTGCAGCACAGTGGCAATCAACACGGCCGTCGCCCTGCAGCAGGTCACGTCCAAGAAGGTGGCCCTCGTAGATGCCAGCCTGCAATTCGGCGACGTGGCCGTGTTGCTCGACCTGCGAGGCAATCACTCTATCGTCGAGGCGGTGGCTCAGATCGACGCGCTGGATGTCGAGCAATTGCTCTCTATCATGTCACCCCACCAGTCCGGCATCAAAGTCCTGGCTGCGCCGCCGGCGCCCGAGATGGCCGAAGCGGTCACGTCTGATCATCTCAAGACCATCCTCGGCCTTTTACGGCGCGAGTTTGCCTACATCGTCCTGGATACGTGGCGATACCTGGACGACATGGTCCTGTCCACCATGGAGCTGGCCGATCGTATCCTGGTGGTGATGGCGCCCGAAGTGCCATCGCTCAAGAGCACCAAGCAGTTTTTCGATACCGTCGAAGCGCTGCAGCTTCCCGGGGATCGGATCGATCTGGTCTTGAACCAGGTGCTGGCCCGCGAAGGCATTCGCCCCGAAAACGTAGAAGAGAACCTGAAGCATCCCATCGCCATCCAATTGCCGCTCGATACCCGGATCGTCCGGCAGGCCGCCAACCGGGGCTTGCCGCTGATCATGATCGAGCCAAACCACCCACTGGCCCAGAGCTTTGTGGTTTTTGCCCGGCAGGAAATTGCTGCCTTGGAGCCGCAGCCGGTTAAAGTGGTGGACGAACAAGGGGCCAAGGCCGCCGAACCGGAGAAAGAGGAACGCAAAAAGCGTCCGGGCCTTTTGGGCCGGCTAAAGCGCTGATCGAAAGGGCGACTTGAAAGCCCACTGCGTGAGGCCAGGACATTAGAACGGAGCCAAGATGTCATTACTGAAACGGATCGAAAAAACTCAACAAACGCCTGCTCAACAGCCGCAGAGTCAGCCCGCCGCACAGCAGCCGCCGTCTGACCGTTCCACGCGGCTCGAGGATCTGCGCATCCGCCGCCAGCCGGCAGCGCCGGTCCGGGATACCTATCAGGATCTCAAGAGCCGCATTCACAACAAGCTGCTCGCCGAGCTTGATCCCAAGATGGACGTTTCCAAGACAGAAGAAGTGCGGCAGACGATCGAGCAGATGTACGATGCCATGCTGGCGCAGGAAAACCTGGTACTGAGCCGGAATGACCGCCAACGCCTGCTGGAACAGATCGTGGCCGAGATCCTCGGCTTTGGGCCCATCGAGCCGCTGCTGGATGACGACAGCATCACCGAGATCATGGTCAACGGCCCGACCCAGGTCTACGTCGAGCGGGCCGGGCGCGTAGAGTCGACCGAGCTCAAATTCGAAAACAACGATCACGTCTTGCGCATCATCGACCGCATCGTGTCGCCGCTTGGCCGCCGCGTCGACGAAAGCCAGCCATACGTAGACGCCCGCCTGCCTGACGGCTCGCGTGTTAACGCCGTCATCCCGCCTCTGTCGCTTGTTGGACCGGTGCTGACGATCCGCAAGTTCTCCCGCATTCCCATCACGCCCCAGAAACTGGTCGATCTGGGCACGGTCACACCGGAAGTACTCGAGTTCCTAAAGGCTTGTGTCCAGGCCAGGCTCAACATGGTCATCTCCGGCGGCACCGGCTCTGGCAAGACGACAACCCTCAACATTATGTCGGCCTTTATCCCTAACGAGGAGCGGATCCTCACCATCGAAAACGCGGCCGAGCTCCAGCTTCAGCAGGAACATGTGATTACGCTGGAAACACGCCCGCCCAACGTGGAGGGCCGGGGCGAGATCACCATGCGTCAATTGGTGATCAACGCCCTGCGCATGCGCCCCGACCGGATTATCGTCGGCGAGTGCCGTGGCTCCGAAGCCATCGACATGCTCCAGGCCATGAACACCGGTCACGAGGGCAGCATGACCACTGCCCACTCCAACAGCCCTCGCGACACCCTGTCCCGTTTGGAGACTATGGTGCTGATGGCCGGGATGGACCTGCCGCTGCGCGCCATCCGTGAGCAGATCTCGGCGGCGCTCGACGTCGTCGTGCACCAGGAGCGCATGCGCGACGGTACCCGCAAGATTACCAAGGTCACCGAAGTCCAGGGCATGGAAGGTGACGTGATCGTCATGCAGGACGTTTTCACGTTCGAGCAGCAGGGCATCGAAGCGGGCAAGGTGATCGGACGGCTCAAACCGACCGGCATCCGGCCCAAGTTCATGGAAAAAGTCGAAGCCTACAACATCCACCTGCCGCCTACCATTTTTGGGGTTGGGCGCCGTTTCTAGATATGGGTCATTCTGCCTGTCCTGGCCGAACAGGCCGGGGAGCAAGGCAGAAGAATCGAGGGCGAAAGGATAGGATCTATGGACTCGTTGCTCAGCCCGGCCGTTGCGGCAGTGGGCGCGGCGGTTGCGGTGTTGTTCATCTTCATCGGCATCAGCTTCGCCAGGCGGTCGAGCGATAAGGCCATCGAAGAGCGGCTGGACCTCTACAGCGGACGTGGTGGCGCGGACGAGAAGGAAGGGGCCCAACGTAAAAAACGTCGTTCCGCCATGGACGGCTTGGACGAGGCAATGACCCGCCGCGGCTTTGCCGCCAACATGCGGACCGACCTGGCCCGGGCAGACCTCAAGCTTCGGGTGCCAGAGTTCCTGGCTATCACCATCCTGGTCGCCGTTCTGTTCGTGCTGCTGGGCAAGCTGCTCCTCGGCTCCCCCCTGCTCGCCCTCCTGGCCGGTGTCGTTGGTTTCTTTGTGCCGCGCTTTTACGTCGGATCGCGCAAGAGAAAACGGCTGAACACTTTCAACGATCAGTTGGGCGATACAATCACCCTGCTGGCCAACTCGCTCCGCTCCGGCTATAGCATCGTCCAATCGATGGATACAGTGGCCAATCAACTTCCCGATCCGATGGCCGGTGAGTTTCACCGTATCACCCAGGAGATCGGCTTGGGCTTGCACTACGAACAGGCGCTGAACAATATGCTCCGCCGCATGCCAAGCGACGACCTGGATTTTATGATCACGGCAATCAACATCCAAGGCAAAGTTGGCGGCAACCTGGCCGAAATCCTGGACACGATCGGCCATACCATCCGCGAGCGAGTTCGCATCAAAGGCGAGATCCGGGTCCTGACCGCCCAACAAATGATCTCGGGCTATATGCTCAGTGCTATACCGATCATCCTGGGGCTCGTCCTGTACATGATCAACAAAGACTATATGCTGAATCTGTTCAGAGACCCGTGTGGCTGGATCATGGTCGGGGTGGCAGCGATCATGATCTTCATGGGATTCATGATCATTAAAAAGATCGTTAACATTGAAGTGTAAGGAAAGGCAAAAAGAATGCTACCTCTGGCAATCGTCGCCGCGTTCATGATCTTTCTGTCGGTCTTTTTGATCATCATGGGCATCGCTGCCCCCCGACCGGCCGACGAAGTCGATGCCCGGCTGACCGAATACGGTGGCAGGCCCCTGACCCTGGAAGAGATCGAGCTGTCGCAGCCTTTTTCCCGGCGGGTCCTGGTGCCAATGGTCAACACCAGTGCCAGGTTTTTCAGCCGCTTCACACCACAGCGCACCATGGAGAGCACGCGCCACAACCTGGAGCTGGCCGGCAGCCCTAACAACTGGAGTCCATCCCAGTTTGTCGGCGTGCGCGGCCTGGCGGCTCTCCTGTTGGGTGTGCTCAGCTTCGCCCTGACCATGTTGTCCACCGTCCCGCCACTGCAACGGATCGCGATCGTGCTCGTCATGATCTTGGTTGGTTTCATGTTGCCCGGCATCTGGCTGGGCCAGCGTATCAAACGCCGCAAAAGCGAGATCGTCAAGACCTTGCCGGATGCCATCGACCTGCTCACCATCAGCGTCGAGGCCGGATTGCCATTCGACGGGGCCATGCAGCGCGTCGCCGACAAGTGGGACAACGAGATCAGCCGCGCTTTCGGGCGCGTCCTGACCGAGATCCGGGTCGGCAAATCGCGCCGTGATGCCCTGCGCGACATGGCCGATCGGACAGACGTGCCCGACGTTATCAGTTTCGTCGCCGCACTCGTGCAGGCCGACCAACTGGGTATCAGCATCGCCAAGGTGCTGCGCATCCAGTCGGAGCAGATGCGCATCAAGCGCCGTCAGCGGGCCGAGGAAAAGGCGCACCAGGCGCCGGTAAAGATGTTAATTCCCATGACTTTTCTGATCTTCCCGTCGATCTGGATCGTCATCCTGGGGCCGGCTATCATAATCCTTAAGGGGTCAGCCATATTCAGCGTGGTATGAGGCTGGGCAACGCTGTCGCCGATCTTTTGTTTCCGCCCCGATGTGTCGCCTGCCATCGGTTGGGTGCTTGGCTGTGCAGCGGGTGCCTGGCCGGCATACAGATCATGCGCCCTCCGGTATGCGCCCATTGCGGCATCGCGTTGCCGCCAGGCGATCGGGACGTCGGTCCAGTTTCTACGCACAGCCGGCGAGCGGCACAGGATTTCAGCGCACTCTGCGCCCGCTGCCAGAAGGCTCCGTTCAAGCTGGACGGGCTGCGCGCCTGTGCCTTTCACGGCGGCCCACTGCGCGAGGCGATCCACCAGTTCAAGTACGAAGGGCTGCGCAGTTTGGCTGAGCCTCTAGGTCAATTGATGAGCCAGGCATGGTCCGAGGTTGCGCCTGTCGGCGACTTTGAAGCGGTCGTCCCGGTGCCACTGCACCCTGCTCGGCAGCGTGAGCGAGGCTATAACCAGGCAGCGCTCCTCGCCCGCGAGTTCAGCCCCAGCTTGCGCTGTCCGGTGGTCGAGGGCGAGCTGGTTCGCGTCAAAGCCACCGTGCCGCAGATCGATCTGAGCGCGGAACAACGCCGGAACAATGTGCAGCACGCCTTCCAATGCACCAACGGTAGCCTGGCCGGCAAGCGGGTGTTACTCGTCGACGACGTCTGCACCACCGGCGCCACGTTAGAGGCCGCCGCAGCAGCTCTTTACCAGGCAGGCGCTGCCTCTGTATGGTCTTTTACCCTGGCCCGTGCCAGGTCATGAAGGTCCCGGCCTTCCAGGCCGGGATCGGTTCCTTACGCCGGACAAATCTACGATAAGGAGATGGGCAAATGCAATTGAACATCAAGGGCAAAAACTTTGAAGTAACAGACCGGTTGCGCAAGTATGTGGATCAGAAAGTAGGCAAGCTCGACCGCTACCTGCCGGGGATCATCGAAGCGTGGGTCGAGCTGTCAGTAGAAGACACCAAAGCAGCACAGGACCGGCAGGTGTGCCAGCTCACCCTGCGCACCGACCGGGTCATCCTGCGGGCCGAAGAACGCTCGGATGACATGTTTACAGCGATCGACACCGTTCTCGAAAAAGTGAATCGCCAGATCGACCGCTACAAGGGCAAGCGCCGGGACCGCCGGCGCGGCGCAGGCGTTGCTGTTGAGCCTGGTATCGCGGAGGCTGAAGCTCCGGAATTTGACGCTGAAGAGGAAACCGCTTCCATCGTCCGAGTCAAGCGCTTCCCCATCACACCGATGCACCCTGAAGAGGCCATCGAACAGATGGAGCTCCTTGGCCATGACTTTTTCATCTTCTATAATGCCGAAGTGGGCCAGATCAACGTCCTCTATCGCCGCAAAGACGGCAACTATGGCCTGTTGCAGCCCGAAGTCGACTAGTTGACCATGAAACGACCTGACAGGTCTCGGAAGACCTGTCAGGTCGTTTTTCTCTTTAGGGAGGAGTTCACCGTGAGCCTAATCCTGGTTGTCTGCACCGCGAACGTGTGCCGCTCACCGATGGCCGCCGGTCTGCTCCGCCAGCGGCTGGCCGCGAAAAAGATCGATGCCCGCCACCGGGTCCTGTCGGCAGGTGTCTGGGCGGAAGACGGCGAGCCGGCCAGCAAAAACGCCGTGGCTACCATGGCCGAGCGCGGGATCGATATCGGCGACCACCGGTCGCACAGCCTCTCCGCCGAAGAGATCGCCGGAGCGGAGCTGATCCTGGTCATGACCCACGAGCACGCCCGCATGGTCCGCCAGACGTGGCCTCAATACGCCTGGAAAGTCCGCCTGCTGAGCGAGATGGCCGGCAAACGCCGGGACGTCGAAGATCCGTATGGGGGTTCTATCGAGGGGTATCGTGCCTGCGCCGACACGATGTCTCGCTACATCGACGGCGGGCTAGAGCGCATTCTCGAGCTGGCCGGGTGAATGACACGCTCGCCGGTTCACAAGGGCGCTCGCCCGCCGGCCTGTTGATCCGCCGGGCCGTTCATTCGCAGCTTGTGCAGCCGCCAATAAGCCACAAACGTATAATACCCCATCAAGCCACATAACAGAACACCATAGACGTGATCGCGATACCCCTCAAGCGTGATGAAGCGCCGCCAGAACTCCCGCAGCGGCATGGTCACATAGGTCCAGGGCCGTACCCGCGCTTGTTGTTCGTTCAGGATGTGCGCCTCGTAATCCATGTACCGGTTCTGCTTGCTCAGGAACTGGCCCAGCGTGTCATAGTTATAGTGGATCAGCCTGTTCTCCAGGGTGCCGGCCTGACCGTCGAGGATCACGATCTCGTGGACCGGCCGGCCGGGGTCGTAGCGGGCCTTGTCCCGGCGCAGCAGCCGCAATTGGGGGTCGGGGGACCATCCCCCGCCGCGCATGCGGTGGCCGATGATGTAGTTATGTCGAGGAATCCACCATCCCGCCCGGTCGCCTCGGGCCACAACCAGCCGCGACTCTTCGGCCAGCGCCGGCGTGGCCCGCTCGTCGGCATCCACGAACAGGATCCACTCCGCCTCCACCGCGTCGAGCGCCGCGTTCCGCTGCGTGGCGAAATTCTCGAACCGGTGTTGGATGACCTGCGCCCCTTTTGCCTGGGCAATCTCGACCGTCCGGTCGATGCTGAAACTGTCAAACACCACCCGCCGGTCGGCCCAGGCCAGGCTGTCCAGGCAATCGCCGATATGGCGCTCCTCGTTGTGGGTCAGGACGACCGCCGCCAGCTCTTCCGTCACAGCGCCGCTGCCTCCCGGTAGGCCGCCAGCCTTCCCTGTAGCTCCGCCTCGGATATCTCCCCCCGCCGGCAGGCAGCCGCCGCCCGCCGGCGCTCGGCCTCCAGTCCCAGCCTCACCAGCCGGCGCGCCGCCCACCGCCAGGCAGCCCTCTCGTGCTTGTCGAACATCAGGAACCGGCTGCGCCACAGCGCCACGAACATCCGGTCGCGAAACTGGCGGGTGCTCTGCGCCACGAGGTGGACGATCTCGGCCTGCGGCGCGCAATAGACGCCCCACCCCGCCTTCTTGACCCGCCGGCAAAGGTCGACCTCTTCGCAGTACATGAAAAAGCGCTCGTCAAAGCCGCCCACCTGGGCCAGCGCCTCGGCCCGGATCATCAGCGCCGCGCCGAGGGGGTGATCGACGGCAAATGGCCGGCCCGCCTGGTATAGCCGCCGCGGATAGCGCCCGTTCAGCCGCGATTCGAGGAGGCGGGGATGCAGAGGAAAAAAGTCAAAGAAGATCTGCAGCAATCCGGGAAAGGCAAAGGCCGAATGCTGAAAGCTCCCGTCGCCGTGCACCAGCCGCGCCCCGGCCACCCCCGCCTGGGGCGTCGCATCCAGAAAGCGGACCATCTCCCCCAGCGCGTCGCCCACCACCCGCGTATCGGGGTTTAGGAACAGCACGTGGCGGGGCATCGCCCTCCCAAGGTTCGCCAACGCCAGGTTGTTGCCCGCCGCGAACCCGATGTTCTGATCGTGGGCCGCCAGCCGCACGGCCGGGAACTGCTCGCGGACCATCTCGGCGCTGCCGTCGGCCGAAGCGTTGTCGACCACCCACACCCCACCCGACAGCCCCGACCGCTCCAGGCCGGCCAGGGCCGCCGCCAGGCACTCGGCCAGCAGCTCCCGGGTGTTATAGCTGACGGTGACGATCGCCAGGTCGATCACAGGCTCAAGGCTGCCCGATATGGATCAGCACGCGGTCGACATAGTTGTTCTGGGCGCTGATGCCCACCCACTCGTGGATCAGCCCGCCCCAGGCATAGATCTGATTGCGCGGGAACGGTCCCACCAGCTCGATGCGGCCGGTGACGGTGCCCCGCTTGCCGGGGTCCAGGAACCACTGTTCCTGGCCGTCGATGATCTCGCGGCGCAGCTCGTCGGGCCGGCCCACCGCCCAGCGATAGGGGAAATCGGTCCGGGACACGTCGAAATTGATGCCAAAGCGCCACACGCCGGCCTGCTCGTGGTAACTCGGCTGGTCCAGCTCCACCGCCAGTGTGTTCGAGTTCTGATCGCTCCGGTAGGGGGTCCCTGACGGCGGGCCGGAGGTGCGGAGCGGCACCTCGCCGATGTTCTCAATGTAGGTCGTGAACACCAGTGTGGCGCCCAACGGCATATATAGCTCGGTGCCGTCCAGGCTGCGGGTGACCTCGCCCCACTGGATCTCGCCCTGCACCACCTCGGCGCGGGGCTTGCCGCCCTGCTGGATCGTCACCGTGCTGCTGACCACCACGTGATAGCCGGACAGGTCCCGCGCCTCGCCCACGACGACGTAAGGGCCGTCGGCCGGCGGGTCGGCGCCCCGGTCCACGCCGCCGTCGTAATCGTAATAGTGGTAGCCCGGCTCCCCCGGCTTGACCGCCCGTTCCTGCTCTTCCAGCACATAGCGCACGGCGGGCTGGGCCGGATCGTAGAGGTAGACCTCGACATTGTCCACCATCTTGTTCAGATAATAGCTGACGCCGGTGCGATCGTCGAGGCCGTCCTGGTTGGGGGTAAAGGTCGGCAGGGTCACGGTGAACTTGGTCAACTGGGGCGCCACCTGGTCGCCGCCGGAGAGCGTGATCTGGCCCTCGGCCTTTTCAGTGTTGCCGTCGTCGTCGGTGGCCTCCACGACCCAGGTGTAAGCGCCGTCGGGCAGGACCCAGCTTTCAACGAGCTGCCGGCCGGTTCCACCCTCCAGCTCCAGCCAGTAGGGCTGGTTGATCCCCCCGCCCCACTGCACCTGGTACGGTCCTGCCGACCGGGGCCGCTCCTGCCGGAAGTAGAACTTTTCGCCCCCTTTGACGAAATAGATCGACACGTCGGCGTTTCGCGACAGCTTGTAAGAAATGTTCGTGGCGTCGTCGACTCCGTCGGCGTTGGGCGAGATGACATCCGGGCTCACCGACACGTCGGACAGCAGCGGCCGCAGGTGGCAGCCGCTCAGCACCAGGCTGGCCACCACCGTCACAACCAACAGACTCGCAATTCGTTTCAAAGCACCTGTCCTTGCCCCAAGAACCATTCCTCGGGGACTAGATCTCGGACTGCCTGCCATTTGCGCACATTCTACCAGCTTGCGGCCGATTCTGCAAGTTGGGATTTCATGTGCAACTGCCTCAATGGCCAGCGGGTTACAGCAAAGACGGAGGGTGTGATATAATAGATCGCGTGAAGTCATTGCGAAAAATCCTACTTCCACGAGGGTAGGTTATTGAGGTATTTTCGCATGTCCAAGCCAGCTTTGTGCAAGGATCTGTTTGTGGGAGGGCTGACGGGAGTCATCGCGGCGTTGATTGGCAACCTAGTTTTCTCGGCAGCCGCGATCACTGCGGTGCTAATCCGAGACAGTATGGTTCGCGGGTGGAGCAGTTTTGGGCTGGATGGGCTAGGTCCAATCGCCGAGGGCTACCTTGGCGTGGCGCTCATCTGTTTCGGCTTCTCGGCCATCCCTGCGTTGGTAGGTGGCATTGCGCTGGCGGGTTCGATTCGTTACTTGGGCGCCAAGACCAGGCATTCTGCTCTCGTCGGTCCGATTTCAGGGGTAATACTGGGGACAGGGGCAGCCGGAATAGGAATCTTGATAGGCCTTCGAGTCGCTTTCTGGGATGCGGTTGAAGACCCAGCGTTCTATATTCCTTTCATATTGTTTGCTTGCGTTGTTGGAGCGGTTGCAGGCGGGCTGGCGGGCAGAAAACTGTCCAAGCAACGCCACCGCAACTAGAAGACAAGCCCCTACGTTCGCCCTTCCAGCCAGCCCATCGTCGCCTCGGGAAAGGCGTCGAACGGCGGCACGTAGGGCTTGATGTCGAGCAGCGGGGTCCCGTCCAGGACGTCGATCCCATCCACGTGCAGGATGTGGCCTTCGCGGCGCACCAGCCGCACCACCGACAGCCCGATCGGATTGGGCCGGCGGGGGTAGCGCGTGGCGAACAGCCCGTGCGGCCCTTCGTCCAGGTAAGGCGTCACGATCAGGTCATAGCCCGGCTCGGAGTGGTGGAAAAAGTAGAGCAGGATGACGTGAGAAAAGCCCTCCACCCCATCCAGGCCGCCCTCATAGTCGGGCAGCACCTCGACCCGTCCCGCCGCCTGCGAGCGATAGGGCTGGATAGGCGTCTGGTCCTTGCGGGTAAAGGGCGACCGGATGATCCCAATTGGTTGAAAAGCCGGCACGGTCCCTCCTTATTAAAGGCCCGGTTGTGTCTTGCACAACCGGGCCTCTTACTCTACCCAAACCTCCGGATCAGCTCACCTACGAAGCGGATCCCCTCAAAATAGTCGTCGATATAGATGTTCTCGTTGGGGGCGTGCAGCTTCGAATTGCTGTGGGCTATGCCGGCCATCACCGTGGGCGTCTCGCGGCACAGCACATCCAGCGGCCCGCTGCCGGGGCTCGTCGGCTCGATAACCGGGTCGACGCCGTAGGTGGCTTTGGCCGCTTCGACACACATCTTGACAAAGGGCGCATTCAGCTTGCTGCGGGCCGGCCGCACCCCGTCGGCGTGGGTAATCTCGACGTCCGTAAACCCATGCCGGTCCAGGTGTGCCCGCACCAGATCTTTCACCAGCTCGGGCGTCAGGTCGGGCACCAGGCGAAAATCGATCTTGGCCGAAGCCGTGCTGGGCAGCACCGTCTTCATCCCCTCTTCGATATAGCCCGACTTGAGCCCGCAGATCGTGCAGGTCGGGTGGTAGTAAAGCTTGACCAACAGGTCCAGCCCGCTGAGCCCATTGACAAAATCGGCAACCCCCGCCTCGGCTTTGACCATAGCTTCGTCAAAGGGGATGGTCTGCAATTGGGCCAGCTCGGTTTTGGTCGGAGGGCGCACATGGTCCATCAGCCCATCGACCAGGATCTGATCGTCGGCGCCTTTCAGCGAGTTCAAGGCCCACACCAACCGCCAGGCCGCGTTAGGTATGATGCCGCCTATCGATGAATGGAGGTCGTTGGGCGCCGTCCTCACCGCCAGCATCACGTAGCAGATGCCCTTGACGCCCAAGGCAAGTGTAGGGCGCCGCGCCTCATCCTTGTTGCCGGTTTCCCACAGACAGCCGTCGGCCTTGAGCAAATCGGGATAGGTCGCGGCAAAGGCCTCCAGGTGCGGGCTGCCGACCTCCTCCTCGCCCTCGATGATAAACCGCACGTGAAATGGAAGCGGCCCGACCGTCTTCTGGTAAGCCTCGATGGCCTGCAGCCGGCACAGGAGGTCGCCCTTGTCGTCGGCCACCCCTCGGGCAAAGAACTGGCCGTTGCGGATCGCCGGCTCAAAGGGAGGCGACACCCACTCATTCAATGGATCGGGAGGCTGGACGTCATAGTGGTTGTAGACCAGCAGCGTCCGCTTGCCCTGGCCTATCTCGGCAACCAGGGTAGGTGGGCTGCGGTCGATGGCGATGCGCCGCACGCTGGCGCCCAGGCCCTTCAGCCGCTTTTCGATCAGCGAGGCCATCTCCTTCAGGCCGACGCCTTGGGTGGCGATGCTTGGCTGGGCGCACCATACTTTCAGCTCGTCCAAAAACCGTTCCCGGTTGGCAGCGACATACTCTTGAAATCGTTCCATGATTCCTCGTAATGGGTTAGGCTTGAGTTTACACCGGCTATTATAACATCACTCGTCAATCCGTCAAAAAGAGTTTCGACGTTGGCTAAGAGTGCCCGACAATACCATCGAGCCTGTCACCCTGACATGCAGGGCCGAAAGATCCCCTTCAGGGGACTCGCGGCTGCGACAGCGAAGGTCTCTCTTGGCCCAAAAGAGATACTTCGCTTCGCTGCGGCACACTGCGCCGCACTGTACGGCGGTCAGCATGACAGCTTTGTTGGGTACTAAACGACCGAGTTCCTGACTTGGTTACGGACTGCAATTCGTGCACAGCAGGCTGGCCAGCGCCAGGGAATAGACCCGCGCCCGTGGCGGATCGGACCGCGAGGTCAACACCACCGGGGCCGAGGCGCCCATGACAATGCCCGCCATCCGCGCTTGAGCCAGGTACTCCAGATTCTTGGACAGGATATTGCCCGAGTCCAGGTCAGGCGCCACCACCACGTCCGCATCGCCCGATACCGGGCTGACGATCCCTTTTTCACGCGCCGCCGTGGCCGAAATGGCGTTGTCAAAAGCAAGGGGTCCGTCGATGATCGCCCCCCGGATCTGCCCCCGCTCGGCCATCTTGCTCAGGCAGGCCGCATGGACTGTGGAGGGGATGTTGGGGTTGATCGTTTCTACCGACGACAGGGCAGCAACCTTAACCGGAGACACTCCCATCTTCTGGGCCAATTCCACCGCATTTTGGGCGATTTCTGCCTTTTCCGCAATCCCGGGGGCGATGTTGATGGCCGCGTCGGTAATGAGCAGCAGCTTGTGGTAGGTGGGCACCTCCAGCACAAAGACGTGGCTCAGCAGGCGGTCGGTGCGCAGGCCGGTATCGTGCGCCAGCACGGCGCGCAGCATTTCGTCGGTGTGGAGGTAGCCTTTCATCAGGACAGAGGCCTGGCCCTGGCGCACCAGGTCCACGGCGGCCGTGGCAGCCGCTTTGTTCGTCTGGGTAGCTACAATATGCACACCTTGCAGATCCCAGCCGATGACCTCCGCCTCTTTGCGGATATCCTCTTCCTTCCCCACCAGGATGGGGATGATCAGCCCCAGGCCAACGGCCCGCTGCAGCGATTCGAGCACCAAGTTGTGGGCGGCCGCCGCCACGGCGACCCTCGCGGGCGGATTCTTCTGAGCCAGGTCGATTAGTTCCTGCAATCGCTTGATCATAGTCATCCTCCTTGGCGAACACGTCGCAAAGCAAGTGGCAAACGGGGAACCAGATCGCCGGCCACCAGACCCATGTCGCCCAGATCGGCCCGCGCCAGCTCGCCCGCCAGCCCATGAAGGTAGGCGGCGCTGACCGCCGCCTCGAACGCGCCCAACCCCTGCGCCCGCAGCCCGACGATGGCCCCCGACAGCACGTCGCCGCTGCCGGCCGTGGCCAGTCCAGGGTTGGCGAACGGCAGAACAACCGTGCGGCCATCGGGCGCGGCGACGACGGTAAAAGCACCCTTAAGAACGACAACAACCGACCATTGGGCCGCCATCCGCCCGGCTATGCCTTCCCGGTCAGCCTGGATCTCCTGCACCGTCAACTGGTTGTCCAATAGCCGCGCCATCTCGCCGGGATGGGGGGTCAGGATGGTATCTGCCGGCAGCGCTTTCCACCACTCCCCTGCTTCGGCAGCGGCCAGCGCATTCAGCCCGTCGGCATCTATGACGAGCGGCGGCAGGCTCGGCTGCGCCGGTTCCTCCGCAGGCGAGCTGCCCACAAAACCGATCCGGCCTTTGCGCTCCTGTCCATGCAGCCCCAGCAGGGCGTGGACAAAGGCCGCCGTTTCGCTTTCTTGGGTCAACCCGGGCCCCAGCAACAGCGCTTCATAGCCGGCCAATTTGTCCTGCAGCACAGGCACCGCTCCAGAGGCGATGACTCCCAGATCGTGGGGCAGCAGCAGGTAGGTGACCTCGGGCACCTGGGCGGCCACGGCTAGCTGGATCGGCGCTGGCAGAGCCATTGTCACCAGGCCGGCGCCCACTCGCGTGGCTGCCGCCCCAGCCATGGCCGCCGCCCCGACATAGTTCACCGAGCCGGCCACGATCAGCGCCCGGCCAAATGTCCCCTTGTGCGCCGAGCGAGGGCGATCGGGCAGCCAGGCGCGGACCATCGCCGGGGTAGCCAGCTCCAGGGCCACATTGCCGGCCAGATCCGGCGGCACGCCGATGTCGGCCACAACCAGCTCGCCGACCGCTTCGGCGCCCGGAAAACGCAGCAGGCCGGTCTTGGGGTGGGCAAAGGTAACCGTCAGATCGGCCGGCAGCGCAGCAGAGTCCAGCGCGCCGCTGTCACAGTCGAGGCCGGTCGGGCAGTCAACCGCAACCACCAGAGGGCCGGGAGACGCCGGCGACAAAGGCACCGGCTCGACCAACCCCGCCGGCTCCCTTCGCTCGGCCAGCGCCTGGCGCGTGGCCTGAAGTATTTCGGCGAGCAGGCCCTCAATAGGGCGAGACACACCCACACCCAGAAGCGCATCGATGACCACGTCGGCGCCCGTCAGGAGGGTGCGCAGGGCCTCGAACCCCAGATCGTCTTCCGCCCAGATCACCGGCAGGCCATCGGCCTCGATGCGCCGAAAGTTGGCGTCGTCGACGATCTTGCGCTGCCATATATAACACGACACCAATGCCCTCATCTCGCACAGGTAATGAGCCGCCACCAGGCCGTCGCCGCCGTTGTTGCCCGGCCCTACCAGGACCACTATTCGCGTGCCTTCCAGAGATTTCCTTCCCCCTAGGGCAACGCGCAGGATCTCCCGCGCCGTCAGCCGGCCGGCATTTTCCATCATCTGCGCATAGCTCAAGCCGCCCTCATTTGCCTTCTGTTCCAGGATACGGCTCTTTTCAACAGAGATGATCTTGACTGCAACCATTACTTTTCCCCTCTCAGTTCTCCCGGCGAAAGAGGCCGGGACATTGCCCCCAGCCACAGCCAGGCGATCAGCGTCAGCGCCAGCCCGGCCACCGCCACCACGATCAGCCCAAAGAATAACTGAATGCCCGTCGACTGCGAACCACCGATTGGGTCGAGCGGATGGCGGATCGCTTCTGCCCGGCTGACCAATATCCAGGGCACAATGCCCATGACCAGATTGACCAATGCAGTGAAATCGCGATGGCCAACCAGCCGGGCCACGATGGCCAGCACGACCGCCGCCAGCAGGATCATCGCGCTGGCCCGGACCCGCGGCTCATCCCAGGCGATCACCTGCCCCCATGTCAGGCCCGTAACGGCCATCGAGGACAGGATATAGACAATCCAGACAACAAGAGCTGCCAGGCCGGCCGCCCAGGTTCCGTTGTACCAGACCCGGCGACGGAACACCAACGCTACCAGACCCAGCCCTCCGGCAACTGAAAAGGCAGCCAATCCGACCATCACCAGTGCCCCGTGGACGTATACCAGCTTGATCAGCTGCCCCAACTGTGCCTCAGCAGGGGCCAGGATCACACACACCCCCAGCAAGCACAAAAACCCGGCTGCTGTCAGTGGCAGCGCCCGGTTTCTCACCCCAGCCAGCCCTCGCCTCACCATTATCACCCTCAATCACCGGCCAGTCAGCCGGTTGCACGCGCCGTCAAGATGCGGTACAATACAGGGCATGGAAACACCTTCTCTGCCCGAGAAAGAAACCCGCCGGCGGCTGTCGCCGGGCTGGATTGCCGCCGGCCTCATCGGCATGCTCATCCTGGCCCTGTTGGTCTACGGGCTGACAACTACCCACGCGTCGCTCGATGTCGGCAGCCCGGCACCCGAGATAAGCCTCACCGCTTTTGACGGCAGCTCCATAAACCTGGCCGGCCAGCGTGGCAAGATCGTCGTGATCAACTTTTTCGCCAGCTGGTGCGCGCCGTGTCAACAAGAAGCCGCCGGCGTCCAGCAGGTCTGGAGAGACTATCAGCAGCAGGGCGTCCAGTTCTACGGCATCGCCTACAAAGATGCCGCTTCTGCAGCCCAGGCCTTCCTGGACGAGTTTGGCGTCACATACCCGTCTGCCATCGACCCCGGCAGCCGCATCGCACGGGCCTACGGGATAACCGGCGTGCCAGAGACCTTTGTCATCGACCGGCAGGGGCTGTTGATTCGCCATTTCCCCGGCGCAGTCACCAGGGAGCAGTTGAACCAGGAGCTGGAAAAACTGGTTCATACAGACTGAGGCAAACGGCCTACACGCGCTCTGTCCAGCCACGGCCCCCCAGTCGATGCTGAAAGAAGGCCTGCAGCACACTTCTGAGCCGGTTCATGTCCAACCGGCGGACCATCCGGCCGTTGTAGGCAACCGAGATAATCCCTGTCTCTTCAGAAACGACGATTACCAACGCATCACTTTCTTCGGTAAGGCCGACAGCCGCCCGATGGCGGGTACCCAGGCCGCTGTACTGAGGGTTCTGCGTAGTCGGCAGCATGCAGCCGGCCGATAGGATCCGGTCATCACGGACGATGACGGCTTTGTCGTGCAGAGCGGTGTTGGGGTGAAAAATCGTCCGCAGCAGCTCCGCCTTGACCTCGGCATCGATCCGCACCCCCGTTTCAATAAACTCTTGCAGGCCCGTTTCCCTCTCTAGCGCAATCAATGCCCCGTGACGCTGTCCGGCCAAACGGTGGACCGCCCGGACCACTTCGCTCACCGTGCGCTCCTCGGCCTCTTCCTCCTGCCGGCGGAGCAGCAGGCTGCCGGTGCGGCCCAGCCGCTCAAGCGCACGGCGGAGCTCGGGTTGAAAGATGACCGGTATGGCGATTAGCAGGGCAGGAAGCGCATTCTGGATGAGCCAACTGAACCCTTTGAAGGGCAGCAGTTGGCTGGCCAGGAAAGCCGCCAGCACAACCAGCACCATCCCGCGCAGCAACTGGACAGCCGCAGTTCCCTGGGCCAACGAGAAAAGCAGGTAAAAAACCACTGCCACCAGCAGGATATCAACAACATCAAACCACTGTATGTGTGACAGTACCCAACCAATATCCGACACCAAACTGCTCCAGAAGAGTTAGATACGAGACAACAACTGCTGGTAGGCTTCTACGTTCTTGGGTTTTAATGAGATGATATACTGCACCGTCTTTTTGGCTTGCTCCCGCAGCCCCGCATCCAGTTGCAGCTCGCCCAACGCATCCAGCTCGCCGATCGCTTCTTCTCGCATCTCCTGGTCGATATAGGCCCGGGCAAGCCGGGCACGCAGCGACATCTGCTGGGGCTGTAACCGCACCGCCTCCTGCAACAGGGCCAGCCCTTTCTCGTCCTGACCCTGCGAGTGAAAATGCTCCAGAAGCCGCATCACCTCTTGATCGGCCTGCTTGGCCTGGTCCAGCTTGTAGTGCAGATCGATCAAGCTCAGCCAAGCGCGCTCGTCCTCTGGATCAACCTTGACGATCTGCTGATAGAGCTGGGCCGCCTCGCGCCAATTGAGGCGGTGCATGTGGACCTCGGCCATCTTGCGCAACAAGCGCCCGCGCCACTTCTTTTCGTCAGAGGCTCTGGGGGTCAGCCGCAGCGCTGCCGTGTACTTTTCCAGCGCCTTGTTCACCTGGACGAGCTGGTAGTAGGCGTCAGCCAGGGCCATGTACTGTTCCAGCGCCTGGTCGATCTCGCCAAAGGTGGTGAGCAGGTCAATAAGCCGCGAGCGTACTGCCACATCCATCGGCGTCAGACGCAACACCTTCTTGTAGACGTTGATCAGGTGGCGTTTCTCATCTCGCACCTTGTACACATCTGCCACGGTCATGTACTTGGTTACCGCATCGTCAACCCGGCCATCTTGGGCGTAAATCTCGGCCAGGCGCAGGTGGAGCGGCAGATAGGTAGGCGCATGTTGGATGGCTCGAAAGCAGACGTCGATAGCCGCCTGAAATGCACCATGCTTCACATATTCCTGGCTCAGAGACATGGCCGACAGCAGCGTCGTGGCGCTCGGCGTGGCCAGCACCTCGGCCAAGCTGGTCGTGACCCCCTCGTCGGCCATGCTGTCAATCCGCTTGCGGGCCTCGCGCGCCTTGTCGGCCCACCCTTTCGACGACAAGAACTCGACCAGAGAGTTCATAAACTCCAATGCCTTGGCCTGATCCCCTTTGGCAGCATAGCTGTCGGCCAGGGCGTCGTAAAGCTGGACCAGGTCGTCGGCCTGGTCCCGCTGCACCGTACCCAGGTCCACGAATTTGAGCACCTGAATCAGGTGCTCCAATGCCTCGTCGATGCGGCCCATCGCCTTGTAACATCCACCCAGGGCAAAATGGCTGCCGAGAGCATACTGTGGATGGCGCACCGATTTTCTGAATTCGGCTACGGCCTGGTCGAAACGCAGCCGCTGCTGGTAGAGCAAGCCCAGGTTAAAATGGGCAGCCGGCCGATCTACCCCGGCGCCGATCACCTTGGTGTAGCACGCGATTGCCTCGTCCACCAGCCCGCGCGTCTGATAGTCAATCGCCTGTGTGATCAGGGCGTCGATCTGCGGGCGGCTGAGTGTTGGCTGGGCCGGCGTTTCTGCCGGTGCGGCGCTCGACTCAAAGGCAGAGATGTCGGCAGCGGGGCCGACCGGCGTCTCCTCGAACGGGATGCCGGCAAGCTCTTCCAATGCCTTGTCACGGGCCATGTCCACCGGGCTGGCCCCTTCTTCGACGAGCGCCACTGGCACAGGGTGTGGCTGAACCTCCCCTGTCGCCTCGCCAAGTCGCAGGGCCTCGGACAGGGCCCGCGCCTCGGCGTTTTGCGGGTCCAGGAGCAACGCCTCACTGCACTGTTCCGCCGCCTTCAGGGCCTGTCCTTGCTTTTGCAAAGCCCGAGCCAGGCTCAACCGCTCTTTGGCCGCACGCTGTGGCTGATCCAGCCGAGCATAGATCTCGGCCAACATCAGCCGTGCCGGCAAATGGTCGGGGTGAAGCCGAACCGATTGTTGGAGCGCCTGGATAGCGTCTGCCCAAGCCAGTTGGCGCTGATGAATCTCGGCCAGCGACAGGTAGACGGCCGCGGCCGCATGCGGCTGCCCTGCCAGCTCGTGGATCTCGGCCGTCCGTGCCAAAGGGGCCGGATCGTCAGGCGACAGCCGGCTGGCCTCATGGTAGGCTTCCAGCGCCTCCTGCAAGTGCTTCAGTTGCAGGTGGGCATAGCCAACGTGATTGAGGACCACGGGGTCGTTGGGCACCTCGGCCAGTGCGTTTTGATATGCCTCCAGCGCCTTTTCCCATTGGCCTTCCCAGGCCAGGTTCAGGCCCGCACGGAGTGATTTGTCATAGACCTTCTTATCACCCGCCACATTTCCCCCTAATAGTACGGATTATAACACACAATGACGGCCCATGCCAGGAACGAGGCTCAATACACCTGGTCAGGGGGCGCGGTACGTCTTCTCCGTCCATATTCTGATCCCGCCGCCCAGGTCGAGCTCAATACGCAGCGTATGCAACCCTTGATCGGCCCCATGCAACGAGGTCAGGTCGATACGGTATTGGTTCTGAAGCTGTCCTCTGATCTTCTGATACAGCGCATCCAAAGCGTCTGGAGCAGGCGCGAGAAGGTAATCCCCACCCGTCTCCGAGGCGATCTTGGCCATGATCTCTGGTGTGAACTGGGGGCTGTTGAGGCCAATAACGAACACAGGGATGTTGACGCCATTCGCTGCGGCGATAGCGCTGTTGACCTTGTTTTTCGTGCTGGCAGTATCGCGCCCATCGGTGAGCACGATCAAGGCCCGCCGGCCCTGCAGCGCGCTGAGTCGCTCTACCGATTGGGCGATCACGTCGTAGAGGGCGGTGTCGTTACGAGAACTGAGTGAATTGATCGCCCCGATGATCGCACTCTTGTCGGTCGTAAAATCGTGCACCAGCTCGATCCGGTCGTCGAACTTGATCAAAGCCACCTGGTCGGCGGCGTCGAAACGGCCCACAAAGTTGCCGGCTGCGGCCTTGGCCTTTTCCAACGGCTCGCCCTTCATGCTGCCGCTAATGTCAATCGCCACAACCATGGACAGCGGATCCTGCGCCGCATCCACGTTGGCCACCTGGAAATCGACGACATCAACCCCATCCTGCTGTACCCGGAACCGTTCCCTGGCCAGGTCACGCACCGGCTCGCGGTTCTCATCCAGGATGCTGCTGTACGCGATGACCTGGGGAAACTGGTCCAGGCGGACCTGATTGAGCAGCGCCACCAGATTTGGGGCAGGCGTGGGCAGAGCGGTCGGTGTCGGCGTAGGAGTGGCGGTTGGGGTGGGTGTGTCGACCAGCGCGCCCGGCGTTACCGGCGTACTGGTCGGCGTTGGCCAATCCAACCAGGGCAACTTGACATCCAGATGGAGTTTGGACGCGCCTTGAATCGCAAACACCAAGCATACCAGGGCCAACAGGGTGACCATGAACGGCGCCAGCCGCATCAACAGCGACGGCTTGGGCTTTTCCTTCTTTTTTTCCATTAACTGTGGAAGAAGTAACTGCTCGAGGTCGTCGGCCATCTCGGCGGCGGTGGGATAGCGCCGCTTGGGATCGAGCTGGAGGGCCTTGAGTGCAATCTTTTCCATCTTGGCCGATACGTCGCGGTTGATCCGCTGCGGCGGCACGAGCACGGTCTTCATCCCAAGGCGGGCTTCAGGCTCAGGGGCCGGCTGGCCGGTCAGCAGACAATACAGCATCGCCCCCAACGCATAGACGTCAGAGTGGGGCGACAGGGCATCTCCGGTTTCCGGAGCAGAGAACCGGTACCCGTCGGCAGGCAGGTCCGACTCAACCGTCCGGCCGAGCTCGCCATAGGGCGGGACCATCACCTGGTCATGGCCGGTTACCCGGAAAGGAGCCAAGGCCAACCCACCCTGGCGCAGACAAACCAGTGGCCCTTCCTCGCGGTTGTGCCAGTAGCCGATCGCGCGGCAGATCTGCAGCAGCCACAGCCCGGCCGGCATCTCATTCAGCTGGCCGGCGGCGGTGAGCATAAACGCCAGGCTTTGCCCCTCCAGGCAAAGAGCCAGGTAGTGCTTACCGCCCTTCTGTCCCTCGGGGAAATTCTGCGTAAAATACTCACGGACACCCGGCGGCCGCTGGCGGAGCTTGAAGCGCTCGGCCGATTCCCAGATCAGTACCTGCTCCTTGCTGACCTGATCGTCCGCCAAATAGGCGGCCGTCCACTCTGTCGAGCCAAACAGGCCGGTGATCTGGTACCGCTCTTGCAGAACTGTGCCGGCAGTCAAACTGGATTTCATGTGATCAGAAATAAGGCTCTCTACAGCCGGCCGCGAGGCAGAGGGAATAGGCGCTGAGTATCGAGGCCAATAGACAGCAGGGCGCCGTGTACCAGGCGGTCGGGCTGTCGATCGACGATCGATAGAAAAGCAGAGCGCGGGCCCAGACTGGTCAACCCGACCTCGACACACTCCGCCTTGACCAGCTCCAATGCCCGGATGACGAGGCGGGGGTCAAAGTAGTGACGGTTGATCGCCCGGGTCTCGATCTCCTGGCCGGTCACAGTGAGATGGTCGTCGGTCAGGCTGACCATAACGGCCAGCCTGGTGCGGTGGATCTGCCGATGCGACTCCATGTCTGCCAATTGGATCACTGCCTGGTGGACTGCGTCCGAAACCTGGAGGTAGCCGAGCCGAGTCGATGCAGCCGGTGGCACGAGCAGGCGGCTCATCTCCGGCGGCGCAGGAAAGCCGCCTAGATCGGATCGCCAACGCAGCTCATAGCTGCCCAGCTCGTCACTCGTAATCAGCGCAACGTTGTCGCCTTCCAGGACGAGGTCCGTCTCTTCTGTGGTCGATCCCGTGACTGCAAGCAGGTGGTTGACAATCATCGGTGGAATCACAAAGGCCGCCTGCCGTTCTACCTGCGTTGACAGGGCAAACTCCCAGGAAACGACCAGCCGCAAGCCGCTCACGGCCACAAAGGTGAGACTGTTCCGCCGGGCAAGGCACAGGATCGGCTCTTCGGAACGAGCCGATGCTTGCTTAAGGCCGTCGGCCAGCACCTGCCCGACCAGGCAAATCCGTTGAGATGTTGGCTTTTCGTGCACGCGTGTGCCCTCCGTCCCGCCAGAAGAGGCCGGGGCCTTCGTCCACAGCAATCGGATCGCAAGCAGGGCAAAACCACCGGTGGTCTTTTCAGACCAACCCTGTCCGTCGTGGTCTATTATACCACGAACTGACAGAAAATGTAAAGTGATTCAGACTTGTATATTTGGCCAAGCACCTGAAGCCCGTCGGGGTTAGTACGCGGCTTCTATGATGCCCTCATAGGACCATTGCCAGGCTTCCGGCCCCCGGCGCAGCGCTTTCTCCGCCGCGGCAATGTCGCGGCCATAGACGTGGAACGAGTCGATGAACTCTCGATAGCTGCCGGGTTCAACCGACAACCGCTCGGCCCATTTCTTCTGGAGGTGCGCCAGGGCAAAGACGTTCAACCCCCAGGCTTTATACGCATCTCGACTCCGCCAGTGCGTGTGCATCTCGAGCTTGCCGTCTACGATCCGGGTCCAGATCCGCTGCAAGCAGGGCGGGTGAGGAGAGCCGATGTCTTCGCCGGGCCGCCAGGTGATCGACTGGGCGCGCCTGGTCTGCGGATTGCGCTGGAGCTCGGCAAGCTGGCCTTCCCACTGCCGGTGCAGCCGGTCGTGGTAGGTATAGCCCAACATATCGACCAGGTGATCGTGCGAGCCGCTTACCACCTCTTCCACATAGTCGAACGCCCCCTTGGCGTCGGAAAACATGCACCGGGAAAAAACAGGAGGGCTCCACGGCAACACGATCTCGATGGCCACCGGCGCATCCAGGGAGGGTTCTTCCCCCTCGACGTCATAGTCGGTCGGGATCGACCGGCCGGTCTTGAACAGCTCGGACAGAACACGCCAATGTGCCTCGCCAAAAGAGGCCGCTTGAACGAATATCATCGTGCGCTCCCTTGGGGCGACCCTCCCTACGGCCGCGGGTTGCCCCTGCTAAATGTTGTACTCTTTTTTGTACTGGGCGATCTGATCGCGGATCATGGTTCGTTCCTCGATCGCCCGCTGAGACGGAGCAACCAGCTTCTGCTGCCACGTGTCGATCAGCCCTGCCAGGTCGCCCAGCAGCGCCTCCAGGGGGTCAAACACATGCTCCACCAGCGGCTTGAGCAGGGTATCATCCAGCCCTTTCCCCTCCTCGGTCGAGAACCAATCCTGGCGCAGCGGCTCCAGCAGGTGGGTGTTGATCCCCTCGATCAGCTCCGGGATGCCGCCCACCAGGTTAGACAGGGTCTCCAGCACGCTCCGGACCTGGTCGCCGATGCCGAAAGGCAGCTTGTCCAGGATAAAGGAGGCAAAATCGCCGAGCGCCTCGGTGATCGGGCTGGCCTTGTCCACCACCCGGCCCAGCGTGCTCTGCAGCGCGTCGATGCCACCGGCCAGCGCCGAAACCCCCTTCTCAACCCACTCGATGCCGGCTTGGATGATGGGAAAGGCCTTTTCCAGCGACAACAGCCCCTTCTCCACCAGCTCCAGGCCCGACTTTAGGCCGTTGGCGCCCAACTCCAGCCCGCCGAACAGCAGTCCAACCGCGGCCATGCCGCCCTGGACGATGGCGTCCAGCCCGACGCCGTCCAGTCTTTCGTACAGGTCCACCAAACCCTGCAGCCGGGCGATCTCGTCGTCGGCGGCTGCCTTGGCCCGGTCGGCCTGGCGGTCACCCACCATCCACACCGCCGCGCCGGTGCCGGCAGCTATGGCCAGCCCGGCCGCCCCGCCGGCCAGCGCGCCGGTCAGGAACTTGCGACGGCTCATATCCTGCCCCGCCTCCGGCTCCTCGGCCAACTCCTCCTCTTCCAGCAATTCTTCTACTTCGTCCATCAGCCCCCCTTAAGATCTGACAGGTTGGGAGAACCTGCCAGGTCTTGAGAAAACCTAGTCAAACCCCTCAAAATCCTTGTCCCCGCGCAGCAGGTTCACATTCTGCGCCAGCTTCTCCTGCAGATGCTCGCCCTCAACGTGGCCCACCTCGGCGTACAGCTCGGGGCCGTAGGGCCGGGTCTGGACTACCACCGGCATCGGCACGGCGTGACCCAGGATCAACGCCTGCTGGCGGGTGTCGAGGCGGGCCAGCACCTGGCGCAATTGGGCCGACCCCGCCACCCCGGTGAACACCGCCTGGATGTCGGGCTCATTGTCCAGCAGGGCCGTCACCCGCGTTCCGATCTGGCTCATCACCTCGCCGTCAATGCCGCTGGGCCGCTGGTCGACGATCAGCAGCGTGACGTTGTACTTGCGCAGCTCGCGGGCGATCGTCCCAAAGATCGTCTGCCGGGCGATGGCCGGGTCGAGGAATTTGTGGGCCTCCTCGATGGTGATCACCAGAGGGCGCGGTCCTTTGTTCTTCTCGCCCAGCGCCGCCTCCTTGCGCCGCACGTACTCCTTGTGGATGCGGCGCGTCAGGTAGTTGGCCACCAGGATATAGGCCTCCAGGTTGCTGCCGTAGCGCCCAAACTCGAGCACGACGTTCATGTCCCGGCTCAGATAGTCCATGATCTTGCCGACCACGTCCTCCTGGACCCGCGGCTGCAAAAAGCCGAAACGGCGGAACAGGCCAAGCTTGCGCTGGATGGCTCCCAGCGTGCCAGAGGCCAGCTTGCCCTCGTCCACCAGTGCTTTGAGTTCGGCCGAGCCTTCGGCGATTAGCTCGTCGTCGCCCTCTTCCAGCAGCTTGACGATCCAGTTAGAACCCAGCCGCCTGTAAAGATCGTACAGGGCGCCCACCTGGACGTCGCTGAGGGCCATCAGGCTGCTGAGCATGTCGACGTCTTCCGGCTCGATCTGGTCGTAGCCGATCTGGATCTCATAATCCCACTTGCTTTGCCGCCGGTCCGACGACTGGCGATCGAGCGTCATGACGCTGACCTTCGACGGGAAAAGCTGGCGCAGCCCTTTGACCCCATAACCGGCTTCGCCCTGGCTCTCCCAGCCGTACTCGTTGTGCATGTCAAAGATGAGGTTGACCGCCACGTTGTGCCTAATGATGCCGGCCAGCAGCGTCCGCGACAGGAAGGTCTTGCCGGTGCCGCTCTTGCCAAACACCCCGCTCGATCGTTCCACCAGCCGTTCAAGGTTGAGGCACACCCGGACATTCTCCATATCCAGCGGCGTGCCAACATAGAAATGCCGCTCGTCGGCCGCGCCAAAGACCCGGTTCACGTCGTCCTCGGTGGCCTCGTAGACGGGCGAAAAGTGGGCCGGCACCGTCTTGACCGGCTTGGGTTCGTCGGCCCCTTCATCCAGGACCAGCATGGGCGACACTTCCAGGCGGCCAAAGGCGCTGCTGCCCTGGTAAACCTGGGCCAGGAAGGGGTCGGAGGTGTCAGGCGGGGTCTTTTCGATGGCCGGGTTGGTGCTGTCCAGGGCCACGTCGGTGATAATACTGAAAAAGCGGCGGCCGGTCTGGCCGTGGACCACGACGTAGCGGCCCACCGCCATCCCTTCCACTAACGCGCCGCGGTCCAGCTTGATGCTCAGCCCTTTGCTCAGCGCCCCGCCGGACACGATGCCCAGCCGGCGGACCTGCTCGGCCGCCTCGGGTTCGACCGGGGTGCGGGGAAACCAATCGTCGAGAGTGGTGTCGGTCACCTTCTCATCCTCCGCAGGATACTGTCCAACCGGGGCAGATCGACCGCCAGCAGGCGGGCCAGCTCCCGGCCGGCATCGACTAAAAAATCTTGGCCGGCCGCACCCCGGGCCTCGGCGGCGTAGCGCAGGTCAGCCGCCAGCAGCTCGTCGGCCGGCAGATCGCGGTTGTCGAGCACCAGCCGGAAATAGTCAAACCGCTCGGTAAAGGCGACCAGCTCTTCGGCCGGGCAGGTATAGATCACGTCCAGACTGAGCGGCGGCTGCGGCGGCAGCCAGTGATAGACCCGCCCGTCGTGCCGATAGCCGACCACCAGCACTCCAACCTCGATCGGCACCTGGCGGTTGCGGCGCTGATCCTCGATGAACTCGGGCCTGACATCGTCCAGCACGGCCATCTGCCGTACAAAGGGGTCGTCTTCCATCATCACGTCGTGGATCAGCCCATAGATCTCGTCGTCGCCCAGCGCCCTCACCTTCACCAGCGACCCAAAGACCGGAACCTGGGGTCGCAACACCTGGCACCCCACCGCAAACCGCGCCGTGCTCGACCTGATGATCCTCCCTACCTCTATCTCCATACGCTATACTCCATCTTGTTGGACACGGGCTTGTCACCCTGAGCGCAGCGAAGGGTCTTTCTTGCCAAGAGATTCTTCGCTTCGCTTAGAATGACAGCATCCACCAGCGTTAATCTGCGTTCATCTACGTCCGCCCTATCGTCGTCGCCACCGCGCGACCTGCTTCTGCTGCGCCTTGCGCGACAGCTCCGGCAGGTCGAGGCCATGGCGGAGCATGGCCCTGGCCAGCATCGCCTCCAGTGCCTCCCGCTCCTCACCCTGGATCACTGCCTGCTCGTCGGCACGGGTGAGGATGTAGGGATAGCCGTTGTTGAACCGGCATTGGTCCATCACCGCCGCATGGACCAGGCTCAGCGCCTGGGGCCGGCAGGCCAGCCACTCGGGCAGCTCGACGCGGGCAATCTCGGTGCCGGTGTTCAGGTAAAAGAACCAGATCCGGTGGCCCTCGGCCCGGTAGCGTTCGTTGGCGGCCGTGCCCCGGGCGAAGAGGGCTGATCGCTCACCCGACTGGAGAAAGCGGAACAGCGCTCGGTCGGTCAGGCCCCGGTAGGGGGTCTCGGATAGGCTTTTTACCTGGCCGCGCTGGCTCTCCTCCATCTGACGCAGGTAGAGCAAGGCCACTACCTCGGCGCTGTGCGGGCGGCTGACGAACCCGGCCGCTGCCGGCCCCTGCGCAGCCCGCAACCGGCCCAGGCAAGCCAGATAGGCGGCAAGAAGGTCGGTCTGGCGATCGGAGGGCAGTGCAGCCCGCTCTATCCACAACAGCAACGACCCATCGGTCAGGCCCAGGCAGGGCGATCCAGAGCCGCATTCGGCCAAAATCAGGTCGGTCAAGGTACGCATCTCCTCCACCGACCGTTCGACGTCGACCAGGTCACTCTGAATCGGGTTGCCGCCAGGATAGACCTTGTCCTCGGTGTAGTAGAGACGGGGATCGGTCGAGGCGGTGGGCGCCTGGCCGCTGCCGTGGCGAAAGACGATAGAGCCGATGTTGATGGCGTAGTAAAAAACCGGCCCATGGCGGTCGGGGTAGATCTGCGAGCCGTCGGCAGCGATCAGCACCGCCTGCGCCGGCATGGGGGGGGGAGGCAGCGCCACGTCCAGCGGCTCGTCACCAGGCGCGGCGCAGCGAAGCCGCTGGCCCGGATCGGAGGCGGCAATACGGCACAGCTCCTCCTGGTCGTGGGCGAACTGATGCAACAGCTCTTGGGCGGCGGGTAGGACCTTGTTGTGGCGCCGCCGCCGCTCGGCCAGCACCCGGCTCATCTCTTCGATCTGGGCGGCGACTTTGGTCAGCTCCAGTGTCATGATTTCCCCTAGGTACCATTATACCTTAATCAGGACAGGATGGCAAAGGAAACACCCTCTTACTTGCCAGCTTGGGCCGGTTGTGGTAGACTGTGTCCGGCCGAAAAACAAAAGGAGTGGAGTCCATGGAAGCACTCAAGGAGCGGATCCGGACCCAGGGGCAAAACCTGGGGCGGGGGATCCTCAAGGTGGACGGCTTTATCAACCACCAGGTGGACGCCGAGCTAATGATGGAGGCCGGCCGGGAGCTGGCGGCCCGCTTTACCGAGACCAGGGCGACCAAGGTGTTGACCGCCGAGATTTCAGGCATCGCCCCGGCGCTGACCACGGCCCTGTGGCTGAAGGTGCCGGTGGTCTATGCCCGCAAGACCAAGCCGGTGACTATGACCGATCCGGTGTACGTCGAAGCGGCCCCGTCGCACACAAAGGGCATTTCCGTGTTTATGATGGTGTCGCCCGAGTTCCTGGGACCTGGCGACCGGGTGCTGATCATCGACGATTTCTTGGCCAGCGGCCAGACGATTGGCGCGCTGGTGCGGCTGGTCAAGCACGCCGGGGCGGAGCTGGTAGGCATCGGGGCGCTGATCGAAAAGTCGTTCGAAGGGGGACGGGAGGAGCTGGAGTCATTGGGGATCCCGCTCGAGGCGCTGGCAACGGTGACCGACATGAGCGACGGCCGGATTGTGCTGGCGCCGTAGGAAAGGCAGAGGACGATGAGCGAGCAGGCGCCGGAGCGCGAAGCGGTAGCCATCCTCGACTTTGGGTCGCAGTACAGCCAGATCATCGCCCGGCGGGTGCGCGAGGCGCACGTCTATTGCGAGCTGTTCCGCTACGACGCTCCAGCCGAGGAGGTGATGGCGGTCAGGCCGCGCGGTTTCATCCTGAGCGGCGGGCCGGGCAGCGTCTACGAGCCGGATGCGCCGCAGTTGCCGGCCTATGTTCTGGACAGCGGGCTGCCGGTGTTGGGCATATGCTACGGGATGCAGCTCCTGGCCCACAACCTGGGGGGCCGGGTTGCCCCGGCCGGGCGGAGGGAGTATGGGCTGGCGCTGCTGGAGGTGATCGACCTTAGCTGCCTGCTCTTTGCCAACCTGCCCTTTGCCCAGCCGGTGTGGATGAGCCACGGCGACCGGATCGAGGCGATCCCGCCCGGCTTTAAGGTGGTGGCCCAGACCGACAATTCGCCGATCGCGGCAATGACCCACCCGGGCCGGCGGCTGTTTGGCCTGCAGTTCCACCCCGAGGTGGTGCACACCCCACACGGGGCAGCGATCATTCGCAATTTCCTGACCCACGGCTGCGGCTTGATCGGAACCTGGACGGCGGGCAGCTTTATCGCCGAGAGTGTGGCGGCCATCCGCCGCCAGGTAGGCGACGGCCTGGTCCTGTGCGCCCTGTCGGGCGGGGTCGATTCCGCGGTGACGGCGGCGCTGGTCCACCGGGCGGTGGGCGAGCAGCTCGCCTGCGTCTTTGTCGATCACGGCCTGCTGCGGCAGGGAGAGCCGGAACAGGTGGTGCGCACCTTTCGCCAGGAGCAGGGGATGCGGCTGGCAGCGGTGGACGCAGCGGGGGAGATGGTGGCAGCGCTGGCCGGCGTGGTCGAGCCGGAGGAGAAGCGGCGCATCATCGGCGCCGGGTTTGTGCGCATTTTCGAGCGGGAGGCAGCCCGGCTGGGCGAGTTCCAGTACCTGGCTCAGGGGACCATCTACCCCGATGTGATCGAGAGCGCCGGGGCCGGCCGGCCGGGGGCTCAGCGGATCAAGACCCACCACAATGTCGGCGGCCTGCCGGAGGAGATGCGCATGGAACTGGTCGAGCCGCTGCGCTTCCTGTTCAAGGACGAAGTGCGGGCGGCGGGCAAGGAGATGGGGCTGCCCGACGAGATCGTGTACCGCCAGCCCTTCCCCGGACCGGGACTGGCCGTGCGCATCCTGGGCGAGGTGACCTGGGAGCGGCTGGAGACACTGCGAGCGGCCGATGCGATTTTCGTGCAAGAACTGGCGACGGCGGGACTGCTGCGCCAGAAAGAGGGGGAAGGAACGGCCCAGTCGTTCGCCGTGCTGCTGCCGGTGCGCAGCGTGGGAGTGATGGGCGACGAGCGGACCTACGGCTATACCATCGCCCTCCGAGCGGTGACCACCAACGATTTCATGACCGCCGACTGGGCCCGCCTGCCCTACGACCTGCTGGCCCGGGCCAGCAGCCGCATCGTGAACGAGGTGGCCGCGGTAAACCGCGTCGTCTATGACATCACCAGCAAGCCCCCAGCTACCATCGAGTGGGAGTGAGAAGGATTTTTCGATTCTGGATTTTGGATTGGTGATAACTCGAGGGAGACGATGTCAGACAGCGGTCATGCACCGACCGGCAAATGGTGGCAGAATGTCAGGGTAGCGGGCGCAACGATTGCGCCACCAAGACGTAATGATGTTAGTAATCACAAAGAGTTGCCATGACCTTGATTGCCTTCGTGACCTTTGTGGTTGAATCATTTTTCGCAAGGAGGGGTTAAAATGGACTATGGCAAAGTTTTAAAGCGTGCGTGGGAGATCACCTGGAAGTGGAAGATTCTGTGGGTCCTCGGCTTTCTGGCCGCCCTGGGCCAGGGCGGGGGCGGCGGTGGAGGAGGCAGCAACTATTCCTCATCGACCGGCGACTGGGAAGGCTGGCAGATCGACCCCGAGATCAGCGGGGCGATCATCGCCGCCATCGTCGCTGTGGCCTGTGTGGCGATCCTGATCGGCATCGCGCTGTGGGTAGTGTCGGTCATCGCCCGGGGCGGACTGATCGCCGGGGTGCAACAGGTGGAGGATGAAGGCGGCACCAGGTTTGGCCAAGCCTGGCGAGCGGGCCGCAAGCGATTCTGGTCGCTGTTTGGCATCGGGATCCTGGCCGGGCTACCTTCGTTCTTGATCATGATGGCCTCTCTCGCTGTGCTCGGACTGTCGATCTGGGGTATTGTCGAAGGCTCTGAAGAGTCAAACCCGCTCGCCGCACTGGGTGTGGGCGGCGTCGGCTGCGCCGGAATCTTTTGCTGCGGCGCGCTCATCCTCAGCCTGGTGCTGAGCCTGATCCAAACCTATGCGGAGCGGGCCGCCGTGCTGGAAGGGCTGGGCTGGATCGACGCCTTTAAGCGAGGCTGGCAGGTGCTCAAGGCGAACGTCGGGCCGACCCTGGTCTTCTGGGTGATCTTTTTGGCCATCGGCCTGGTCATCGGCGGCATCGTGGTTGCGATAGTGATGGCCGTCGCCCTACCGGTCATCGGCATGCTGGGCGCCACTTCGGGTGACTTCGAAGGATGGGTTCTGGTGCCGATCTGCGGCGGCAGCCTTATCGCCATGATCCTGGGCGCCCTGATCAGCAGCGTGATCAACACCTTCACCTCGGCGACCTGGACCCTGGCCTACCGGGAGATGGTCCGCCAGGCCGACGAGCCCGCGGCGGTAGTGGTACAGCCCGCCGAGTCCTGAGATCCTTGAGGCCTCCGAGGTCACGGTAGACCTCGGAGGCCTAGAAAGCCATGACGCACCCATGATCCTCGGCATCGACGTCGGCGGAACCTTCACCGACCTGGTGTTACTGGACGGCGCGGGCCGGGTCCGCATCCTCAAGCTGCTGACCTCGGCCCGCGACCCGTCGGAAGCGATCGTGCAGGGGATCGCCATGATCGAGGCAGAGCCGGATGCCGCGGTGGTGCACGGGGCCACCGTGGCGACCAACGCTCTGCTGGAGCGACACGGGGCGCGCACCGCACTGATCACGACCGCCGGCTTTGGCGACGTCCTGGAGATCGGCCGGCAGACGCGGCCCGATCTGTACGCATTGCACCCCACCAGGCCAGCGCCGCTGGTTCCGGCCGAGTGGCGTTTTGAAGTGCCCGAGCGGGTGGATCGCCATGGGACTGTGGTCATCCCACTCAACCTGGCTGCCGCCGAAGCGGTGATCGGCCAGATCCTGGCCGAAGGGATCGAGTCGGTGGCGGTCTGCTTCCTCTTTTCCTTCCTCTATCCCGACCACGAGCGGCAGGTAGGCGCCCGCATCACCAAGCTGGGGGGGGCGAATGCGCCCTTTGTGTCATTGTCGTCGGAGGTGCTGCCCGAATACCGCGAGTATGAGCGGACATCTACGACGGTGATCAACGCCTACGTGGCGCCGCTGATGAGCCGTTACTTGGCCAACCTGGAGCAGCAACTGGGTGGACGGCGCCTGCGCATCATGCAGTCGAACGGCGGCGCCATCTCGGCCGGGGCGGCGGGCAGGCTGGCGGCGCGAACGGCGCTGTCGGGGCCGGCCGGCGGTGTGGTAGGCGCCTTTGAGCTGGCCCGGCTGGCCGGGCTGGAGCAGGCGATCACCTTCGACATGGGGGGGACCAGCACCGACGTTTCGCTGTGCCCCGGCCACATCCAAGAGACTGCCGAGGGAATGGTAGCCGGCCTGCCGCTGCGGCTGCCGATCATCGATATCCACACAGTGGGCGCCGGGGGTGGGTCGATCGCCTACCTGGACGCCGGAGGGGCGCTGCGGGTGGGGCCGCAGAGCGCGGGCGCCGATCCCGGCCCGGTGTGCTACGGCCGGGGGGATCAGATCACAGTGACCGACGCCAACCTGATCCTGGGCCGCCTCGACGCCGGCCATCCCTTGGGGGGCCAGGTAGCGCTCGATCTGCCACGCACGCAAGCGCGGATGCAGGAGCTGGCGCGGCGGCTGAGCCTGCCACTGGAAGCGGCGGCCTGGGGGGTGATCCGGGTGGCCAATTCGAACATGGAGCGGGCGATCCGTACCATCTCGGTCGAGCGGGGACACGACCCACGGCGGTTCACGCTGGTGGCGTTCGGTGGGGCCGGCCCGCTGCACGCCTGCGAGCTGGCCACGGCGCTGCAAATCCCTCGCGTGCTAATCCCGCCCCATCCCGGGGTACTGTCTGCACTGGGGATGATCCTTGCCGACGTGGTCAAAGACTATTCGCAGACAGTGATGGTCCCGGCCGGCGGCGATGGGAGCCAAGCGGAGCAGGTGGCGGCGGCGCTGGAACAGCTAGCCGGGCGGGCCCACGCCGATTTGCTGGCCGAAGGGCTGGCCGAAGAAGAGATCGCACTGGAGCCGGCCCTCGACATGCGCTATGCCGGCCAATCGTACGAGCTGACAATCCCGCTGTCCGCTCCCGATGTGAGATCCCTTCCGCAAAGAGCCGAGGTCTTGAGCCAGGCCTTATACGCCTTCCACACCGCTCACCGGCAGCGCTTTTCTTATTCCAGCGAGGGCGAGCCGGTGGAGATTGTCAACGTCCGGCTCAAGGCCGTTGGGCGCACGACCAAACCACAGTTTACGAAACAGCCGCCTGGCAAAGTCGATCCGCGCAAGGCACACAGCGGCTACAAGCCGGTATATTTTGCCGACCCCGGCACGCCGCACGCAGCCCGGCCGCTGCTGGCGGCGCTGTACGAACGGGAGCGGCTCGTGTCGGGCAACGTTGTCGTGGGCCCGGCCATCCTCTTTCAGGTCGACACGACGACGGCCATCCCGCCCGATTGGGCGGCGACGGTCGACGGCTGGGGAAATCTAGTAATCAAGAAGCACCAAATCACGGCAGGCGATCGAGAGTCCCGCAGCGCCAGCGGAGTGGACGAGCGATGAGCGACCTGGACCCGATCGCACTGGAGATATTCAAGAACCTGTTCATCTCAGTCGCCGAGGAGATGGGGGTGACGCTGGGCCGCACCGCCTACAGCCCCAACATCAAAGAACGGCGCGATTTTTCGTGCGCCTGCTTCTTGGCCGAGCCGCCGGGGCAGATGATCGCCCAAGCAGCGCACATCCCGGTGCATCTGGGGGCCATGCCGGCGTCGGTGCTGGCTGCGGCGCGAGCCGTCGAGTCGTGGGCGCCGGGCGACCTGGTGGCGCTGAACGACCCCTACCTCGGCGGCACCCACCTGCCCGACATCACCATGGTGTCGCCCGTCTTTGTGGGCGATGGGCCCGGTCCCGATTTCGTGATAGCCAGCCGCGCCCACCACGCCGACGTGGGCGGCATGTCGCCGGGGTCGATGCCGCTGGCCAGCGAGATCTACCAGGAGGGGCTGATCATCCCGCCGGTCAAGCTGGTCGATGCCGGGTGGACCAACCAGGATCTGCTGGCCCTCATCTTGCGCAACGTACGCACCCCCGCCGAGCGGCGGGGTGACTTGGCAGCGCAGATGGCCGCGCATCGGGTGGGCGAGCAGCGTTTGCAAGAGATCGTTGCCCGCTACGGGCTGGCGGAGACACTGCGCTATGCGCGCGGCCTGCTGGCCTACGCCGAACGGCTGACCCGAGCAGCCATCGTCCACATCCCCGACGGCGTGTATTCCTTCGCCGACGAGCTGGACGACGACGGAAAGCGGAACCGCCAAGATGCGGCGGCGGCTGAGCAGGGCGGCCCCCGGATCCAGGTCAAGGTCACGGTCGAGTCAGACCACATGACGGTCGATTTCAGCGGATCCAGCCCGGCGGTGGCCGGGCCGCTCAACGCGGTGCGATCGATCGCCGAGTCGGCGGCCTGGTACGTGGTGCGCTGCGTGGTCGGCGCCGATTCAGGCAACCTGGCCAGCCCGGTCAACAGCGGCACATTCGCCCCGGTGGAGGTGATCGTGCCAAAGGGGAGCATCCTGGACGCCGAGCCGCCCCACGCGGTGGCGGGTGGCAACGTAGAGACATCGCAGCGGATCGTCGATGTGGTGCTGGGAGCGCTGGCCCAGGCACTGCCCGGCATGATCCCGGCCGCCAGCCAGGGGACAATGAACAACGTGGCGATTGGAGGGTACGACCCGGAACGGGGCAAGCCCTTTGCCTACTATGAGACAGTTGGGGGCGGCACCGGGGCCGGCCCGGCTGGCGATGGGCTGTCAGGGGTGCACGTTCATATGACCAACACCCTCAACACGCCGGTAGAGGCGCTGGAATATGTCTATCCCTTCCGGGTGCGGCGCTATGCGCTGCGGTGCGGATCGGGCGGCGCGGGCCGCCATCGAGGCGGAGACGGGCTGGTGCGCGAGATCGAGTTCCTTTGCCCGGCGACGGTGACGCTGCTGACGGAGCGGCGGCGCACGGCGGCCTATGGATTGCAGGGTGGGGAGCCGGGAGCGGTGGGGCGCAATGTATTGATCCACAACGGCCAGGCCAGCGAGCTGCCCGCCAAGACCGAGGGCGAGGTCGGCCCAGGCGACGTGCTGAGCCTGCAGACCCCTGGCGGTGGGGGCTGGGGCAGCAAATAAGAGCAAGTTTTCGACTTGGGAGATTCGCGTTACTCGATCTCTTCAGGGGGTAGGGTCAGGCGGCGCCACACGCGCTGGACGGCCTCTACCCTCTGCTCTATCCGGCGACGTACAAGGCTGGGCCAGGTCTGGCTCCAGATCTGCTTGACTTCGGCCTCAGGGACGGTCTTGCCGCCGAACCGCTCCTGGACGTAATAATCGGCGATCTGCGCCACAGCCGGCTGCTCACGGCCCAAGGCATCGTTCACCACCGCAGCGTATTCATAGGGCGTCTGGTGGGCCAGAGGGCTGAGGTGAAACAGACGCCGGACCCAGTTCACTAGGCTGGCGTAGGTCCACTCGGCCACGCTATAGCCTGCCATTCGGCGGCGACGGTGCGACACGAGCAGAGTGACCGCCAGGATTACCACCGCCAGCAAACCGAGGATCCACCCGCTGAAACGACCAATCCGGTTGACAAAGGGCTCGGGTGTTGGGGTAGGCGCCGGTACATAGGTACCGCGGCCAAACATGTCTTCGCGGTCACCCAAGCGCTCGGCGTCATCTTCTTCGTGAGGAACGTCGCGCGGTCCTTGCTGATCCTCCCTGGGGCTCGGCCGGACGATGACCGGTTGGGCCGAGGTCGGCTCGAACTCGACCCAGCCATACCCGGGGAAAAAGACCTCAGGCCAGGCATGGGCGTTGTTGGACAGAACGTGAAATACACCTTTGTCCTGTTCTCCCAGGCTATAGCCCCGCACATAACGCGCCGGTACGCCGACCGCGCGGAGCATGACCACCATCGCCGAAGCGTAATAGTCACAATAGCCCTCTTTGGCTTCGAACAAAAAGTAATCGACCCCATCCCGGCCGGGGGCCGGCCCGTCGATCTGCTGGTTGTAGGGGATGTTGCGCAAATAGCCTTCAATCGCCGCCGCCTTGTCAAAGGGGGTGCCACGCCCGGCCGTGATCTGCTCGGCCAGGAGACGCACCCGGGGCGGCAGATTGTCAGGAAGCTGCAGATAACGGGGTATGATCCAGGACGGGTATTCGGTGCCCGCCTCACGCAAGCTCTCTTCGTCGGCGATGGTGATCGACGAAACGACCTTGTAGGACTGGCCTGCCTTGAGCAGTTCCCTGGCATAGAGCACCGAAGCGTCGCCCGGCATGGTGTTGGACTGGGTGGCAGAGGAGCTGATCTGGATCGGCTCAGTCTCGATGGTTACGTCGGCGACACGAGCATCGAGCGGCAGGTGACCGGCTATGGGCTGGCCTGCCGCAGCGATCAAGCCCGGTGGGCCGAGATTTTGCCTTAGCGTAATGGTTTGCGATATGTTTAGCCGCAGCTCGAAAGGGGGAGAAGCAAGGGGTGTCTGGTCTGGTTCCATTGGGATGATGGTAAAATCGGTGTTGTTCCAGCCGTCAGCAGCGTATTCGTGAAAGACTATGACCCGCCAATAGCGGGCGTAGACCGACTCGACATCCATGACCGGATCGTTGGACAGGTTGACAGCGCCGCCGAACCTGGTGGCAAGGCCAAACGAGACAAAGGCAGGCTCGTTGCGATAGTTGAGGTTGTGAAAAATGCGCGACGACTGGTCCTGCAAGCGGTGCCAAGGCTCGCTAACTTTGTCCCAGAACTCCTGGAAAGGCCGGCTGGCCAAAGCCGAGGGCGCAACCCAAGCCAGAGCAATGGCGACAACAGAAACGATCAGCCCAGCCCGCAGAAAGCTATAGACAATGTCGGTGTCATAGACGACTCGGGCAGACTCCCACTCTCGCGCCCGGAAGGCCAGGTTGGTCCGCACAATCAGCAGCAGAACACATAGCAGGAAGGAGAGGATATAGAAAGTCAGGCTGACCGGCGAATAGGTAACGTTGACCAGCATGACCAGACCGCAGGGGATGACGGCCCACCAAACACGCTCCCAGCGAAAGATGGCCCAGGCAGAGAAATAGGCCACAAGCCACATCAACAAGCCAAGCAGCAGGACAAAGATATAGTTTCCCGGGCTCGTCTCGGTGCCGAACAGAACTCTGAGCCAGTCGATCAGTTGGTGCTCTAGGTCGACGACAGCCACCTCGAGAGTAACCTCATTGGTACGGGCCAGAACCTGACTGGTCAGGTAGGCAACCCAGGTCACTCCGCTCAAGGCAGACAGCAAGTGGGCCATGCTGTTTGGCACGCGGCTTTTGGCCAGGACAATGCCAACCACGCCGCCAAGCAGAACCACTCCCGTCAGAATAGACAGGCCCGCCGTCCACTCGACGGCCTGTATGCACCAAGCTGTGCACAGGAGCACAAACAGAAACAAGGCGACAGTCGCCCAACCCTCTTTTGGTCCGAATCTCGAACCCATAGTTCTATCTTTCCCAAACAATAACCCGGTTTCGGGCCTGTAGGTTCATCCGGTGCGGCGATATTGTAGCGTACAAAGGGATAGAAGTCAAAGAGGACGCGCGTTCGAGTTGTTGTAGTTGCTTGACAAGGCGAAAAATCGGTGTTATGATGGCCGAGCCAAGCCGGAAGACCTGGCATAGCAATTGGCCTCAAGGAACGGTTCATGGCTCAAGCGATCGACAAATCAAATGCACGCCTGTGGCTCCAGGAGATGCCGGCCTCCCTGGACCGGATGCCCCTGGATAAAGTCAGGTTCTTTCTGCTGTCCCGGCTGAGGGAGATCGACAGCGAGATCGACCAGATCAACCAAAGCGCGCCCTCGACAGATTGGTTGCTGCAACGTGCAGGCGAACCGTTCATCGACTTGAATGCTCCTGCTTGGGACCCGCTCTTGTATTTGGAGTATCTCAAAGCCACGCGCCGGGCCATCGTGGCCACCATTCAGATGCTCTAGGCGCCGGCCGACAGCCGATCGAGGGAAAGGTCTTTGTTCAGGCGAATCGCCGATCAGTTTCGCGCCCTGCCGGTCTATCGGCAAAAGATCTATGCGCTGTTGATCGGCGCAATCCTGCTTACGCTCCCCTGCTACTGCACAGGGGCCCTCTTGCTGGTCCTCGCACCGGCGCAAGCGACGCCCGCGCCATCTTTGACCTGGGTCCCTGTCGCTACGTTGACGCCATCTTGGACAGCCGCTCCATCGGCGACTTTTACTCCCTCGTTCCCCACGGTCACCGATACGTCCAGGCCGGGTGCCAGCGCCACGTTTACCAATACGCCTACCGGCACGACCACGCACACACCGACCACTACCTACACACCCTCGCAGACCGCTACGGCCACCCACACTCCGACCGCTACCGGCACGGCAACCGCTACCAACACGACGACCGCCACCAATACGGCAACACTGACACCTACTGGGACATGGACCCCGAGCGCGACGCCATCGCCCACCGCCACGCCTAGTCTGACCCCAACCGCCACTACCACCGATACGCCAACCATGACCCCTTCGCCGACGGTGACTGCGACCGACACGCCCACCGCCACTCCGACGATTACGCCCACAGTTGTTTCGACGGCGACAGTCACCTTTGCCGGCAGCTTGGCCGGCGGTGGCCATTAGGATCAAAGATCGAGGACCGTGTGAAGAGACGGCGACGACGGGGGCTGGTGCTGACAGAACAGCAACAACTTGTGCTGGTCGTGATCCTGGTCGTGCTGCTGGCTGCTTCGCTGCTCTATTGTCTGGGTTTCGCCAGTCTCGCGGTACGCCAGATGTGGGAAAAGATCCCGGCTCCGTGGACCAGTTCGGAGCCACTGGAAGAAGAGCTGATGCTCACCCCGGAAATAACTCTGACACTGACGCCGACGACTGCGCCGATCATAACCCCGACGCTGACGCCGGCGACCGCGCCGCACTGAGCGAGCGCCTGTGGAGAATCGCGCAAACGTATTTGACACAGACACTATTCGCGACTATAATCGATTAGCCTCAATGAATTCTCGATACAGGGAGAAAGTGGGCTCGTGGAGATTGTCCCTCTATTAAAACGTCTCACCGAAGCACATGGCGTATCTGGGTATGAGCACCAAGTGCGCGCCATCGTGCAAGAGTTCTTTGGCCCCTTTGCCGACCAGACAACCATCGATACCCTGGGCAACGTGGTCGCCCTAAAGCGGGGTTCTGGCCCCGATCCGCGCCCGGCAGTGATGTTGGCCGCGCATATGGACGAGATCGGCCTGATCGTACGGGAGCTGGAAGACGGCTTTATCCACTTTGATCAGGTGGGGGGCTATGACGACCGGGTGCTGCCTGGGCAGGAGGTAGTGGTGCATGGCCGCCGGCAGTTGACCGGTGTCATCGGCGCGCCGCCGCCTCACGTGCTGCCCCGCGCCGAACGGAACAAGCCGTTCCCGGCTGACAAGCTGCTCATCGACGTAGGGCTGCCGCCCGAAGAGGTGAGCCGACTGGTGCGGGTGGGCGACCTCATTACCATGAAATGCGATCTGGTCGAGCTAAAGGGCGGATTGGTCGCAGGAAAAGCGTTGGACAACCGGGCGTCGGTCGCCGCTATCGCGGTCTGCCTGGAGGAGCTCAGCCGGATGCGCCACACCTGGGACGTGTATGCCGTGGCGACGGTGCAGGAGGAGGTGACTTACGGCGGGGCCATCACCGGCACATTTGGGATCAAGCCCCAGATTGGCATCGCCCTCGACGTGACCTTTGCCCACCAGCCCGGCGTGCCCGACGACACGACCTTTGATCTGGGCAAGGGACCGACGATCAACTATGGCCCCAACTTTCACCCCAAGCTGTCGGACGGCCTTGTCGAGGCGGCCAAGTCGTTGGAGATGGCGTGGCAAATGGAGCCAAGTCCCCGGCCGGGGGGCACCGATGCCTATGCTATCCAGATATCGCGCGAAGGCATCCCGGCTGGCCTGGTATCAATTCCGCTGCGGAACATGCACACACCGGTCGAAACCGGGGCGATCAAGGACATTGAGCGGGCTGGCCGGCTTATCGCAGCTTTTATCAGCAGGTTGGACGACAACTCGCTGGCCAAGCTAGCCTGGGACCTGGGGCTGGAGTAAGGGCATCTGCGAACAAAGCGACATGCATGGCCGACAGGAATCCCCGTCAGGGGGATTCGCGGCTGTCCCCCAGAGCGCAGAGCGCGTAGAGTGGGCCCATTTGCTTAAAGGAGAGCGATTTTGCTGCTAGAAGAACTGTCAAACGCTTTTGGACCACCGGGCTGTGAAGATGAGGTGCGCCGGGTGCTGGCCCGCCACCTGCGCGGCCAGGTGGACGACCTATCCACCGATGCGCTGGGCAACCTGATCGCATTCAAGCGGGGCACCGGCCCCGAGCCGCGGCTCAAGGTGATGATCGACGCCCACACCGACGAGGTAGGGTTGATGATCATCAGCATCCAAAAGAGCGGCCTGCTGGGGTTTCGGCCTGTAGGCGGGTTGGACCAGCGATTGCTGTTGGCTAAGCGGGTGATCGTCGGCGAAAAGCGGATCCGGGGCGTGATCCTGGCGCCGCCGATTCACCTGTCTGGCGAAGATGAGCTGGAGCGGGTCATCAAGTACGAGCAATTGGCCATCGACATCGGCGCCGGCAGCGAAGATGAGGCCAAGGAGCTGGTCAAGTTAGGCGACTATGCCACCCCCGATACCCACTTTGAGGTCCTGAGCGAGGCCGGCCTGCGCACGGTAAAGGGCAAAGCCTTCGACGACCGCGCCGGCTGCGCCGTCGCGGCGGCCCTGGCCGATGGCACCTATGCCGTGGACCTTTACCTGTCGTTCAGCGCTCAAGAGGAAGTGGGGATGCGAGGAGCGCGGGTGGCTGCCTACCGGATCGCACCAGATCTTGCCTTTGCCCTGGAAGGCACCGTTTGTGATGACCTGCCCAAGCAAAAGGATACGAGTCCAACAACCGAGCTGGGTAAGGGGCCGGCGATCACAATCATGGATCACTCGTTTATCGCCGACAAGCGGCTGGTCCGCCTGCTGGTCGATGCCGCAGTGGCCGGCGGCATCCCCTATCAGTTCAAGCAGCCCGGAGTCGGCGGCACCGACGCCGGAGCCATCCATCTATCCAGAACCGGTGTGCCGTCGGCAACTGTAGCCGTGCCATGCCGTTACATCCACAACCCGGTGAGTATACTGAGCCTGAACGATTTTGACAATACGGTCGCCCTCATGAAGGCAGCCCTGAGGAGAATAGAGTGAAGAAGCTGATCAAGAAACTGACGGAAGCTTACGGCCCTTCGGGGAATGAAGAACAAATCCGGGAAATCATCCGCGCCGAGGTGGGATCCCTGCCCGATGAGGTGCGTGTGGATCCTTTGGGGAACCTGATCGCCCTCAAAAAAGGTACAGGTGGCGGCAAGCGGGTGATGCTGTCGGCCCACATGGATGAGATCGGCCTGATCATTAGTTATGTCGACGAGAAAGGGTTCCTGCGCACCCAGCCGATCGGGGGGGTGAATGTGATGACCCTGGCCGGCAGCCGGGTGCAGTTTGCCGACGGCGCAACCGGCGTCATCTCGCCCGAAAAATGGGCCGAGCTGAAAAAAGACCCGGAGCTGACCAAGCTATACATCGACGTCGGCGCTACCAGCCGTGACGAGGCCAAAGGTCGCCTTGGGCAGGCTGCCAGCTTTCAACGGCCCTTTGCCGACCTCGGCCGGCGGCTGGTGGCCAAGGCCATGGACGACCGGATCGGCTGTGCCGTGCTCCTCGAAGTGCTGCACAAGCTGAAAGGCTCGCCCCACGACGTTTACTTTGTTTTCTCGGTACAAGAAGAGGTCGGCCTGCGCGGAGCGCGCACCAGCTCCTACGGCATCGATCCAGCGGTGGGGATCGCTGTGGATGTTACCGATTCTGGCGACACGCCCGAAGCACGCAAAATGGCGATGAAGCTGGGGGCCGGTCCGTGCATCAAGGTGATGGACGGCGGGATGCTGTCCCATCCGGGGATCAACGACCTGCTCATCAAAGCCGCTGAATCACAGGGCATCCCTTACCAGATGGAGGTCTTGTCTGGGGGGACCACTGATGCGATGGCCATCCAGCTCACCCGCTCCGGTGTGCCGGCCAGCTGCGTGTCGATCGCCACCCGGTACATACACACCCCATCGGAGATGGTGGACCTGGACGACGTGGAGAATGCGGTGAAACTGTTCCTGGCCTTCCTGGGCCAGCCGATTGACGTATGATCGCATGATGCTATCATAAGCGACACGATGAACCTGTAGGCCCATGGATACGCCTACTTCCAGCCCAAACAACCCCAAGCTCAAGAGATCAAGACGGCGGAGTACGAACCGATTTCGCTCCGCCGTCCAGCGTATCTGGCAGGACTGGTGGGTCGAGATCCTGGTCGGCATTCTTGTCGCATTCGCCATCTTTTTGCTAGTTGAGCGGATGAGCATCCGCCAGACGTTGTGGAAATGGCTGCTGGCCTTATGGCATGGGATTGCAGGCTTGGTTTCCGGCCTGGCTCATGCCGTGGCCAACCGAGCGCAGCACACCAGCGTTTCCGACTTGTTGGCCTATTGCCTGCTCCTCATGGCCCTCTCCCTGATACTGTGGCGCGCCCGGCGTAGGTTCATGACCCAGCCCCGTTATACGATGCTGAGGTGCCCTCGCTGCGGAAGTGAGGTGCATCGTATCCATCGGCATTGGCACGACCGCCTGCTGGACCTGTATATTCCGGTCCGTCGTTACCAATGCGAGGCCCCCGACTGTCGCTGGCGTGGCCTACGCGTCAAGCGTTTCAGAGGGGCATAGATGGGGCGGTGACTCTTGAGACTCAAGCGTACCATCAAGGACGCCTGGGATTGGGTCCGGTCTAGGGTTTACCGCATACAGGGCGATACCCACAGACACTTGGGCAACAAGTATGGCGACCTAAAGGAGTACTGGGCCGCCGTAGAAGACTATACCCGAGCAATTGTCCTGGATCCAATCTATGCCGAGCCGTACTACTGCCGTGGTGTGCTCTACTGGCGTGAGATCGGCAACTACTACCGGGCCATCCAGGACTTGACGCGGGTCATAGAGATTGACCCGGACCGGGTTGAGGCCTATTTCAACCGTGGCCTGGCCTACAAGCTCCACAATCAACCCGACCAGGCCGTCGCCGATCTGGAGCAATACCTGACTAGAGGCCGAGACCGGTATTGGCTGGAAGCAGCAAGTCGCCAACTAGCCGAGCTGCGCGACGAGCCGGGCTGGGAGATTGGATAGACATCGAAAGTCCTAAGACCTACGATGTCTGAGAGGGATAATTTGCCGATGATCCTCCTTTATGCCTTACTCGGGCTGCTCGTCGGAGCGTTCATTAACCTGTGTGCCGACCAGCTCCCCCGCCAGCGACGCCTGAGCGGCACGCCGTGCTGCCCTTATTGCAGCCAATCCCGCCCGCCGTGGGCATGGATCAGCACCGTCGCCTACCTGGCCTTTAAGCCCAACTGCCAGCAGTGCGGCGCTCCTATCTCCTGGCGCCATCCGATCACAGAACTGGCGACAGCGCTGCTGTTCGCCTTTATCTGGCATCAATATGGCCTGTCAGTTTACCTGCTGCTTTACAGCGTCTACTCGGCTATCTTGATCCTGGTCGTGGTTATCGACCTGGAACACCGGCTGATCTTGAACGTGGTAATCTTTCCGGCCTGGGCGCTGGCCTTGGCAGGCAGCTTGATCCGTCCGGAGCCTTCCTACTTCTGGCGGCTGGCCCTCATCGGCTGGGTGTTGGGTTTCGGCATCCTATATGTGGTTTATAAATTCGGCGAGCTGTTTGTCAAGGTGATGGGCAAGGCCAGAGGCAAACCGGTCAACGCCGTCGCCTTTGGCTATGGCGACGTGCGGCTGGGCGGGTTTATGGGCCTCATTCTCGGCTTTCCCGGTGTTCTGCTGGCTCTCTTCCTGGGCATACTGCTGGGCGGCGTGGGCGGGTTCCTGTACTGGTTCTTCCGGGCCATCATCAAACGCCGCTATTCGCTCTTTACCCCCATCCCCTACGGCCCTTTCCTGGTTGCCGGGACGATGGCCATGCTCTTCTTTGGCCCCGAGATCACGCGTTGGTGGATGGGGGGATGACCGTCCACCACGCATCTTGACATTTTCGTCCCCTCGGTGTATTATTGCCCCCATTCTGGCGACTGGGGGTAACCATGCTCAAAACTCACAATTGCGGCGACCTGCGCGCCACACACGCCGGGCAGACGCATGCGGTCACTCTGGCCGGCTGGGTCCATCGCTACCGGACCCACGGCGGCGTGCTCTTTGTCGACCTGCGCGATCGGTCTGGCATTGTCCAGGTGACCTTCAGGCAGGATACGGCGGCCGACGCATTCGCCGTCGCCGAGCAGGTACGCAACGAGTGGGTAATCCAGGTACAGGGCAAGGTGCAGCGCCGCCCACCGGGCCTGGAGAACCCAGAGATGTCCACCGGCGAGGTGGAGGTGGTTGCCGACGCCTTGACCATCCTCAACCCATCCAAGACACCCCCCTTCTACATCGACCACGAGGCCGGTGAGGCGGAGGGGCTGCGGTTAAAGTACCGATACCTGGACCTGCGCCGGCAGCGCATGCAGCGCAACGTGATCCTACGCCATCACACCGTCAAGTTCATCCGCGACTATTTGTCAGAGCGAGGGTTTGTCGAGATCGAGACACCGATTTTGACCAAGAGCACACCAGAAGGGGCACGCGACTATTTGGTGCCCAGCCGCGTACACCCCGGCAACTTTTACGCCCTGCCTCAGTCGCCGCAGCAGCTCAAGCAGATGATCATGGTCGCCGGCTTTGAGCGCTACTTTCAGATCGCCCGCTGTTTCCGAGACGAGGACCAGCGCGCCGACCGCCAGCCCGAGTTTACCCAGCTCGACCTGGAAATGAGCTTTGTCGAGCGCGAGGACATCTTGCAGCTCATCGAGCCGATGATCATCCAGTTGGTCGAAACGGTCAGCGACAAGAAGCTGCTGTTCAAGCCGTTCCCTCGCCTGACCTACCACGAGGCGGTGAGACGCTTTGGCAAGGACAGCCCTGACCTCCGCTTTGGCATGGAGCTGGCCGACATCAGCGACTTGGTAGCCCACAGTGACTTTTCGGTGTTCCGCAACGCCGTGGAGGCGGGCGGCCAGGTGAAAGGCCTGCGGGCCGAGGGGTTAGCCGGCTATAGCCGCAAGGAGCTGGACGAACTGACAGAGTTTGTCAAGGGCTATGGGGCCAAGGGGTTGGCCTGGTTGGCCGTGCAGCCGGATGGCTATCGCTCCTCATTCGCCAAGTACTTGAGCGGAGAGACGGTGGAGGCCATCGTCACCCGTCTGACAGGGCAGCCAGGCGACCTGCTTCTGTTCGTCGCCGACCGGCCGGCCGTCGTGGCAGAGTCCCTGGGGCGCCTGCGCGTCGAGTTGGGCAATCGGTTGGGGCTGCGTGACGACAACGTCCTGGCCTTTGCCTGGGTAATCGATTTTCCGCTCTTTCAGTGGAACGAAGAGGAGCGCCGCTGGGATCCCAGCCATCACCTGTTCACATCGCCGATGCCCGAGGATCTTTGCCTGCTCGACACCGACCCCGGCGCGGCTCGGGGCCAGCAATACGACCTGGTGTGCAACGACTATGAAATCGGCGGAGGGAGCATCCGCATCCACCGTCGTGAGATCCAGGAAAAGGTGTTCAAGCTGATCGGGCTGGACGTCGAGGCAGCCAAGCAGCAGTTCGGCCACATGCTGGAAGCATTCGAGTATGGCACGCCGCCGCATGGTGGCATTGCCCCCGGCATCGACCGTCTGACGATGCTGCTGGCCGGCGAGCCCAATATCCGGGAGGTGATGACCTTCCCCAAGAGCCAGACCGCTTCCGACCCAATGACCGGGGCACCGTCGCCGGTCACCGACCAGCAGCTCAAGGAGCTGCACATCCGCCTGGCGGATTAGCGAGCTGGCTAATGATTGCTGAAAGCTGCGTACCGTAGGGCAATCGTCGAACAAACGCCGCCAAACAGGTCTTGAGAAAACTTGCCATTTTGGGCGTCTTGTGGTATTATAGTGATTGGCGGAACCCTGCTGTGTGCGTGATGCCCGTAGAGAGGTTTGAGCCAACACTCGAATAAGGGGGATCGGGTATCCAGAGGGGATGCGATAGCCTTTCGAAGGCAAGGCAATAACCGATGGCTGGATCCCCACCTGCATACGCAGGTTCAAAACCAACAAGGCACACGGCACAGCGGGGCCCTCGTCCAGCAGCCACCGGATCCATATCCGGTGGCTTTGCTTTAGAATGCAGGTGAACGCAGGTTAATCGCTGCCTGCAAGAGTCTGCCGAGCTTCAGGACAAACTGCTGCTGGCGATGGAGGGCTGGTGAGTCGACGGGCTATGACGCTGAACGGCGCCGACTGGCGATTGGGCCAGGCACCACCCGACGCTGACCCGGGACATGCGGCCTGGGATGAGTTGGGCCAGATAGGCGAATGGCTGCCGGCTACGGTGCCCGGCAACGTCCAGGCCGACCTGCTCCGCGCCGGGCGTCTGCCCGATCTGACTGTGGGTCGGCAGAACGAAATGGCCCAATGGCCCGACGATCATTGCTGGTGGCTGGTCCGCGATCTAAGCCTGGCGCATGCAACAGAAAACAGCCCTGATTCCAGGCGGGTCCACCTGATCCTGCACGGTGCGGATTATGTCTCAGATCTATTCCTCAACGGCCAGCACTTGGGCCGGCACGAGGGGATGTTTTCGCCGCAGATCTATGACATCACCGACTTGCTGACAGGTAAGAGCCGCCTAGCGGTGCGCATCACCGGATCGCGGTGGCTGCCCCGCGGCCGCAGCAGCCCTTGGGATCAAGTCCTCAACCGCGTGGAAGCATCGACCCTCACAGCATTGGGCCGCTTCCCCGACCGGCGTGACACGCTCAAATGCCAGATGGGCTTTGGTTGGGACTTTTGCCCCCCTTTGCGAACGATGGGACTGTGGGACGACGTGAACCTGATCGTCAGCGACGGCATCTTTATCCGAAAAGTCACCGCCAGGCCGTCGTTCGGCGGTGACGGGGTTAGGCTGGAGGTGGAGGTAGAGATCGACGCCCGCCTGCCGCACCGGGCGCAGATCCGGTGCAACCTGTCGAGCGAGGCGGCTGCTGGCGAGCCGCTGACCAGCGGGCGTACGGTGGAATTAACGCCGGGAATCGATCGCTACTGCGTCGAGATGGCGATAGCCCGGCCGCGGTTGTGGTGGCCGTGGGATCATGGCCACCCGGACCTGTATCGGCTGACCGTCGAGGTGTTGGACGGCGATCAGGTATTGGATTGCTGCGAGGAATTGATCGGACTGCGCCAGGTGGAGATGGATGGCTGGGCGGTGCGCATCAACGGCCATCGTGTCTACGCGCGGGGGGCCAACTGGGTGCCTGCCGACCTCCTGCCTGGCCGCGTCACCGAGGCCGACTATCGCGATCTCTTGACGTTGGCCCGCAAGGCCAACATGAACATGCTCCGGGTGTGGGGCGGTGGGCTGCGTGAAAAGCGCGCCTTCTACGATCTGTGCGACCGGCTGGGCATCCTGATCTGGCAAGAGTTCCCGGTGGCATGTGCTTTTTTGACACGCTATCCACGCTCACCAGAGTACCTGGACCTGGCAGAAGCCGAGACACAGGCCATCGTCCGCGATCTGCAAAACCATCCCAGCGTGGTGGTGTGGTGCGGCGGAAACGAATTCAGCCCCAGGCGTAACGCGCCGTTGGTCGAGGCGCTGCAGCGTGTCGCAGCCGGCGACGCTACCCGCCCCTTCCTGCCTGCCTCGCCATCCGGCGGCGACAGCCATAACTGGCAGGTGTGGCACGGTTATGCAGCACCGGCCGCCTACCGCCGCGACACAGCCCGCTTTGCCAGCGAGTTCGGGCTGCAAGCTCCACCCTCAGTGGAGGCGCTGCGCCGCTTCATACCGGAAGGGGAGCTATGGCCGCCTGGAGCGTCGTGGAGCTACCACAACGCCGGCCTGAAGAAACTGCGACGCTACGCCCGGCCCTTTCTCGGCACGCGCCAAGTGCGGGAGGTGAGCATCGATGAATTCGTCCAGGCCAGCCAGCAGGCCCAGGCCTACGGGCTGCAGATCGCCATCGAGCACTACCGCCGGAGCAAGGCCAAAGGGTGCGGCGGGACTCTGGTATGGCAGCTAAACGAGCCGTGGCCGGCAATCTCGTGGGCGCTCATTGGCTATTGCCGGGAGCTCAAACCGGCTTACGACCTGGTCAGGCGGGTATTCAACCCGGTGCTGATCAGCGTGGACTATAGGCTGGGATGCTACCACGCCGGCGATACATTCAGCGCCGAAGTGTGGATCGTCAACGATGAGCAAAGCCCTCTCCCCGACTGCCATCTGGAGGTGACCCTGCTGGATCACGCCGGACAACCGGCAAACCAGTTCATCCACAGACTGGAGGTGGCAGCTGATTCCGCCGAGATCGTTGGCCGCTTCGAGTGGACGCTGCCCGAAGGAGACGGCTGGCGGCTGGTCTGCCGCTTGGAGCGGTCCGGCCAGCTTGTGGCTGAGAATGAGTATAACCTGGCCGTGCACGACGGGCTGGGGCCGGGCTTGGGGCAACGCCTATGGCAGTGGCTGACCCGCCTGTTCATGCCGGGGTAGCTCCGGTGTGCCGTTTGGCCCTGCCATGCCCTTGACCTTTCGCCACTGGCGGCCGAGATAGATCAAGTATCCGGTCAGCAGTACCAACCCGATCAGCCCAACCAGGGCCATACCCGACGTATCGTCGGGACGGTTGCCATTGTCAATCTCCTGCAGGGGAGCTAGAAAGACCCAGAACAGCCAGGCGCCGGCTGCCAGCGTCCCACCACCGATCACAGCCTGCAGATCCATGGCCCGCAGCCGGCTGTAGGCAAAAGCCAGAAGCCCGGCGGCCACCACACCCGCCCACAGCATGGTAAGAGCGGCAGAATGCGTGGGCGAGACGACCCAGAAACCCACGAGCCAAAAGCCCCATCCCAGCCCTGCCAAGAAGAGAGGCCAGCGACGGGCAAAAGTCGAAACGGCCGGACGGGGTTTCAGCCGCCAGGCGAACGACACCAAGACGGCCATGGCGGCAACTGCCCCCAGGAATTGTCCAAGCCCGGGTCTGTAAGGCGGCGTCTCTCCGGCCGGCGAGAGGAAGAACCAGCCCCACAGCGCCATGGCGCACATGATCCCAAACAGGGCCAGGATTCCTCTCTTGGACAACCACGGCCGGTCGCGTTCCGCTGGCCACAGGCCGGTGACAACCAAGACCGGCAAGCAGATGCTGAACACCGCATGGTACAGGGTCAATTGCAGCATCCACGGCCAGTTGGCTCCCCCCCACCAGCCGAACTGCTGCAACACGCCAAGATCTATGGCATGTGGATCGAAGAAGGTCTTGATCAGAATGCCCTCTTCAAAGATGCCAAAGGTCGCACCGAGCAAAAAGAGGCCGGCCAGCCCACTTGGCCAGCGGATGCACAGCTCGCGGCACAGGATAGCGCCAAAACCGTACCACGGCACGACGATCAACAGGCCCAAGGGCAAGAACTCACTTGGCGGCATGGAACCACTGAACACTTCAGCGGTCACCGGCGACAGCCACAACAGGGTAAGCAAAGCAGGCCAATGTACACGGGCGCGCATAGCTCTACCTCCTCCTTCCCGGCGATCACCACTATCAGGCTGTTTTCTATACGCCGGCCGCACGTCCCGGTTTCCTATGGTTCCGCACATTGTGCTATAATGGCGGACAGCATCGAGAGCAGACATCCAGAGCGACACCTGCTCATGCCGGGCCGGGGAAATACTGCACACACGGCAAGAACAGAACCGGCCGAGGAGTCATGGAATACGAATGGAACGCAGACGAGCCGTAATAACCGGCATGGGGATCATTTCCCCAGTCGGACTTGATCTACCCACTGCGTGGGGGAACCTAATCGCCGGGCGGTCAGGGATCGGTCCCATCACCCTGTTCGACGCCAGCAACCTTGAGGTGCGCATCGCCGGCGAAGCGCACGGTTTTGACCCGGCCAACTATATGTCGGCCCGGGAAGCTCGCCACACCGATCGTTTCACCCAAATGGCCATCGCCGCGTTGGCCGAAGCTTCGGCCCAGTCGCGCCTGGTCGTCGACAAACACAACGCGTACGACGTAGGTGCTATCATAGGCTCTGGGATGGGCGGCGTGTGGACCTATACCGAGGAGTTTGACGTGCTGCGCGAAAAGGGACCACGCCGGGTGAGCCCACTGTTGGTGCCGATGATCGTCGTGGATGCCGCCGCCGTCCAGGTGGCCTTGCACACCGGTGCCCAGGGGCCAAATCTGGGCGTCTCTTCGGCCTGCTCCACCGGCGCGGATGCCATCGGCCAAGCCTATGAAACGATCGTACGGGGTCACGCCCAGGCCATGTTCACCGGCGCCTTCGAGGCAGCCACTAGCGTGATAGCTGTGGCGACTTTTGATCGGATGCGCGCCCTGTCACGGCGAAACGACGATCCGGGCGGTGCGTGTCGCCCGTTCGCCGCCGACCGCGACGGCTTTGTCCTCAGCGAGGGCGGGGCGATGTTCGTTCTGGAAGAGCTCAAGTTCGCCCTGGCGCGGGGGGCAGAGCCGTTGGCCGAAGTGCTCGGCTATGCTGCCACCTCCGACGCTGCCCACATCGCAGCGCCTGATGCCGAAGGCGCGGGGGCAGCACAGTGCATGACGTTGGCCATGCAGCGCGCTGGTGTGGCCCCCGAGGAAATCTCATACATCAACGCCCACGGCACCGGCACGTTAGTCGGTGACCCAGCCGAGACGCAGGCGATCAAGCACGCCTTTGGCGATCACGCCTGCCGCGTGGCGATCAGCGCGACCAAGTCGATGACCGGACACCTGATGGGTGGCGTCGGCGCGCTGGAGGCGGCGATCTGCGTCCAGACCATACGCACCGGCATCATCCCGCCAACGATCAACTTGCACACGCCCGACCCGGCCTGCGACCTGGACTATGTGCCCAACCAGGCGCGTCGTACTGAGGTAGCGGTAGCCATGTCCAATTCGTTCGGTTTCGGCGGTCACAATGGAACACTAATACTGCGGGCCTGCCATGAATGAGCCTTCCAACCTGGAACACAGGCTCGACATCATCTTTCGGGACAAGAGCCTGTTACAGCGAGCATTGACCCACCGCTCATACATCAACGAGCATCCCGGCTTTCCTTTCGAGGACAACGAGCGGCTCGAGTTCCTGGGCGACGCCGTCATCGATTTTCTCAGCGGCGAGTACCTATACCACCGCTTTCCCGAGCTGCCGGAGGGACCGCTGACGACTCTGAGATCGGCGCTGGTGCGGCGAGAGACGCTGGCCGGTTTTGCCCAAGACCTGGAGCTGGGCCGGTACCTGCTGATGGGCTATGGCGAAGCCGAAAGCGGAGGGCGTGAGCGGCCGACAGTCCTGGCCGATGGCTTTGAGGCGCTGGCAGGGGCGATATACCTGGACCAGGGCCTCGAAGCCGTGCTGCACTTTTTCCAGCCGTTCATGGAAAAGAAAGTAGCAGACGCGCTGCGAGACGAAGTGGATAAGGATCCCAAGAGCCGGCTGCAGGAGCTGGCCCAAAGCCATATGCGCCACACCCCCCGCTACCTGACTACATCGGAAAGCGGGCCCGATCATGCCAAAGAGTTCACCGTACAGGTGACCATTGGCAGCAAGGCCTACGGGCAGGGCACCGGCCACAGCAAGCAGCTTGCCGCTCAAGCTGCCGCCCAGGACGCGCTCCAACGGATCGAGGCCGAGGGGCTTGACAACCTGAACGGCGACGAGATCCCACCGCCGCCCGGCGAGGGGTGATATGCGCACCCTGCTGATCACCGGCGGCTCCGGCTATCTCGGCCGCCACTTGGTTCGCCAGGCCGTAGACAGGTGGCAGGTAGTTGCCACCTATTTCTCCCATCCCGACCTACTGGCAGGCTGCCAGGCTGTGTCCCTGGATGTGCGGGACGGGCCGGCCGTGGCTCGTCTGCTGGCCGATCTGCGCCCTGCAGCGGTGATCCACACCGCTTACAATATGAGCTCACCCGAGGCAATGCAGTCGGTCATCGTCGATGGAACGCGCCACGTGACAGCAGCCGCCGCAGCGATGGGGGTGCGGTTGGTGACCATGTCCACCGACGTCCTCTTTGACGGCGAGCACGGCCCATACTGCGAGGCCGACCCGCCCAACCCGGTCACCCCCTACGGCCGGGCCAAGGCCGAGGCCGAGCGCACGGTCGCCGGGCTGTGCTCAGAGGCGGCCATTGTCCGCACCTCGCTCATCTACGGTTTCGACCCACCCGATCCGCGCACGCTGTGGGTAGTAGACAGCCTGCGCAACAGCCAGCCGATCACCCTTTTTACCGATGAGCTGCGCTGCCCGGTGTGGGCCGAGCAGTTGGCCGTAGCGCTGCTAGAGCTGGCCGGCGTGGAAGAACAAGGCCACAGTGGGATCTGGCACCTGGCCGGGGCACAGGCGCTCACCCGCTACGAGTTCGGCGTGCGGTTGGCCCGTGCCTACGGGCTGGACCCGGCCGGGATCACGCCCGGTCAGAGCGGGGACAGCGGCTTGGTCCGCCCCCGCGATTGCCGGCTGGCAATCAATAAGGCCCAGGCGCGGCTGCAGTCGCCGCTGTGGGGGGTGGATGAGGTATTGGAAACCCGGTTTCTGTAGGAAAACCAGGTTTCTTGTTGTGGGTCTCTTGTTGTGTTAGGCCGTCCGGTTGGGCTCCAGGTGCTGGACAAAGAAATCGGTGATCTCGTTGTAGCAGCGCACCTTGTTCTCCAGCTTGAGCACGTCGTGTCCCTCGTTCTCAAAGACCAACAGCTCGACCTGCTTGCCTTGGCGGCGCAGCTCCTCTACCAAGTCACGTGACTCGGCCTCGCGGACGCGCGGATCGTTCCGTCCCTGGATGACGAGCATCGGGCAGGCCAGTTGGTGCAGGTAGGTGGAAGGCGAGTGGGCCACCAACGCCTCATGGTCCTTCTCCGGGTGACCGATCGACAGATAGAAATAGGTCTTCCAGGTCTCGGGCAGTCGCTCGACAAAGGTGATCAGGTTGTATGGGCCAAACATGTCGCACGCCGCCTTCCACAGATCCGGGTGCCGCCCGGTCAGGGTCAGGGTCATAAAGCCGCCGTAGGAGCGGCCTACCACGCCGGCCCGATCCAGGTCCAGTCGAGAGTCCCGCCGCAGGTGGTCAAAGGCGGCCACGTGGTCCAGCCGGTCCTGACCGCCCCAGTCGTGGTCCACCCGCTTCATGTAATCCAGCCCATAGCCTGTGGAGCCTCGCGCATTGGGCACATACACCGCCAAGCCATTCAGTGTCAGGAACTGGATGAGCGGCATCGAAAACCAGGTGAAATCGGGCCGTTCCTGACTCTGCGGCCCGCCGTGGATGTAAAATACCACCGGCCGCGGCCCGGTAAAGCCCAACTCGGCCGCCGGCAGGTACAGCCGCGCCGAAACACGCAGCCCGTCATGGCTGACATAGGAGACATCCTCGCCGGAGGACAACAGGCGGTCGGGGATGCCCAGGATGCGCTGGTGGGTGCGCCGGACCGCCTTCTTGGCCGCCCTCTCGATGGTGTAGATCTGGACCGGCGAAGTGGCGGTGGAGAAGGAGGCGGCATAATCGCCGCTCGCCCTGTCAAAGTGGAGCGCCTGAAGCACGCCGTTGCTCAGTGCGCCGGTGCCACACACCACAACGTCAACCTGAAAGCGGAGCGCCGCCTCATCAAAGGCACCCTCGTAGGCAAAGGAGCAGTCGTCGATGTTGTAGGTCAACAGGTAGCGGTTACCGGCCAGGTGTTCCAGACCGGATAGCTCGCCCTGGCCGTAGTGGACGGTGCCCACCACCTTGACCGGCTGCACCTGGCGGTCGCCGGCCAGCGGCAGGTAACCCAGCCCATAGGCATCGCTGAACAGCGCCGTGGTCAGCAGCAGGCCCTTATCGCCGGACGTAAAGTGGCAGGCACCGATCGCGTTCAACGGCACGGTCTCGCCCGGCTGCCGCTCGTCAAGCGGCTTGCCGTACAACAGCTTGCGCCCGCCCGCCCCCTTTTCCCACAGGTAGACGGTGTGGTCGGCGGCGGTATAGTTGTCAATCAGGATGATCCGCGAATAGTCGGCGTTGGCGCCGGTGTAGTAATTGCCGTACACGCTAGTGCCCAGGTCGGTCAGCTCCATCGTCTCCAGGTTTAGCAGGTAGGATTCGTTGAGCGGGCTGGTGCGCGGATCGACAAACAGCGCGGCCAGGTTGCGTTCAACGTCGCAGTGAAAAACGTTGACCTGCTGGCCCTTGAACCGCTCGGCCAGGACAGGCTCGGGCAGGCCGCCATCGAGCGGGATCAGGGTAGGCTGGTAGTTCTCGTCGCCGTCCTGGTCGATCATGACCAGAATCTTGCCCAGCTTGGGAAAGACATGGAACGACTCGCCGTTCATCAGCGCCGGGTTCTGCAGGGCGATATCCGGTGGCAGGAGCGGCTCAGGCACGCTGCCGGCGCGGTCCATGGCATACAGGCTGATCCGGCCGGAGAGGTCGCTCAGGAAATAAATACGCTCGCCGGCCAGTTGAGGACTGACAAAGAGCCGGGCGGCCAGCAAAGACTCGATTTTGAAAGTGGTCATGGCGTTCCTCCTCAATGCATCGTGACCATGGGACACAGACCCCACATTTATCGGATCAGCAACATCGGAAAATCGAGATCCTCCACCAGCGTTGTCAATGCTTCGTCGCGCAGCAGAGTGGTTTCAGCCGGCAGGACCAGGGTGCCACAGCCTTCCGTTTTCAGGGCCTGCACCAGCGTGGACACGGTCGCTTCGGTCAGTTGGCGGAAACGAACCGGTACATCCCGCGCCTGTAGCCACCCGGCGGCCTGGGCCTGCAAACGTCCGGTCTCGGCCGGGTCATCGGCTGCCACCAAGACGAGCAGCTCCCCCTCCTTGCCCTGCGACAGGCGGGCCGCCGTAGTCAGAGCCTTGCCGGCCAGCGCCGACCCGTCATAAACGACCATGAGGGGCAGCTCCAAATGGGCGCCTTGCCGGACGACCAGAGCCGGCCGAGAAGCCTGGGACAGAATGGTCCGGGCCGTGGAACCCACCCGCCGCCGGCCGGCCAACGACCAGCCGGTCCGGCCCAGGCTGATCAGGTCGGCTTCAGCAGCAGCCGCCAGCAACTCGGCAGAGATTGTCCCACGCACCACGCGGAACGACCAACGCACCTGCGCGCGGTCGGCCAGCGCCGCCAGCGCCTGCTCTGCCCGGCACGCCCGCGCCCGCAGCTCCCGTTCCAGCCGTGGCTCATCCAGAGGGCGAGGCGTCGCCGAATAGAGCCCCAACTCTTGGGCAAAAGACAGCCCTGCCAGCCGCAGCAGGTCGGCATCTTCGACAAACAAGCCCAGCAGCTCGGCCTGGAGGTCGGCAGCCAGGGCGACCGCGGCCTCCAGCGCTGCCAGACTGTGAGGCGATGCATCCAGCGCTACCACGATGCGCTGGAAGACCGGCTCGCGCTCCTCGTCGCTCATGCCTCCTGCTCCTTGGCCAGGGCTACCCGCTTTTTGGCCAGCTCGGCCAGCCGCGCCTCGACCCGGTAGTTGATGCTGCCCTTGGGATAGTTGCCGGCCTTGTTCCTCTCACCTGCCGGCATGCCGGTCAGCAGCTCGATGCCCTGGTCGATCGTCTCGACGGCATAGACCTGGAACTGCCCGGCGGCTACCGCCTCGACCACGTCGTGGCGCAGCATCAGGTGCTTGACGTTCGAGACCGGGATCACCACCCCCTGCTTGCCGGTCAACCCTCTGGCCCAGCATAGGTCGAAAAAACCCTCGATCTTTTCGTTCACCCCGCCGATGGCCTGTATTTGGCCGTGCTGGTTGACCGAGCCGGTCACCGCCAGCGATTGGCTGAGCGGCACTTCGGCGATGGCCGACAGAAGGGCGTACAGCTCGGCCGACGAAGCGCTATCGCCTTCGACGCCGCTGTAGGACTGCTCAAAGACCAGGCTGGCCGACAGGGATAGGGGACGGTCGGCTGCGTAGCGTGCCCCCAGAAAGCCGGCCAGGATCAATACCCCCTTGGAATGGATCGGCCCGCTCATCTCGACCTCCCGCTCGATGTTGATCACCTCGCCCTTGCCCAGCCGCACCCGAGCCGTGATGCGGCTCGGCTCGCCGAAGGAAAAGTTGCCCAGTTGTAGAACAGACAGGCCGTTGACCTGGCCTACCTTGGACCCTTCGGTGTCGATCAGGATCGTCCCGCGCAGGATATTCTCCTGCATCCGCTCCCGCAGCCGGTCAGAGCGGTAAACTTGGGCATCGATCGCCCGCTGCACATCCGCAGCGCTCGCCACGTCGCGCCCGGCCTGATCGGCCCAGTAATCGGCCTCGCGCACCAGGTTGGCGATGACTCTCATCTGGGTCGACAGCTTGCCGGCATCACCCGCCAGCCGCGAGCTGTGCTCGATGATGCGGGCCACAGCCGCCCGGTCAAATGGCCGCAGCCCGGCCTGGTGGATCATGCTGCCCACCAGGTTGGCATACAGGCCCTCGTTCTCAGCGGTGCGTTCCATCTCGTCCTCGAAATCGGCCTGCACCTTGAAAAGCTCGGCGAAATCGGGATCGGCCTCACACAGGGTATAGTACAACGTGCTGTCGCCCAGCAAGGCGACCTTGACATCAAGGGGGATCGGCTCAGGCTCCAGGGAAATGGTGCTGACCACGCTGAGCGTCTGGCCCAGCGCTCCGATCTGGATCTGGCGCGCTTGCAGGGCCCGTTTCAGCTCCTCCCAGACATAAGGCTCCAGCAATACCTTGCGCGCATCCAAGATCAAATAACCGCCATTGGCCTGGTGAAGCGCACCGGGCTTGATCAGGCTGAAATCGGTCAGCAGCGCCCCCATCTGGGAGATATGCTCCACCCGTCCCATCAGGTTCTGATAGGTAGGGTTATCTTCGTAGACGACCGGCGCTCCCTGTGAGCCGCTGTGATCGACCAGGACGTTCACCTGGTAGCGGCGAGAAAGGGGCAGCTCGGCCTGGAATAGGGCGGCATCGTCACCGGCTTCGGACAGCATGGCCGACGACTGGCCCTCCTCCTGGGGCAGAAAATCCTGGACGTGGTCGATCACGTCCTGCCGCACGGCGTTCAGGTAGCCCTCGACCGCCGCCAGGCCGGCGTACTTGGCGCGGATTTCGTCGATATGGCCGCCAATCGCCGCATTGGCGATCTCGCCGTCCAGTGCCTTGATCTGGTCCCGGGTCTCACGCTGCCAGCGGGGGAACTGCTGGACGGCCCGCTGGAGCACTTCCTGGAGCTGCTCCACGTCGGCTTCCATCTGCTGCTGCTCATCCTTGGGCAGCTTCGCAACATCCTCTTGTGACAGCACCTGGCCATCGCGCACAGGCGCCATTGCCAATCCGGAAGGTGTCTGGAGCAGGTCCAGGCCCCGTTCCTGAGCCTGTTGTTGAACCTGGGTAAAGACGCCTTCCTGCCGTTCCTTGAGCTCCTCTTCGATCACCTGACGGCGGGTGCGATACTCCTCGCTGTCGAACGCCGCCGACAGGTCGGTGCGCAGCACCTCCACCAACTGGGCCATGTCCTGGCGCAGCTCGGCGCCCTTGCCCGGCGACAGACACAGCGCCCGAGGCTTGTGCAGCTCTAGGAAATTGTGGACGTAGCACCAATCAAAAGGCACAGGCTCGTCGGCGGCATGCTGCTCGAAGAATTGGCCGACGATAGAGTGCTTGCCCACCCCGACCGATCCCAGGGCAAAGATGTTGTACCCCTGCCGTTCCATCCCGATGCCGAACCGGACCGCCTCGACGGCCCGTGGCTGGCCGATGATCCCGGCCGGATCCTGCAACTGATCAGTCGTCTCGAAATTGGGCAGGTCGAGGTTTGCGCGCCGGTAAAGGGCTTCGATTGGCAATGGCTTGACGTAGGTCATGTTGAACCTTCCTCCTGAGTCCATTATAGCATAGGCCTGGCAGGTTGAGGAAAACCTGCCAGGTCTATCACCTGAATACCGCTAATTCCGGTAGGGTAAGAACTCGGGTCCCAGCAGCTCACGGCTGATGATCAGCCGCATAATATTCATGGTTCCCTCGGCGCCAATTGAATAGGAGCGGATACCGCGGATGCCCATCTCGACCGGACACTCTTTGGTGTAGGCCATCGCCCCGAACCAGTCGGCCACCTCGTTCATCAGATCTAGGCCCATCTTGGGAGCGCGCAGCTTGGCCAACGCCGCGGCCAGGGCGATGTCGCTGTGGCCGGCAGCGCCGGCCCCGTACTTCTGGTCCATGATCCACGCCGCCTTGTAGACCAGCAGCTTGGTGCTTTCCAGGTTGGCATAGTGATCTGCCATCGGGAAGGAAATGCCCTCGTACGAGGCCAGAGGCCGGCCAAAGGCCCGGCGCTGTTTGATATGCTCGACGCCGAGATCCAGCACCGCCTCACTGGCGCCGACGCAAGTCGCGCCGATCAGCACCCGCGCCGCCGAAAAGCCCTCCATGGCGTGGTAAAAGCCGCGATGCAGGTCGCCGACCTGGTGGTTGGCCGGCAGGCGCACGTCGTTCATGGCAAAGCCGCCGGTCGAAATGCCCATCCGTCCCATGTCCTTGAAGTAGGTGGGCATGATGCCTGGGGTGCCTTTGAGCGGCAGGGCAAAGAAGGTAAAGGCCCGGTGGCCGGCGGCCGGATCGGGATCGGTGCGAACCAACAGCAGGTGGACGCCGCCCATGGCCAGCGACTCGCGAACACCACTGACGTACACCTTCTCGCCGTTGATGACCCACTCACCGTCCTGCTGCACGGCGGCGGTGCGACAGGCGCCCAGGATATCCGAGCCACCCTCCGGCTCGGTAGTAGCAATGCCCAGGAACGCCTCACCGGCCGTCACCTTGGGCAGGATCTCAGCCTTCAGTTCCGGGGTACCATAGCGGTCCAGGATGAAACCCCAGGCCGCCTCGACCAGGTAGAGTACGGGAATAGCCAGGCTGATGTCGGCTCGGCCCAGTTCTTCGGCGGCGATAGCGGCCATCGTCCAGTTCATCGCTGCACCGCCAACCTCCTCAGAGCAGAGCGGGGCTAACAGTCCCAGGGCGGCCATACCCTTGACGATCTCGGGCGGAATCCGCTCTTCGGTGTCGATCTCGCGCACGTGGGGTGCGATCTCTTTTTGCGCAAAATTGCGCACGGCCTGGCGCCACAATTTCTGTTCCTGGGTCCAGGAGAAATCCATCATAGCCTCCCTTTAGCAAATGCCAGCTTTCAGCTATCAGCGCTCAGCGCCCTTTCAAAGATGGACAAGGCAGTGTCGATCTGCCCGGCGGTGATGACCAGCGGCGGGATCCAGCGGATGACGTTGACGTAGGGGCCGCAAGTGAGCAGGATTAGGTCATTGGCCAGGCAGCGGGCCTGAACGGCCTTGGCGGTAGCCGGGTCGGGCTCGCCGCTCTCGGTGGTGAATTCGACGCCGACCATCAGCCCCAGGCCGCGCACCTCGCCGATGACGGGATATTTGGTCTGGAGCGCGCGCAGGCCCGCCATCAGACGCTGGCCCTGGCGGGCGGCATTGTCCACCAGGCCCTCTTCCAGCAAAACCTGGATCGTGGCCACCGCGGCCGCACAGGCGACAGCGTTGCCGCCATAGGTGCCGCCGTGCGTGCCCGGCTGCCAGCGGTCCATCAGCTCCTGCCGGGCAGCGATGCCGCTGATCGGCAGGCCGGAGCCCAAACCCTTGGCCATGACCAGGATATCGGGTACCACCCCGAAATGCTCCAGGGCAAAGAACTTGCCGGTGCGCCCAAAGCCGGACTGCACCTCGTCCAGAATCAACAACAGACCGTGCTCGTCGGCAATCTGGCGCAGGCCGGACAGGAAGGAGGGCGGCGACACCAGGTATCCCCCTTCGCCTTGTACCGGCTCGATCAGCAGAGCAGCCGTCTCGCTGGGATCGGCATGGGTGTGGAGCAGGTGGCGCAGCTCGTTCAAGCACCACTGGCTGGCCATCTCCGGGTCCCAGCCGTGGCGGTAAGGCTCGGGATATGGCGCTACGGTGACGCCCGGCATGAGCGGCTGGTACCTGAGGCGGTAGACCGTCTTGGAAGTGGTCAGCGACATGGTGCCGACAGTCCGTCCGTGGAAGCTGCCCTGAAAGACGATCACGCCCGGCCGGCCGGTGGCGTGGCGGGCCAGCTTGACCGAGGCCTCGACCGCCTCGGCACCGCTGTTGCTAAAGAAAAAGGTATCCAGAGTCGGCGGAACCACATGCCGCAGCGCCTCAACCAAGCGCAGGGCCGGCTGGTGGTAATAGATGTTGATCTGGGCGTGGATCAGCTTGGCCGCTTGGTCCTGGATAGCCTTGACCACCTTGGGGTGGCAGTGACCGGTGTTGGTCACGGCGATGCCGCAGGTCAAGTCGAGCAGGCGCCGGCCGCTGGTGGTATAGACGTAGGCGCCCTCGCCACGCTCGATGACCTCTTTGGTCAGGTGGGTCCACACTGGCGAGAGATGATCGAATGCATTTTCGCTCATGGTTTTATCCCTCAGAAATGCAGGGGCGCACACTGGCCCTCTCCCTGGAGGGCTGTGCGCCCCTGCATGGTTTGTCGTTGTCGGCTAAAGCTTGGCCGCGATGGCGTTGGCCACGTCCAGAGTGCCGTGGCTGCCGCCCATGTCGTAGGTGCGAACCTTGCCCTCGGCAATGACCGCCGCCACAGCCCTCTCGAGCCGCACAGCCTTGTCCTTCTCGCCCAGCCAGTCTAGCATCATCTTGGCTGCCAGGATGGTGGCGATCGGGTTGACCTTGAATTGCCCGGCATACTTGGGCGCCGAACCGTGGGTCGGCTCGAATACGGCATAGTTGGTGCCGATGTTGCCGCTGCAGCCAAAGCCCAGCCCGCCCACCATCTGAGCGCACAGATCGGAGATGATGTCGCCGAACAGGTTGGTGGTGACAATCACGCCATAGTTGAGCGGGTTCTTGAGCAGCCACATACCCATCGCGTCGATGTTCGCATCCTCCATGGCGATGTCAGGGTACTCAGCTGCTACCTTACGGTACGCCTCCACGAACACGCCGTCGGTCTGGCGCAGGACGTTGGCCTTGTGCACCGCCGTCACCTTCTTGCGTTTATCCTGGCGGGCGAACTCAAAGGCCGCCCGCACGATCCGCTCCGAGCCCTCCGGCGTGATCGCCCGCAGCGAGATGGCCGCATGGCGCGGGACCTTGTCCATGCCCTTGACTGCATAGAACTCTTCTGGCACATTGGGGTACTCGACGCCGATGTACATGCCCTCGGTGTTCTCGCGATATACCACCAGGTCGATCCCATCTTTGTAGTTCAGTGGGTTGCCCGGATACGCCTTGCACGGCCGCAGGCAGATATACAGGTCGAGCAGTTGCCGCATGCGGACGATGGGGCTGCGATAGCTATAACCCTTGCCCTGCAGCTCGGGCGCCAGCTCTTTGTCGGCCTTGTCCTTACCCTTGGACGTGATGGCGCCAAACAAAGCGCAGTCGGTGCCCTTCATCAGATCGATGGTGCGGGCGGGAAGCGCTTCCCCCTCGCTGCACCAGAACTCCCAGCCGATGTCGCCGGGTATGTACTCGGCGTTGAGACCGACGCGGTCCAGCACGATGCGGGCCGCCTCCATTACGTCCTGGCCGATGCCGTCGCCTGGCAGCCAGGCGATTTTGTATTGTGCCATATATCCTCCTAGATATTTGTACCAGTATTAGCCGGTCACTGCCAGCTTTCGCTTCACGTACGGTACCAGGCCTCCAGATTGAAGGATCTCCAGCACCGATGGGTCCAGAGGCGGGAAGGCATATTCGCCGCGCGGTGTGAAAACCTTGCCGGCGCCAAAATCGATTGTGACCTCGTCCCCATTCTCCACGCCGTCTACGGCATCGCAGGTTGCGATCGGCAGGCCTTCGTTGATGCAATTACGGAAGTAGATGCGGGCGAAGGACCGGGCCACGATGGCCCCGACCCCCACTTCCTTCAGGCAGATGACCGCCTGCTCGCGCGAGCTGCCGCAACCCCAATTCTTGCCGGCGACGATGATGTCGCCCGGCCGGACGTTTTTGACAAACTCGGGGTCCAAGTCCTCGAGGGCGTACTGGGCCATCTCTTTGCGATCCAGTTTTTTGTAGGTATACTTGCCGGCGAAGATGACGTCGGTGTTGACGTCGTTCCCATATTTCCATACGCGGCCAGTGATTCTAGCTTCCAAGGTAGACACTCCTCTTCGAATGGTGCCGGGATGGGTAAAGAATACCCGCCCTGTTTGCCAGGTGTTACCACCAACCTGCCCACATGCGGGCAAACTGCCAGCGCGGCGCTGTGCCGACTTGGCGCAACGTCTGAATATCCGAACCATCAGGCCGCATGACACGCAGAGCCCATGCCTTGCCATTCTGATCGCTCAGGTAAAAGATATAGTTGCCGTCGGGCGAAAACGCCGGGTTGGTGTCGTTGCCGGTGTTCTTGGTGAGCTGCTTCACCCCACTGCCGTCCAGGTTAACTATCCAGATCTCCGCGTCGCCGTCCGCAGAGCTGCAGTAGGCGATCTTTTTCCCGTCGGGCGACCATGCGGCGTTGCCACCCGCGTCGCTGGTCACCTGGCGCACTCCCTGCCCGTTGGGCTTGACGACAAAGATGCCGCAGTTGTTACCCTGGCAGGAGTCATATGCGATCAGATCACCTTTGGGCGACCAGACAGGCCTCTCACCTGGCGTCACTTTGTAGAGACCACCGCCATCAACATTGACCACGTACAAGTTGACCTCTGTGCTCCTCCTAGGGTCCACCCATTCGTGAAATACAAGCTGTTTGCCGTCGGGTGAAAAGGACGCAAACTCGGCATAGTTTCTCGGCACGGGCAGAGTAAGCGTCTTTTTGTTAAGATCATAGACGGCGATGCCCTCGAAGGTCTTGTAGTAGGCGATCTTTTGGCCGTTTGGCGAATAGGCCGGCATGGTGGCCGTATCTATGATCTTGGTTGCGCCGCTGCCGTCGCCGCGCACCACCCAGACGGTGTACTTGGTCGCGTCGCCCTCAGAGCCGCCAGAGAAGCTGCTGTAGATAAGCCCATAGGACGCGAGCGATGTCTCCGGCTTTTTTGTAGCTGTTGGCGCCGCCGTGGCCTGCCCCGCAGTTGGGGCCGGCGTATCCGTTGGCAGAGCAGGCGCATCGGTCGGGGTGGCCATTGCTGTGGCGGTCAGATCCGCAGCCTGTGCAGTCAAGATGGCCTGTGCGGTGGCGATCTCCTCAGGGCTGAGCGACGGCTGCGACGGTGTGGCCGTTACCACGATTGCCGGTTCGGGTGAAGGGGTGGCGGTGACTATCAAAACTACCGGCGTGGGGGTAGCCGTGACTACGACTACTATCTGCTCGGGGGTCGGCGTGGCCGTGACGACGATGACCTGCGGCGTTGTCTCGCCGCCACAGGCGGCCAGCAACACCAGCACGACCAACAACAGCGACCAGGCAGCAAAGCGAAAGAGCGCAAAGTGTTTACCGTTCATTTTACAACCAAACCCAGCGCAGGGCGGCTTGGGCCAGGGTCCGTCCGATCTTGCCGGGATCTACCCCGTCCCATTCGATGATAACGACGGTCCATTGCATGTGGCACATCTTGGTGGGATCGCACCAGTCGCGGATGATCTGATAAACTGACCAGCTAGACTGGAACGAATAGCCCTTCGTGGGAGGATGGATACCTCGGTGTTCGTTGCCGGGCCCCACGAGCTGCACCTGGAAGTACTGGTTGGCTGCCAGACTGCCGCCCCAAGACCAGGTAAAGTTGCAGCCCTGGGCATTGTAGCAACTAAAGTCCTCAGCCGGACTCTGCAGCACAGGCGGCGGCAGGGATGCGGGGGTTTTCGTCGGGGCCGGCTTTTTTGTAGCCGCCGCTGTGGGCTTGGCCGTTGGCGGGACGGATGTATCTGTTGGCGGGGCGGGCGTATCGGTCGGCGTTGCCATTGCCGTCGCCGTCAGGTTCGCAGCCTGCGCAGTCAAGAGGACCTGCGCCGTCGCAATCTCTTCAGGGCTGAGCGATGGTACTGTTGGTGTGGCAGTTACCACAATCGCCGGTTCGGGTGAGGGGGTAGCCGTGATCACTATCACTTCCGGCGAGGGGGTAGCCGTCACCACGATGACGGCCGATGTGGGAGTAGCGTTTCCAAGGGACACCTGGTGTTGCGCCTCCGACGTGGCCGTTACAAAGACCACCTGCGGCGTTGTCTCGCCGCCGCAGGCAGCCAGTAGTGCCAACAGGGCCAGGAACACGGCCACAAAAAGGATCTTTCCCATCCGTCGATTTGTCCATTTGCCCATTCGCTACACTCCTCGTGGGTCGGTTATGGCTCCGGTCAGCGCCGAAGCTGCTACTGTAGCCGGGCTGGCGAGATAGATCTCGGCGTCGCGGCTGCCCATTCTCCCCTTAAAGTTGCGGTTGGCCGTGGAGATGGTCCGCTCGCCAGGGGCCATGCAGCCCTCGTGGGCGCCCAAGCACGGACCGCAGCCGGGGTTGATCAACGTTGCACCGGCGGTTACCAGGTCGGCGATAACGCCAGAGGCCATCGCCGCCAACAAGATCTCGCGCGACGCCGGCAGGACCAGCAGCCGCACTCCTGGTGCAATCTGCTTGCCTCTCAAGATCTCGGCCGCCGCTTGCAGATCTTCCAGGCGGCCGTTGGTGCAGGTGCCGATGAGCGCCTGGTCGATGGGTGTGCCCACCACCTCGGTCACCGACGCCACATTGTCCACACGATGCGGCTTGGCCACCTGAGGTACCAACGTGGCCGCGTCGTAATGAAGCACCTGGGCATAGTGCGCGTCTGGGTCGGGCAGGATCTCGGTATAGGCAACATTGGTCCGGCCGGCCAGCCACGCCCGCGTCATCGCGTCGGGGGCGACGTAGGCATTCTTGGCGCCCATCTCAGCGGCCATGTTGCACAATACCAGCCTGCCGCCGACGTCCATCGTCTCAATGGCCTGCCCGGCAAACTCGACCGAACGATAGTCTGCGCCGTCGGCGCCGATGTCGCCGATGATGCGCAGCACCAGGTCCTTGGCCGACACCCGCGGCGGGAACCTGTTGTCAACAATGATCCGCATGCTATCAGGCACCCGCAGCCAGATCTCACCGGTGGCCATCACCGCCGCCGCTTCCGTCCGGCCGATACCGGCGGAGAATGCGCCGAGCGCCCCATAGCTGGGCGTGTGCGAGTCGCTGCCAACGATCAACAAGCCAGGCAGGGCATGGCCCTTCTCGGGGAACACCTGGTGGCAGATCCCTTCGCCGATGTCGTAAAAAGCCTTGATGCCCTGCTCGCGGACAAACTCACGCACCTCTTTGTGTCCCTGGGCATATTCCTCAGTGGCAGCCGGGGTGACGTGATCGAGGACGATCACATGTATGTCGGGATTCGCCACGCGGGCCACGCCGATCTTGCGAAAGGTCTGGGCGATTGCCGACGTATTGTCGTGGGTCAGGAGCTTGTCGGGCCGGACGGTAACGATCTGACCGACCACGGTCTCGTCAAGCCCTGCCTTGAAGGCCAAGATCTTTTCAGCGAATGTTTTACCCATCTCTCCCTTCGACTCCTTTGTCTGAAACTGAGGTTCTAACCTGTAGCTCAATATTGTATTCGACTTGAGGTGCCGTGTCAAACCGCGAGGCTTCATGAGTGATAGATCTTGATCTTGGGATCTTGGCCGGTCACAGCAACCAACTTGCCAACCCTTCCTCCTGATGCTATAATGGCTGCCTATTTCTACCAGGAGCAAGCGAATCTTGGAAGCCTTGGAACAACAGCTCGTCGATTTCTTGATGAACCTATTCCAAACGATCGGCTGGTCTGGCGTCGTGGTCATCATGGCCCTCGAAAGCGCCAACATCCCCATCCCCAGCGAAGTGACGATGCCCCTCGCTGGCTGGATGCTGGTCCGCGGCATCACGGAAGTGCCGCAGGTGCCGGCGTGGCAGGCTCTGTGGCAGGGCGGGCTGTTCGGAGCCATCGGCTGCACGATCGGCTCGGTGGTCTCCTATGCCCTTGGCGCGTGGGGCGGGCGTCCTCTGGTCAAGCGCTATGGCAAATATATCCTGGTCAGTGAAGAGGACCTGGAAAAGGCCGACCGCTGGTTCGCCCGCTGGGGTGACTGGGCAGCCTTTATTTCCCGCCTGCTGCCTATCGTGCGCACCTTTATCTCCTTCCCGGCAGGCGTCGTGCGCATGAACTTTGTCCGGTTTACTATGTTCAGCTTTATCGGGTCGTTCATCTGGTGCGGGCTGCTGGCCTGGGGTGGCTACCTCTTTGGCCAGCACTGGGAAGAGCTGCGAGCGATCATGCGCCCCTTCGACATTCCCATCGCCATCGTCATCGTCGCCGCCCTGGTCTATTATGTCTATCGCCACGTTCGCAAGGGCAAAAAAAGAACCATCGCTGACGCCGAGCAATAACGCCGACTGGAAGGATGCAGCCATGTCTCAACCATCGCCGACGCCCCCAGAGCACTTGCCGTTGCCGGGGAGCTACGAGGGCCTCTTTATCCAAGCACGCAGTCTGGCACAGGTCGATCTCATACCTGACGCAATCGCTGCCTACCAGCGCCTGATCCAGAAGCTGAGCAGCCTGAGCGACAAGATTCAGAGCCGCCGCCCCGAGCTGAAGGACCTGCGCAAGCAGGCCCTCGTTGAGCTAATAGACCTGCTCAGTTGGGAACGACGCTTTGCAGAGGCAGTGGATTGCCAGAAAGCATTGTTGGATCTGGACACCGACCCGAAGCGTGCCGCTCTCTGGCGCCGCCGGCTGGCCAGCCTGCGCATCCAAAAAGGGGAAACCGAATCGGGATTGGCCGACCTGCGCGCTCTGGCCGAGGAGGTGCCCGACGACCCGTGGAACTGGCTTGGCCTGGGAGAAGAGGCTCGACTCGAAGGGCGTCTTGCCGAAAGCCTGACCGCTTTCGACGGGGCTCTGACGGCCGCCGGCCAGTCTCAAGATGAAGAGCAAAAGACAGAAACTCTGGCCAGCATCTACTACCGGCGTTTCCTGCTGTTCAAAGAGATGGCACGTTGGGATGATGCCGTACAGGCATGGGAACAGGCCGCCGCCCTCAAACCAGACGATGTGGCTGAGACGATTCCCGATCTCTACAAGGCACTGACCGAGGCCGGGCTATACGGCATGGCTCGCACCTACGTCGATCGAGACAGCAACAGCCTGCACGCCGGCATGCAGCGCGGTTTGCTCAACTTTATGACCGGCAAGCCTGTAGATGCTATGCAGGAATGGCGCGCCGTCGCGGCCCTCGACCCGCTCAGCTTTGATCGCGGTCAGGACGCCTGGATGGAAGCGGTGCTGCGCGTGGGCGACCCCAAACCTGTGCTAGACCGGCTGGACGATCTGTTGTCTGGCTATGGGTCGCCGCAAGTGCTGATCTTGGGGGGCATGGCCTGGGCCATGAGCGGTGAAGCAGAGACGGCCAAGGCAATGCTGCAGAGGGCTATCGATCTGCTGCGCCGCGACCGCCCTCCCAAGATCAAGCTGGATGGCGCCGATTGGCGCCTGCTCACCTCGCTGGTACCCCATGCCGAGATGAGAACAGCCCTCAAGTCCTACTTTGCTGTGATCGAGACCACGTGGGAGCAGCCGGGACACTGACCACGGACGAGTCGGGAAGAGCTGTCTTGGACAACCACTCGAGTTGTGCTATAATGCGGCGGTGCCCGCCCGTGGCAACCCTTTGAGGTACGACAATGCGATTTGCAGAGGCAGAAGAACAGTACCGCGAGCTGAAGGCTAAGCTGGATTGCGGCGAACTGTCAGAAGATGATTTTTTGAGCCATGCGGCCGGGCTGCGGACGATCGATCAGTACGGCCGGCGTTGGATGCTGGATGGTGAAACAGGCCAGTGGTGCGTGTTCGACGGCCAGCGATGGTCGCCGTCCCAACCACCCCCAGACCTCCAACCGGCAGAGGAGATCGAGGCGCCGTTCTCGGCCTGGCAGGAATCCGACGCAATCGACGAGTCCTCGATCTCCGAATGGGAGGAAGAGGCTCCCGAGCCCCAGCCGATCGAGCTTCGCGGGCCCAGGCTCTTGATTTCCAAGTTCTTGGCTTCCAGATTCTTGGTCTTGACCGCTGCAACTTTGATCGTCGCCGGCTGCCTGGTTGGCAGCGGAGCGGCCCTTTGGGTCTTGCTCTTGCGCGACAGAGGTGAGGTGGTTCCCACGCCAACGGTGATGGCCCAAATCGACACGGTGCAAACCTTCACCCCACGGCCGGCCACCGCCACCTATACGCCGACTTTTACGCCGACACCCAGCCGAACCCCAATCCCGACCGAGACCCCTATCCCAACCGAGACCCCCATCCCGACTGAAACGCCTATCCCTACAGACACACCCGTTGCCACACCGACCCAGCCAACAGCTACCCCGGCCACGCCGTCTGTCACCCCTTCACCGACCAGGACCGCCACGGCCACGGCCATACCGGGCACAGTGACCTACACCGTCAAAGCGGGCGACACGCTGTGGGGCATCGCTACCCGCTTTGGCATTAGCGTGTCTGCCCTAGCCCAGGCCAACGGCATCTCAACCACGAGCCCTATCCACGCCGGTCAGGTGCTCATCATCCCTGTGCCGGGGGCAACGCCCGCGATACCCAAACCGACGGCCACGGCCACACGGCCGGCCGCAACGTCGACCAGCCGCACGTCCACGTCCACGCCCACCGCCACGGCCAAGTCCACCGGCACAGCCAAGCCAACCGGCACAGCCGGTCCTACGAGCACACCCAAACCGACTACCGCACCCACTTCCCCACCGGCATCCTTGAAGGGCAAAATCGTCTTTACCCTGTGGAATCCATACGTCGGCGTCGGCGTGTACGATCTTTACATCAGCCACATTGACGGCAGCGGGCGCAACAAGCTTGGAACAGGATACCGCCAGCCGCAGTTATCGCCTAACGGCACCATGGTGACCGCCAACGGCGATGGACCGTCTGGCCTGGTGAACCTGGTCAGCATGAATACGAGCGGGGGCAGCCTGACAGAGGTCAGCGACCACAACGAAGATAGTTTTCCCACCTGGCAGGCAGACGGAACGTTGGTGGCTTTTTCCTCCCTGTCATGGGGAGATGGGGCCAGTCGTCTGGGTGCGGTCAATGACATGCAAAGCAAGACCTGGCACTGGATCTCCACCGGCAACACTGAGATCCGAGGGGAATATCCATTTTGGATGGCCGATGGACGGATCGTCTACCACGGCTGCGATTTTCTGGTTACGAACGGCACCTGCGGCCTGTTTTGGGTAGCAGCCGGCGGGGGTGAGTACCACCGCATCACCAGCAGCCCAAACGACACCGCACCGTCAGGCTCCGGAAACCGGATCGCGTTCATGTCTGACCGAGATGGCAACTGGGAGGTTTACGTCGTAGGCATAGACGGCAGTGGGCTAAAGCGACTGACCAACAACACAGTCCGCGACGGCCTGCCCACCTGGTCACCCGACGGCAAATCGATCGCGTTCGTCTCGGATCGGAGCGGCGCCTGGGCCATCTGGGTCATGAATGCCGACGGCAGCAATCAGCGCAAGCTTTTCGATCTGGGCGGCGGTTATGGCAGCGGCGAGTACGACTGGACGCGCGAACGGATCTCGTGGGGCCCGTAGGGCTTCGTAGAGCACGGTACCTGGAATGTCGAACGGAGCATCAACTAGCCGCCTGGCCAACGGGGTGACCTTGCTGTTGGTCATTGGGCTGGTAGCCGTCCTGACCATTGGTGGGACGACGGCCACAGCCAACCACCGGATGTTGGGCACGCCAACGTTCACGCCCACGCCCACCCACACGCCTACCCCGACCCCAACCGCAACGCCCACCTCCACCCCAACTCCGACCCAGACACCGACCCGGACCCCGACCCCGACCCTGACCCTGACGCCCACGGTGACGCCCACTCCGGTTACTCCAACGCCAGAACCGGCCTCGGCCCACCTGTGGCTGCAGAAGCCTATCGGGCCGGACGCGACCGGCGACCGCCAACCCCAGTCCTACTTTCCCTATGGCGCTACCAACGGCGGCAAATACCACCTCCACCATGGAGGCGATTATATGAATCCGGCCGGCACGCCGGTGTTAGCCGCGGCAGACGGCACCGTTATTGTCGCCGGAGACGACAAGGCGACAGTGTATGGCCTGGAGCCAGATTTCTATGGAAACCTGGTGATCCAGGAGCTTGACCGGCAGTTCCAGGGACGGCCGGTGTACCTGCTGTACGGCCACATGTCGCAGGTGAATGTCCAGGTTGGACAGCATCTCGACGCCGGCGACGTGCTTGGTTTGGTGGGCATGACCGGGGTTGCGATCGGCAACCACCTGCACCTCGAGGTACGGCTCGATGCCAACACCTACCAGAGCACCCGCAATCCGGCCCTGTGGCTGCGTCCCGATCCCGGCCAGGGCGCAATTGCCGGCCTGCTCGTGGATGCCAACGGCAAGCCGATCCTCGAAACCCCTGTCACCTTTTTCCACGCCGCAGAACCAAGCAAGTGGTGGCGCCAGACCCAGACCTACGATGAGGGCGACATCAACGGCGACGACGCACTGGGCGAGAACTTTGCCCTCCCTTACGTACCGGCAGGCGACTATATAGTCAAGGCCAAGGTAGGTGACAAGTCGTACACCCAGCCCGTGACCGTAGTGGCCGGTCAAGTGGCATTTGTCCGGCTGGTGGCCGGGAAATAACCGAACTAGAGGAACAGCTATGAAAAGGCTCTTACCGGCTTTTATCCTGTTGACAACCATGGCTCTCGCCATGCTGACCTTAAGCGGCTGTGGCGAAGAGTATGGAACAGTGCAGGGCACCGTCACCCAGGCCCAGGACTCTAGCAAGCTGCTGGATGATCCATCTAATGTCGGCGCGGGGGTCGCCGAGGCCGAGATCATCGTCTTTGCCCTGGAAAAGTTCGAAGACATCCAAGGGCTAGACGTCTTTAAGAGAGGCGCGATAGTACAAAGGACGACGACCGACGTAGCCGGCGCCTTTTCTTTCTCCCTGTTCAAGGGCGAGTACATGATCGAGGTAGTGATCGACCACCATGTATCGGACAGCCGCCAAATTGAGGTCAAGGGCGGGCGAACTACAGACCTCAGCTTTAATATTGCGACCGTACCATAGCCGCATACATTCACCTATCCGGGCAGAGATCGACACGGAGTAGAGGCTGTGATCCTTCTGAGCCGCGAAGCCTTTGAAACCCTGGTAGACGAGGCGATCGACAGCCTGCCCGACGAGGTCCAGACATGGCTCGACAACGTGGCCATCGTCGTCGCCGACCGGCCTTCGCCCGAGCAGCAAGCACGAACCGGTCTGGAGCCGGGCAGCCTGCTCTTCGGCCTGTACGAAGGGGTGCCCAAGACCAAACGGGGGGTCACCTACGGCGAGACGCGCTACAGCGGCCCACCCACCGGCACGCCGACCAACTATCGGTTCACCGGCCAGCAGCAGTCGGCGGCCTTGGGGCTGTACCACATGGGGGCACGGTGGTACGACCCTTATATTAACCGGTTCGTCAGTCCAGATACTATTATACCAGATCCTGCCAATCCGCAAAGTTTCAACAGGTACTCGTATGTTAACAACCGGCCCCTTGTAGCTACAGATCCTACAGGCCACGACCTGGTGATTGTAGGGGGTGCGGGAGGTGACGTCAGCCCAGACGCTATGATGAAGTACTGGATGGAGTGGATCTTGGCGTATAAGGGGTGGAACCTATCCTCGGAGGAGTGGAAGACACTGTACAGCGAATGGGCCGCTGCGCTGACACAGGGAGGTCTGGCGGCAGGAAACACAGTGTTGGCTCAACAAGGCATCCACATTTTCACTTGGGGTGAGAATACTGTTTCTGGTGCAACAGAGCAAGCCGGATCTGCGCCGAACGAAAAGATGTTGGAACAGCTCAGCAATGAGATGGCAGGACACCGGGACATCACCCTGCTGGGTTGGAGCAAGGGCGGGAACTTGGTAATGCGCTATCTGCAGAAGCTGAGCGAAGGTGCGAACCTGACCAAGCTCGAGCACGCTGTATTCGTCGCTCCAGCAGACAGTAACCGGAGCGCCTGGGCTAATCTGTTTCTGCACAAAGGACTGGCGGTACTGGGCGATTATCAAGTGCCCTCGATTGGAGTTAATGCTGCGAATCTGTGTGCAGAAGAAGGTGACGTCTGGTGTAATGTGGCCGTGCCAGGTGCAATCAATTTCAACCATGGTCTGTCCGGCCACGGTCCGCATGGACGGATAGCCAGACAAGTGTTCGCGGCTCTAAGTGTGGCCAATGATTGGAATGCGTGGAGTGAGCCCAATGGCTGGCGCTAAGTTCACCCAGTCGCATGCGGACGTGGAGAAGCCAGTCGACTCCGAGCAGATTGGCCAGGCAGGGCCTTGCAGGCCGGTCAACAGAGACCTGCGTCGGGTGGCGGCGATCATAGGCCTGTTGATTATTGTGGGGGCCTGTGTGATGATCTTGGTGGCTGGTTACCTGACTCACGGCATCGCCTGGTCGATATACGTTCCGATCTACGATCACATACTGCATTCTATCCCGACCCCTCCTGGCTTTTTGCCAGACACTGATTGGTCAAACCTGACACCCGACGAGCCCTGCGGTTCAAGGGCCTACCAAGTAAGCGGTGAGCAATCCGACCTTGGAAGCTTCTACGCCACTGAGTTGCCGCGAACGGGCTGGGAGCTAACGCAACATTCCAGTCGCAAGTCTCGCGTTGCAAGCGCAGGTTATGCGTATCAGGACTTTGATCGACTAGTACTTGTAAATCGACAAAGGTACTGGCTGCTGGTCTTGACGTTCACATATACCGATGCTACCGGTCTTCCCGTCAGGAACTCGGACGTCCACTTGATGGTATGCAGGGATGCGGAAAGCGGGAATCTGAGGCCCTGACCAAATGGGTTGCATTCGGACAGCAAATGAGAATGCTGGGTGGCCCTGATTTCCGCCGCACGTCCATTCCTGCCGTGTCGCGGACCAGCTGGCCTTCGGCGGCGAGGTGGTGCTCAAGATCTTGCCACAAATTGAAGGTGCTGCTATATTCGGTCTGCCCAAGAGAAGGCGGGAGACAATTCCTGCACTGGGAATCGGGGGTGCCCGCGGCCGTCTTCCGTTTTCATTTGTGACGGGTGGTTCCGCATCCGGCAGTCGGCGGTTCATCAACTGGCGCAGGCACTCCACCAGGCTCAACCGCACGTCCAGGCTCAGCTCCGGTTCGGCCAACTGCCCTGCCAGGTCCAGGATCTGCTCCCGCTCGCCGTCATTCAGAGGCTCGCCACCTTTGTCCTCCTCTGCTGTTACTGGAGGGGCGATATCGAGCCGCTGTTCGACCCGCGCCATGGCCGAGTAGTAATCCTCGGCCACCGTCCGGTCGTGGACGCGGGCATAGATCATCGTCGAGTTGAGGCGCTTGTGGCCCAAGAACTTCTGGATCGAGGTCACCCGGCAGCCGGCGTTCAAGAGCTGCGTCGCGCACGTGTGCCTGAGGCGATGGGGGTACACCTTGACGCCCTGTCCTGGCCGAAAAATGCCATCCATGAAGGATTCGCCCAGCCTCAGCCCCGATAACCCAAAAGGGTTATCCATTCTGATCG
>DAOUGI010000039.1:0-69738 GCA_034429215.1 Anaerolineae bacterium | reverse complement strand
CGCCGGCCGGCTATCCGCCGGTGGTGGTGATCCAGGGCGGGGCCCAGCAGCCCCAGATGCCCGCGATGACCGGCGGCTACTGGTCGGCGCCAAACAACGCGCCCCTGGTCGGCCGCCAGTTCCACGTCGTCGGCGGCGACGAGCTGTTGGTGGACGACAACCGGTACCAATGACGGGCGCCTCTGCCCGGTGCGTTCTTGCCCTGCGGTTGACAACATGCTAGAATGGGCGGCGTCCAACGCCGCCCATTGTTTGTCGTGCGCGGCCTGGGCAAGGGATCGATGATGGCTAAAGGCGCCGAGCTGTTCCTGCGAACGATGGTCGCCCGCGCTTATCCGCGGGTGATCGGGGCTACCCGCGAGCGGAGCTGGCTCTTTTTTGAGACGGTGATGCCGCTGCTGTCGACGGCAGCCTATGTCTTTTTCTACCGGGCGATCAACGCCCCCGAGGAGTATATCGGGCTGGTGGTAGTCGGCGGGGCGATGACGGCGTATTGGCTGAACGTGCTGTGGTCAATGAGCTCGCAGTTGTATTGGGACAAGGACGCGGGCAACCTGTCGCTGTATATCGCGGCACCAGGGTCGATGATGGCTATTCTGCTGGGGATGGCGGCCGGAGGGCTGATCATGACCACGACACGGGCAGCGATCATCATTCTCGGCGGATGGCTGCTGTTCGGCGTCGACTTTTCGCTGGCTCACTGGGCGCTGCTCATGGTGGCGTTCGCCCTTACGATGGCCGCGCTGTATGGGATGGGGATGCTGTTCGCTTCGCTGTTTTTGCTCTTTGGCCGGGAGGCCTGGCACCTTTCCAACCTTCTCCAGGAGCCGATTTACCTGTTCTCCGGGTTTTACTTTCCGGTCAGCCAGCTGCCGCTGTGGGTAGCGGCGGCGGCTTCAATCGTCCCGCTGACTCTCGGGCTGGATGCGATGCGCCAGCTTTTGTTTCCGGACAACCCGACTTTTGGTTTTTTGGGCGTGGACGTGGAGATTGCGGCGCTGGTGGTGCTGGCCGTTCTGTTCATCGGCGCGAGTAAGTTCGCCCTGGCGTACATGGAGCGGCTGGCGATGCGCGAGGGCCGGCTGACCGAGAGGAGGCGCTAGGTGAGCGAGGCTGCCCGCAGTTTCCGCGTGGCCACCTGGCTCGGCTGGCAGATCGAGTCTAACTGGGCGGATCCCTTTCTGTTCCTGATCTATTCGATCGTCAAGCCGGTGACCTCGGTGATGATCCTGGTGGTGATGTACTGGGTCATCGCCCGCACCGACACCAGCAGCGCCTATTTCGCCTACATGTACCTGGGCAATACGGCCTACATCTATGTCGGCAGCATTCTGGTGGGGGTCAGTTGGGCGATCATCGACGACCGGGAGCATTACCAGACGCTCAAGTATATCTATATCTCGCCGATCCGGATCTATTTCTACCTCCTTGGGCGGGGGATGGCCCGGTTTCTGACCGGCACGCTGTCGGTGGTGGTCACCATGGCCTTTGGGCTGCTGGCCCTGAAGCTGTCGATCCGGCTGGCCGATGTGAACTGGCTCTACTTTGCGGCCTCGATGGTCATCGGCATGGCCAGCATGGCGGTCATGGGGCTGCTGCTGGGTGCGGCTACGCTGCAGATGGCCCGTCACTACTGGAGCGTCGGCGAATCGGTGGCCGGGGCGCTTTACCTGGTGTGCGGGGCCATATTTCCGCTGGACAGCCTGCCGGGCTGGCTGCGACCTGTCGGCATGGTTTTGCCGCTGACCTACTGGCTAGAGTCGCTGCGCCGGTCGCTGCTCGGCTCGGAGGTGAGCAAGGGGATCAGCCCAAGCCTGGCACGTTTCAGCGACGGGCAACTGCTGCTCATCCTGCTGGGCTCGACGCTGGTCATGGCGATTGGCTCTATCTATTTCTTCCGCTGGTCCGAGCACCAGGCGCGGGAGAAGGGGCTGATCGATATGACGACACACTATTAATTCTCGATTTTAGATTTCGGATTACGGGATTTGATCGAATGGGTTTTGTGTGCGATAATAACCCCCAAGCTGGTGGACCGATTGGAGTGGTCGATTGTTGAGTGAGCAGACGGCGCTGAGCGAGCGCGAGATGGAGATCTTGCGGCTGGTTGCTACGGGAGCAAGCAACCAGGAGATCGCGCGCGAGCTGGTTATCAGCATCAATACAGTCAAGGTTCACCTGCGGAATATCTTTGACAAGCTCGACGTGATGTCGCGCACCGAGGCGACGATGGTCGCTGTGCGCCAGGGCTGGGTGCAGGTGCCGGGGCAGGAGGCACCGGCAAGGGTCGAGAAGGAAACACCGGCAGCCGTTGTGCTACCTGCGCTGCCGGTCCTGGAACGATGGCCGCGGCTCTCGACCGCCAAGCGGGCCAGCCTGGCTGTGGCGCTGGCAGTGGCGCTGGCCATTCTGCTTTTCCCGTCGGTTGTCTCGGTGAAATCGAACGGAGCGCTGGGCAATCTCGATCCAGAGGAGCCGTTTGCCATCAACCCCTCGCGGCCCTACACCACCCGCTGGCACGCACGCGCCCAGATGCCGACCTCGCGGGCCCACCTGGCGGTAACCGCCTGGGGCGACCGGATCTATGCCATCGGCGGGGTGGGCGACGAGGGGGTTTCGAGCAAGGTGGAGGTCTATGACCCCAAGACCGACACGTGGGCATCGCGCCGCTCCAAGCCAACGCCGGTGGGTTTTGTGTCGGCAGGCGTCATCGAGGACCGGATCTATGTGGCCGGCGGCGTTGGAACAGACAGCCAGGTTGAACGGGTGCTGGAGGTGTACGATCCGGCAGAGGATACCTGGGCGGAACGGTCGCCGCTGCCTGAAGGGGTGGCCTCTTATGGCGTGGCGGTCCTGGAAGGCAAGCTGTACCTGTTTGGCGGGTGGAATGGGAGCGAATATGTGGCGTCGGTCTATCGCTATGACCCCGGGGCCAACCGCTGGGAGACACTGCCGCCCATCGACCGGCCGCGGAGCCTTATGGGTGCCGCTGCGTTGGGCGATCTCATCTACCTGGTGGGCGGGTTTGACGGCGCCACGGAGTTGAACACGTGTGACACGTACGATCCTGCTACGGGAACCGTGGCCCACCGGGCGCCGATGGCCCAGCAGCGGGGAGACCTGGCGGTGATCGTCGTCCGCGAATACCTGTACGCGATCGGCGGACCGATGACCGGCTACCTGGCGTTCAACGAGCGCTACGACCCCCGAACCGATACCTGGAGCCGCATCGAGACGCCGATAGCCGGGCAATGGCGCGGGCTTGGATTGGCGCTGTCCACCCCCTATGTGTATGCCGTCGGTGGTTGGAACGGAACCAACCTGAGCACGAACGAGGCTTACCAGCCTCTGTTTATCGTCCCCGTCAACCCCTAAGAGCGGCCGGCCTCGGCCAGGCGCTGGCCGTACCACTGCCGGTAATACTCCAGATAGGCGCCGCTCTTGAGCTTGCGCCACCACCACTCGTTGTCCACGTACCAGCGCACCGTCTTTTCAATGGCCTGCGGAAAATTGTGACTGCTCTGCCAGCCCAAGGCGCGGATCTTGTCCACGTTCAGGGCGTAACGGCGGTCGTGGCCAGGCCGGTCGGCGACAGGGCGGATGAGGCTGTAGGGCTTGTCCAGCAGATCCAGGACGGCGTGGGCCATTACGATGTTCTCTGTCTCGTGGCCGGTGCCGACGTTGTAGACCTCGCCGGGATGGCCGTGGCGCATGACCAGGTCGATCGCCTCGCAGTGGTCGATGACGTACTGGTAGTCGCGCATCTGGCGGCCGTCGCCATAGAGGGGCAGGGGTTGGTCGTCTATAGCGTTGGTGACGAACAGCGGCACGACCTTTTCCGGATACTGGTAGGGGCCGATGTTGTTCGCGCCGCGGGTGATGGTCACGGGCAGGCCAAAGCTGTTGTGATAGGCCAGGCACAGCAGGTCGCCGCCGGTCTTGCTGGCCGAGTATGGGCTGCGCGGCCGGGCCGGGTCGGTTTCGAGCGAGCGATGGCCGGGCGGGATCTCGCCATAGACCTCGTCGGTGGATACCTGGTGGTAGCGCTCGATGCCGCGCTGCCTGGCCGCTTCGAGCAGGACGTAGGTGCCGTACACGTCGGTCTTGAGGAATGCGTCCGGCTCCATTAACGAGCGGTCGACGTGGGTCTCGGCGGCAAAGTTGACGATGACGTCGATGTTGTGCGCCTGCATGGCGGCCGCCACGGCCGCCGCGTCGGCAATGTCACCCTGAACAAAGGTGTAGCGGCCGGCAAAACGCTCGGCCACGTCCTGCAGATTATCGAGGTTGCCGCAGTAGGTCAGCTTGTCATAGACGACGATGTGGCAGTCCGCGTATTTTTCCAGGAGGTAGCGGACAAAGTTGGATCCGATAAAGCCCGCGCCGCCTGTGACGAGGATTTTCTGCATCTGATTTCCCCCTCCATCCGAGCTGATGACGTAAGGTAACACAGAACGCAATAGGAGTCAATTACGGTGATTGACGGAAATGGCCGATCATGGTAGAATGGCTGCTATGAGCAACAAGAGTCTGGCACAACCGGTTCAGCGGCGATGTTCGACGATGTGGCGATCGTGGTAATAAGGCGGCTGTGACGCCTGCGGTAACCTGCAAGGCCAACGCGGGCGGCTGCGAAGCAAATCCGAGTGGAGGGTAGTGGAGTGGAAGACAGGACCCTGGAAGCCAAGAAGGATCTGATCCGGCAACTCGACGAGGCGCGCACCGAGCTGCTCGCGGTGTTGGCGGGCATCGACACCAAAACCGAGATCTATCCCACATGGAAGCTGAAGGAACTGCTGGCTCACTTGAGCGGTTGGGATGAGGCGACGATCGCTTCGCTACAGATCCACATCGACGGCGGCGAGCCACTCACACCCGCCGCACGCGGCATCGATTTTTACAACGCCGAATCGGTGGCTACCCGTGAGGCGCTCAGCTACGAACAGGTAGCAAAGGAACTGGCGGCCACCCGCGATCGGCTAAAAGAGATCATCCTCAACATGCCGCCGGACAAGTTCGGGCAACCGATGATCTTTTCCTGGGGTCCAAAGGGCCCGGTCCCCAAACTCGTAGCGGTTTTTGTCCACCACGAGCGGGCGCACGCGAGGGAGATCCAGGAGCTTTTCAAGAAGTAGGGACCGGTCTCTCCAGATGGATCTCGTCGCGGACGGGGATACCGGAAAAGCCGACCAGCTCGCCACCGTGATGTCGAGCGATGACGCCAGGGATCAGCTCGACCAGGTGGAAGCCGTGCCGCTGGTAGAATGCCAGCGCCAAGAGATCGTCGTTCGAGGTGGCGACCAGGATGCGCGCCCGTTCCAGCCGGGCCGCCGCCTCAACCAATGCCGCGATCAGAGCGCCGCCCCCATCCCGATCCTGGCAGGCGGGCAGCACGTTGAGCATGACCAGCACGAGCGCATCCCAGCCAGGCTCGACGGCATAGGAGGCCATCCCCACGATGTCGCCACCATCGCAGGCCAGAAAGGCCGGGCAGGCCAAGACGTCATACTCCCGGCCAAAGCAATCCACCTCGGTCTCGTCCCAGAAGTAGAGGGCCAGCTCTTTGACGCGGTCGCAGTCGGCCGCCGTCGCGGGACGAACTGTGAGCGAGGGCCCGGGGGACCGACCGCCGGCGGCTACCACATCCAGCCGGGCATGTTCCAGGCAGAGGTACTGGCCGGTGTGCCGGTCGCGAAACTGGGGCCGGGCGTCACAAAAAGCGCATTTCATTGTTTGTGTCTGCGTCCAAGTATTTCCCTGACGACAGGCATGAGCTCGTCATAGCCGAACGGCTTTTGCAGGAAATGGAATCCCCGGGCACGGATGAGCGGCCATTGCGCCCGCTCATCCATGTACCCGCTGCTCATGAGGACTGAGACTCCCGGCTTGCGGGTCAGCAACTGGTCGACCAGCCTTACGCCATCCTCATCGGGCAGGACCACGTCGCTGAATATCAGGTGGAACTCGCCCTCTTCTTTTTCAAAGAGGTCCAGCGCTTCCCGGGCATTGGCGGCCACGAATACGACATAGCCACCCGACTCGAGCATCTCCGAGACGGCGGCGCGGACGCCTTCGTTGTCCTCTACAACCAGGACCCGCTCGCCCATTCCCTGCGATTCGGGCGGCAGCGCGCTTTCCGGGGCCCCGCTTTCCAGCTCGCCGACAAAGACGGGCAGGCAGATCCTAAATGTCGAGCCCTGCCAAGGCTTGCTGCGGACCTCGATCCAGCCGGCGTACTGCCGGACGATGCTATTGGCAATCGGCAGGCCCAGGCCGGTCCCCTTTTGCTTGGTGCTGAAAAAGGGCTCGAAAACATGCCTGGCGGTTTCCTCATCCATGCCGACGCCTGTATCGGCAATCGATAGACAGGCAAAGGTCCCGGCATACGCTCCGGGAATGTGCCGGATCTGGTCGTCGTTCAGGGTAACGGTTTCGGTCTCGATGGCCAGCTTGCCGCCCTCAGGCATCGCCTCCTGGGCGTTGATCACCAGGTTCATGATGACCTGCTCGAGCTGTCCCTGATTGGCTTTGACATACAGAGAGCCCGGCTCGAGGCGGTCGCTCAGCACGATGCCTTCGCCGACGGCGCGCTGGAGCGCCTCACGCATATTGCCGAGCACAGCATTGATGTCCAACGGCTTGGGCTCAGGTCCCTGCGGTTGGCTGAAAGCCAGGACCTGCTGCGTCAGGGTAGCGGCCCGTTCGCCGGCCTGTTTGATGAACTCGATCCTGGGGCGCTGAGGATCCTCTTCACCCAGCAAGGACAGGAGGAATGAGCTGTGAGCGATGATCGTCGTCATCAGGTTGTTGAACTCGTGGACGATGCCGGCCACCAAAGCCTGGGCGGTCTCTAATTTCTGGGCCTGAAAGAGCCGTTCCTCCAGCCTCGCCCTTTCCTTCTCCATCCGGTGCTTGTAGAGGGCCATCTCGATGGCAATGTGCAGCTCCCTTTCCTCAAAGGGCTTGATGAGATAGCTATAAGGCTCGGTGATTTGAGCGCGCTGTAGGGTGTTGCTGTCGGCGTAGGCGGTCAGGTAGACCACGGGAATGTCATAGCGCTCGCGGATCTCGGCGGCGGCCTCTATCCCATCCATGGCTCCCTTTAGACGGATGTCCATGAGCACCAGGTCTGGGCCTAGCTCGGCCGCTTTATCGATCGCCTCTTCGCCGTACGCCGTGGCAGAGCAGACAGCGTATCCCAGGCTATATAGCCTATCCTCGAGCTCCATGACAATGATGCTGTCATCTTCCACAACCAGGATCTGCGCTCTCGCCATCGTGACTAACCTCCTTTGCCAAACGCGCAGGGGAATGTAATTCTGTGGGTCGTGCCACCTTTCCTATACAGGTCGATGGAACCTTCGAGCTGAGCCACCAACCGGTTCACCAGGTGCAGGCCCAATGATTCAGTCCGCTCCAGGTCCAGGTCCTCCGGCAAGCCGATGCCGTCATCGCTGACCACCAAGGTGCACCGGCCATCCTGCCCCATGCGGAGATAGACCAGGATTTGACCCTGCCGGCCGTCGGGGAAGGCGTGTTTCAGTGCATTGGAAATCAGCTCGCTGATGATCAACCCACACGGAATGGCGACGTCGATGCCCAAGGATACCGGAGCGACATCCACGTTCAGGCTCACCTGGCCCGACGTGGCGCCATAAGAACGATGCAGATAACTGACGAGATCCCGAAAGTACTCGGCGGCATCGACTCCGGACAGGTCTTCACTTTGATAGAGCCTTTCGTGGACGAGGGCCATGGATCGGACCCGGTGCTGGCTTTCCAGGAATATGCTAAGCGTCTCAGGATCCTTGATCTGTTTGGACTGGAGGTGAAGCAGGCTTGAAATGACCTGGAGATTGTTCTTGACGCGGTGGTGGACCTCTTTCAGCAAGACCTCTTTTTCGGCCAGCGAGGTTTTGAGCTGTTCCTCGGCCCGCTTGCGCTCGGAGATTTCCCGCTGCGCCCGCTCGTACAAACGAGCATTCTCCAGGGCTGTGGCTGCATGATGGGCAAAAGCCTCCAGCCGCCGGGCATCGGCCATGCTGAACTGGCCGGGCCGGCTGCCATCCACATTCAGGAAGCCCACCGTCTCTCCCGCTACCTGGATCGGCGCCGATACGTAGGAACGCAGTTTCTCCCAGCCCGGCCGTGGATTCCATTGGGGATAGAGGGTAGTGTCGGGGACGACCAACGGCTCGCCGGTACGGGCCATCTGGGCAAGGGTTTGGTATTCGGAAACGGGCATGCTCAGGTGGTCGATCAGGTGGGCAACTCCCAGCCGCTCGTGTCCATGCCAGCGGACCGCGGAGGCTACGCCGTCCTCAATCAGCATGACGTTAAAGGCATCCCCGGCAACGACTCGCTCTACCTGCGCCAGGATGCGGTCCAATACCTGGTCGAGGTTCAGGGTGCTGCTCACGACGTCGGCTGCTTCCTGGAGAGCTTGAGCCAGGTCGCGCTGCTCCTGCTCGGCATGGAAAAGACGGCTGTTCTCCACGGCGACGGCCGCCTGGCGGCCTATGAGGCGCAGGAGATGGACCTCGTCGCTGGTGTAGGCGCTGCCCGACAGTTTTGGCCCCAGGTTGTACATGCCCACCGGTTTCTCGCCGACGATCAGGGGGATGCCCAGCTCGATCCCGTGGCGATCGAAAAAGTCTCGGACCTCGACCGGCAGATCGGATGGGGGCTGGAGGCGCAAGACAGGCTGGCCCGCCCGGCACAGGTAAGCGACCACCGGATGGTTGGCCGGCAGCGGAGGATGCTCAGGCACAATGCCTGGGCCGGTCCGGACGAACTGCTCCCCGTCGGAGTCCAACACGGCCAAGGTGGCCCAGGCGATCTGCAGCCGCTGCGGCAGCTCGCGCGTCAGCATGGCCGCCAGGTCGTCAGGGACGATGCTGGTCGCCAGCCGGTCGCTCATCTCCGGCAACAAGCGCCGGTAGTCGAGCTTGGTGCGGTAGAAGGCGCGGTCGATGGCGATCTGGACCCGCCGCCGCAATGGGGCAAAGGCGAGAACCATGCCCAGGGTGGCAATAAAGACTACCGCCGTGTCATCCTGGCGGCGCAACAGGATCGGGATGAGCAGAGTGAACAGGCGGACCAGGAGCAGGTAGAGGCCGACCAAAAGCACTGTCAGCGTGCCGTAGACCAGGGTGCGGTTGATGAGGACTTCGATCTCGAACAGGCGGAAACGCAAGACGGCCAGGGCAAAGGTGAAGGGGATGAGTCCGATAAAAACCATGGTGAAGGAGTGGGAGAGCAAGGAACGACCCGTTACCAGCAAGGGCAGGACATAGCCTGGCATCAACACCCCACACCCTACCGCGGTCCACAACAGTATCCAGCGCACCTGGGCCCGCGGCACCGGATCGCGGGCCGTGCGGATCGAACGGAGGCCGGCCAGGATGGCCGTTGTAATCTGCATCAACGCCACAGCCCAGGAGAGGATGTTGCCGTTCCTCAGCGCCCAGATTGGATCCGGAGCCAGGGCCATCCCCAGGGCAATGGTCACCAGGGGGCCGAAAAGCAGAAAGGCCGGCAACAGGTGGGAGAACCTTTTGATCAGTGGGTGAGGCAGTGGAAAGACCAGGGCAAAGTAGCAGATGCCGGCGACACTCACACCGTAGGTCACGTGCTCGTAGGCGAGATGAAACCAAAATGGCAAGCGCCAGGGCAGCGTGGGGAGCTGAAAGTTGTAGGCATCGCCCCAGTACTGGAGGGTCAGCGCTACGCAAAAGAGCATCAACACGCGGGCAGCCAGCTCGCGCGGCCGCTTGATAAAGACAAAAGCGCCGATGGCGAGGCAAGCCAAAGACATCAGGAGCTGCAGCGACCAACTGGCGACGATGGTGCGGAAAGGGGTAGGGGCCAGCCGGATCTGCAGCTCTACGATCTGGCCATCCCGGCGAACCTCATACGGCACGATCCCGCCGTTTGTCCATTCTGGCCCGCGCGGCGCGCCGGCCAGCCACTCGGCAGGGGTATAGCCGCCGGCCCGGACGATCAGATCGCCCTGTTGCAGGCCACCTTCTCGCTGCCCGAACAAGCGCTGGACTTTAAAGCCCTCTGCCGCAAAGCTGTCCAGGTTGCCGGTGGCGCCGTCGGCCGGCAGCCAGGAGTAGATCTGGATCAGCGCCACGGCCACGGGGAAAACGCTGAGCAAGAGAGCGGACCACAGCCAGAGGGAAAGGTTCCGGCGCACGGTCATACTTCCTTCCGCCGAGCTTGCCTCCACTTGACCCACCACCAGCCGAAGCAATAACCGGCGCAGGCCCAGATGATGCCCCCGATCGGATCCAGCAGGTTGTGCTGGCCGGTGAACAGGGTAGACAGGATGACGACGACGGCGATGGCGGCCCACAGCCAGCGCAACTTGGGGCGCCAATCCCACCAGAACAGGGCGATCAGCATGGTGGTATAGGTGTGGCCGCTGGGAAAAGCGTTGTTCAGGCGGTCGTTATTGTATATCGAGCGGACCAGCTCGGTCTGCCAGCCATGCCCCTCCAAAGGGGGCCGCTCCACGTAGGTGGGGTAGAGGATATAGGCCGCATAGGCGGTCAGCATGACGGCCAGCGCAGCGGCGACAAAGGCCCGGTAGCGGATATCATCCATCTTCCACGCCGCCCAGATGAACGCCGCCATCCACCACAGGATGCTCAACAGGTAGGGCACAGCCCAGATCGGCCAGAAGGGGACATGCGAATCCCACGGCAAAGACAGAATAACGCCGCCCCGGACGGTGCGGTTGATGGGGACGTACAGCAACTGGACGGCGAACAGGACGATCAGCCATGCCAGGCGCGAGTTGGGCGACCATGCCTTCAGAGTTGAGAACATTTAGCCGCCTAACAACACCGCTACCAGGGCCAGTATGCCGACCAGGCCGGAAATGACCAGGGCCGGAGGCAGGGTTTTCTTGAGCACCTGGCCCTCCTGTCCGGGCAGGCCGGCGGTGCTGCAGCCCAGGATCACCTTGGCCGGGGCGATCATCGAGCCCAGCGCGCCGCCGGTGGTCTGCGCGCCCAGGACGATCAGGGCGTTGATGCCCAGCACGGCGGCCGCCTGCTGCTGGAGCGGGGCAAAGACCACGTTCGAGTTGGTGTTACTGCCGGTCATAAAGGCGCCCAGGAGCCCGATGAAGGGCGCTACCACCGGGTAGGCAGAGCCGGCCACCCGGCCCAGCCCATCGGCCAAAACGTAGGTCATGCCGCTATAGTCCATGGCCACGGCAAAGCCGACCATGGTGGCGATGCCGATCGACGAGGGCACGGCACTGCGCACGGTCTGGCGCACGATACGGCGAGCTACCCCAGGGGTATAGTGGCCGGTCCGGCGGAAGAGGAGGAACGATATTAGCGAGACGTAGGCCAACAGCGCCCCGGCGTGACCAAAAACGCTGATCGTCCGGCCCACGCCGGCCGGCGTCGTCCAGCCGTAGGCGGTGCTGACCTCCGGCAGGTGGACCCGGATCTGGACCTGGCTCAGCACCTGGTGGAGCCACGGCCACAGCTCGGCGGCGGCCACGACAACAAAGAGGATCAGGTAGGGGACCAGGGCCAGCCGCAGCGACATGCGCTGCGGAGCGGGCGCCGGGGCCGGATCGCCGGCCACCCGGCGTTGGTAGCGCGGCAGGCGGGCTATCACCGCCCCGGTGGCCAGCCCGGCCAGCCCGGCCACAAAGCCGGCCAGGGTCCACAGACCGCTCACGGCCAACACCGTCTGGACGGTGACCATCACCGCGGTCATCAGCAACAGGGCCGGCGCGCCATGGCGGACCGACTGCCAGCCGCGGTAGACCCACACGGCGCCGATGCCGCAGCCGAGGCAGGCGATCCCCAGGAACGCGGCCGACCAGGGCGCCAGGTCCAGGCCCGGCAGGTCGGTGGCGGCCATCAGCGCCTGGAAAGAGGACGACATGCTGCCAAAGGTGACCGACCAGGAATGGCCGATGGCCACCGAGGCGACCGCCACCAGGGGCGGGAAGCCCAGGCCAATGAGCAGGGGCGCGACGACGGCAATGGGCACGCCAAAGGCAGCCACGCCCTGCAGAAATGAGCTAAAGCCCCAGGCCAGCAGCAGGAGCTGCATGGTCGGATCGCCGGTCAGCCGGGAGATCCCCCGGCCGGTGACGGCGATCGCGCCGGCCTCGTCCACCACGCGGTACAGCACCAGGGCCATCCAGATGATGTACAAAACGAACAGGCTGAGGAGCACGGCCTGCACTTGCGAATAAAAGAGCACCTCAAGCCCGGCGCCAAAGCGCAGCCAGGCGATGGCCAGGCCCACAACCCAGCCGACCAGGCCGGCCCGGTGCCCTCCCCATCGAAAGCCGACCATCAGGACCAGGACGATGGCGATGGGCGAGAAGGCGAGCAGCCAGTTTACGAGATTGACTTGCACGTTACAGCTCCAACCAAGTACCGACCCCCTTGTCCACTGCCCGCCGGTAGATGAGGGGGGCCACCGCCATGTCGTCCATGGCGATGCCCAGGTTGGCGGCCATGGTTCGCTCGGCAGGCGACGTCCGGCCCGGTTTGCGGCCGGCGACCAGCTCGCCCACCTCGGCATAGACCGGCGGGATGTCCTGGAAGTAGCCGGCCTGCTGGTAGTAGAGTAGCTGAGGCAGGTCGTCGGTGCAGAATTTGTCGGCCTGGTTCAGGGCGTCGCGATGCCAATAGGAGTCATAGTCCACGAGCGAGGCAAAAGCTCCCTCGTCCAGCCAGCCGGCCTGGATGGTGGCGTGCGGCACTTTCAGGATCGGCCCGGCGGTGACCACCAGGTCACAGCCGGTCACCGCCTGGCGCGGAGCGGCGGCCACGACCACTTCCAGGTCAAGACGGGCGCTGACCTCTTCGGCGTAGCACCAGGCCGCATCGGGCACCATGTCGTAGGCGATGACCCGCCGCAGGGGAAAGAGGACGCTCAAGGCCTCGACGTTGGTCCGGCCCTGCACGCCGCAGCCGAGGACGCCGACGACCGCCGATTCGGGCCGGGCCAGGTAGCGGGCGGCGACGGCGGTGGCGGCGCCGGTGCGCATGGCGGTGATCCAGGTGCAGTCCATGACGGCCAGCGGCAGGCCGGTGTCGGGATCGTTGAGAATCAGCAGGCCGTTGATGTAGGGCAGCCCTCGCTGCTGGTTGCCCGGGTAGCCGCTGACCCACTTGACCCCGGCCGAGCCGAGAGCCGGAATGTAGGCGGGCATGGCGTGGATAAAGTTGTCGCCGTCGCCGGGGTGGATGCCCGGCTTGGGCGGCATCTCGAGGCGGCCCAAGCCTTTTTCGCGAAAGGCAGCCTCGACCGCCTCGACGATCTCGGCCATGGTCAGACCGGCGGAGATCACATCGGATTTGGACAGGTAGAGTAAATTGGTCATTTGGTCATTCGCTCCAAGGCTTGGGCCAGATCGGCGATAATGTCGGCGGCATCCTCGATCCCCACACTCAGGCGCACCAGCCCGTCGCCGATGCCCAGCGCGGCCCGGACCTCGGGCGCCACGTAACGGTGAGAGGAGTGGGCCGGGTAGAGGGTCAGGCTGTAGACGTCACCCAGGGTGGTGGCCGGCAGGACCAGCTCCAGCGCCTCCATGAAGCTAAAGACCTGGGCCTGGGTCGCGCCGCGCAGGTCAAAGCTGACCATGCCGCCAAAGCCCCGCCCGCCGAACAGTCGTGCGGCCAGGTCGTGCTGGGGATGATCGGGTAGGCCGGGGTAGTTGACGCGGGCTATGGCCGGGTGTCCGGCCAGCCACTCGGCCACGATTTGGGCGTTGGCGCAGTGCTGGCGCATGCGCAGCGGCAGGGTTTTGAGGCCACGAAGGGCCAGCCATGCCTCCTGCGGGCCCAGGTTGGCCCCCAACAGCTTTTGCCGCTCGCGCAAGTCGCGGCCGCGGGCCGCCGAGCAGGCGACCACGCCGGCCATCAAGTCGCCATGGCCGCCCAGGTACTTGGTCGCCGAGTGAAGGACATAGTCGGCGCCATGGTCCAGCGGGCGAAAGAGGTAGGGACTGGCGAAGGTGTTATCGACCAGCAGGGCGGCTCCGGCGGCGTGGGCGATCTCGGCCAGGGCCGGGACGTCGGCGACCTTGAGCAGCGGGTTGGAGATGATCTCGCACAGCAGGGCGGCGGGACGCTCGGCGGCAACGGCGGCGGCCACCTGATCGAGGTCGGTAATATCGACAAAGCGGACGCGGACGCCCTGGGCAACGAACACCTTGTCGAGCAGGGCGTAGGTTGCGCCATAGACGTTGGCGGCCGAGACCACGGCCGCGCCGCTGCGCAGATTTGCGCCCAACAGGGCAACGTGGATGGCAGCCATGCCCGAGGCAAAGGCAACGGCATCCTCGGCCCCTTCCAGGACGGCCACGGCCTGCTCAAAGGCGGCGACCGTCGGGCTGCCGTAGCGCGGGTAGACATAGCCGTCCCGCTGTCCGGCAAAGACGCCGTCGAGGTCGTCCATCTCATCATAGAGGTAGCCGACGGAGGGATAGATTGGGGTGCTGACCGAGTCAAAATCGGGCCTCGGCCCGCGCTCACCGGCATGGACCGCCTGGGTAAAGACGCTCTTGTTCTTAAACACGTGACCACTCCGCTGTGTTCTACAGATATGCCTCTAGCAGCACAAGTGAATTGGCTTCGCTCAGCACGGGAGCAAAGGTATGGATCATTTGCAGTGAGGCAGATTCATTATAACCCAACTGCCGCAAAAAAGCAAAGATCGTTACCTGCGGCTGGGCCTGAGCGGCGGCGCCACGGTCACAAACAGATACTCCCGCCGCCCCAAGGTGGCAGTTATGGCCGCGCCGCGCAGCCGCTCGACGGGCCGGGCCTGGGCGTCGTAGCGATAGCCGGCGGCGTTCGAGGGCAGGCTCAGGCTGACCGCTACCGGGTCGGGGCCGCGGTGGTAGTAGAGCGCCGCGGCAGGGCCGATCACCCGGTAGCCGGGCCGGGCGGCATCCAGGCCAAGCAGCTCCTGCCAAAAGCTGCCCAGCTCCTGGCGCCGGGCGTCTTCAAAGAGGGTCGGCACGCCCTGCTGCGCCACGTACAGGCTCCCAAAGCGCACTACCAGGCCGGTCCAGACCCGGTCGGGCTCGCCGCGGCCGGGATCTAGGAGCGCCTCGGCCACACCCTGTGAGGTAACCAGCCGGCCGCCGCGGGCCAGCCAGCCGCGCAGCGCGTCCAGATCGCCGGATTGGAGGTATTCGCTGCCCGGCGATACCACGACAACGGCCCGCACCCCCTCCAGCGACCAGCCGCGCAGCGAGCCGACGACCGCGGTGTTGACGTTGTCCTTGGCCAGGATCGCCAGGCGGGAATAGGGCTGGCCCTCCAGCCGGACCGATTCCTGGGCCGCGCCGATCTGCCGGTGAGCCACGGCAGGGGGCACCAGGAGCAGCACGGCGGGCCGTTGGGCCGGGGCAGCCATCAGCCGGCGGAGCGCCGGCAAGACGGCCGACACCCTGGCGAACATGGCCTCGACGTCGTAGGCGGTGGGGTGGGTGTCGTTGTACAGTCCCTGCTCCTTGACGTTATAGTTCCAATAGGCGATGCCGCGCAGGTCGCCGCCGGCCTGGCGCACCAGCAGGGCCAGGTAAAGGCCGTTGGCCACGGCGTCGGATATGGTGCCGGGGTCGGAGCTGGCCTGGCTCAGGCCCCAGCGGTTGGCCGCGGCCCACAGCCACACCGACTTGTGGTAGCGCGCCGAATAGAGGCCAACCGAGCGGGCCAGCAGGAACAGGCCGTTCAGATCGCCGTCGCTCAGGGCGACGTTGGGCAGGCCGTCGCGGGGGTAGGCATCAAAGGTGACCACAAAGTTGGAGGGCGTGTCGCGGAAGAGCGCCTCGACATCGGGCAGGGTAAAGGCCAGGCGGGCCTGGGCGCCGTCGAACGACATGGTCACCGGCAGGCCGGGGTGGATGCCGGCCCACAGCCCGGCGCTGTAGGCGGCGTATTCGGCCACGTAGTGCGACTGGAACTCGCCGAGCTGCCGTTGGCGCCGGGGGTCATCGCCCACGCCGGCAAAGTCAAAGCCGCACTGCTGCCGGAACTCGGCCTCGGCAAAGGAGGAATAGTCGCCGCCGATCGGCTCGTCGGCCAGGTTGAGCATCAACAGCAGGTCGGCGTAGGGGCGGGCGAACTCGGCGTCGATCCAGCGGTAGTAGGCCTCGATGTCGCGGCGGTAGGCCGGCGCGTAGAAGGAGGCGCTGACGCCGCCGCCAAAGATGTCGAGCGGCCGGCCCTGGGCGTCGAGGCGCAGGCTGTCGGGGTGGCGGCCGTTCCAGGCGGCGCCCATCTGGATCTGGTAGCCGACCGGCAGGACGACCTTGACCCCAACGGCGCGGCAGGCGGCCAGCAGCCGGTGCTGGGCGTCGACCATGGCCACGGCTGCCCCGTGGCGAGGGCCGGAAGGATCCAGGTAGGCTTCGTAGACGGCGTAGGACAGGCCCGGCTCGACCTTGGCCGGGTCGACCTCGCCGGGGTTGTTGTGGCCGATCCAGACGATGTTGGCCCCGGCGCGGGTCACGCGCCGGACCATGGCCTCCATGCCGGCCGCCGACTGCTCGGGATAGGCCTCCATCGCCCAGCCGGTGTAGTAGGTTGGCGCCGCAACAGGGCGCAGCTCAACAGCCGAGCCGGGGAGCACCAACGTTAGGATGAGCACACCGAGAAGGATCAGATCAGCCCACAATGCGCGTGACAATCCCTATCCCAATTCCTGACCGTATGCTTTCGAGTGCCAAAAGCCACATTGCATCCTTTCTAAATCTACTTGTTGTTCCCAATGCTCCAAGTATTTGTCCATCAGCTCCATAATAAGCAAAGAAACTGGAGCCCAGGCCATTTGCGGATTCCCAAAAGGGTCTGTAGCAGAGACTTGCATTGATTCATTGTATCCAGGTGGGCAGCGGGCTATCCAATTCCTCCGCCGTGGGAGGACGCAGGGGTAAGATAATTTCAAGCCTACCTGCTGCTCCTTTTCCGCTTGGAAAGACACACCAGCCATGATACTCAACGACAGCCAAATGCTCGATGAGGCAAGCCCAAAGATCCAAGTTGCCGTGGGATCTCGTTTGATGATCTCCGGAATGGTACACTCGGTTAGGATCCTGAAAGATGATTCGTACTTTCTCTTCATCAGCGATGAAATCTACCGTAATCTGGCCATCAGGCCATGCATCGAGGATCCACCAAGTCACGAACGTAAAGAGCCAATCGCTTGTCGCTTTCTCAGCTTTGACGGCGACTCGAGGAGAGTCTGAAACTGCGATGCTAGAGCCCATGATGTCGAAGAACGGGCGGGTATAATCGATTGCCTGGCCTATTCTATCATTCAGATGAACCTCTTCTAACTCTGCCTGTTCGTAAGTAACTGAATGCGCGTACAACCTTCGATAGTTTTTGTCTACTATCCATAACAACTGGCTAACACGCATAAAGAATCCATGCCGAAGCGCTCTCTCTAGCTTTGGCCTGTCTTCGGGTAAGTCATCGTCATCTTCCCTACGCTTGATAGAATCAGTCCACGACTCAAGAGCCCAGAACAAATTCAGTGCGAAAGATTCCGTTCTCTCGCGCTCAAACTCTCGGCGTGAGATCATGGTTCACCTCCGTGTAGCCAGACACTCTACCTACCTTGCGGGAGCCCCAGCACAGATCCATGCAGAGAATGCATTCTTGAGAGATATCAGCTCGTGTACCCACTGGCAATGCTTGCCCGAGCACCCTTGCCAGCCGACAACCGTTCGCTCATCCGCGCCGCAGGCAATTTCGAGAAGATCCACCCCAGGTCTGTCTTGGTAATTAACCGGGCCTCCGCCAAGATGGATTCGATCTCTGCATCGCCTTCATACATGCGTACTGTGGGCATAGTTCTTATCTGGGATCTAAAAACCTGTCTTGTCGCGCCAGCACTGTGCCTCGCCGCACCAGCAGCTCAACGCAATATCGAGCACCGCCATCAAAGAATCATTGTAACCGCGCAGCGGCCTTCTGTCAACCCATGACTTTTGTCACGGTCCGGGAAGTGACGGACAGCACTTTTGCAGATGGCTGTTGCCTGGTATGATATTCAAGGTCTTTGGAAATTAGCAGGCCGGGCTCCCACGCCCGGCAGAGGCGCCATTGATGCAAGCAACCGGCGGCGTGGGAGCCGCCTCTGCTGTATTCTTGGCGTGTGGAGGGAAGGTGAAATGAAAAAAGTCTTGAGGATCGGGGGCATCTTGATCGTTGCCGCCTGCGTGATCGGGGTCATTGCCTTTTTTGTGCTGGGGCCCAGGCCGCCTGCCGCGGCCGACGGCGCAGCGGCGACCTCGACGGCGGTCGTCAGCCGGGGCAGCATCGAGCAGACGGTCAGCGCCACGGGCAACGTAGCCCCACAGAGCGAGGTGACGCTTTCGTTCGAATCCAGCGGCCGTATTGCGCAGGTCCTGGTGCAGGAGGGCCAGCAGGTGCAGGCCGGCGACACGCTGGCCGAGCTGGACACTACCTCACTCCAGTTCCAGATAGCGCAGGCCCAGGCCAGCCTCGCCTCGGCGCAGGCCCGTTTGCGCCAGGCGCAGGAGCCGGTCAGCGCTGAGGATCTGGCCTCGGCCCAGGCATCGCTCGCCAGCGCCCAGGCCAGCTATGACCGGACCAAAGCCGGACCGACCAAGGAGGACCTCGCCTCGGCCCAGGCATCGTTGGACAGCGCGAAGGCAAGCTATGACGAGGTCAAGGCCGGGCCGACGGCGGCCGACCTGGCCTCGGTCCAGGCAGCGCTGGACAACGCCGAGGCGTCGCTCCAGCAGGCGCAGGCAGCCTATGACCGGGTCAAGGACAGGGCCGATATCGCCATGCGGTCCGAGGCGCTCAACCTCCAGGCGGCCACCATCGAGTACGAGCGGGCCAAGGCCGCCTACAACGCGGCGAAGAACCATCCCACCGCCCGCGAGCTGGCCGCGGCCCGAGCCCAGGTGCGGCAGGCCGAAGCCTCACTGGCCCAGCTCAAGACGAGTCCCACCCCCAGCGAGCTGGCCGCGGCCGCAGCCCAGGTGGCCCAGGCCAAGGCGCAGCTCGCCCAGCTAGAGGCGCAGCCCAATGCCGACGACGTGGCCGTGGCGCAGGCCAGCGTGGACCAGGCGCAGGTGTCGCTCCAGGAGGCCCAATCGCAGCTCGACAAGGCGGTGCTCAAGGCGCCATTCGACAGCACTGTAGTGGCGGTGAACGTGGAGCCGGGCGAGTGGGGCTCGCCCGGCTCGCCGGCCTTTGTCCTGGACAACACCACGGCCCTGTTCGTGGATATCCAGGTGGATGAGGTGGATGTGGGCCAGCTCGCCGAGGGGCAGACGGTGCACCTGCGCTTTAGCGCGCTCAGCGGGCAGACGGTGGACGGCACGCTGGCCCACATTGCGCCCACGGCGACCACCGTCGGCGGCGCGCAGGCGTACGACGCCCGCATCGCCTTTGCAGTGGGGGCGCTGCCCGTCCGGCTGGGGATGACTTCCGAAGTGTCGATCGTGGCGGCCCGCGCCGACGATGCTCTGCTGGCGCCCAACCGGGCCATCACCGCCGACCGTGAGGCGGGCCGCTATTATGTGACGCTCCAGCGCGCCCTGGGGGCAACCGAGACGGTCGAGGTAAAGATCGGCCTGCGCGACGGCACCCAGACGCAGATCGTGGAGGGCGTCAGCGAGGGCGATGTGCTGGTTCTGCCGCAGGTCCAGACGTCCACGGATCAGAACCAAGGTTTTGGGATGTTCGGCGGCGGGGGTGGAGGTATACGGCCATGATTGAAGTGAAGGACGTGACCAAGGTCTATCGGATGGGTGAGGTGGACGTCCATGCCCTGCGCGGCGTGTCGCTCCGGGTGGAAAAGGGCGAGTTCCTGAGCATCATGGGCGCCTCGGGCTCGGGCAAGTCGACCCTGATGAACGTGCTGGGCTGCCTCGATTCGCCCACCTCGGGCAGCTATCTGCTGAACGGGCGCGACGTGAGCCAACTGAGCGACCGGCAATTGGCGCGCATCCGCGGCCGCGAGCTGGGGTTCGTGTTCCAGCAGTTCAACCTGCTGCCGCGGACCACAGCGCTGCGCCAGGTGGAGCTACCGCTGGTCTATGCCGGGGTCATGCCGGGCGAGCGCCGCCGGCGGGCGCGGGAGGCACTGGAGACGGTGGGGTTGAGCGAGCGGGTGGGGCACCGGCCCGACGAGCTGTCGGGCGGCCAGCAGCAGCGGGTGGCCATCGCGCGGGCGCTGGTCAACCAGCCCAGCATCATCCTGGCCGACGAGCCAACGGGCAACCTGGACTCGAAATCGGGCGAGGAGATCCTGCGCATTTTTCAGCAGCTCAACACGCAGGGCATCACGGTGGTGTTTGTAACGCACGATCCGGACATCGCCGCGGTGAGCCGGCGCATCGTCCGCCTGCGGGATGGGCTGATCGAAAAGGACGAGATGCTGCAATGAACATTCTCGAAAGCCTTCGCACGGCCGTCACCGGCCTGGCGACGAACAAAATGCGGGCGATCCTGACGATGCTGGGCATCATCATCGGCGTGGGGTCGGTGGTGACACTGCTGTCGGTAGGCCAGGGGGTGCAGGAGAGCATCACCGGCCAGATCGAGAGCATCGGCTCGAACATGGTGTTCATCACCGCCGACCGACCGGAGGACTCGACCCGGCCGGCCTACGTGACCTCAGCCGATGCTGAGGCCCTGACCGACCCGTTCAACGCCCCGTCGTTGGTGGCCGTGGCTCCGGTATTGAACGGCTCACTGCAAGTGGCCTACGGCGAGAATGCCACGAACCTGACCGTCACCGGCACCAACAGCCAGCACGCCAGGGTGCGCAACCTGGAGGTGATCCTGGGCGGCCTGCTGACAGAAGCCGACCTGGCCGACCAGGCGCGGGTGGCGGTGCTCGGCTGGGCAGCTTATAGCGAGCTGTTTGCCGACGGCGACTATCCGGTGGGTCAGACGATCACCATTGACGGCGTGCAGTTCGAGGTAGTGGGCGTGCTGAAGGAACAGGGCGGTCTTGGCAACGAGGACGACAGCGTCTATGTGCCGCTGACCACGGCCCAGTCGCGCTTTTTCACCCAGCGCACCCTATCGGGCGAGCAGCCGGTGGCGGCCATCTATGCCAGCGTGGCCGACGACAGCCAGGTGGACGCTGCCATCAAGCAGATCACGAGCCTGCTCCGCGAGCGTCACAACCTGGCGTCCGACGCACCCGACGACTTTCAGGTCACCAGCCAGCAGGCGATCCTGGACATCGCCGGCGCGATTACCGGCATCCTGACCATCTTTCTGGGGGCGATCGCCGGGATCAGCCTGCTGGTGGGCGGCATCGGCATCATGAACATCATGCTCGTGTCGGTCACCGAGCGGACCCACGAAGTTGGCATCCGCAAGTCGGTGGGCGCCACCCGCCGCGACATCCTCATCCAATTCCTGCTCGAGGCGATCGTTCTGAGCTTTGTCGGGGGTGTGCTCGGCATCCTCCTCGGCATTACCGGGGCCTCGCTCATCTCTAACCTCTCCGATCAACTGACGACCCAGGTGACGCCGGGCGTGGTGCTCTTGGCCGTCGGTGTAGCCAGCGCCATCGGCCTGATCTTTGGCACCTACCCGGCCCTGCGCGCGGCCAGGTTGAACCCGATTGACGCGCTGCGGTATGAATAGGGCAACCACCCCCAAGAAGGGGGCTTGCAGGGATCGCCCCTACCGGCCAGGTCCTTGGCCGATTTGGGGATTTACGGTATACTAACACCATGGATCAATCGTGGGCCAAGCAGGACGCGCTGCGCATCTTTCGCCTGGTGCTGGCCATCAAACTGGCCTTCGTGGTACTGAGCTTCCTGACGATCCTGGGCTTTGGGGGGCCGGCCCGGCTGGGGCTGCTGCTGCGAGCCGGCCCGACGCTGCTGCTGTCCCTACTGGTGCTGCCCCCCTGGCTGGAACGGGCGCTGGGCCGCCGCTTCCTGGCCGTAGGGCTGGGGCTGGACGTGCTGATCGAGAGCCTGGAATCGGCCTCGGCGTTTTTCAACCTGCGCGGGTTCTGGATGTCGCACCTGAACCTGTCTGGCCCGCTGGCCGAGCACATGTTGAACGAGCCGGTGGTGGAGCCCTTTTTCTTCCTGCTCATCCCCCTGGTCCTGCTGGCGTGGGGCTATGGGCGGCAGGGGGCGCTGTGGGGCAGCACCTGGGCGACGGTGCTGCACCTGGGCATCGGCTCGTGGGGGCTGCAGCAGGATATTCTCACCAGGAGCTATTTCCTGGGGCTATTCCTGCGCATCGTGCTGCTGTATGCCGTGCCGCTGATGGTCAGCATCCTGGCCCAGCGCGAGCGGCGGCAGCACGCCGAGCTGCAAGCCGCCTACGCACGGCTGGGGCGGCACGCGGCCACGGTGGAGCAATTGGCGGTCAGCCACGAGCGGAACCGGCTGGCCCGCGACCTGCACGACACGCTGGCCCATTCGCTGGCGGCGATCGCCGTGCAACTGGAGGCACTGCGCACGCTGCTTGCTCACGACCCCGGGGCAGCGGAAGGAACGGTGGACGACCTGCTGCACCTGGCCCGGAGCGGCCTCGACGATTCGAGAAAAGCGATCCAGGCGCTGCGCACCGATCGGCTGGAAACGCTGGGCCTGGTTGGCGCGATCCGGGACATGCTCAAGCCGTTCCAGGCGCGGACCGGCATCCAGGCCGACCTGAGCGTGGCCGGCCAGGAGCCGGAACTGACCGGCCAAGAGGCCCAGGCCCTGTTCCGCATCGCCGAAGAGGCGCTGATCAACGTGGAGCTGCACGCCGCCGCCCAGAAGGTGACCGTCCGACTGGCCTTTGGCAGCGACCGGATCGACCTGGAGGTCCGGGACGACGGCGTCGGCTTTGACCCGGCCGCCGTCGATGCGGACCGCTACGGGCTGACCGGAATGCAGGAACGGGCGGCAATGATCGGGGCGACGCTGGAGATCAGCAGCAGGCCGGCCGGCGGGACCAGGGTGTGGTGCACCATACCGAGGTGATGGGGGATGGATCCGATCCGCGTTCTGCTCGTCGATGACCAGGAGATTGTCCGCCAGGGGCTGGCGACGATCCTGAAATATGCGCCGGGGATCGAAGTGGCCGGCCAGGCCGGCGACGGCGAGGAGGCGGTGGCCCTGGCGGAGGCGCTGCGGCCTGACGTGATCCTGATGGACTTGAAGATGCCCCACCTGGGCGGCATCCCGGCCACGCGGCGGATCCGCGCGGCGCGGCCCGAGATCCGGGTGATCATCCTGACCACGTACGACGCCGACGACCTGGTTTTCGAGGGGATCAAGGCCGGGGCGCAGGGTTACCTGTTGAAGGATGCTGCCGGCGAGACGCTGGCCGAGGCGATCCGGGGCGTGGTGCAGGGCGAGTCGCAGTTGGACCCCAGCGTGGCGCGCAAGGTGCTGGACGAGTTCCAGCGGCTGGCAAGCCAGGCTCCTGCCCAGCTCGCCGCGGCTGAGGATGGGCTCGACCACGAGCCGGAGGCCGAGCCGCTCACCCCACGGGAGGAGGAGGTGATGCGGCTGCTGGTCGAAGGGCTGTCGAACAAGGAGATCGGGGCGCGGCTGCACCTGACCGAGGGGACGGTCAAGAACTATGTGAGCGCCATCATCGCCAAGCTACAGGCCAACGACCGGACCCACGCGGTGGTCACGGCGCTGCGGCGGGGGTTGGTGGAGCTGTAGGAGGTGAATGAGATTGAAGACAATGACCAGTCGCGTTTATGCCGGTGCGGACGATCTGCGCCTGATCCTTGACCTGCTGTCCAGGGTCCGGCCACCTGAACGGATCGGCGGTTATCCAAGCCCGGCCGACCTGCGCGAGCTGCTGTGCCTGCCGGCCAACCAGGCCAACACGCGGCTGTGGCTCGAAGAAGGTCGGACCATTGCTTTTGTGTTGGTGGACCCGTTCAACAACCTTCTGTTCGAGTACCGGCAGGCCGATTCCGATCTTGAGGCAGAGATGGTCGGCTGGGGAGTAGAGTGCATCAGGCGCGCGCCGCACGAGGGAGAAGAACCGCCGACCCTGGATGCCAACTGCCGCGAGGAGGATGCCGACCGCGTCGCCCTGTTGGAGCGGCATGGGTTTGTCAAACAGGCCGTGCGCAGCCTGCACCTGACCCGGCCTTTGCGCGAGCCGATCCCGGCGCCAACCCTGCCGGCCGGCTTTGAGATCCGCGCCCTGAAGGGGCGCGAGGAAGTGGAGGATTGGGTCCGGCTCCACCGGGCCGCGTTCGGGACAGAGCACATGACGGTCGAAGAGCGCCTGGCGATGATGAGCGGCACGGACTATAGCCCGGATCTGGACCTGGTGATGACCGGGCCCGACGGCCGGCTGGCAGCCTATTGCATGGGCCAGATCTTTCGGGAGGAGAACGCACAAACGGGACGAAATGAAGGGTACACCGACCCCGTGGCGACCCATCCACAGTACCAGGGACGCGGGCTGGCCAAGGCGCTGCTGCTGACCGGGCTGCGGCTGCTCCGGGAGCGCGGGGTGGACACCGCGATCATGGGGACGAGCAGCGAGAACGAAAAGATGCAGCGAGCGGCACAGGCGGTGGGGTTTCGGGTGGAATCCTCGACGGTGTGGTTTGCCAAGCCGGTCTAGAGGCGCGGACGCCGAGACATCGTGGCGCCGGGCTGCCGAAAGGGAGTATGATCACGATCCGCTGCTATGAAGAGAGCGACGCCGAAAGCGTCGGCAGGCTGATCGCCGATACGTACAGTGAGTTCAACCTTTCTTTCCTGCCTCCGGAAGAGAGGGGCCCGTTTCTGGGCCCGTTCCGGCACGCCCGGTCGCCGGAGAAGGCGCACCGAGACGCCATCAGCGAAGTGGTCAGGTCGCCGATGGTCTATGTGGCGGAAGAGGACGGGGAAGTGGTGGGCGTGCTGAGGGGGAGAAGGGAGAGGCTGGCCAGCCTGTTTGTGAGAGGAGACCGGCAGCGGCAGGGGATCGGCCGGAGGCTGGTGGAGCGCTTTGAGCAGGAGAGCCTCGAGCAGGGGACAAGGGTGGTGCGCGTAGCGGCCACGCTGTACGGGACTCTGTTCTACCTGGCCATGGGGTACAAGAGGTCGACAGGGGTGCGAACAGGGCGGAGCTTTGAGGGGAGAGGGTTGAAGACGCAGCCGATGAGGAAGGTGTTGGAGGTTAGACCATGAGCTTCGAACAGGCTCCCGATCTGCCGGCCTGGCTCCAGGCAGAGATGCCGTTCCAACGCAGGGTCTACCGCGGCGGCCCATACGCCATCCACTTTGTGGACGAGGGCGCCGGCCCGCCGGTAGTCGTACAACATGGCAACCCGACCTGGTCCTACCTGTGGCGCAAGGTGATCGGCCGGCTGGCCGAAAGCGGGGTGCGGGTCATCGCGCCCGACCTGGTCGGACTGGGGCTGAGCGACAAGCCGCGCGACGCCGGGGCGCACACGCTGGCCTTTCACGCCGAACAGATCGAAGGGCTGCTGCGCGCGCTGGAGCTGGAGCGGGCGACGATCGCCGGGCAGGATTGGGGCGGGCCGGTGCTGGGGCTGGCGGCGGCCCGAAATCCGGAGCTGGTGCGCGGGGCGGTGTTTGCCAACACCGGGCTGGCCGCGCCGCGGCGGGCGGGCGCGCTGTCCTGGTTTCACCGCCTGGCGAACATGCCCGTGATCAGCGACCTGCTCTTCCGCTGGCTCGGCTTTCCGATCCCCATCCTGCACATGGTGCAGGGCGACCGCAGCAGCATCGGCCGGACGGAGAAGAGGGCCTACCGCTATCCGCTGCGCCGCATCGGCGACCGGACGGCGCCGCTGGCCCTGGCGCGGATGGTGCCTACCGGCCCGGATCACCCCTCGGCCGAGCCGATGCGCCGGGTGGAGGCGTGGGCCGGCTCATTTTCGGGCCCGGTGCGGCTGGTGTGGGGGCAGGCCGACCCGATCCTGGGGCGCGGGCTGAAATCGATGCGGCGGCTGTTCCCCGGCGCAGAGGTGGTAGAGACACAGACGGGGCACTTTATCCAGGAGGAGGCACCCGAGGCGCTGGCCGAGGCGATCCTGGCGGTGGTGGCGGAGGTGGGGTCGGGCGGGAAGGGCTGAACGGTGGTCTCGGACGGGCAGGCAAAGGTCGCCTGCCCGTTTGCTATTTCGGCTCGAAACCCATCACAATCCTAAGGAGGCAGAGATGAAAGGCAGTCACGCAGTGGTTTGCTTGGTGCTGGTGTGCGCGGTGGTGCTGGTGAGCGGAACCGGGGGTCTGGCCGGGCTGGCCAAGGCACCGCAGCCGGAGGGTGAGCTGGGCACGGCCTTCACCTACCAGGGCCGGCTGACCGACGGCGGCAACCCGACAGAGGGAGCCTACGATTTTCAGTTCAGACTGTACGACGCGCCCAGCGGCGGCAACCTGCTGGGCACAGTCACGCCCGGCGACGTGGCAGTGAGCGGCGGCCTGTTCACCGTCAAGCTCAACTTTGGCACCGGCGTCTTCTCGGGAGACGCGCGCTGGCTGGAGATCGGGGTGCGCCCCGGCGACAGCGGCGGAGCCTACACCCTGCTCGACCCGCGCCAGGAGCTGACCCCATCGCCCTATGCGTTGGCGCTGCCCGGCCTGTGGACCCAACAGAATGGCACCAGCCCCAACCTCATCGGCGGCTACAGCGGCAACTGGACGACGGCCGGGGTGTATGGTGCGACGATCGGCGGGGGAGGGCAAGGCGGTGCCTTGAATCGCGTCACCGACATCTTTGGCACGATTGGCGGCGGCTGGTCCAATCAGGCTGGCGACGGCGATGGCGATCCGTATGGGCCAGGCGATGCCACCGTGTCCGGGGGCAACCAGAACACCGCCAGCGGCTCGTTTTCCACCGTCGGCGGCGGTGCCAGCAACACCGCCGGTGGCACGGGAGCCGTGGTGGGCGGGGGCAATGACAACATCGCCGGCGGCAGTTCTGCCACCGTCGGAGGAGGGGGCTTTAACACGGTAAGCGTTGACGGCGCCACCATCGGGGGGGGGTGGCACAACGAGGCCAGCGGCAACGCGTCTGTCATTGGCGGCGGGAACCGGAACGCCGTCACGGGTGAGGCCAGCACGATCAGCGGCGGCGGCGACAACCAGGCCGGCGGCGATACGGCCAGCGTCGGCGGGGGCAGCGGCAACTCGGCCGGCGGCAGCGAGGCCACCGTCGGCGGCGGCCTGCGCAACAGCGCCGGCGAGAGTTTTGCCACCATCGCTGGGGGCGTCGACAACACCGTCAGCGGTGTGGCCGCCACGGTCGGCGGAGGCGGCGGGAATACGGCCAACGCCAGCTTTGCCACGATAGGAGGGGGCGGAGACAATCAGGCCAGCGGCGAGTATGCGACTGTGCCAGGTGGCACTTTTAACCTGGCTCAGGGCAGCTATAGCCTGGCCGCCGGGCGCCACGCCAAGGCCTACAACCAGGGCTGTTTCGTGTGGGGCGACTATTCCACGGACACGGACGTGGGCTGCAGCGACAACAACCGCTGGGTGGCCCGCGCGAGTGGCGGGGTCTATTTCTACACCAACAGCGGCCTCAGCAGCGGGGTGTACGTGCCGGCGGGCGACAGCGCCTGGTCGTCGGTCAGCGACCGGAACTTGAAGGACAACGTCGCCGCAGTGGACGGGCAGGAGGTGCTGGCCCACCTGGCCGAGGTGCCGATCGCCATTTGGAACTATAAGAGCCAGGATGCTGCCATCCGGCACATGGGGCCGATGGCCCAGGATTTCTACGGTGCGTTTGGCCTGGGGGAGGATGACACCCACATCAGCACAGTAGACGCCGACGGCGTGGCCCTGGCGGCAATCCAAGGGCTGTATGCCGAGAACCAGGCACTGAAGGCCGAGAACGCGGACCAACAAGCCCAGATCGCCATTCTGCAGCAGCAGAACACCGACATGGACGCCCGCGTCACCGCGCTGGAGCAGGCCGTCCGGTCGGGCCAGCCGGCGCAGGCTCGCTCCGGTATACCGGTGCCCTGGCTGCTCGCCGGTGGGCTGGTCATCGCCGGCGGCACGCTGGCGGGCCGGCGACGCCGGCCGGGAGGTGGGCAATGACCGCGAAGCGCCTTGCGGGTGCCGGGCACCCGATTTTTCTGCTGGCTGTATGCCTATTCCTGCTGGCGACATCAGTGGCGCTTGCCCAGTCCGGCGGAGGCTATGATCTGAGCTGGAGCACGGTGGACGGCGGGGGATGGACATTCAGCAGCGGAGGCGCTTACACTGTGGGCGGGACGGCCGGCCAGCCGGATGCCGGGCTGCTGTCGGGCGGCAGCTATACGCTGGGCGGCGGGTTCTGGGGCGGCGGCGCAGTATCCAACCCGAGATATGTCATTTACCTGCCGCTGGTCCTGCGCAACCACTAGACAGATAGCGGCAGCGGGATGGGGCGTGTTGTTGGGTTTTTGTGAAATCTGGTTATGCGCCAAGGGGCGCCCGGCTGTGCGCCCTTACAACTCGCGCACCAGTGTGCGGCACAGGGTGCGATAGCCCAGGCGGTCGTAGAAGGGCAGCGGACCGGCGTCAAACTCCCAGGTTTGAAGGCGCATTTCGGCTGCACCCTGTACCTGACCCAGCCCGCAGCGGCAGCCACAAGCCGGGCGGCGATGCCCTGACGGCGATAGGCCGGATCGACCATCAGGCTCTGTAGATAACCGTAGCAGCGGGCCACGGTGATCGGGTTCGGCTCGTCGAGGGCAAGTTGACGATCAGGTGGTCAATCGCCGTCCGTGGAATGCTGTTCCTGACCTCCCAGGATCTCCTCCAGCGTGGCGATCAGGGGTGGCAGGTCATGGCGGACGGTACGCCAGAGTATCTCCAGATTTAGATCGAAATAGGCATGAACCAGGCGGTTGCGCATGCCGACAATATCCGCCCAGGGGATGGCAGGCAGTTGCCCCCTGGTCGCTTCCGATACCTGGTGGGCAGCCTCGCCGACGATCTCAACGTCTTTGACCAACGACAGGACGAGCATGCGATCTCTGTTCAGGTCTTTCCTGGTCCGACCTTGAGTGAAGGCGACGGCCTCGCGCGCCGCGTCAAGCATGTGGTGCATGCGCACCTGGTCATCCCTGCGCATATTGAACCTCGGCCTGATCCAGCACGTCCTGGCGGAAATAGCGGCTCAGATCTTCAGGGGTGCGGAGATCTACCGTGCGACCCAGGAGGGCAGATAGCTCGCGCTCCAAGCGGACTATGCCAAAGAGCCCCGGCACGTGGGCAGGTTCGAACTCTACCAGGACGTCGACGTCGCTGTCGGGGCCAAAGTCGGCCCGCAGCACGGAACCGAAAAGGGCCAGTCGCCGGACGTGGTGTCGCCGGCAAAAGGCTGCAAGCAGATTTTGGTCAACGGGTATCCGCACCATCAGTCCACCCCCATGATCCTCAGGCTTTCGCTGCCACGGTCGTCACCGGCGCGGCGGGGTCGAGGTCGGTGTCGATTGTCCTTCTTTTTCCCATCGGTGACCCGCCTTGTCTGTTTCGAGTGCGTGTATGGAGGATCTAGTACGTGGGTGGATTGTACCATAGATTAGCAGGCCGGGCAAGTGGGGGGATCGATTTTGGCCAAGCCACCAGTGACATGCGGCACCCCCTCCTCGTCGTGGCGCAGGTAGACCTCGGCCAGGCCCACGACGCGGCCATCCGACTCGGCCACGAACGGGGTCGAGTCGTCGCCGCGCACGATCTTAGTCAGGGCAGCGCACAGGTCGGAGCGGTCGAAGGTGTCGGGGGCGCCCAGGTTGGCCAGCCGGTCGGGCATGCCCCGGACGTGGAAATGGCCTATGGCCTATAACTTATAGCGGTTCCTGTTGCTTTCTGTTATCTTCAACGGAAGCGCTGTCTATTTGCTGCAATAGCTGCCAGACCACGGCGTGGGTGTCGGCCAGGGCGTCGGGATCGACGTGGGCCAGGGTGTCGGAGGGGCGGTGCCAATGGAGGTTGTCGTTGGTGATGGGCGACGGCAGGGTGTTCAGGGTCAGGGCGATCAGGCCGCGCTTGGTGGCCACCAAAGCGTCGGTGTAGGCCAGGCCGGTCTGGCCGTGGATTTTGAGGTCGGGCAGCTCGTAGGCGACGCGGCGGGCCAGGGTCAGGGCGCGGGGATGGGTCTTGTGCTTGAGGATCAGCCCGTCGGTGGTCAGGTAGCGGACCCGGCCAAAGCCGACCTGGTCGAGGATGATGTGCACGGCGTCGGGCCCCATCTCGGCGGCGTGGGCGTCGAGGAAGGCGGCGGCGCCGTAGGCGCCCACCTCCTCACAGCCGGTGAAGGCCAGCCACACCTCGGTGTGGGCCAGTGGCTCGGCGGCCAGGCGCCGGGCAACGGATAAGGCGACGCCGGCGCCGGAGGCGTTGTCGTTAGCGCCGGCAGTAAACGGCGTAAAATCGGCTTGAATGCATAGAATAAGGGCGAACAACTGGATCGCTGCGGCAATCAGGCCGATCCAGCGCATCCACGACCAGTCGAACAGGGCGCCCAGGGCATAGGCCAGGGAGGCGACGGCCATGCTGACGAATGCGCCGCCCACCAGCAGGGCAAAGACCATGTACCAGGCGGTGGAGGAGTAAAAGATGGGGGTGCGGTGGGTGTCGATGTGGGCGCACAGGACGGCCCGGCGCTTGACCTCACCGGATGGGGGCAGGATGCCCACGGCGTTGCGGCTGGCGGCCCGGGGCAAGAGGCGCCGCATCCAACTGGCAGACAGGCCGGACTCGGCGAACATGCCCCACGCGCCCAGGGCGCTCAGCAGGGCAGCGACGGCCATCATCCACCGCTCACGGACGAGCCAGACGACCAGGGCGCCGAGCAGGGCGGTCGCAAAGGCCAGGACGAAGGGCCGGTAGGTGGAAGGCGCGCCCCAAAAGGGCTCGATCCGGACGCCGCGGGCGCCGGCAGCGCGCATCTGCTCGGCGGCGTACTCGGCGGCCTGCCGCTCGGCGGGGGTGCAGCTTCCCCGGGCGCCGATCCGCTCCGACAGGTAACAGATGTGGTCCAGCGACTGCTGGGTGTAGTCGTCGAGATCTGGCATGAATTCCCCCTCACCCCAGCCCTCTCCCAAGGGGAGAGGGTGATGGAATGATTATAGATCAGTTGGCGTCGATCGGCAAATCGGCGGGTTGGAGGGCGGCGATTGACGGAGGGGGCAAAGTGTGCTAGACTCGGGGGCATGGACGAGGAACGGCGGATTTGCAATTACGAGGACACCGACTATCGCGGCGATTTCTGGGAGGGCCAGGGGCGCGATTACGAGGACCTGGCCGAGCGGATCGCACTGCGACGGATGCTGCCGCAAAAGGGGCAGCGGCTGGCGGACCTGGGCGGCGCGTTCGGGCGGCTGTCAGAGTTTTACGGCGGCTATGAGCAGGTGGCGTTGGTGGATTATTCGCTGTCGCTGCTGCGCCAGGCCCAGGCGCGGCTGGGGCGCGATGGGCGGGTGGTGTACGTGGCGGCTAACCTGTATGGGCTGCCCTTTGCCGACGGCGCTTTCGACGCGGCGATGATGGTCCGGGTGATGCACCACATCGAGGATGTGCCGGCGGCGCTGGCCGAGGTCGGGCGTTGTCTGGCCGGGAGCGGCGCCTTTGTGCTAGAGTTTGCCAACAAACGCCACCTGAAGAGCATCGCGCGCTATGCGCTGCGCGCCCAGAAGTGGAGCCCGTTCGACCAGGCGCCGTACGAGTTTTTGCCGATGCATTTCGACTTTCACCCGGCGTGGATGCGGGCGCGGCTGGCGGAGGCCGGGTTTCACGTGAAACATCAGCGGACCGTGTCGCACCTGCGCGTGGGCGCGCTGAAGCGGGCGATCCCAGCCCGCACGCTGGCCGCAGTCGACGGCGTGTGCCAGCCAACCGGCGAGTGGTGGCAGTTGACGCCCAGCGTCTTTTGCCAGTGCCTGGCCGCCGCGGGCAAGGCCGAAGGGGTCGCGCCCGCCGAGCGCCTGTTCCGCTGCCCGGCATGCGGCGGATCGGAGATGGAGGCAGAGGCCGATGCGCTGGCCTGCCGAGGGTGCGGCCGCCGCTGGGGCATAGAGGACGGCATCTATAACTTTAAGGCGCCCCTGTCCACTTGACACCGTTATATTTTGTAGTATACTATAAGCGCTTCCAGCCACTCCCTGTATCTTGTGGTGAAGGTTGGGGGCTACCGCAATCACTGGCGCTTGTGAGGAGGTTATCGTGAAGATCAGTTGCCTGCAAGAAAACCTGGCCAGAGGGCTGGCCGTCGTCGGCCGAGCCGTGGCTACCCGCTCGCCGCTGCCGATCCTGTCCAATATCCTGTTGGAGACGGATCAGGGCCGGCTGCGGATTGCGGCCACCAACCTGGAGATCGGCATCAACTGCTGGATCGGCGCCCGGATCGAGGAAGAGGGCAGCATTACCGTGCCCGCCCGGCTGCTGACCGAGTTTGTCAACTCGCTGCCGCCTGGCCAGATCGACATGGAGCTGACCCAACGCACCCAGACCCTGAACCTGAAATGCGCCCGGTTCGAGGCCAACATCAAGGGGCTCGACCCCGCCGAGTTTCCCAACGTGCCCACCGCGGACAGCATCGGCGGGCGGCCGCAGGGCGCGCTGCACCTGAAAGCCGACACGTTCAAGCGGATGATCGACCAGGTGGTCTTTGCCGCGGCGGCCGACGAGAGCCGGCCGATCCTGACCGGTGTGCTGACCCACTTTCACCAGGGCGGATTGACCCTGGCGGCGGCCGACGGCTTTCGCCTGTCGGTCTCGACTGCCGACGTGGGAGTGGGGGTGGACGAGACGATCAGCGTCATCGTCCCGGCCCGCGCCCTGGCCGAGCTGAACCGGGTCAGCAGCGGCCAGGAAGCGACGATCGAGCTGATCATCACCCCGGCCCGCAACCAGATCCTGTTCCACCTGGACGACATCGACCTGGTGTCGCAGCTCATCGACGGCAACTTTCCCGATTACAAGCAGATCGTGCCGAAATCGTACAACACCCAGACGGTGGTCAGCACCCAGGAGCTGCTCAAAGCGGTCAAGGTGGCCTTTCTCTTTGCCCGCGACGCGGCGAATATCATCCGCCTGCACGTCGTTCCCGGCAGCGAGCTGACGCCCGGCTATGTCAGCGTGGCGGCCAACTCGGCCGAATTGGGCGACAACGTCAGCGAGCTGGACGTGACCGGCATCAGCGGGGAGGAGATCGAGATCGCTTTTAACGCGCGCTATATGATCGACGCCCTGTCAGTGGCCGGCACCGCCGAAGTGGCGCTGGAGACGGCAAGCGCAAGCAGCCCGGGGGTCATCCGGCCGGTGGGCGGGGAAGATTATTTGTGCGTCATTATGCCGATGCACATCAGCCGCTAGCATTGGATTCGAGCCGATCGCACCCTCCTGGCCGCTTGCCGGCCAGGAGGGTTTTGTTTGGGACAGAGGGTGTGATACAATAGGGCCATGCAGCGACTCGTGGACGGCGCCCGGACTCTGGGATTGAACCTGACGGCCGAACAACAGGCCGCTTTTCAGCTTTATTACGAGGAGCTGATCGCCTGGAACGCGAAATTCAACCTGACGGCGATCACCGACTATGAGCAGGTGCTGATCCGCCATTTTCTCGATTCGCTGTCGTGCCTGCTGGCCCAGGAAGCCAAAGCGGCGCTCTACCGGGCGGGCGGGCGGGCCGTCGACGTGGGCAGCGGCGCCGGATTTCCGGGCATCCCCCTCAAGCTGGTGTGCCCCGCCGGCCGCCTGACCCTGCTGGAAGCCACGGGCAAGAAGGTGACCTTCCTGGAGCACATGATCGGCCGGCTGGGGCTGCGGACGGTCACCGCGGTCAAGGCCCGGGCCGAGGAGCTGGCCCACGATCCGGCCCACCGCGAGCAGTATGACCTGGCGCTGTCGCGGGCGGTGGCCGAGCTGCCGGTGGCGGCCGAGTACACCCTGCCTTTCTGCAAGGTGGGCGGGTGGATCATTGCCCAGAAAGGGGAGGCCGGGGCAGCCGAGGCGTGGACCGCCGAGAAGGCGATCTCGCTGTTAGGCGGCGAGCTGCGGCGCGTCGTCCAGGTAGAGCTGCCGGGGCTGGCGGAAAACCGGTCGCTGGTGGTGATCGAGAAGGTGCACCCCACGCCAGATGCCTATCCCCGCCGGCCCGGAGTGCCCAGCAAGCGGCCGCTGGGTAGGTGAAAAAGCAAACCACAAAGGACACAAAGGACACGAAGGAGGGGCGCCGACGCAGGGCTTAAGCCCTGGCTGAGAGGGCAAAGCCCTTCGGAGCAGGGTAGGAAGCGGCGTGGGAGCCGCTTCTGCTGTTCAGAAGCGATTAAGGTCGCTACTACGAGCGAGTAGCTGAGTGGAATCGCTGCTAGGAGCAGGCTGCAGCCGACTTGGGGGCAGGGTGGGCCGGGATGAACTGGGCCAAGGCCAGAGAGACGGCGGCGATGGCCGTGCCGGCCAGGAAGGTGGCGGTGGGGCTCACCCCCACCCACAGGAGCCCGCCCAACCAGGGCACCACCAGGGCCGAGATGTGGTTGATCGTCTGGGCCATGCTGACGTTGCTGGTGATCTCTTCGGGGGAGCGGGCGATCTTTTGAAAGTAGGAATCTACCGCCAGGTTAAAACCGAAAAAGATGTTGTCCAGGACAAAGAGGGCGCACAGGATGGCCAGCGACTCGATGTAGGCATAGCCCAGGAATACGCCGAGGAGGCCGAGAAAGTTCCAGGTGAGCACTTGGCGCTCGCCAAAGCGGGCCACCACCCGCCCCAACTGGCCGGCGGTGTAGGTGCTGACCAGGCTGTTGACGAGCAGCAGTGTCGCCGTCTGGCGGACGTCCATGCCGTAGCGCTCTACCAGCAGGAACAGGGCAAAGGTCATAAAAATGTGGCGGCGGCTGCCCAGCATGAAGGTCAGCAGGTAATAGAGCCAATACTCCCGGCGAAAGATCACTTTGCGGCGCTGGTATCCGCTGCCACTGGACCAACTGCTGCGGATTGAAAACAGGCCGCCGATGATGACGATCCCCCCAATGGCCGCCAGCAGGGTGCGGTAGCCCCAGGCTGGGATGTTGACCGGCCCGTAGCGGAACCCATCGACCAGGATCCAGACGGCCAAGGTGCCGACCACGGCGGCAAAGGCGGACACGCTGTTGAGCCGGCCCAGGACCTTGGGCGCTTCCTGCTTGCCCACGGCCATCAGCACTACGCTGGCGTTGCTGGGGTAGAAGAAGTGAAAGCCGACGCTGGTGATCATCGTGCCCAGGATGAACAAGCTCAAGCTGTCGGACCAGCCGGTGATCAACACGCCCAGCCCGGCCAGCAGCACGCTGAGGCCCATCACCCGCATCTCGGTGAGGAGCAGCACCAGGAAGCCGAGCACAAAGCCCAGCAGCCCCGGCAGCTCGCGCAGTGACTGGACGACGCCGACCTGGGCGGCGTTGATGCCCAGCTCCTCGACGGCAAAGTTGTTAAAGACGGCCTGCCACACGTTAAAGCCCAGATATAGGAAGAAATTGGCAATTATGAGGATGCGGAAAAGCCGCTTGTCGTCCAAGTGCCGAGCCTCGCTTTGGGTTTTGTTCCGGCGGGCATTATAGCATAGAGGAGCATGGAAGGCCAAGTCACGCTGTTCAGGGCGCGCTATAGGCGAAGAAAGATTCTTCGCTTCGCTCAGAATGACAGGCTGTGAATGACAGGCTGTAGGAACGACCTGCATCGGCCGGCGCCGGATTTGACAGGGTGTGCCTACAGCGGTATACTACCAATGGTAGCATACTACCGATAGAAGCTTAGGGTGATGGCAGAGATGGACGAACAGATACTGTCGATCTTGCTCGACCAATGGGAGAGCAATTACAAAAAAGGGCTGCTGACCTTTTGGCTGCTGCTGCTGCTGCACGAGCGGCCAATGTATGTCTTTGAGATGGGCCAGGCGCTGGTCAGCGCCAGCCAGGGAACGATCGCGGCCGACGGCAAGAGCCTGTACCGGGCGCTGCGCCGCTTTGAGCGGATCGGCCTGGTGGAGAGCACCTGGCGTTCTTCGGAGGTCGGCCCCCGGCGGCGGTATTACCACCTCACCGGGATGGGGACCGAGCTGCTGCGGCGATTTGTGCGGCGCAACCTGCTGATCTTTCAGGACCCGACCGTCGCCGCTGGTCTGATCGATCTGTCTCACGAAACCATTAAGGACACGGAGGAATGAAATGCCTACTGCACTGATCACCGGCATCACCGGCCAGGATGGGTCGTACCTGGCCGAGTTTCTGCTCGACAAGGGGTACCAGGTCGTCGGCATGGTGCGCCGCACGAGCACCGTCAACTTTGAGCGGATCCGCCACATCCAGAAGCGGCTGACGCTGGCGTCGGGCGACCTGCTGGACCAGGCGTCGCTCATCGCCATATTGCAGGAACACCGCCCCCAGGAGGTGTACAACCTGGCCGCCCAGAGCTTTGTGCCGACCTCGTGGAGCCAGCCTGTCTTTACAGGGGAGGTCGCCGCGCTGGGCGTGACCCGGATACTCGACGCCATCCGCCAGGTGGACCCACAGATCCGCTTTTACCAGGCCTCGTCCAGCGAGATGTTTGGCCGGGTGCGTGAGATCCCCCAGAAAGAGACCACCCCCTTCTATCCCCGCTCGCCCTATGGCGTGGCCAAGGTATACGGGCATTGGATCACGGTCAACTACCGGGAGAGCTATGGGTTGTTTGCCTGTTCGGGCATCCTGTTTAACCACGAAAGTCCGCGGCGCGGACTGGAGTTTGTGACCCGCAAGGTGACCGACGGGGTGGCCCGCATCAAGCTGGGGCTGGAGCGGGAGGTGCGGCTGGGCAACCTGGAGGCCCGCCGCGACTGGGGGTATGCCGGCGATTATGTGCGGGCCATGTGGCTGATGCTCCAGCAGGATCAGCCCGACGATTACGTCATCGGCACGGGCCAGACGCACAGCGTCCGCGAATTGTGCCAGGCGGCTTTTGGGCACATGGGCCTGGACCCGGCCGACTATGTCAAAGTGGATTCGCGTTTCATCCGGCCGGCCGACGTGGACTTGCTGGTCAGCGACCCGAGCAAGGCGCGCACGGCGCTGGGCTGGACGCCAGCCGTGTCGTTTGAGGAGCTGGTGGCCACGATGGTCGATGCCGACCTGGCCCGCTTGCAGGGGGAGGAGCTGTTTCCCTAGGCCGGCATCAGAAGCCGCCCGGGGTCGGCGTAGGGGCCAGCTCTGAGGTGATCACAACCTCAACAGTCTCGGGGATGACGCTGACCACCGTGACCTCAGCAGGCGCCAGCACGATCGGCTTGACACGGTGCACTCCCACGGTGTAGCTAAACAGGTCGACGATGAGCCGCACATCGCCGGGCTGGAGGTCAGCCAGGATGGGGGCGGGACCGACGAGAATGACCTGCACAACGTCGGGCGAGAAGGCGGCCAGCAGGTTAGAGCGCAGGCCCTGGACCTCGATGGCCGACGTGACGATGCGGCTGCTTTCGATGGGCATGATCTGCAGGGTGACGGTGACGAACTGGACGTTGGCGACCGTGATCCCGTTCGGCACCGTCACCGTGGTACGGACCGTCATGTTCTCGGTCGCCCCGGCGACCGATACGGGCTGGGTCATGACAAAGGCAGGGAGCTGATCCAGGACAGAGGGCAAGCCGGCCAGAACCACCGTCGACGGCTCGACCAACACGCTTCCCTGGCGATAGCCGGCGGCCGGGTCGCCGCGCAGGTCGGGGATAACCGTCACATCGGGCTTGTAGCCGAGCCTCTTGCGCACGATGGCCCGCACCTCAACCTGTTCGGGGGTCCATTCCAGGCCGGCGACCACCTTGCCGTCGGCATCGCGGGGCACGACTTGCACCTCGGCAGAGACCGATTCCCGCGCTCCCCGGACGCTCAACGTGCCTGAAACGGCCGACACCTGTTCCAGAAGAGAGACCGGTCCCGTCACGGCTATCGAGCCGGGGCTGACGGTTGGAACGCCGAGCTGATAGCCCGTCGCGGCCTCACCCTGCACGTCGACGGTGACCGACATGACCAGGGTGGCCACCGCTTCCAGGTGGACCGTCTGCTGGGCAGGGCTGATCGCCTCGATGCGGACCGCTTCGTTGTCGATCTTGACCTGCACAGGGACAGGCACCGATTCTCCCACCTTCACCCCGACCATATCGATCGTCGCGATAAAATCGCCGGGCGAAAGGGTCTGGAGCACGCTCTGCGGGGCGCGCACCCGGACGGTTACGCTTTCGGCAGTGGGCTCGATGACCAGAGTATCGGCAGGCTGACCGAGCAGCGCAATGGGCAGGCCGGCAAACTCGCCCGTCACAAAGGGGTCTGTCTGGAGCGTGGCTGTGATCCAAATGACAAAGGCCAGCAGCAATGCCAGGATCACAATCCCCAGCCTGCTCAGCACGCGTCTAAGCCGCCCGTCCATGGATTAGCGCTTTCCGAACCTTTTCAGCAGCTTGGCATAGGTCGACGCGAAATGGACCAGCGGGCTGCTCACCCAACCGCCGATCTGCGCTTGGGACAGGCAATCGAGAAAATCGTGCGGCCCGTCAAAGCGGGGCATTTCGACGTAGCACCGGCCCACCTCGACAGGCACATGGGCATCGCTGCCGGCCGAGCCGGGCAGGCCCCAGCGGGCGGCTTTTTCACGCGCCCGACGGTTGTCGCCGGGAAAGATCACGCGGGCATTCATCACTTCGATGAAATCAAGCCGGGGATGGATGGCGTCCAGGACCGCGGCGCCCATCGCTTCGCGGCGCAGCCGATCGAGGGGATGGGAGACTCCTACCAGCCCTCCCTGTTCGTGCACCAGGTCTATTGTCTCTTCCGGTGACAGGCGGGGCGGCACCCACTCGGAGATGAACAGGGCCAGCAGCTCACCTTCGGTGGTCTTGATCTCTTCGCCGACCAGGAATCGCTCCGGCGCCTGGCGGTGGAAATCGAGGGCGGCGTCGACCAGGTTGTGGTCGGTAATGGCCAGCATGTCGATCCGGCGCTGCTCCATGCGATGCAGGATGGCATCAAAGGTGTTCAGGCTATCGGGAGAAGCGCTCGTGTGGCAGTGTAGATCTAGGCGCATTGCTGCACCATTAGCTTCTCTTCTTCCTCTTGCCGATCAACCACCACAACGCCAAGGCAGAGGCCGCCACGCCGAGCACTCCCACGGTGGCAGCGCTCTTGGGCTCATAGGCCGGCTTGGTAAAAGCCGGGACGCTGCCATATTCGGCAAACAATCGGCCCCACTTGGTTTGGAGCGCTTCTTCAACCCGTTTGTTCCCGACAAAGGGGTACCAGAAATAGTCGAAATAGCCCTGTGAAGCGGCATAAGACCAAGGGGCGATCGGCGTCCGCAGCAGAGCGCTCTCAAGGGGCTTGAGCGGGCCGTGGTAGATCATTTTTTGCCCGCGGCTGGCAAATGTCTCGCCGGTGCGGGCGCGCCAGCGCACCTGGTCAAGGTCTACGTCGCCCGAGACCTGGATCTGCTTGATGTCGCCGATGCCCAATCCCCGCTCGTGGGCCAGGCGGATGAACTTGAGGTCCAGCGGGTTGAACCCCTGCAAATAGGCCGATACCGCATCGATGGCTACCTGATCGGACGAGGCCAAGATCAGGTCTTTTTCGTGCACCCACATCGCCCGAGGGCCGGGGCCATCGCCCACAAAGGTGCCGTCCATGACGGCGAAAAGTCCAGAGTGGATCTCTTGTTGGATGGCGAGCAGGTCGACCACGGTTTCGTGGATCACCGAGTGGGTCCAGTGGCGCCGCTCGGAGAGCAGGCCGCCAAACGCGTTTTTCATAGCCCCGGTGATGGAGGTAAAGACGTGGGTTTTTACGGTGGGCAATTGGATGATGTTTTTGTCAAAGAAGATGGCCGGGATCTTGATGCCGTCGGGGTAGACCTTATCCAGGACCAGCATGGGCGTTTTGGGCTCATAGTAGACCCACTCTACCTCTGGCTCATAAAGGTGCACGTTGCGCAGCCCATATTTGTCGGTGACCAGTTTATGCTTGTTGTTGCGCTCGCCGACGTAGGCGTCGACAACCACCGTCCGGTTGTGGGCAGCGATCAGGTTCCGGTAGCCGTCCTCCAGCAAGGTGCGGACGACCCCCTCCACCTGCCACGGGGCGGACGAGCAGGCCGGATACCACTGCTGCCAGGAGATATTGATCTTGATGAGCGTCTCTTTGTCTTTCGGGAGAGATGCTTCATAGTCGGCCAACTTGAGCAGGCGGCGGTAATCGTCCAGCACCGTTTCCGGCTGTGTGTGAAGCACGGCCACCCGGCCCCTGCCTGAGAAACTCGGAGCGATCATAGTCTACCTCTCGCGTGCAATATTCACCACAGATAGTATAACCGATTTCGGATAGAATGTCCAGTGGCAAATATTGTCCAGAAACGATGGTTGTGCTATAATAGAGACATTGATTATGATTCGGCCTCTTACTTTGGAGGTAGGTCTATGGAAGACTCGATGCAGGTTATAGCCATCCGCAACAGGATCATCGGCACCCTGGTAAAGCGCGCCCGCCTCAAAGCAGGCAAAAGCCGGCGAGAGTGCGCCGAGCTGCTCGGCTGCAGCCCTTTTGCTTTCAGCCAGTACGAGCAGGGTCGGTGGGGGCTGTCGCTGTCTCAGCTCGAGGCTTTGGCCCAGCCGCTCAAGGTGCCACTGGCAAATCTGTGGGACGACAGCAGCGTTCCACCGGACGAGCCAGAGGAAGACGCCGCGACACTCCGGCAGGCGATGCTGATCCGCCGCAAAATCCTGGCCGTGCAGTTCCGCCAGTGCCGCCGCGCCGGTGGGCTGACGCAGAAGGAGATGGGGCAACTGCTGGGCCGCTCGACAGGGATTATCGGCAGGTACGAACGGGGAGAACGCGACATCCCGCTGGCCGAGATGGAGGTCGCCGCCAAGCGGTGCGGCAAAGCGCTGGGGGAGTTTTTCGAGGAGCCGGCCGCTGCGCCAAGCCAGTTCGACGTAAAGCTCCAGTCGCTGGACGGCCTGAGCGAGCTTTCTCCCGACGTGCGCGAGTTTGTGCTCAAGCCGACCAATGCCCTGTACCTGCGCATCGCCATGCTGCTGAGCTCTATGAAGGCCGACAGCTTGCGCCAGATCGCTGAGACCTTGCTAGACATCACCTTGTAAGCGGCGGTCCAGGGGAAAGTGGGAGCATGGAGGAAAGGGGTGCAGGGAAAGATAAACCTTCCTGATCTGGCCACCAGCCGGCTGTTCCTCGACAACGTCGCCAATCTGATGTCGCGCCGAGAGCCGGTAGGGCTGGCATCGGAAGCGCTATCGATCCTCATCAGGGACCTGGGCGCTGCCGGCGGGTCCCTCTTTTACGCAGCTCGCCCGCCGGTGCGCGTGCGCCGGGGCGATCTGTCCCCTGCTCTAGCTGCCCACATCGATCAATGGGAAGCCAATGTCGAGCGGCGGATCACTCCCGGCCCATGGAAGCTGGCCAAATCGGAAGAGACGCTGTCGGCCTGCATCCCGGTCAAGGGTACCGGGCTGGCGATCGTCTATTCGCTGCTGCCGGATGAGCAGGAGGTGGCCGGCGCGGTCTCTCTGGCCTTTGCCGCAGAGCAGGCCCCAACGGACGAGCACCGGGAGCTGCTGCGATCCTTTCTGCGAGCGCTCGGCGGCCTGATGAGCATGACCGGGGACCTGCTTTTGACCAAGGCCCGGCTGAGCCAGTTGACGTTGTTCTACCAGGTTGGCCAATCGATGTCCTCGACCTTTGACCTGGGCAAGGTTCTGGACGACACCCTGCAATTGTCCTCGGCGGTCCTCGATGCCAGCGCCTCGGTTCTGATGCTCGTCGACGAAGAGAGCGGCGAGCTGGTCTTTGAATATGCCCACGGCCAATTGGGCGAGCTGTTGCGCAAGCAGCGCACGCGATTGCACGATGGGATCGCCGGCTGGGTGGCTACCCATGGTGTGCCGGTGGTGATCAATGACGTGCGCAGCGATCCTCGCTTTAGCCCTATGGTCGATGCACAGACCGGCGTTCTCACCCGGTCGGTGGTCTGCGTCCCGCTCAAGATCCGAAACAAGACGATCGGCGTGCTGGAGGTGTTGAACAAGCGCAGTGACGAGGGCTTTGACTCTGAAGACCTTGGGCTGGTGATCACTACCGCCAACCAGGCAGCCATCGCCATCGAGAACGCGCGGCTGTATCAAAGCGTGAGGGAGGATCGCGACCGGATCATACAGGTCCAGGAGGATGTGCGGCGCCAGGTGGCGCGCAACCTGCACGACGGCACGGTCCAGTTTTTATCGGCCATCACGATGGGTATCGATCACATGGAGCGACTGTTGGAGCTCAAGCCGGAGGCGGCCAAATCAGAACTGGCAGCCCTCCGCGATCTGACCCGCCAAGCCACCCAACAGGCGCGGCTGGCGTTGTTCGAGCTGCGGCCGCTCATCCTGGAAACGAAAGGTCTGGTGCCGGCCCTGGAAGCCTATGTGCAGCAGTTGGAGGAGAGTGAGGATTTTCAGATACATCTGGAGGCCCAGGCATCGCCGCCCGACCTGGATGCCGCAGTCGCCCGGACGATATTCGTCATCGTGCAGGAGGCGGTAAACAACGCCAAGAAACATGCCAACCCGCGCGACGTGTGGCTGCGCCTGTGGCGTGAAGAGGACTGGCTGCGGATAGTAGTCGAAGACAATGGCAAAGGGTTTGACGTCGAGCGGGTAAACCGCGACTATGATCGAAGGGGCAGCATCGGCATGCTAAGCATGAAGGAACGGGCCGAGCTGATCGACGGCACTCTGGAGATCAGGAGCAAGACCGAAAAGCCCGAAACCGGGACCCGGGTGGTTTTGCGGGTGCCCCTGCCAGGCACTGCCGCCGAGGCCGTGACTGCAGGCTAGAAGAAAGGAACCCAGGAGGAGCTGTGGCAAATCTAGAAGAAGCCAAGAGGCTATATGACAAAGGGCTAGACGGCTATCGCGCCGGGGAGTATGAAGAAGCCCTGGAAGCGCTGACCCGGGCCAGGGAGCTGTACGCCGAGGCCGGCGACCGGGACAACGAAAGCGCCGTTCTGAACGATATGGGCGTGGTCTGCGTCCAGATGGAGGACGAGGAGAACGCCCATCGGTTCCTGGAGGAAGCCTTGACCATCCGGATGGCGCTCCAGGACCAGTCGGGCCAGGCTATGACCCTCGGCAATTTGGGGATGCTGTATGCCCAGCAGGACAACACGGAAAAGGCGACTGAGGCCTACCAGCAGGCGATCGGCATCTTTCAGGAGCTAGATGACCAAGGGAACGCCAAGGCCGTGACCCGCCAGTTGAACAAGCTGAGCGGGGCGCCCTCGCTGGCCCATCGCCTATTCCGGATGTTGGGCCGGCTGACAGGGGGGCAGGCCGAAGAGACCTCTGACGAAGAAGAGGTCGACGAAGAAGAGGCCGACGACGGCGAAGAAGCAAGCTAGCAGCAGGTAAAAAAAGATGCGTATAGGGGTGGAGCCGCCCCTATACGCATCGGTTCACTGCGCATTAAGCGCTATTTTTCTTCCTCTTCCCGCTTGGAGGCGGCGATGACCTGCTCGACCAGGTGGGCAGGCACCTCCTGGTAGTGGGAGTACTCCATGCCGAACACACCCCGCCCCTGGGTGAACGAGCGCAGATTGGTCACGTAGCGCTGCATCTCGGCGAGGGGGGCCAGCGCCGTCACAATGCTGTTGCCAGCAGCCTGGTCCATACCCAGCACCTGGGCGCGGCGGGTGTTCAGGTCGCTGAGCACGTCACCCATATACTCCTCAGGCACGGTGATCGTGAACTTGTAGACCGGCTCCAATATCACCGGCCCGGCGGCCTTGACCGCCAGCTTGAACACCTCCCGGCCAGCGATCTGAAAGGCGATGTCTTTAGAGTCCACGGGGTGTTCCTTGCCGTCAAACACCGCAGCCTTGACGTCTACGACCGGGTAACCGGCGATCACGCCCTGTTCCAAAATCGACTTGATCCCTTTCTCGATCGATGGGCCGAAGGTCCTGGACACGTTCATGCCCACCACTTCCCAGGCGAACTCAAAGCCGGTGTCGCGCTCCCGCGGCTCGACCCTCAGGTGCACTTCGGCGAACTGCCCGGAGCCGCCCGTCTGCTTCTTGTGGCGGTACTGTTCCTTGGCCGGGCGAGTGATCGTCTCGCGGTAGGGTACCCGCGGCACGGCCGTATCCAGACTCAGGCTAAAGGTGTCTTCCATGCGCCGTATGGCGACGTTGATGTGCGTGTCGCCCATGCCCGCCATGAGCGTCTCGTGGGTGATCGGGTCCTGGCGCCACGACAGGGTGGGGTCCTGCTCGGCCAGCCGGTTCAGCGTCGGGCTGATCTTGGCCGCGTCGGCCTTGGTCTTGGGACTGACAGCCACCGAGAAGAGGGGGCTGGGATAGACCGGCGGATCGAGCCGCACCGGCGATCCAATGTCATACAGGGTGTCTCCCGTCTGAGTCTCGCTCAGCTTGGTCACTACGCCAATGTCGCCGGCCGGCAGCCTGGTCACCGGGATCTGTTCCTTGCCCCGAACGTTGTAGATTTGACCGATCCGCTCCTCGCCATCGTCGTGGCTGCGCTTCACCCGCGAATCGGACTCGAGCGTACCAGAATAGACGCGCAAATAGGACATCTTGCCCACGTAAGGGTCGGCAATCGTCTTGAACACCAGCGCCGCGAGCGATGCTGCCGCGTCGGCCTGGAGCTTGACCTGGGCACTGGTGGCCGGGTTGGTGGCTGCGTAAGGAGCGGCGTCGACCGGCGACGGCAACAGGCGGGCGATGGCGTTCATCAAGGGCACGACGCCGACGTTCGTCGCCGCCGAGCCGACCAGCACCGGCACCAAGGTGCCTTGGGCGATCCGGGAGCCGAGACCACGCATGATCTCTGCATCGGTCAGGGTCTCGGTTTCGAAATATTTTTCCATGAGCGCGTCTTCGCCCTCAGCCGCCGCTTCGATGAGGGCCATCCGCGCCTTGGCTACGGCATCGGCCATGTCGGCCGGCACCGGAGCCTCGGCAGCCGTTGCGCCCAGGTAGGCCTTCTGGGTCAGAAGGTCGACGATGCCCTTGAAATCGGCATGGCTGCCGATCGGCGCCTGGATCGGGACGGCCGCCACGCCAAACTTGGCCGCCACCTGATGGGCGACACCGGCAGGGTCGGCGTTCTCACGCTCCATCTTGTTGACAAAGACGAGCTTGGGCAGCTTGCGCTCGTTAGCATAGTGCCATACCTGCTCGGTGCCTACCTCGACACCGCTGACTGAATCGATGACGACTACCACCCCATCGGCCACCCGGATGGCGCTGACCACCTCGCCCACAAAGTCCATATAGCCGGGCGCGTCCAGCGCGTTCAGCTTGTGGTCCTGCCACTCACAGGGGATGATGGACAGGTTGATCGACATCTTGCGCCGGCGTTCTTCGTCGTCCCAGTCGGAAACCGACGTACCGTCGTCGACGCGGCCCAGACGGTTGACCGCCCCGGTATTGAACAGCATCGCCTCGACCAGTGTGGTCTTGCCACAGCCGCTGTGGCCCACCAGGGCGACGTTGCGCAACTTGTCGCTCTTGAACATTGCCATCGGACTCCTCCATACAGCCCTTAAACCTCGTGCGGAGGCTAAAAGCAAGGTTTTTTAGACGACATATTCTAAGGCATATCGGCATTAATGTCAATTGGCACGGCCCACAAGTCGGGCCTAGCGCTGGATTCTGCAAGACGGCGCAGACGGCAAGCGGCGGCCTGATACACACGCCCTACCGCCCGCGAAGGGTCGACAGAAAGCTTTGACGTTTTCTGCAATCCGGGTATAATGGATCCCAGAAAGCGCCCTGCGAGGCGGCAACCTCCAGGGCGAAGGCCAAGACCGCGCGAACGGTCCGGCAGGTACAAGTTCAGCACGAATGGGCCGCTCGCGCACAGGTGAGCGGCTTTTGCTTTGCCGGCAGGCTGTGATCGGGTGGGCTAAGCGAAGGGGTCCGTAGACAATGGCAAAACAGACATTTACACTTGGCGATCTGGCCGACAAGATGACCGACGGCGACCTTGTGCTCCTGGCCAAGATGCTAAATGACGTTGGAGCAGATCCCCGGCTTGACGAAACAGCCCCGATGGCTTGGGCGGAGGTGGCCCGGGAGACCGTGATCGACCTGGTGGTGGACCTAGCCAGTGGACGGCGCTGGCCGGTCGAGTGAGCGACGGGATCCTTAGGTCGGTGGATGCGCGGCGGCAGGCAGGTATTTCCCCCGGCCTGCCTGGGCCACAAACTGGCCGTCACGAACGATTACCTCCCCCCTGGACAAGACCATCACCGGGTAGCCGGTGACGATCCAGCCTTCGTAGGGGCAATAGTCGACGTTGTGGTGCAGCGACCCGGCAGCCAGGGTAACCCGGCGGTCCGGGTCGAAAATCACGACGTCGGCGTCGGCGCCCACCGTCAAGGTGCCTTTGCGTGGGGCCAGCCCAAAGCGGCAGGCCGGCCCGGTGCAGCAGGCGGCCACCCACTGCTGGGGCGTCAGGCGGCCGGCCCGCACGCCGTGGGTGTAGAGCAGAGCCAGGCGGGTCTCGATCCCCGGCGCGCCGCCGGGGATGCGTGAAAAGTCGTGCAGGCCGCGCGTTTTTTGGGTGGCAAAGAAAAAGGGGCAGTGGTCGGTGGCGACGGTATCCACTTCGCCGGCCGCCAGCCCGGCCCACAGCGCCGCCCGGTCCCGCTCGGTGCGCAGCGGGGGAGACATGACGAACTTGGCCGCTTCGAACCCCGGCCGGCGGTATTCGGCCTCGTCCAGCAGCAGGTACTGCGGGCAGGTTTCGACCCACACCGCCTGGCCCCGGGCGCGGGCGGCGCGCACCGCCTCGAGCCCGGCCGCGCAGGACAGGTGGGCCACGGTCAGCGGCGTGGCGGTGATGCGGGCCAGGGCCAGCAGGCGGCCGACCGCCTCGGCCTCCATAAAGTCAGGGCGGGTGTGGGGGTGGTTTTCGGGACCGGTGCGCCCCTCGGTCAGCGCCTGGGCGGTAAGGTAGGCGATGGCGTGGTGGTTCTCGGCGTGGACCAGGACCCGCCCGCCGGCCCGGCCCAGCGCCGCCAGCGCCCGCAGCAGCTCGCCGTCGTCCAGCCGCAGCCCTTGATAGGCCATGTACAGCTTGAAGCTGGCGGCACCGGCAGCTATCGAGGCGGGGATCTGGGCCAGGGTGGCATCGTCGGCGCGGGAGAGGGTCATGTGCAGCCCGTAATCGACGGCAACCTTGCCGCCGGCCTCGGCCCGGCGGGCTGCCAGCGCTTCGACGAGCGGCTGGCCCGGCTTGGGCTCGACGAAATCGATCACCGCCGTGGTGCCGCCGCAGGCGGCGGCGACGGCGCCGGTGTAGAAATCGTCGCTGGAGGCAAACTCGCCGACCGGCATCTGGAGGTGGACATGCTCGTCGACGGCGCCGGGCAGGACCAGCATGCCCGCCGCATCTATGGTGTCCCGGCCGGCCAGTTCCGCTCCGACCGCCGCGATCTGGCCGCCGAGGATGCCCAGGTCGGCGCGCAGCGTCGCCTCGGCCGTCACCAGCGTCCCGTTGGCGATCACCGTGTCGAACATAACCTCACCCTCCCTTGTCCGCCACTATACCTGACAACGTGGGAGATGTCAACTCACCCGGAAGATTGGAAAAATGGAGGTTGACTTTTGTCCGGATTATGGTATACTGGGAATTGGCGACCGGGCTCAAAGACGCTCCACAAAACTCACCACGGCGCGGATACGACGGCGTACCCGGCCGAAAACCCCCGGCTTACTCGACACTGCCTGCACATCCATCAGAAATCCTATCGCCGTCCCAAAGACAAAGGAGGTCTCTGATGAAAGGGCAAAAGGTTCTCTCTGTCGTGTCGATTGTGGGGTTACTCCTGGCGCTGGCAGCCGGGATGGCCGGGCAGCCCACCTCCGCTCAAGCGGCAAGACCTGCTCACCCGTTGGCAAATGCACCCGCTGCGGGAGCCGCAGCGATAACCCCGGGGATCTCTCCTGATTGGTGGGCCGCTGTCCAGGAGACGATCCGCACCTCGGAGTACTATGTCACCTGGCAGGAACAGACGTATCTGGCCGATCTGCCGGCCGCCTACCAGGCTCCCAACCGGGCCCACAACCTGCGCACCTACTTTAGCCCAGACGGTCCGATCGTCATTCCCCGCACCTGGACGGAGGAGACCAACATCCCGCCCTGGCGGCTGGAGATGGCGTTGGTGAGCTGGGGGCGGGCCGGGGCGCTCGCCGCTCCATCACCGGCCACGCCGGAAGCCGCGGAGAGCCGGATCGAGTACCGGCGCAGCGAGGTGGTCGAGTGGTACCGCAACGACGAGAACGGACTGAAACAGGGCTTTAGCCTGTCTTCGCCGCCGGCGGGCGAAGGGGCGCTACAGATGGACCTGGCGCTGGGTGGTGACCTGGTCCCGCAGTTGAATCCGACGGGAACCACCGTCGAGCTCCAGGACGGCGATGGCAAGCCGGCGCTGCGCTACAGCGGCCTGTCGGTGAGCGACGCCGCCGGCCGGGCACTGCCCGCGTGGCTGTCATTGGATGGGGCCACCCTGTCGCTCGTCGTCGACGACACCGGCGCCGCTTATCCCATCGAGGTCGCCCCGATGCTGACCGGCCTGCCGCCCGATGACGACTGGTCGTTCACTTTTGCGTGGGCCGGTGCGCAGTTCGGCGCGTCGGTGGCCACGGCGGGCGACGTGGACGGCGACGGGTATTCCGACGTCATCGTCGGCCTGCCCAACTACGACGGCGGCCAGGACGACGAGGGCCGGGCTTTTGTGTTTCACGGGTCGGCGGCAGGGATCGAGGGATCGGCTTCCTGGGTCAAGGAGTCCGACCAGGCCGGCGCCAACTTTGGCTGGTCGGTGGCCACGGCCGGCGACGTGGACGGCGACGGCGACACGGAGGTCATCGTCGGCGCCCCTGAGTACGATGTTGACGAGGTGGACGAGGGCGCCGCCTGGGTCTACTACGGCTCGCCCAGTGGGTTGTCGTCCGTCCCGGGAGAGTTTTACCATGCCGGAATAGACGCCGGAGCGGAATGTGGCACCTCGGTGGCCCCCGCCGGCGACGTCAACGGCGACGGCTACGCCGACGTTATCATCGGGGCGTGGGGGCGGTTTAACAGCGTGACGCAAGAGGATGAGGGGTGGGCCTTGGTGTACTATGGCTCCGAGTCGGGGCTGAGCAACGGCTATAACTGGCACGCCGAGGGCGAGCAGAGCGGGGCGAGGCTGGGGTACTCGGTGGCCACAGCAGGGGACGTCAACGGCGACGGCTACGCCGACGTCATCGTCGGCGCCCCGCGTTACGACGACGGCGACACAGACGAGGGGAAGGCCTTTGTGTGGTACGGGTCGGAGGACGGCCTAAACGGCGGCGTGCCCGGCACGCCGGCCAACGCCGTATGGGGCACGCAGAGTAACCAGGAATCTGCCCAGCTCGGCTGGGCGGTGAGCACCGCCGGCGACGTGGACGGCGACGGCTACGCCGACGTCATCATCGGGGTGCCCTTTTACACCTATGAGCAGGAAGAGGAGGGTGCGGCCAGGCTGTACCGGGGCTCGTCGACCGGCTTGTATCCCGCTTACGACAACCACGACGAGGGCAACCAGGCCGGGGCCGAATTCGGCCGGTCGGTGGCGATGGCGGGCGATGTCAACGGCGACGGCTACGGCGACGTCATCGTCGGCGCCCCGTACTATACCAGCGGCGAGTCGCAAGAGGGCCGCGCCTTTGTGTGGTATGGCTCGGCAGATGGCATCAGCGAGACACGCGACTGGTGGGCTGAGGGGAACGCGGTCGACGCCTATTATGGTTATTCGGTGGCCACGGCCGGCGACGTGAACGGCGACGGCTATTCGGACATCATCGTCGGCGCGCCGGGCAAGGCCTCGCTCGCCGGGGCGGCCTATGCCTACTATGGCGCGGCGGACAGCCTGGAGGAGACGGCCGGCTGGACCAAGCGCAGCAACCTCGAAAACGCCTTCTTTGGCTGGTCGGTTGCCTCGGCCGGAGACGTGAATGCCGACGGCTACGCCGACGTCATCGTCGGCTCGCCCTACTGGGACGGCGGCGAGGCCGACGAGGGCCAGGCGTGGGTGTACATGGGCTCGGTCACCGGCCTGGAGACCACGCCCGACTGGACCAAGCAGCCCAACCAGGCAGGGGCGTATTACGGCTGGTCGGTCGGAAAGGCCGGCGACGCCAACGGCGACGGCTATGACGATGCCATCGTCGGCTCGCCCGGCTACGACAGCGGCGAAGATGGCGAGGGGGTGGCCTGGGTCTACCCAGGCTCTATGTCGGGCCTGGAATCGGCCCCGTTGTGGTACAAGGACAGCGACCAGGCGAGTGCCCAGTTCGGCTATGCCGTCGGCACGGCCGGCGACGTCAACGGCGACGGCTATGGCGACGTGATCGTGGGCGCGCCCTTCTATAGCTCGCCCGAGGCCGGCGAAGGGTGGGCCTGGGTGTATGAAGGCTCGGCAGCCGGCCCGCACTCTGCACCCGATTGGCACGCGGACAGCGATCAGGCCGGCGCCCAGTTCGGCGCCTCGGTGGGGACGGCGGGCGACGTCAACTGCGACGGCTACTCGGACGTGATCGTGGGCGCGCCGATGTGGGACAACGGCCAGACCAACGAGGGCGGCGCCTGGGTCTACTTTGGCTCCCCCCTGGGTCTGTCAGACACACATCGTTGGCGCCAGGACAGCGACCAGGGCGGGGCCAACTATGGCTTGGCGGTCGGCGCCGCCGGCGACGTGAACGGCGACGGCTGCTCCGACATCATTGTCGGGGCGCCGCTCTGGAACGGCGGTCTGGACACTGAAGGGAAGGCGTTCGTCTATCACAGCTCGGGCGCCAGTCTGTACTTGACGCCGGCCTGGACGAAGGAGAGCGACCAGGCGACCGCTCACTTTGGCTGTTCGGTCGGCACCGCCGGCGACGTCAACGGCGACGGCTATGCCGACGTCATCGTCGGCGCCAAATGGTGGAACGGCACCCTGGCCAACGAAGGCGGCGCTTTTGTCTATCACGGCTCGGCCACCGGCGTGCACTTCGCTCCCGATTGGCACGCCGGAGGTGGGCAGGCCTATGCCGAATTTGGCACCTCCGTCGCCACCGCCGGCGACGTCAACGGCGACGGCTACGCCGACGTCATCGCCGGCGCGCCGCGGTACGATGAAACCTATTCTCAGGAGGGACTGGCGTCTGTGTTCTATGGCAACGGCGGCAAGGGCTCGCCCCTGGCCCTGCTCCAGCTTACCCAATACCGGAATATTGCCCATCTTGGCCTTACGGACGGCGACAGCTTTAGACTGCGCATCTTTTATCGCAGCCCGTTTGGTCGCGGGGAGAGCGCACACGAAATCGAGGCCAAGCCGCTGGGCGTCGTCTATGACGGACGGCATACCTTCATCCCCGGCGGGCAGTGGTTCAACCCGGTTCTTGGTCAGGGCACCACCATGATGAGCCCCCCTGGTCTACACCTGGGCATGGCCTACCACTGGCGGCTGCGCACCCTCTACAACCCGGCCACCACCCCGTTCATGCCGGCCACCCGCTGGGTGACGATCCCGTGGAATGGCTGGAACGAGGCGGACCTGCGCACGATGGGCTCTCGGATTAACCTGCCGGTGATCATGCGCAACCACGAACCATAGGCGGCAGTGTAAACCGGCCTACATACAGGCCGGCCAGAAACGCATAAGATCGGTGCAAACGGGCCGACGGGGGCACGCCCTCGTCGGTCCGTTTGTCTGGGATCGCCGGGGAATCAGACCTGACGGGTTTTCCTCAACCCGTCAGGTCAATAAGCGACCGGGAAATTTGACAAGGTTGGTCCACTATGATATACTCCGGTCTACCCCACCCCCATAGGGGAGGGGGGTATACGGCGGAAGGTGCAGGCGAATGACGGAAGATCACAAGCGAGAGATCCTGAACCGGCTAAAGAGCGCCGAGGGCCACGTGCGCGGCGTCGAGCGCATGGTGGACGAAGACGCTTACTGCATCGAGGTCATTAACCAGATCCTGGCGGTGCAGCGGGCGCTGGACAAGGTCAACAGCATGATCCTGGAGCGTCACCTGCAGACCTGCGTGACCACGGCGATCCGCGGCGACAACGCTACAGAGCGGGAGCGGGTGATCGCCGAGATCATGGATGTGTTCGAGACGACGGGCAAGATGTAATCTAGTTTGTGTCTTTTGTTGCGTGGGTACGCAACAAAAGACACGGGAGGATAATGCAATGGATACGATTACGCTCAAGATTCCGAGTATCAACTGCGGGCATTGTGTCATGACCATCAAGCGCGAGGGGAGCGCGGTGGAGGGCGTCGAGTTTGTCAGCGGCGACCCCGCGACCAAGACGGTCACCTTCAAGGTAGCCAGCGAGCAGGCGCTGAAGCAGCTCAAGGCGGCGTTGGCCGAGGCCGGCTACCAGGCGCAGGACTGACAGACGGTAGGTTGCAGCAGATGGCAAACAAACAGGTGACCCTGCCCGTCACGGGCATGACCTGCGCCAACTGTTCGCTGACGATCGAGCGGAACCTGAAGCGCCTGGACGGCGTCCAGGAAGCAACGGTGAACCTGGCCACCGAAAAGGCGTCGGTGGTCTATGATCCGGCGGCGGTAAATCAGGGCCAGTTTCTTGCGCTGATCCGGGACATCGGGTATGATGTGGCGACGGCCAAGGCCGAGCTGCCGATCACCGGCATGACCTGCGCCAACTGCGCCCTGACCATCGAGCGCGTGCTAAAACGGCTGGATGGGGTTGTGTCGGCCAACGTCAACCTGGCCAGCGAGCGGGCCAGCGTCGAATACCTGCCGGGCGTCGTCAGCTTGAAGGCGATCCAGCAGGCGATCCGCGACGCGGGCTATGATGTCGTCGTTCCCGGCGAGGGTGAAGCCGCCGAGGATGTGGAGCGCGCCGCCCGCGAGGCCGAGATCCGCGATCAGACGCGCAAATTCTGGATCGGCGTGGCCTTTTCGGTGCCGCTGCTGCTGCTCAGCATGGCCCGCGATTTCGGCCTGCTGGGCATGTGGGCCCACGACGCCTGGTTCAACTGGCTGCTGTTGGCCCTGGCGACGCCGGTCCAGTTTTATGTCGGGTCCGACTATTACGTCGGCGGATTCAAGAGCCTGCGGGCCGGGTCGGCCAACATGGACGTGTTGGTGGCGATGGGCTCGTCGGCGGCGTACTTTTACAGTATAGCGGTGCTGCTGTTTCCAAGCATCGGCGGGCACGTCTACTTTGAGACGTCGGCGCTGATCATCACCCTGATCAAACTGGGCAAGATGTTGGAGGCGCGGGCCAAGGGCCGCACTTCGGAGGCGATCAAGAAGCTGATGGGGCTCCGCCCCAAGACCGCCCGGGTGGTGCGCGACGGCGTCCAGGCCGACGTGCCGATCGAGTCGGTCGAGCTGGGCGACGTGGTGATCGTCCGCCCCGGCGAGCAGATGGCGGTCGACGGCGTGGTGATCCAAGGCCACTCGGCAGTGGACGAGTCGATGCTCACCGGCGAGAGCCTGCCGGTGGACAAAAAGCCGGGCGACGAGGTGATCGGCGGCACGATCAACAAGCAGGGCATGCTCGAGTTCGAGGCGACCCGCGTCGGCGCCCAGACGGTGCTGGCCCAGATCATCCGTCTGGTGGAAGAGGCGCAGGGATCCAAGGCGCCGATCCAGCGGCTGGCCGACCGGGTGTCGGCGGTCTTTGTGCCGGCGGTGATCGCCGCGGCGCTGATCACCTTCCTGGCCTGGCTGATCCTGGGCGGCGTCGGCTTTACGCAGAGCATGATCTACATGGTGGCCGTGCTGGTCATCGCCTGCCCGTGCGCGCTTGGCCTGGCGACGCCGACGGCGATCATGGTCGGCACCGGCAAGGGCGCGGAGAACGGCATCCTGTTCAAGACCAGCGAGGCCCTGGAGCGCGCCCACGAGATGACGGCAGTTGTACTGGACAAGACGGGCACGATCACCAGGGGCAAGCCGGCGGTGACCGACGTGGTCGGGATGGCCGGGCCGGACCCTGCGGAGGTTCTCCGCCTGGCGGCGTCGGCCGAACGGGGCTCGGAGCACCCACTCGGCGAGGCGATCGTCGCGGCGGCGGCAGACAAGGGCCTGGCGCTGAGCGAACCGCACGACTTTGAGGCGATCGCCGGCCAGGGCGTGGTCGCGACGGTGGACGGCCGGCAGGTGTTGGTTGGCTCGGCGCGGCTGCTCGAATCGCACGGCGTGGCCCTTGGCGGGTTGGACGCGGCGATGACACGGCTGGAAGGCGAGGCCAAGACGGCCATGCTGGTGACGGTGGATGGGCAGGCGGCAGGCGTGGTGGCCGTGGCCGACACGGTCAAGGACGGCTCGGCCGAGGCGATCCGCCAGATGCAGGCGTTGGGCCTGGAAGTGGTGATGATCACCGGCGACAACCCGCGCACTGCCGAGGCGATAGGCCGGCAGGTGGGGGTCGGCCGGGTCGTGGCCCAGGTGCTGCCCGACGAAAAGGCCGGCCAGGTCAAGGCCCTGCAGGGCCAAAGCGGCCGCCCGGTGGTCGGCATGGTCGGCGACGGGATCAACGACGCGCCGGCCCTGGCCCAGGCCGATGTGGGGATCGCGATCGGCACCGGCACCGACGTAGCGATGGCGGCCGCCGACGTGACGCTGATGAGCGGCGACCTGCGGGGCGTGCCGCGGGCCATCGCCCTCAGCCGGGCGACGATGCGGACCATCAAGCAGAACCTATTCTGGGCTTTTTTCTACAACGTGATCCTGATTCCACTGGCGGCGGGCGCGTTCTACCCGTGGCTGGGGCTGCGCCTGCATCCGGTCATGGCCGCCGGAGCGATGGCCTTTAGCAGTATCTTTGTGGTGAGCAACTCGCTGCGGCTGCGGCGAGCGAGATTTTAGATTTCAGGTTTTGGATTTTGGGTTTTGGCCACCAGCGGCATGGTTGCCACGATTCAGTCCAAGATCAAAAAACGGAGGAGAACATGCGTTTGAAACGTACGTGGTTGGCCGCGCTGGTTGCGCTGGCGCTCCTGGTGGCGGCGTGCGGCCCCGACATGTCGACGCCCACACCGAGCGGCCAGGCGACGGCGCCTACTCAGGCGGCGACGCCGGTGGCTACCCAGGCGGTGCAGGCGACCGACACGCCGGGGGCGTCGGGCGAAGTGCCGGTGGACCCCAACGACTGGCGGGCGCTTGGCTCGGCAGATGCCACAGTCACCCTGATCGAGTATTCCGACTTTCAATGACCTTACTGCGCCAAGTACGCCCGTGAGGTGTACCCGCAGATCGTCAGCGACTATGTAGAGACCGGAAAGGTCCGCTATGTCTACCGGAACTTTCCCCTATCTTTCCACAACTGGGCACAGAAGGCCGCCGGGGCCGCCGAGTGCGCCGGCGAGCAGGGCCAGTACTGGGCCATGCACGAAGCAATATTCAACGACCAGGACAAGTGGACGGGCAGCGAGGACGCCGTGACGATTTTCAAAGGCATGGCCGGCACCCTGAAGCTGGACCAGGCCCAGTTCGATAGCTGCCTAGACGGGGACAAGTACGCCGCCAAGATACAGGCCGACATGCAGGAAGGCAGCAAGGCCGGCGTCACAGGCACCCCCGCTTTCTTTGTCAACGGCATATCGCTGTCAGGGGCGCAGTCGTTCGATACGTTCAAAGAGACGATCGAATATGCCCTGGCGGGAGGCGAGGCTCCCAGCCTGGTGGTGCCGGCCGACAGCTATCGCAGTCTGGGGGAGGCCGACGCACCGGTAGTGATCACCGAATTCTCGGACTTTCAATGACCGGCCTGTGGGTCGGTCGCCCGTGAGGTGATCCCAGAAATTATCGAGCGCTATGTGGATACCGGCAAGGCCCGGTTCGTCTATCGCGATTTTCCGTTGACCAGCATTCATGCTTCTGCCCAGAAGGCGGCAGAGGCGGCGGTCTGCGCCGGCATGCAGGGCCACTATTGGGAGATGAACGAAAAACTCTTTGCCAGCCAGACAGAATGGACTGCAGATGGGGCCGATCCGATCAAGATCTTTGGCGACTATGCCGCCCAGATCGGGCTGGATGCAACTGCGTTCAATACATGCCTGGATTCGGGCGAGGGCGCTACAGCCGTCAAGGCAGACATGCTGGCCGGAGAGCAGCTCGGCGTGAATGCCACGCCGTACTTCTTTATCGGGGAAATACCGATCCGGGGCGGGCTGTCGGCAGACGGCTTTGCCGCCATCATCGACTATGTAGCCGCCGGCGGTTCGAACGTGGAGATCGTTCCGGTAGGCAGTTGGCGTGCCCTGGGCAGCACACAGACGGCCAAGGCGGCCGCGGTGGCGTTCGTGGATTATGCCGACCTCAAGTCGCGCCAGTTTGCCCTCGAGGTTCTGCCGCAACTGAGGCAGGCCTACATCGACGCCGGAAAGATGCTGTTCGTCATCCACCCCTGGACATCGGGGAAAGACACGCCCAGCGCCTTTGGCGCTGCTGCCGCCGAATGCGCCGGTCAGCAGGGCAAGGGATGGGAGATGTACACCAAGCTCTTTGAAGAACAGGCCACGTGGACGCAGGCCGCCGATCCGCAACCGCTTTTCACAGGCTATGCCCAAGATCTGAGCCTCGATACGGCCAAGTTCGAGCAGTGCCTGAGCGCGCCTGAGACGGCTGTGACGGTCCAGGGGGGCGCTGTGGTGGCCATGATGTATGGCGTGCCGGGTGCGCAGACCTACCTGTTCAACAACGGCCAGTCTCTATCAGGCTCGCCGACCTTTGACGAGTTCAAGACGAACATCGACTCGCTCATCAGCCAATAGGGCATGGAACACAAAGGGCCTATCCGAGAGTTGCGATCTTGCTCGGATAGGCCCACAATGACAAGAGGTTCGTGAAGCAGTGAAAGTATTGTCTATCTTGGTGGTGTGCCTGGCGCTGTGGACGGCGCCAGGCCTTACCATGCAGACCGGACCGGCATTGGCCCAGGAATCGCCGGTCCTGGCCAGCCTGACGATCTCGCTTTGGCCAGAGTATGACGATCCGGCGCTGCTGGTCATCTACCGTGGCCAGTTCGCCGAGGGTGCCACGTCGCCGTTGCCGGTCGAGTTCCGCATTCCGGCCGAGGCCGGGCAGCCTGGGGCGGTGGCCTACCTGGACGAGCAGGGCCAGTTGCTCACCCTCGAATATACCACGCGCACGGAAGGCGACCGGCTGGTGGTGGCTTTTGAGCTGCCGACGCGGGATTTTCAGCTCGAATACTATACCCCGCTGCCCGGCAGCCCGGCGCCCGGCCAGCGCGCCTTTACCTACACCTACGCGGCCGACTATGCGGTGGCGACACTCGACCTGAAGGTCCAGGAGCCGCCGGGCAGCCAAGGTTTTAAGCTAGAGCCCGCTGCCGGTTCTGTCGTGCAGGAGGCCGACGGCCTGAACTATCACGTGACCTCGGCAGGCCCTCTGAAGCAGAACGACACGGCCACTTGGGCCGTTTCATACGAGAAAACCGACTCGGGGCTGACCGTCGGCGCCTTCCAATCCACCGATGCGCCGGTGGCGGCGATCTCGCCGACAGCACAAGGGGAGAGCAAGGGGGTGTCGGGCATCCTGATCGCCGTCTTGGCCCTGATCGCCCTGGCCGCCGTCGGGGCGGGCGCTTATTGGCTTGGCAAGCGCGCCCAGCCGGCTCCCCCGCCGACAGCGCCGAACAGGCGGCGGCGGGGCGGGCAAAAAAAGTACTCTGCCCAGCCTACCGCGCAGGATGCAGGCTTTTGTTTCAAGTGCGGCGCGCGGCTGCGGTCCGACGCCGATTTCTGCCACCAATGTGGCGCAGCGGTACGGAAGAGCTAGTACGCAGGGGAGGAAAGTGTGTCGTCTCGGATCAAGTTTTTAATCGGTGGGTTGGTCGTCGTGATCGTGGTCGTCGCCCTGATCGCGACCAGCTTCTCAGGCTCTACCAGCGAGTACCTGACCATCCGTGAGGTCAGGGCATTGGGCCCGGATCAGGCGCAGAATTCGCGTGTCGCGGGCAAGATCGTCCCCGATTCGGTCCAGTGGGACACCGCCACGATCCACCTGGCCTTTGAGATCGAGGATGAAACAGGCCGGCTGCCGATCTCCTACAACGGCCCCAAGCCCGACATGATGGCGGACGCGGTGGAAGCCGTGGCCATCGGCAAGTACGACCCGACTAACCAGGTGTTCACAGCCGACGAGCTGTTGATGAAGTGCCCGTCCAAGTACGAGGAGAAAGAGTGATCCTGACAGAGATCGGTTACGGCGCCCTGCTGCTGGCTCTGGCCGCAGCGCTATGGGCATCGATCGCCTCGATCTTGGGGGCGCGACAGCAGCGCCCGGAGCTGGTGACCAGCGCCCGCAATGCCCTGTTTGTCACGGCCGGCCTGTCCACCTTGGCGGCGATTGCGCTGCTGGCTCTGCTCCTGACCAAGAATTTCGGGGTGGCCTACGTCCATGACCACGTGAGCACCTACCTCCGCCCGGCGTACGTCCTGGCCGCCTTTTGGGCCGGAATGGAGGGGTCGCAGCTACTGTGGTTGTGGATGTTGGCCATCTTTACTGCACTGCTCTTGGTGAGGCGGCCGGCCTGGGACCGGCAACTGCGGCCCTATGCCATGGCCGTGCTGGCCTTTACCCAGGCCTTTTTCGCGCTGCTGCTGGTGGTGGTCAGCAACCCGTTCGAGCTGATGCCGACGCTGCCGGCCGAGGGGGTCAGCCTCAACCCACTGCTGCAAAACATCTGGATGATCATCCATCCGCCCATCATCTTTGCGGCCTATGCCCTGTGGACGATCCCCTTCGCCTATGGCCTGGCCGCGCTGGTGACCGGCAAGCTGGATGCCGGCTGGCTGCTCGGCGTGCGGCGCTGGTCGCTGGCCGCGTGGTCCACCCTCGGCATCGGCATCCTGATAGGCGCGCTGTGGGCTTATCTGGAGCTGGGCTGGGGTGGCTATTGGGCCTGGGACCCGGTGGAGAACTCGTCCTTTATCCCGTGGCTGGTGGGCACCGCATTTCTCCACTCGGCCATCATCCAGGAGCGGCGCGACATGTTCCGCGCCTGGAGCGTGGCCCTGGTGACCTTGACCTTCCTGTTGACCGTGTTCGCCACCTTTGTCACGCGCTCGGGGCTAATCCAATCGGTGCATGCCTTTGCCCAGTCACCCATCGGCTACTATTACCTCGGCTTTATGGGGCTGATCCTGGCCGTGGCCGTTGGCCTGATGCTGGCCCGCACCCGCGAGTTGAAGGGCAGCGGCCAGTTGGGAGACCTCGTATCGCGCGAGTTTGCCTTCCTGGTAACCAACCTCCTGTTCCTCGGCTCGGCAGGGGCCATCCTGCTGGGCACCCTGTGGCCGACCTTCACCGAAGCGGTGCGGAACGTATCGGCGACGCTTACTCCCGAGAACTATAACCGGTTCATGGGGCCGCTGGGGCTGCTGTTGGTGCTGCTCCTCGGGCTGTGCCCGCTGATCGAGTGGCGCAAGACCAGCGCCGGGCGCCTGCTGCAAAACATCTGGATCCAGGCAGCCGTCGGCGTCCTGACGGCCGCTTTGTTGTTCCTCTTTGGCGTGCGAGAGGTGTGGGTCGTGGCGGCATTCGCCGTCGTTGCCTTTGCCGCAGCCACCATCGAGCTTCAGTGGGCGGCGAGTGTCGTGGCCCGGATGCGAACCGCCAAGGAGAACCTTTTCGTCGCGGCCGCTCGAGCAAGCTACAGGAACCGGCGGCGATATGGCGCCCAGATGATCCACGTGGCCATCCTGCTGATCGTCGCCGGCGTCATCGGCTCCCAGGCCTACCAGGACGAAGTCCAGGTGGTGTTGGCCGAGGGCGAGCAAACAGAGGTGGGCGGCTACACCCTGCTGTACAAGAGCTACACCTACGGCCGGCAGGAGGAGGGCGGCAACAAGCTGCGCAATGCGGCCCTGGTCGAAGTGTACCGCAATGGGCGCCTGCTGGCGGTCATGGAGCCGGAACGGAACCTGCACAGCAACGTCGACGGCACCGTCACCGAGGTTGCCCTGCGCAGCAACCTGAAAGAGGATCTGTACCTGGTCCTGGCCAGCATCGAGCCCGACGGCCTGGCCGCTTTCCAGGTGATCATCACCCCAATGGTGCTCTGGCTGTGGATCGGCGGCTTGGAGCTGATCTTGGGCACACTAATGGCAGCCTGGCCCTCTGCGTCGCGCCCGGCCATGGCAACCGTGCCGGTCGAGCGAGAGAATGCCGGCGAACAGGCGGCGGGGAGGTAACAGGACCATGGGCGTCGTGCTCTTTTTCCTATTGGCCTTGCTTGCCGCCGGGGCGATTGTCTACCCTTTACTGCCGGGCCGCGCGCCGGCCCCCATGGCGCCGGCCGTAACCGACGGCGAGATCGAGGCGGCCGTCCGCAAGCTGCGCCGGGCCAGGGCCGAGGGCGGGCGCGCCTGCCCCACCTGCGGCAAGGCCTACCAACCGGGTGACCTCTTCTGCGTCCGCTGCGGCGGGGCGCTGCCGCCGGGCGACCAGAGCAAGCCGGCCCTGCCTCCGGCGGGGCTGTTGTGTCCATCGTGCGGCGCCGCTCTGCAAAAAGGGGACAGGTTCTGCGCCAAGTGCGGGCATACCCTCCACGACGAGGAGGTGGCATGAAGCGAGCCATCCACACCCGGCTGCCCCTTCTCGGCCTGGCCATCGTCCTGGCGCTGGGCCTGGCTTTGACCGCGACCCAGGCGAGCGCCCAGGGGACCGGCGTCATCGACGGGCAGGTGGTCAACGGCACGGCCGGCGGACCCGCGATCGGAGCCGGCATCACCGTCACCCTGTACCTGGTCCAGAGCGACACCGTAACAGGTACGCTGGAAACGACAACAGACTCGGCCGGGCGGTTTCGCTTCGAAGGGCTGGCCACCAACCCAGAGATCTCTTACTGGCCTGAGGCCGTCTACCTCGGCGTACCCTACACGAGCGCTGAGCCTGTCGAACCTGGGCAGGCGACACAGCCTGTGACGCTGCTTGTCTACGAGACGACCGACGACGACAGCCAGGTCGCCATCAGTTCGGGCCACATCATCGTCGAGTCGTTTGGCACCATGCTCAGGATTTCCGAAGCCTACCTGTTCGGCAACGGCGGGGATCGGACCTACACCGGCCGCCCAGGAGCAGAAGGACGGGCGACAACCATCGGCATCCCCCTGCCCGCAGACGCCGTAGGGCTGGCCTTTGACGACGAGGCCACGGCCGACCTATTTGTCCAGAGCGAGGGAAAGCTGCTGAGCACCGAGCCGGTGCCGCCCGGGCAGGAGACGCTGACCGTCTTTTACTCTTACCATGTGCCGGTGGCAGACAGCTCGGTCCACATGGAGCGAAGCTACGACTATCCGATCACTGCCCTGACCGTTCTCCTGACCCAGCCGGGCCTGACGCTGCGCAGCAGCCAGCTATTGGACGGCGGGGTTCAATCGTTCATGGACCAGGAGTTTGCGGTGTACACCGCGGTTGGCCAGGCGGCCGGCGCGCCTCTGGCCGCCGACCTGATCGTAGAGGCCATCGAGGCGACCGGATCGACGACAACGACAGAAACCGGCGCGCCGATCACAGACAACCAGGGTCTGCTCCGCGGGCTCGGATTTGGGCTGGCCGCCCTGGCGGTTCTGGGCGCCGTGCTCTATCCCCTGCTGACCGCCCGGCGGCGCCCTCCGGCCGCGGCCCTCCCTACGGCCGCAGCTCTGGCCGCCAACCCCCAGGCCCGCCCGCTGCTGGCCGAGCTGGCCGACCTGGAAGAGGCCTTTGAGGCCGGGCAGGTGGACGAAGAGGTCTACCAGCAGCAGCGCGCCGAGAAATGGGAGGCGCTCAGGTCGCTATGAGCGGGTCAGGAGACCGTCCACCAGCTATCCGCGCCCGCAAGCTGACCAAGGCGTTCGGCCATCACGCCGCCCTGCGGGGCGTGGACCTGGAGGTGACCGAGGGTGAGTTCCTGACCCTGTTTGGCCCCAACGGCGCCGGCAAGACGACCCTGATCCGCATCATCGCCTCGCTGGCGCGGCCCTCGTCGGGCACCGTCCACGTCTGTGGCCAGGACCTGGGCAAAGAGGCCACGGCGGTGCGGCGGCAGATCGGTTTGATCTCCCACAATCCGCTGCTATATGGCGATCTGACTGCCGACGAGAACTTGAAGTTCTTCGCCCGCCTCTACGACCTGCCCGATGCGGCGGCGCGGATCGACGCCGTCCTGGAACAGGTAGGGCTGACGTCCCGGCGGCGGGACCCGGTGCGGAACTATTCGCGGGGAATGGTCCAGCGGTTGACGATCGCCCGGGCGGTGCTGCACGACCCGGCCATCATGCTGCTCGACGAGCCGTACACCGGCCTCGATCTACAGGCAGCCGACATGCTGCGCGGGGTGCTGCAGGAGCTGGCCGCCTCGAACCGGACGGTCATCCTGACCACCCACAACCTGGAACAGGGCCTGGAGATGTGCGACCGGGCCGCCATCCTGAACCGGGGCCGGATCGGCTGGCAAGGCCGGCGCAGCGAAGTGGACCTGGACAGCATGAAAGAGATCTACAGGGACGTGACGGGCCGCTCATGAACTACCTGCGCAAGATCCTGGCCATCGTCTGGAAAGACATCGTCGCCGAGCTGCGCACTAAAGAGATGTTCAGCGCCATGTTCGTCTTTGCGGTGCTGGTCATTGTCATTTTCAACTTTGCGTTCGAGCTGCGGGGGATCGACCGGGTGCGAGAGGCCGCGCCCGGCATTCTGTGGGTGGCTTTTACCTTCGCCGGTGTGCTGGGCTTGAACCGGGCCTTTGTCCTGGAAAAGGACCGCGGCTGCCTGGAAGGGCTGCTGCTGGCGCCGGTGGATCACACGGCCGTCTATTTCGGCAAGATGATCTCGACGCTGCTGTTCATGCTGGTGGTCGAGGCGATCATCCTGCCGGTGTTCACCGCCTTTTTCGGCATCAACCTGCTGAACCTGCGGCTGGTACTGATCGTCGTGCTGGGGACGCTGGGCTTTGCCGGGGTAGGGACGCTCCTGTCGGCCATGACGGCCCAGACCCGGGCGCGGGAGGTGCTGCTGCCGATCCTGCTGCTGCCGGTGGCGGCGCCGCTGCTGATCTTTGCCGTCAAGGCTACCGCCGGCGTGCTCGACGGCCTGCCGCTGAGCGACATCGCCCGCTGGCTGCAGATGATGGCGGCGTTCGACGTCATCTTTCCGGCAGTGGCGTTCATGACCTTCGATTATGTGGTGAAAGAATAACCACCTCTGCTCCCCTCTCCCCCTGGGAGAGGGGTTGGGGGTGAGGGCAGGGGTGAGGGGGTGGAAGTATGAAGCGACGAAACGACACCTGGCTGGTGGCGCTGACCGCCGTGAGCGCGGTGCTGATCCTGGCGGCGCTGTACCTGGCCCTGGTCGGCGCGCCCAAGGCCGTGATGCAGAGCGAGATCGGGCCGATAGTCCAGCGCATCATCTACTTTCACATTGCGACGGCGTGGGTCGGCTTTCTCGCCTTTTTCGTGACCTTTGTGGCCGGCGCCGTCTACCTGCGCACCCAGGCGCGCCGCTGGGACATTGTCGCCCTGTCGTCGGCCGAGATTGGCACGGTGTTCATGCTGGGTGTCCTGGTCAGTGGCTCGATCTGGGCCAAGCCGGCCTGGGGCGTGTGGTGGGTGTGGGACGAGCGGCTGACGATCTCACTCATCCAGTTCCTGGTCTATGTCGGCTACTTGATGCTGCGCAGCACGGTGGACGATCCCGCCCGCCGGGCGCGTTTCGCCGCGGTGTATGGCATCGTCGCCTTTATCTCGGTGCCGATCAACTTTATCGCCATCCGGCTGTGGCGGTCACAGCACCCCTTGATGTTTGGGTCCGAGGGGGGCGGGCTGGGCCCGGGCATGATGTTCGCCTTCTTTTTCTGCCTGATCACGTTCACCGTGTGGTACGTGACGTTGATGGGGCACCGCATCCGCCTGGAGCGGCTGCGCGACGACGTGGAAGAGCTGAAACAAAGGGTGATCGGGTAGGAGGAACCATGGGTTATCTCGTAGCGGCCTATGCCGTGTTGTGGGCAATCTCTTTTGGATTGGTGGTCAGCATCGTGCTGCGCCAGCGCAGGCTCGAAGCGGAGCTGCAAGCCATCCGCGAGGCAGATCCCTCTCTTGCAGCCGGGGATAAGGACTAGAGCACGCGGATGGATCCCCAGAACCTGACGCTGCCCATTGCCTTCGTGGCCGGGCTGCTGTCCTTCGCCTCGCCATGCGTCCTGCCCCTGGTGCCGGCCTATCTCGGCTACCTGAGCGGGACGGCGGTGATCTCTAGAGAACAGCCGGCAAGACCTCTGCTGCCGTTCGTCCATGCTCTGCTATTCGTGCTGGGCTTTACGGCGGTGTTTGTCGTCCTGGGCGCCTCGGCGACGTTTCTCGGCAAGCTGCTGGTCAGCTATTCGCTGCTCTTGCAGCGGGTGGGGGGCGTGCTGCTGGTGGTCTTGGGCATGAAGCTGATTGGGATCCCCAAAAACCGGCAGGTTTGGGCCGCACTGGCCATAGTGGCGGGCTTGGTTACCCTGCTGCTCAGCGGCAGCGATCCGCTGCGGCGGCTGGAAGAGGGCCTGTTGATGGCTGCCGTGATCCTGGGCTGCGCCGGGCTTGCCCTGCCGATTCAGGCCGCCCTGGCCATTGCGGCCGGGGTATTGAGCTTTGCGTCGAGCTACGATGCCCTGATCCCCAACGCCATTGCCGGCCTGTTGATCGCGGCCATCGTTTACTTTTTCGGGGGGACCGACCTTCTGTACGCCGAAAAGAGGTTTGAGCTCAAGGAGGGCCAGCCGATCGGTTACCTCCGCTCGCTGCTCGTCGGCGTGATCTTTGCCGTGGGCTGGACGCCGTGCATTGGGCCGATCCTGACCGGCATCCTGGTCCTGGCCAGCACGCTCGAAACCGTAGGCCAGGGCATTGTGCTGCTCACCGTTTATTCGCTGGGCCTGGGCATCCCGTTTCTGCTGGTGGGGTTGGCCTTTGCCCCCGTGTCCAAGGCGCTGCGCAAGGCAAACCGCTACCTGGGGATTATCGCCGCCGTCAGCGGCGTGCTCCTGGCGCTGATGGGCATCCTGATCTTTACCGGGAGCCTGGGGTTCCTGGCGCAATATGGCAGCTTGTTCAACCTGGAGTTGTAGGATACTGGGTCGGAGGGGCATCGATTGAGTGCGACGCGACAGCCGGTCACGGGCCGAACCCGTGACGCGGTGATCCTGGTCGACAAGGGTATATTCAAGCTGGCCAAGCACTGGCTGGCGCTTTTTAACCTGGCCGCCGGCCTGTATGTGGGGCTGCCGCTCCTGGCGCCGATCCTGATGGATGCCGGCTGGACGGCGCCGGCCAAGGCGATCTACTTGCTGTACCGGCCTGCCTGTCATCAACGGCCGGAACGCTCCTACTTTTTCGGCGGGCCTCAGTTCTATTACACCCCCGACCAACTGGCTGCGGCCGGCGTCGATCTCGATCCCTTCGCCCGCGACATCGGCAGCCCGCTGGTGGGCTGGAAGGTCGCTTTTTGCGAGCGCGACGTGGCCATCTATGGCACGATCTTCCTGACCGGCCTGTTGTACGCCGCCTGGCGGCGCCGGCGGGGGCACCGGCTGCTGCGTTTCCGCTACTTTCTCCTCTTCCTGGCGCCGGCGGGGATCGACGGCACGCTGCAGCTTTTCGGCGTGTACGAAAGCAACTGGATCTTGAGGAGCATCACCGGGGCCATCATGGGGCTTGGCATGGTGCTGTTCGCCTACCCGTACCTCGACGAAGCGTTCGCCGACGTGCGACGGACGATCAACAGCAAGCTGCACCTGGAATAGATCGGAAATCCGATTTCCGCGCCGCTGAACCGGAGCGCAAGATGGGCAGTTATCATAGCAGGGAGGCTCTATGAAGATCAAGCAGACCGCCGACCTCATCAAAGAGAACGTGGCCAAGGTGATCGTCGGCAAGGACGACGTGATCGAGATGTGCCTGGTAGCACTGCTGTGTGAAGGCCACGTCCTGCTGGAAGACGTCCCGGGCATCGGCAAGACGACCCTGGCCAAGGCCCTGGCCCGCAGCATCGGCTGCAGCTTTAGGCGGATCCAGTTCACCCCCGACCTGCTGCCCAGCGACGTGACCGGCATCCTCTACTTTAACCAGAAAACTCAAGAGTTCGAGTTTCGACAAGGGCCGATCATGGCCCAGGTGGTGCTTGCCGACGAGATCAACCGGGCCACCCCCCGCACGCAGAGCGCGCTGCTGGAAGCGATGCAGGAGCGGCAAGTGACGGTGGACGTGGAGACGATGTCCCTTCCCCGGCCTTTTGTGGTGCTGGCCACCCAAAACCCGATCGAGCTGGAGGGCACCTTCCCCCTGCCCGAGGCGCAGGTGGACCGCTTCCTGATGAAGGTGGCGCTGGGGTATCCCAGCGAACCGGACGAGAACGCTATCCTGCTCCGCTACGAGCGGGAAGACCCCCTGGACAAGCTGGCGCCGGTGGTCGAGGCCGAGGACCTGCTGGCGATGCAAAAGCAGGTCAGGGAGGTCCTGGTCGAGGAATCGGTGCGCGACTATGTCGTCAAGGTGGTGCGCGCCACCCGCACGCACGCGGCGGTGGAGCTGGGGGTCAGCCCGCGGGGCACGCTGGCGCTGTACAGGACGGCCCAGGCGCTGGCCGCGCTGCGCGACCGCCAGTTCGTCATCCCCGACGACGTCAAGTACCTGGCTCCGCCGGTGCTGACCCACCGGATCATCATCAGCCCCCAGACCCGCCTGCGGGGCCGCCGGCCCGAAGAGGTAATGGCCGAGATCGTCGAGACGGTGCCGGTTCCCGTCGAGAAATGACGGCGGTCCGTTTCGATCTGAGGAGAGGAACGATCTCGAGCTTTCCACGGTCAGGGATGGGGGCGGCGAGGCAGACGGCCGATGTTTAACCGGTATTGGATCTACCTGGCCCTGTTTCTGATACCCGTCGCCTTTCTTTTCGACGTGCGGGCCCTGCTCGTCATCTCGGCCATGATGCTGACGATCATCCCGGCCGCCTGGCTGTGGAACCGCTACAGCCTGAGCAAGCTCAGCTATCAGCGCACCTTTGGCGAGCGCCGCGCTTTCCCGGGCGAGACGGTGGACGTGACGATGCACGTCACCAATCAAAAGCTGCTGCCCCTCGGCTGGCTGCTGGTCGAGGATCAGTGGCCGCCGGCCCTGCCGCCAGAGGAGGGCCGCCTCTTTCTTTCGCCCGGCGGCCAGGTGGGTTATTGCTGCAACGCCTTCTCGATCCGCTGGTTTGAGCGGATCAACCGCCGCTATCGCGTCCGTTGCACCCGGCGCGGCTTTTACCCGTTCGGTCCGGTCCGCCTGGTGTCGGGCGACATCTTTGGCCTGTTCCGCCGGCAGGTCAAGGAGGATCACATCGACTGGCTGATCGTCTATCCCCGCGTGCTGCCGCTGGAAACCCTGGGCTTTCCGCCCAAAGAGCCGTTCGGCGAGGTCAAGGCAAGCTGGCGGCTGTTCGAGGACCCCAGCCGGGCGGTCGGCATCCGCGATTACCAGCCCGACGACGCCTTTCGCCACATCCACTGGAAGGCCTCGGCGCGGCGCCAGGAGCTGCAGGTCAAGGTCTATGAGCCGACGACCAGCCACAACCTGGTGATCTTTTGCAATGTCGCCACGATGCCCAAACACTGGCAGGGGATCAGGCCGCTGCTCCTGGAAAGGGCGATCAGCGTGACGGCGTCGATCGCCAACTATGCCTTCACCCAGCGCTACGAGGTGGGGGTGATCGCCAACGGCTGCATCCCCCACTCGGACCAGTCGATCAAGGTGCTGCCCAGCCGCCGGCCCGACCAGATGCCCCGGGTGATGGAGGCGCTGGCGGCAGTGACCAGCTTTGCCACCGCGTCGATCGACGCGCTGCTGCTGGCCGAAAGCCCGCGCCTGCCGTGGGGCTCGACCCTGGTCGTCGTCACGTCGGTGATCACCGACGATCTGCTCAACGCGATGCTCCGCCTGCACGAGGCAGGCCGCCGCCTGGTGCTGGTGTCGCTCGAAGAAGAGCCGCTGGCCCAGGAGCTGCCGCCGGCGATCGAGCGCGGCGCCTATCACCTGCCGGTCAGCCGGCTTCCGGGCGACGAGGAGCTCTTGGGCGCTGCGGACGAAGGGACAGAATGGATCCCCGACCTGGTGCCCCCTATCCGTTTTACGGGAGGCAGCCGATGAGCGCCCTGCCCCCTCACCCTACCCTCTCCCCCAAGAGAGAGGGGATCCTCGGCGCTGCGAGCCGCCGCGAGCTGATCTATGTCGCCCTGGCCGCTGCCGAGGTGTCCTGGGTAACTCCCATCTTTGCGGCCCTGAGCCAGGCGACGCTCCAGCACCGGCCGCTGCTGTTGTGGCTGGGCATGTTGGTCCTGCTGCTCGGCTTTTTTTACCTTTACCGGGCGCTCGCCCTGACCAACCTGTCCCTTCCGCTTCAGCAAGGGCTGCTGCTGCTGGCCCTGCTGCTCAGCATCTTCCTGGTGGCCCGCTATCACATCTACGGCGGATTGACCCTTCACGGCACGGAATGGCTCGACTATATCTGGAAGCGGCTGACCTCCGTTACAGTTTTTCTGCCCGAGATGCTCGCCATCCTGGCCCTGATCTATCTGTGGGCGCGGGGCATGCACCTGGCCCGGCGCAGTATCTCGGTTGACAGCGTGGGTTTTAGCTTTCGCGCCGGCATTATCATCCTCATCTGGTCCGGCGTGGCGATCACCTTCCTCACCCGCCGCGAGCTGACGCAGTTTGTCATCCCTTACTTTTTCTTTGCGCTGATCGCCATCGCCCTGGCCCGCATCGAAGAGATCAGCCAGCTTCCAGGAGGCAGCCGGGCCAACTTGAGCGGCTATTGGGTCGGCTGGTCGGCCGTGGCCGTGGCGCTGCTGATAGCGGTGGGGATGGCGGTGGCCGTCTTTTTCTACGGCGGCAGCCTGGAACAGATCTTGAGCCGGTTGTCGCCTGTCTTTAACCTGCTGTTGATCGTGGTCTATACCGTAGTGCTTTGGCTGTTGAGGGCAATCTGGTGGCTTGTGTCGCTGCTCCCGATCAATTGGGGGGCATTGAAGGGGGTTTTCGACGGCCTGGCCCTTCAGCTTGGCAACGCCCTCGACGAATTGACCAAGGCTTCCGGCGAGCCGAGCCCGGCCGCCGAGCGCGCCTTTCACCTCAGCGCCAACGTCGGCGTGATCGTCGTCCTGATCGCGCTGGTCCTGCTGTTCACCTGGTACCGCCAGCGCCGCGCCCGGGCCCTTGGGATCGGCGAAACGCGCGAATCGCTGCTGTCGGCCGGCGCCCTGGGCCGCAGCCTGGCCGACCTGCTCCAGGCCGGCCGCCAGCGGTTGGGCGACATGGCCGGCCGGGTCCTGGGCATCCAGTTCCTGTCGGCCATCTCGATCCGGCGCATCTATGCCAACATGGTCCGCCTGGCGGCGGAGCAGGGCTACCCGCGCGCCTCGGCCCAGACGCCCTACGAATACCTGGTCACGTTAGGCCAGGCCCTGCCCGGCAGCGAGGCGGATACGACGCTGATCACCAACGCTTACGTGAGCGCCCACTATGGCAAGCTGCCCGACACGATCGAAGAGCTGCGGCAGATCCGCGATGCCTGGGATAGGGTGCGCGACCGGCAGGCGAAAGAGAAACCATAGGGGAGGGTGGAACACGGTGTACCGTGTTCCGGTGAGGTTCCGGTCATGATCCGGTAAAACGGAACACGGGATCCGGTTGGAGTCG
>DAOUGI010000038.1:0-8075 GCA_034429215.1 Anaerolineae bacterium | reverse complement strand
CACACCCACCAGGTGTATGCCAGCGCGCTGGCGCTCATCGATGCGCCGATCCCGGCGCTGTTCGACGAGCAGGCCCGTTTCCTGGGCCGCTCGGTGGAAATTATCCCCTACGCACCGTCGGGAACAGGGTTCTTGAAAAAGAACATCGCCAAGCGCATCAAGAACCACCACAACGCCTATATCCTGCAAAACCACGGCGTGCTGTGTTTTGGCCCTGACATGGAACAGGCCATCCACAATGTGGAAATCCTGGAAAAGTGCTCCCTTGCCTACCTGCTGGCGTTGTGCACCGAACGAAAGGTGACCAAGATCCCGCTGGCAGTGCGGGAGATTGCCTTTAACAAGCTGCGCCAGGACCAGAAGAAGGTCGAGCGCCGCGCGGAGGAGAACCGATGACTAACATGGCCGCCCAACAATACGCTATTTCCGAATGGCACGACACAGACGAGATCTATCGCCGCCTGAAGGAGCTCGTCGCCCAGCCGATGCGCCCCATCCGGCGCGACAGGATGCAAGAGTTCTTGGCCTACTTTGAGCAGAAATGCGCCCGCTCCAAGGCGCTGACCGATGAGGCCAAGAAGGTCATCCCCGGCGGGGTGCAGCACAACCTGGCCTTCAACTACCCCTTTCCGCTGGCCGTCGACAGAGCCGAGGGCGCCTATCTGTGGGACGTGGACGGCAACCGCTACATCGATTTCTTGCAAGCAGGCGGCCCGACCGTCCTCGGCAGCAACTGGGCGCCCGTGCGCGAGCAGGTTTTTGAGCTGCTGCAATCGTGCGGGCCGGTCACCGGACTGTTCCACGAGTACGAGCTGAAACTGGCGCAGTTGGTCAACCGGTTCATGCCGGCGGTCGAGATGTTCCGCATGTTGGGCTCTGGCACGGAAAGCGCCATGGCGGCCATTCGCGCCGCCCGCGCCTTCACCGGCAAGAAAAAGGTCATCAAGATCGGCGGCGCGTACCACGGTTGGAGCGATCAACTGGTGTACGGCCTGCACATCCCGGGCACAGGCCGCCGCGAAGCGACCGGCATCCCGCGCGGGGCGAACAGCCAGACCCAGGAGTGTTTCCCCAATGACTTGGGACAACTGCGGCGGCGCCTGGTGCGCAACCGCCTGCAGGGCGGGACCGCGGCGGTCATCGTCGAGCCGGTGGGGCCTGAAAGCGGCACCCGCCCGGTCACCCGCGATTTCAACCAGAAGGTGCGCGATCTGTGCGACGAGTTCGGCGCGCTGCTGATCTTTGACGAGGTGGTGACCGGATTCCGTCTGGGCATGGGTGGGGCGCAGGGCTATTTCGGCGTCAAGCCCGACCTGACGGTATTCGGCAAGTGCATCTCCGGCGGCTATCCGATGGCCGGCGGAGTCGGCGGCCGGCGCGATGTGATGCTCTGCTTCGCGGCGGGCATCGGCGGCACGGGCGAGCGGGCCTATGTAGGCGGCACGCTGTCGGCCAATCCGCTGTCGTGCGCCGCGGGCTATTACGCGCTGCTGGAGATGGAGCGCACCAACGCCCCGGTCATCGCCGGGCGGGCAGGCGACCGGCTGACCAAAGGGCTGCAGCAGATCATCGAACAGCGCCGCTTGCCCTTCGTGGCCTATAACCAGGGCTCCATCGTCCACCTCGAAACCTCGGGCGTGATGCTGCTCGATTTCAAGAACCCGCTCAAGCTGCTGCGCGAAATGAAACCGCGTAAGAACATGATGGAAGAGATGGGGGCGGCCTATATGTCACAGGGGATCGTCACCCTGGCCGGCAGCCGCATGTACACCAGCCTGGCCGACACCGACGAGGTGATCGACGAGGCACTCAATCACCTCGAGACCGTGCTGGCGAGCGTAGAATGAGCGCCGGCTCGGCCATCCTCGCCGTCGACCTGGGTACGTCCGGCGTCAAAGTCGCCCTGATCACGGTCCAGGGGCGCGTGCTGGGCTGGGAGGCCCAGCCGCTCACCCTGCACATCACCCCCGACGGCGGCGCAGAACAGTCGCCCGATGAGTGGTGGCAGGCATTCATCTCGGCCGCGCAGCGGCTTCTCGGACGAGGCCTCGCCCCGCCCGGATCGGTCAAGGCCGTGTGCTGTTCGACCCAGGGCGAGGGCACGGTCCCGGTCGACGAGGCCGGCAACGCGCTCATGAACTGCATCCTGTGGATGGACATGCGCGGCGCGTCCTACCTGCACCGCCAGGCCAAGGGGCTCATCAACCTGTTGGGTGTGGATCTGTTCAAGCTGGTGCGCTGGATCCGCCTGACAGGCGGCATGCCGTCGATCACCGGCAAGGACCCGGCCGGGCACATGCTGCTGGTGCGCGACCGTTTCCCCGAGGTTTATGCCCGCACGTTCAAGTTCTTGAATGTGCTCGACTATATGAACCTGCGGCTCACCGGTCGCTTTGCGGCGACCTTCGATTCGATCTTGACCTCGTGGGTGACCGACAACCGCGACCCCGACGAGATCCGCTACGATGCCGGGCTGGTGAAGCAGAGCGGCATCGACGCCGGCAAATTCCCCGAGATCGTGCCCTGCACGGCGGTGCTCGGCGAGCTTAGGGCCGAGGTTGCCCAGGCGTTGGGGCTGTCACAGGACGTGGTCGTGGTGGCCGGCTCGATCGACACCACAGCCGCGGGGATAGGCGCCGGCGCGGTGGCCGACTTTGCGCCGCACCTGTACATCGGGACGTCGTCTTGGATCGCCGAGCACGTGCCGTTCAAAAAGACCGACCCGCTGTCGGCGCTGGCCTCCGTGCCCTGTGCGGTGCCGCACCACTACCTGCTGATCGCGCTCCAGGCCACGGCCGGCGGCAACCTGACCTTTCTGCGCGATAATATCCTCTATCCCCAGGATGAGCTGCTCCAAGAGGAAAAGACGCCAGACGTCTTCCAGATCATGGACAGGATGGCCGAGCGGGTGCCGGCGGGAAGCAATGGAGTATTATACACCCCCTGGGTCTGGGGCGAGCGCGCTCCGGTGGACGAGCGAACCCTGCGGGCGGGGTTCTACAACCTGTCGCTGCACAACACCCGGGCCGACCTGGTCCGGGCCATCCTGGAAGGAGTTGCGTTCAACACCCGCTGGCTGCTCGGCCCGGTAGAAAAGTTCGCCGGGCGCAAGGTGGACGGCATCAACCTGGCAGGCGGCGGCGGCAGTTCGGATGTGTGGTGCCAGATCTTGGCCGACGTGCTGGATGTGCAGGTCCGGCAGGTCCAGGACCCAATCCAGGCCAACGCCCGCGGCGCGGCATTCATCGCTGCCGTTGGGCTGGGCGAGATTACCTTCGACGACGTTCCGGCCCTGGTGCAGCTCAAGCGCGCCTATACGCCAGAGCCACAGAACCGGGCGCTGTACGACGAGCGCTTTGGCATTTTCAAGAGCATCTACAGTCAGATGCGCGGCGTGTATAAACGATTGAACGGCTGAACAAGGAGAGACCATGAACGAACAATACCGGGTGTATGGCTACCGCTGGGTAGTGCTGGGCGTTTTCATGTTCATCAACCTGGCCATCCAGATGCTGTGGATCGCCTACGCGCCGATCACCGGTCCGGCGGCTACCTTCTACGGCGTCACCGACCTAAAGATCGGCCTGCTGGCGATGACGTTCATGATCGCCTTCATCCCACTATCGATCCCGGTCTCATGGGTGATCGACACCTTTGGGTTCCGCCGGGCGGTCAGCATCGGGGCGGTGCTGATGGGCGTCATGGGCGTGATGCGCGGCCTGGCCGGGGACAACTACTCGCTGGTGCTGTTGAGCACGATCGGCATCGCCGTCGCCCAGCCGTTCCTGCTGAATGCCTGGACAAAAGTCCCGGCCAACTGGTTCTCCGTCGACGAGCGCGCCACGGCCGTGGGATTGGTGATACTCGCCAACCTGATCGGCACCGCCCTGGGCATGGTGCTGACGCCGATCCTGCACGAGAGCATGTCGATCCCAACGATCCAGCTGATCTACGGCGGGGTGGCCGCCTTTTCCGCTGTGTTGTTCCTGGTACTGGCCCGCGAGAAGCCGGCCACGCCGCCCTGCCCACCCGGCATGGAAGTTCGCTCGCTGATGCTCGACGGGCTAAAGCACGCCCTGACGGTCAAGGACTTTTGGTTATATCTGGGGGTGATGTTCATTGGGATGGGAGTCTTTAACGGCGCCACCACCTGGGTAGAGAACATCATCCGGCCGCGCGGATTTACGCCCAACGACGCCGGGATGCTTGGCGCGCTGATGCTCGTCGGCGGGATCTTGGGGGCCGTGGTCATTCCACCCTTCTCGGATAAGCAACACAAGCGCAAGCGCTACCTGTTGCTGGGCTTTGGCCTGGCAATCCCCGGCCTGATTGGCCTGACTTTTGCGACCGCCCCCTGGCTGTTGTTCATTTCTGCCTTTAGCCTGGGGTTCTTTCTCGTCAGTGCCAGCCCGGTCGGGATGCAGTACGCCGCCGAGGTCACCCAGCCCACCCCGGAAGGCACGTCCAGCGGAGTGGTCCAACTGTTCGGACAGGCGTCGGTGGTGTTTGTCTATATCATGGAAGCAATGAAAAGCGCCAACGGCGCTTTCACTCCTGCGTTGCTATTGGCGGTCGGTCTGATGGGCGTGAGCATTTTGCTCATCACCCAACTGCACGATCCCAAGCAAGTCTGAAATAGAAAGGTATGAGCGATGAACAATAGGATTTTCGGCAAGACCGGCGCCGTCGCCGGCGAAGTGGGGTTGGGCTGCTGGCAGCTCGGCGGCGACTGGGGGACCGTTGAGGAAGAGACCGCCTTCCGCATCCTGGAGACGGCGGTAGACATGGGCGTCAGTTTCTGGGACACGGCCAACGTCTACGGCGGGGGCCGCAGCGAGACCCTGATCGGGCGGTACCTGAAGGCTCACCCGGCCCAGATATTTGTCTCCACCAAACTGGGGCGCGGGGCGATCTATCCCAACGGCTACACGCGGGCCGCGGTTCGCCAGGCAACCGAGGAGTCGCTGCGCCGTCTGAGGGTCGAGGCGCTGGACCTGACCCAGCTCCACTGCATCCCCATGGCCGCACTCCAACAGGGCGATGTGTTTGACTGGCTGCGCGAGCTGCAGCAGGAGGGCAAGATCCGCAACTGGGGGGCCAGCGTCGAGTCGATGGACGAGGCACTGGTCTGCCTGGAGCAGGAAGGGCTGGCCTCGCTGCAGATCATCTTTAACATCTTTCGCCAGAAGCCGATCCAGGCCCTCTTTCCCCAGGCGCAGGCCAAAAGGGTGGCTATCATCGTCCGGCTGCCGCTGGCCAGCGGGCTGCTGTCGGGCAAGTTCACAGCCGAGACCCACTTTGCCGCGAGCGACCACCGTAACTATAACCGCGACGGCCAGGCCTTCAACGTCGGCGAGACCTTTGCCGGGCTGCCCTTTGAAAAGGGCGTCGAGCTGGCCGATGGGCTAAAATCGATGGTGCCGGCCGGCCTGAGCATGGCCCAGATGGCGTTGCGCTGGATCCTGGACCACGACGCCGTTTCGGTGATCATCCCCGGCGCCAGCCGGCCCGACCAGGTGCGCAGCAACGCCGCCGCCTCGGCGCTGGCCCCGCTGAGCGAGCCGCTCCACGCCGAGCTGCAAGCCTACTATCAGGACAAAGTACACCCCTTCATCCGCGGACCGTATTAGCTCTAGATCCAAACTCTCCCGCAGGTTTTGCGCAGCACCCCGTAGCGAAGCGGAGTGGGCAGGACCTGCGGGAGAGTTTCATCTTGTGACGCCGAATTCTAAGCCTGCATCATCCCGTGCTGCCGCTGCTCGCGGACCATCCGCCAGCGCGGCTCGTCGTCGACCTGGACCGCGTTCAGGCGCGCATAGAGCCCGCGGCGACCCATGAGCTGCTCGTGCGTTCCCCTCTCTACGATCCGGCTGCCGTCCAGCACGGCGATGACGTCGGCGCTGCGGATCGTCGACAGGCGGTGGGCAATGACGATCGTCGTCTTGCCGACCATCAGCCGCTCCAACGCCTGCTGGATCAACTGCTCGGTCTCGGCATCCACCGAGGAGGTCGCCTCGTCGAGGATCAGGATCGGCGCATTCTTGAGCACCGCCCGGGCGATGGCCAGGCGCTGCCGCTGCCCACCCGACAGCTTGACCCCACGCTCGCCGATCAGCGTGTCATAGCCGTTGGGCATCCGGGCGATGAACTCGTGGGCGTTGGCGATCTGGGATGCCTCGATCATCTCCTGCTCGGTGGCCTGAGGGCGGCCAAACAGGATATTGTCGCGGACGGAACCGTTGAACAGGAACACATCCTGAAGCACAATGCTGATCTGCCGGCGCAGGCTCTTGAGAGTCAGGTCGCGGACGTCATGCCCATCCAGAGTGATCGAGCCCTCATCCACGTCGTAGAACCGCGGGATGAGGCTGGCCAACGTCGTCTTGCCCACGCCGGTCGGCCCGACCAGGGCGACGACGGTGCCCGGCGCGATGTCGAGGGTGATCTGATCCAGCACCGTCTCCTCTCCGGTGTAGCTAAAGCTCACGTCGTGGAAAGAGATAGCGCCTCGTGCCCGGCCGGCCAGCGCCACGGCATCGGACCGCTCGACCATGTCAGGCTGTTCGTCCAACAGCTCGCTCACCCGCTCCGCACCGGCCAGCGCCTGCTGGACGCTTTCCCACACCCCACTCAGGGCGCGCACCGGCTGGTAGAGCATCTCCAGGTAGAGGAAAAAGGCCACCAAGTCGGCAATGGGCAGCGTCTGGTTGAGGACCAGCCGTCCGCCAAAGTAGATGAGGACGATCGTGCCCAGCGACGAGGCAAACTCGACAAAGGGGTGGAATATGGCCATCAGGCGCAGCGCGCGGAGCAGCGAATCGCGGTAGCGGGCGATGTGATGCCAGATGTGATCGGCCTCGGCATCCTCCATGGTAAAGGCCTTGATCTCGCGGATGCCGGACAGGTTGTCGTTGAGAGCGGCGTTGAGCTCGCCCAGCTCGACCTGGCGCTGGCGAAACGCCGGCCGCACGTAGCGGGACAGGCCCTGCATGGCCAGGACGATCAGCGGGATGGGGATCATGCTCAGGAGGGTGAGCTGCCAGCTCATGCTGAACAGGACGGCGCAGACGCCGATCAGCATCAGCACATTGACCACCACATCGGGGATGGCATGGGAGATCAACTGTTCGAGCAGCTCCGAATCGTTGACCATGCGCGACATCAACTGGCCGGTCTGCTTGTCTTCGTAGAAGCGGAGCGACAGGCGCTGCAAGTGCTTGTAGATGTCAGAGCGGACGTCGGCGACCACGTTCCAGCCGGCCACGTGGGCCATGTAGCTTCTGAAAAAGCTCAGAACGCCGCGGGCGACATAGATTGCCAGCGCGATCAGGGCCAGCCGGGAGACGTAACCGATCGCGTCCGGCCCGGCGGCCGGATCGGTGACCTTGGCGACCATGCTCCGGACCAACTGCGGGATGTACAGCTGCACCGCCACCAGCAGAAGCATGCTCACGACGGTGATGCCCAGCACCTTGATGTAGCGCCGGGCGAGCTTGAACGCAAAAGCGAGAGACTTCACAGGTTAATCCTCCGATGGAAATCAGCTATCAGCTATCAGCGAGTTGGAGTCACGCGCAACAGGTTGGCGCGGATCTGGAAAAAGAACTGGCGCAACAGGGCTCGTTCTTCTTCGGTGAACTCGGCAAAGGCTTCCTTCTCCAGGGTATGCCATACCCCGCGTACGTCTGCCTGGACCGTGCGTCCGGATTCGGTCAAGTAGACGCGGGAGACACGCTCGTCATCCGGATCGGGCCTGCGCTCGACAAAGCCGGCCTTTTGCATGCGCTGGATCATCTTGGTGATGGTCGCCGGCTGGACGCGCAGGCGCCTGGCCAGATCGGTGTGGGTCAGCCCTTCTTCGGCCCATAGGACGCGCAGCATCGACGGCTGGCCCTCGTACAGGCCGAGGGTCTCCAGCAGCGCCCGCACCCGGCCGTGCTTTAGCCTGCAGATCTGGGCGAGCAGTTGATCGAGCGATTCCGATTCTGGCGGCTGGCTCATGCTGTTTTCCTTTCCCGCGAGCAACAACTATTTAGCCGGCTAGTATTTAGCCGGCTAAATTATACGCAGGGAGC
>DAOUGI010000037.1:0-48145 GCA_034429215.1 Anaerolineae bacterium | reverse complement strand
CGCAGTAAAAGGTGCAGGCTGGCGTTTGCACGCCAGCCCACGGGTGGGCCGGGTGTCCACTTGGCAGGTGCAGCACCCGGTCCGCCCAAGATTGTACCACAAGCGCGCACAGGGCGCAAGGTACAAGAAAGGGATGAGAACAATGGACAAGCGAGCAGTGCTCTATGCCAGGGTGAGTAGTGATGACAGGGGTAAGGATGGCCGCAACCTTGCCGGGCAACTGGAGATGGGCCGGGAATTCGCCTGCGAACAGGGCTGGCGTATTGTGGCCGAGCTGGCTGAAGATGATCGTGGGGCAAGTGGGGCAGCCTTTGAGCTTGAACAACTCGAGCGAATCCGGAAGATGGCGCGAAATGGCGAGTTCGATGTGCTAGTAGTCCGGGAGATCGACCGTCTGAGCCGCAGCTTGGCTAAGCAGTTGATCGTCGAAGAAGAACTCAAGCGGGCTGGCGTGCAGATCGAATATGTCCTTGGTGATTACCCCGATACGCCAGAAGGGAACCTGCAAAAGAACATCAAAGCGAGCATTGCAGAGTACGAACGGCTCAAGATATGTGAACGCAGCACACGGGGCCGGCGGCAAAAGGTGAAAGCTGGCAATGTCATCTCACACGGCCGTACCCCGTATGGCTATCGCTTGGCTAAGAACAATGGCCTTACAATGTTGGTCATCCACGAGCCGGAAGCCGAGGTGGTGCGTTCCATCTTTACCTGGTACATAGTGGGCGATGGCAAGGTCGGGCCAATGAGCAATTGTGCCATAGCAACTCGACTGACTGCCTTGGAGATACCCACTCTTGGGGACAAAATGGGGACATTGGTGAAAAAATACAACAAATACGGCAAATGGGCACGGTCAACCGTGTGGCGCTTACTGCAAAACGAGACGTATGCTGGCACCTGGTACTACAGTAAGGCCAAGAAAGTAGATGGAGTGACAGTCAGAAACGCAAAGGAAAACCTGCTGAGTGTTGAGGTTCCGGCAATCATCGATCGCAAGACCTGGGAACTGGCCCAAGAGCGCCTCAAGTGCGGTAGGAGAGATGCGTCCCGGAACACCAAGTATTCCTATCTCCTGCGGCAACGACTTACTTGTGGCTCCTGCGGTACTCGACTCACGACACGGGTAGGACCAAACGGCAAGTACAAGTACTACGGTTGCCCAGTAGTCGGCGACAAGGATCGCCTCAAGAAGTGCCATACTCCGGGGTTTCGGGCCGACCACGTCGATGATGCTGTTTGGAAATGGGTGAAATCGCTTCTCAGCGATCCAGAGGAACTGGCCCGGGGATTAAGCAAGTACCAAACGGACTGCGATCGGGAAAGCGGGCCAATGCGGGAGCGGTTGAAGATAGTGGAGGGGCTCCTGATCGACAATCAGGCGCAGTTGGCTCGGCTACTTGATCTGTACCTACAAGGTGATTTTCCTAAAGAAATGCTAACGGATCGCAAGAGTCGGCTAGAGGCTACAATAATAGCGCTGGAGCAGGAACAAGCTGGCATGAAGGCCCAACTCAAGGAACGAATGCTGAGTTCAGAGCAGATACAAAGCCTGCAGGAATTCGTAGCAGAGGTGGCTCAAGGGTTGGGGGCAGCAGAGGAAGACTTTGCCTCACGGCGGAGGATCATCGATATACTGGATGTCCGAGCGACGCTAGTGGTGGAAGATGGGGGAAAAGTAGCCTATGCACAATGTGCTCTGAATAGGGATAATGCGGTGTTCTCGATTGTGCCCACGTCTTCTTGAACACGAATCCACATAGCCCCACCGCCGCAAGCTCATCCAGCCGCTTGCCGGCCCACGCCTGCATCGTTTCCGTATAGTCCGCCCCTGATTTTGGCGCGATCAGCCGCGGGCTGGCGGGATCGCCCACCAGGCGCACTGGCTCGCGTGGGATCGGCAGCCCGATCTCCACTTCTGGGCACACCGGCACCCACTCAAAATACCGGCTCAATGTATCGGCCAAAAAGTGGTCCAGCTTGTGCCCGCCGTCGTATCGCACCCGCTCTCCCAACAGGCAAGTGCTGATCCCCAATCGGATAACCGGTTCATTCATAGGTTCCACCTCACCATCAAGTGAACGGAAGGGCCGGCGGACATATATGTCCGCCGGCCCCTGTGCCTCTATTCAGAGAGCACGGCTAGTTCTTGACGACTATGGGCAGGTAGAGCTTGTACAGCTCAACCACCGTCACGGTCTGCTCGATCGTGTCGGCGCAGCCCACACTGTTGGTTACCGTCAGGGTGACGAGGAAATCGCCCGTGGTGTAGAAGGTATGCTGCGGGTTCTGGACGTTGTAGGTATAGCCGTCGCTGGTCTCCCACAGCCACGACACCGGCGTGCCGCTGCTCGTGTCGGTGAACTGCACGGGCTCATTAACCATGACCGGATCCGGAGCCCAAGTAAAGGCTGCGTCCGGCGACTCGAGGACGGTGATCGTGCCGGTCACCGTGTCGCTGCCCTGGGCGTTGGTCACTTCCAGCGTGACCACGAAGGTGCCGGCCGTGTTGTAGGTGTAGAGCGGGTCCTGCACGGTCGATGTCCCACCGTCGCCAAAGTCCCACGCCCATTCGCTCGGGATGCCGGTGCTGGTGTCGGTGAACTGGACCTCGAGCGGGGCGCAGCCCTCATCCGGAACGGCGGTGAAGGAGGCATCCGGCTCAGTGGCGCACGGCAGTGGATAGTACTCGGCCGGGGCGTAGGGTGGAGCGTCGCTGCCAAAGTAGCCGCCAAATACCCACATACCCGGCAGCCCATCGTCCGGATCCACAGTGCAGGTCGGAACGATGGCATCGCCGTGGTTGCGCCGGGCGTTGATCAGGTCGGGGAAGGTCGTGTCATAGGTGTTGGCGGCCACGTCGTACAGGACAACCTCATTCGAGCTGCCTGACCACTGGGCCATCGTCGCCAGCACGATCTGGCCGGCGTACGGATAGGTCGAGTCCGAGTCATAGGCAAAGGCGCGGCCTTCGTCGCCTGCGATCGGCAGGTCGGCCACAGCCGCGTCATCCCACGTCCCGGCGCCGGCCGGATCGGCCATTACCTCGGCCATGGTCTGAGCGATCAGCGCCGCGCCGTCAAAGGTGTCGCCGCCAAAGGCATAGATCTTGCCGTCCACGACGCCGGCCAGGATGTAGGCACGGGCCAGATTCAGGTTGCCTAGCTGGGTGAAGGTATTGGCCACCGGGTCATACCTTTCGGTGCGGGCGGTCATGTAGGGGGAAGTAGTGCTATTGAACCCGCCAAAGATATAGACCTTGTTGTCGACCACCACCTGGGCGCCCGGGGTGTAACCGGTCCAGGCAGTCGGCAGGGTGGTCTTGAGTGCGGCGGTGTTGGCGACCGGGTTGTAGCATTGGACATTCAGAGTGACGCCGCCGGCCGAATCTCGCCCACCAAAGGTGCACAGCAGATCGTTAGTCCCGTCGTTGATCAGGTTGATAGTATAGTTAGAGATGGGAGTGGGCATGTCGGCCCCGGTGTCGGCACAGACACCGGTCACCGGGTCAAAGGAATAGATGGTACCGATGGTGTTCGCGTCAGAGCGGCCGCCAAGGATGTAGACCTTGCCCGTGGCCGGAAAGTACTCGGCGTCGATGCGGGTCAGATCAAAGCACATCGTCGGCCCCGGCAGCCAGGTGCCCTGAAAGGCCAGGTTAAAATCCTGGCTGGTGACCGTGTCGGTCACGATCACGATGTCGTTGATCGTCTGCGGCGTATAGCCGTTCTTCGAGGCGGTGACGTCGTAGGTGCCCGGGGTCAGAGTCATTGTATAGTAGCCGGTGGGGTCGGTGATGGCATCCACACCCTGGGTGGCCGGCGTAGCGATGACGCTTGCGCCGTCGAGCGGGTTTCCGCCGGTATCATACACATAGCCGTCCAGGTAACCAAGCTCCACGCCGCCGCAGTAGGTCAGGCCGGTCTGGTAGATATTCAGATAGCCGTAGCCGTCCTCATAAGTGCCCTGGCCGTCGGGCGGAACGCCGCAGCTCGGGCTGGCCGGAGTCGGCGCGTCGGCGCCGTTCTGCAGCGCCTGGAAGGTCAGGTCAACCTGGCCGACCAGGCTGGGGTTGCACGACCACAGCAGCGCCACCGCGCCGGCGGTGTGCGGGCTGGCCATCGACGTGCCGCTGTAGCCGCAGGTCCACTGGTTGGTTGGAATAGTGGAGCAAACGCTCACGGCCGGGCCCGAGATGTTCGGCTTGGTGTACGGATCGTGTCCAAAAGTCGCTGAGGGGCCCTGGGCGTAAGAGTGGTTGCGGTTGACGTCGTGGCCGGTGGTGCCAAACGATTCCTGATAGTCGCCGGGCGAGCCCAGGCTGCCGCAGCCGGTGCTGTTGCCGGCCGAGAAGGCGGGGAAGATGCCCGCCGCCACCCAGGCCTGCACCTTGGCCTGGTACCAGGTGTCGCCGCCGCCGCCGCCCCACGAGTTGTTGACGACGTTAGGCCGGTTGGCCGCGCTGCCGCCGGGGGCCAGAATCCAGTCGGCGCAAGCGTTCAGAGAAGTATCGGAGCAGGAGGTGGTCTCGCAGCCCTTGCAGGCGATCCACGTCGCGTTGGGGGCCATGCCCGCCTGCCACGTCAGGCTTGGGTCGTCGTCGGCCACCATGGTGCCCATGGTGTGGCTGCCGTGGCCGTTGTTGTCGCAGGCGCCGGCGGCGCCGCAGATGTTGGCCGGGTCGCGCCAGCAAATCGGGTCGGTCGGGCTAGCGCACTTGAATGCCTGGTCGAGCCCTGGGTGGTTATACTGCACGCCGGTGTCGATGTTGGCCACCACAATGCCGTTGCCCTGGACGCCAAAAGTGGCCCAAAAGTCATCGGCATTGGTGTCGGTGATGCCCCAGGCCAGCGCATCGGGGCCTTGCGGAACGGCAGCCTCGCTGTCGATGATCGGGTCGATATAGTAGGTGCGCGGGGCGCGGATGTACGCCACTTCAGCCAGCGTCGACAGCGACTCGGCGGCCGTCTGGTCGCCGGCATAGACGTACAGATCGTTGCCGGCGATGAAGGTTTGATAGGTCAGGCCGCGGCCGTCGAGATAGGCCTTGGCCTGAGCCTGGCTGCGCTGGGCGACGGCGGTCAGGGCATTGACCACATACTCGCCGCGCGCGTCCCAGCTCATGCTATAGGCTGGCGAAAGGTCGGCCTGCTCGGCAAAGCGGACCATAAAGTCACTGGACCCCTTGACGGCGAACAGGTCCAGGAGCTGGTCCTCGATCTTGGCCGTCTGCGGGCTCGCCGGGGCGGCCATGGCCAGCGCCGGCAGCAGGCCCAGCACGATCGCCAGACCCATGATGAGGTTTAACGATGATTTTAGCTTCATGATTCTCCTTTTTCTGTGTAGACTTGATTTCGGAAACAGGCAGTCCGACCACGGGCTGCCGGCAAACTAGACATTGGCCAATCCTTCTCGATTAAGCTCCTCCTTTCATCCACTCATGGCTTGTGAGCCAAATTCCACAATCCTACTTGATCACGACGGGCAGATAGATATAGTACTGCTCAGGCTGCCCCCCGATGACGATCTCCTGCTGGTAATAGTCGCTCCAGCCGCACGTGTTGCTGGCGCGAAGCGACACGGTATAGGTCCCGGCGGCGGCATAGGTGTGGATCGGGTTCTGGATGCTGGCCCCGCTGTCGTCGCCAAAGGTCCATTGCCAGGCAGTCGGGCCGTTAGTGCTGGCATCGTAAAAGTGGACCGGCTGGCCCTCCTGTGGGTAGAGCGGCGAGAAGCTAAAGGCCGCCTCAGGCGCCGGATCGACGGTGACCGTCCCGGTTGCCGCGTCCGAGCCGCCGACGTTGGTGGCGGTCATGACCACGGTGTAGATACCCGCCGCGGCGTACAGGTGCTCCGGCGACTCTTCACTGCTGGTTGTCCCATCGCCGAAATCCCACAGGTAGCTCAGCGGGATGCCGGCCGGGCCGCTGCTCAGGTTGGTAAAGGCCACCGGCGAGCCGATGCACACCGGGCTGTCGCTGCTAAACGCCGCGGTAGGTGCGTCGGGGATATAGATCTCCACGTCCACGCTATCGTCCAGATCCGCCGACTCGGCGCTCACGTGGGCTGTGCCCGGTGTCGCCCCGGCAGACAGGGTGGTGACCGCATGGCCGTCCATGTTGCTGATAACCGTCACCGGATCGACAGTGCCCAGGCCATTGGTGACAGTGAAGGTGACGGGCCAGCCGGCCACCGGCGTGCCGTCCAGCAAGCTGAGCGTGGCGGTGACCGTGGCCTGGCCATAGACGACAGGAATGCTCGCCGGTGTGGCTTCTACGTCAATCTGCTCCGGGGTAGAGCCGGTGGTCGTGTTCAGAAAAACGGCGGTGAACGGCCCCCAGTTACTGCCCGCGTCCCTGCCCCGCACGGCGATGATGTGATCGCCGGGCGCCAGCGCCGAAGTGTCGACGGTGGCTACTACGTTCTCCACATTCGAGCTCCACGAGCCGTCGGCCGCCGACATGGGCGTGCCGGTGCCGGGGTCGCCGGGGAGCGTCCCTCCATGAAGCGGCAGGACAAAATACTCAGCCGCCTGGACCACCTGGTTGCCGTTGTTCTGGTCGTTGATCGTGCCGGTCAGTTGCACCGGCGTGCCCTGTGGCACCGATGTGGGCGCGACAACGGCGTTGAGCGCGTCGGGGCCATAAGCGGTCATGTATGGCGTCTCGGGGATTTTCATGGCGTACAACAGCGAGTCGAGGTTGTCGGGCCAGATCGTACTCTCAAAGCTCGTGCAGCCCTGGAAGAACTGGGTGCCCATCTCGAAGGTAAATGAGGCGATGCCCAGCGTGCCGTACGACCAGTCGTCGGTCGAACCGGTAGTCGGGTACAGGTCGCTGGATTGCTCAGGCGTATAGCCGTTGTAGGTAGCCAGCTTGGTGCCGATTGCCTGGAGCTGCGCGGCGTTCGGGGCGTTGCCGGACGTCCAGCCCCACGGCCACAGCACCAGCCCGCTGTAGGAATGCAGGGTAATAAGCAGGCCGGTGGCGTCCGCCGGGGCGGGGTCGCTGTCGCCGGGACCGCGCTGGTCGGGGAAAAGGGTCAGCACATAGTTCTGAATGATCTGCGTTTCCGGCTCAGAGCCTGCTGAAGGTCCCTGGTAGGTCTCACCACAAGGGTACGTACCGGCGCCTCCCCACTTGAACGCATAGTTGCGGTTCAGGTCGGTGCCATAATCGGGGTAGGAAGTGCAGCCGTCGTCGTTGTCAGTGTTTTTCCGCCACAGCTCCCCCGTCTCGGCAAACTTGCGGCCGTCGGGGTTGGTCATCGGCACAATGTAGATATTGTAATAGTCGACGAAGAAGGTGATCTCGGGGTCGGTGCCATAGTTCTGGAGCAGGTATTCGGCAAAGCGGGTGGCTGTTTCGGCGGTAACGTACTCGCGGGCGTGGATCTCAGCCATGAGGAAAAAGGTCGGTTTGGCGCCCCCGATGTTGCTGTTCGTGATGTGCAGCATATTGACATCGTAGCCGGCCGGCCCGCCTGACGTCACTTTGTCCCAGCTATCCCCGATGTCAACCAGCGTGACCAGAGTAGGATATGTGCTGGCCAGGGTTTGAAGTGAGGTGTAGGTCTCTTCGACGGTGCGGTAACATGGATAGCTGGGGATGCCGAGTGTATGGTTGGCGTCCCAGGTCTTTTCTTCGTCTATCTCCATCTGGTACCCTTGGGAGCGGAGGGTCTCGTATTCGGCAGGAGAAAGCATGACCACCGCATAGCCCAGGTCATGATCGACCTCCCATACGTCGTATTGGGCTGCGATGGCGTCCAATTGATCGCGGCTGTCGAAATACAGCCGGACGACTACCGGACCGGTCAATTCCTCGGGGGATGGATTCTTGGCCAGCGTCAACGGGCTGGCCGTGCTGAGGACGATGAGCGCTGCGATCAGCGCCGATAACCAGACGAACTTTCTGTGCGCCATGGAATCTGCAACCTTCCTCTCTGATGGTTTGTCAGCGTGCAATGTAAGCGGCTCGTCGCCCGGCAGTCCGTGCCGGCAACGCGCCGTTCAAGGATACCACAAAGAGGAACGAGTGTCAAAGGCCAGACCGCGACGCGCGAACCACCTTCTTGGGCTGTCATGAGTTGCACGTTCATGTCCTATCCTTCCTGATCCAACACGTTATTCACCGCTGCACACCGGCCATTCGACCGGGGCCAAGTCGTGGAAACGGTAGGGGCGACCCAGGAACCGAGGCGCCCGCACGGTGGTGCCCCTACCGGCCCGGTTGCAGGAACGACCCTGCTGCATTGCGGCGACTTGGCCCTGTCCATTCGACGGCGTGGGGTTGACGACTGCCCGATCCCATGCTAGAATTATCGTGCATCTACAAGATGCGGACTGGTCGCGAATCAGCGAGGTCACCTGACGGCCATCCGGCTCTAGCACCTTACCATCCTTGGGACATGCCCACCGCTGCCCCAAGGGATCAAGCCAAGCCTCCGACTCATCCCGCTCCCCCGGGGACGGATGAGCGTTCGGTGTGAGAAGCGATTCCCACGCCCGCCATTTAGCAAAGGAGGCGGCCCCGCTGCGCCAAAATCGACGCAGCAGGGCCGCCTCCTTTTGTTTTTGAAATCCATAATCTGTAGGAGGGTACTATGAAAGGTTACACAGGCAAGATGTTGTTCGTCGATCTCGGCAAGCGGACCGCCAAGGAGCAGGAGATCCCGGAATCATGGCTGAAAGACTATCTGGGCGGCGAAGGCGTCGCCATGCGCCTCTTTTACGATCTGGTCCACACTGACCAAGCTCCGCTGGACCCCGCGCAGCCGCTGATCTTTGCCACCGGGCCGCTGACCGGCACCGCGGCCCCCTGCAGCGGGCGCTGCTGCGCCGTCTTTTACTCGCCGGCAACCGGCACGCTGGGCGCGGCCAACTCCGGCGGGCATTTTGCTCCGGCGCTCAAGAGGGCAGGCTGGGACCTGCTGGTCATCGTCGGCAAGGCCGACAAGCCGGTCTACCTCTACATCAACAACGACCGGGTCGAGTTCCGTGACGCCGCAGGGCTATGGGGCCAGGGGGTGACTGACACCGAAAACGCCATCACCGCCGAGCTTGGCGTCAAGGGGCTGCAAATCGCCTCGATCGGCCCGGCAGGCGAAAAGGGCGTGCTCTTTTCGGCCATCATGACCGACAAGCACCGCGCCTTTGGGCGGGGCGGCCCCGGCGCGACCATGGGCAGCAAGCTGCTGAAGGCGGTTGCCGTCAAGGGCTCCAAACAGTTGCCCATTGGCGACAAGGAAGCGCTGAAAGAGGCAGCGGTCGCCGCCCGCGACGAGCTGTTCGCCGAGGCCTTTGTCCGCGACGAGCTCCACCCCTTTGGCACCCCCTCCTTCTACGATTCGATCAACGCCCTTGGCATCCTGCCCACCAAGAACTGGCAACGGACCGAGTTCCCCCAGTCGGTCGGCAAGCTGACCTACCACGCCTACCACGAGACACTCCAGGTCAAGCCCTACGCCTGCTTCGGCTGCCCCATCGCCTGCGGGCGGTCCACCACCATCAAAGAGGGCAAGTATGCCGGCATGCATGGCGGCGGGCCAGAGTATGAGACCGTGGCTGCTTTTGGCAGCAAGTGCATGGTCACCGACATCAACGCCGTGGCTGCTGCCAATCACATCGCCAACACGATGGGGCTCGATGTGATCTCCACCGGGCAGGTGATCGCCACCGCCATGGAATGGTACGATCTGGGGCTCCTTACCAAAGAGATGACCGGCGGCCTGGATCTCACCTGGGGCAACGGCGATGCCGTCGTCGAAGCGGTCAAGCTGATCGGCAACCGGGCAGGGATCGGCGATCTGCTGGCTATGGGCGTCAAAAGGGCAGCCGAAAAGCTGGGACCTGCCGCCGACCATGCTGCGCTCCACGTCAAAGGGATGGAAATGGCGGCCGACGGGGTGCGGGCCAGCAAGGGCGAGGCGGTCGTTCACGCCACCTCGGCCCGCGGCGCCGATCACCTGCGGCCCTACGCCTCCTGCGTGGATGCCTTTGGCTACCGGGAACCAAGCATGGGCATCGAGGGTGACATCAACTACTTGGAGGATGGCAACAAGGGCTGGATCAAGTCCTTCCAAGAGCTGAGTATGGCCACCAACATGCTGGGCGTGTGCCTCTTTGCCTCCATCACGCTGGCCATCAAGCCTGCCACGTGGGCGCGGCTGGCCTCAGCCGCCATCGGCCACGAGCTGCCCACCGCCGAGATGATGCGCGCCGCCGAGCGGGTCATCAACCTGGAGCGCATGGTCAACGCCCGCCTGGGCTTTGATCGCAAGGATGACACCCTGCCCCGCCGCTTTCTAGAGGAACGGGCCGTCGATGGCCGCGGTGAAGGCGAGGTCGTCAACCTGGAAGTGGCGCTGGACAGCTACTTTGAGTCCATGGGGTGGGATCAGGAAACCGGGCTCCCCACGCCGGAAAAGCTGGCCGGCCTGGGCCTGGCCTGGCTGCAATAAGAACCAAGGGGCGAGTTCTGCGACCGCGGCCAGCGGGCAGAATCCCCCTCTTCTGTCGTCAAAGAATCGAATAGCAGGAGGGGACAGGCAGAGAGCCTGTCCCCTTTTGATCGAGGCGCGGCCATAGTTAGCTGCCAGGACAGATCCTGAAAGCCGATCCCGGCAATTTCTCCTTTTTTCCGATCTGGAGTAGAATACCGAGCAGGACCTATACGGAGGAAAGATGCGACCAAGCCACACTTTTCGGGTCATCCCCTCGCTGCCGGCCGGCCTCGATCGGCTGCGCGACCTGGCCCATAACCTGTCGTGGGCGTGGAACCACGACGAGATAGATCTATTTCGCCGGCTGGACCGTGACCTGTGGGAAACGACCCTCCACAATCCGGTGCTGATGCTGGGCACCATCCGCCAGGAGCGGTTCGAGGAGGCGATGGCCGATGACGGGTTTATGGCCCACCTCGAGCGGGTCAGCCGCGACCTGGACCGCTATATGCAGGCCAAAAGCACCTGGTATAGCAAGACCTTCCCCAACGCCGACGGCCACCGGATCGCCTACTTTTCGGCCGAATTTGGCCTGACCGAGAGCCTGGGCATCTACGCCGGCGGCCTGGGCATCCTGGCCGGCGATCACCTCAAATCGGCCAGCGACCTGGGACTGCCGCTGGTGGGCGTGGGCCTGCTCTACCAGCAGGGCTACTTTCACCAATATCTGAACCCCGACGGCTGGCAGCAGGAGCAGTACCCCAACAACGATTTCTACAACCTGCCGATCACTCTGGAACGCCAGATGAGTGGCGCGCCGTTGATCGTCGAGGTGGAATACCCAGGCCGTACGGTCAAGGCCCGGGTGTGGCGGGCGCAGGTCGGTCGGGTGCCGCTCTACCTGCTCGACTCGAACGTCGAGGGCAACCAGCCCGCCGATCGGGACATCACCGACCAGTTGTATGGTGGCGACAGCGACATGCGCATCCGCCAGGAGATCTTGCTCGGCATCGGTGGCATCCGCGCCCTCGAGCTGCTGAACCTGCGCCCCACCGTGTGCCACATGAACGAAGGCCACTCCGCCTTCCTGGCCTTGGAACGGATCCGGCTGCTGATGCAGGACTGCCGGCTTTCTTTTGCCGAAGCCCGCGAGGCAGCCATGGCCGGCCACGTGTTCACCACCCACACCCCGGTGCCGGCCGGCATCGACTGGTTCCACCCTGACCTGGTCGATCACTACTTCAGCGGCTACTATTCACGGCTGGGCCTGTCGCGGCACGAGTTCCTGGGTTTGGGACGGATGAACCCCAACGACCCCAACGGCTATTTCTGCATGGCCATCCTGGCCATGCGCCTGGCCTACCGCATCAACGGCGTCAGCCGCCTGCACGGCAGGGTGTCACGGCAGATGTTTCAGGAAGTGTGGCCCCAGGTGCCCACCGATGAAGTGCCGATCCTGGGCATCACCAACGGCATCCACGCCAGGTCGTGGATCTCTAACGACATGGCCGGCCTGTACGACCGTTACCTCGGGCCGCGCTGGAGCGAGCGGCCGGCCGACCCCAAGATCTGGCAGCAGGCCACCCGCATTCCTGACGAGGAGCTGTGGCGCACCCATGAACGGCGCCGCGAGCGGCTGGTGAACTTTGCCCGGCAGCGGCTGCGCGACCACCTGGAAAAGCGGGGCGGCGGCCCGGCAGAGATCGGCCATGCCGACGAAGTGCTCGACCCCGAGGCGCTGACGATCGGCTTTGCCCGGCGCTTTGCCACCTACAAGCGAGCCGCCCTCCTGTTTCACGATGCCGAGCGCCTGGCCCGCATCCTGAGTGACAAGGACCGCCCGGTGCAGCTCATCTTTGCCGGCAAGGCCCATCCCCAGGATAACCCGGGCAAAGAGCTGATCCGCCAGATCATCCACATGGCCCGCCGCCAAGAGTTTCGCAACCGGATCGTCTTCATCGAGGACTATGACATGGTTGTGGCCCGCTATCTGGTGCAGGGGGTGGATGTATGGCTGAACACCCCCCGCCGCCCCCACGAGGCCAGCGGAACCAGCGGCATGAAAGCTACCGCCAACGGCGCCCTCAACGTCAGCATCCTCGACGGCTGGTGGGACGAAGGCTATACGCCCGACACCGGCTGGGCGATTGGCGGCGGCGAAGAGTACCGCGACGACCAGTTCGAGTACCAGGACACGGTCGAGTCGAACGCCATCTACGACCTGCTCGAACAGGATATCATCCCGCTCTTTTACGACCGGGGGCGCGATGGGCTGCCCCGCGGTTGGATCGCCAAGATGAAATCGGCCATGAGCCGCCACGCCCAGGTCTTTAACACCAACCGCATGGTGGGCGAATACAGCGAGCTGTGCTATGTGCCCGCGGCCAAACGGGTCAAGCGGTTGATGGGAGAGAACTCGAGCGCAGCGCGGGCCAAGGCCCTGGCCGCATGGAAAAACAAGATCACTGCCCAGTGGTCACAGCTCCGCATCGAAGGCGCCACAGCCGAACAGTCGGCCGGCCAGGACCTACAGGTGGGCGATCAGCTCCAGGTTCAGGCTCAGGTGCACCTGGGAACGCTGAAACCGACCGACGTGGCGGTGGAGCTGTTCTACGGCCCATTGGATGCCGAGGGGCAGATCGTTGAAAGCCACGTCGTGCCGATGCTGATCGCCCAATCCAAAGGCGAGGGCAGTTACATCTTTGCCGGCGCCATCCCCTGCCACAGCAGCGGCCGCTACGGCTATGCCCTGCGCATCCTGCCCCATCATGAGGACCTCGGCAGCCCGTTTGAAATGGGACTGGTTTTGTGGGGGATGTAGAGCGTCGATGTCACCGTCCCTGACCGGTAAGGTTCTTGGGGATCGCTACCGGCTGGAGGAGCGGCTGGGCTCCGGCGGCATGGGGGCAGTCTACCGTGCCCAGGATCTGACCGCCGGCCGGCCTGTGGCGGTCAAGATCCTGCTCGACCTGTTGGAGGGAGAAGAACACCGCCACCGCTTCCGTCGCGAGTTCCGCATCCTGACCCGCCTGTCACACCCGTGCATCGTGGCCGTCTATGATCATGGCCAGTGGGACGGCACGCCCTACTTCGTCATGGAGCTGCTGACCGGCGCCGACCTGGCGGCCTATCGCTCAAGTCGGGGCGGCTGGCTGCCGGAGGAAGAGATCCTGCCGCTGGCCGTCCCCCTGTGCCAGGGGTTGTCCTACATCCACGCCCATGGGCTGATCCATCGCGACCTGAAACCGGGCAATGTCATGCTGACCGCCGCTCAAGGCCGGCTGCCCGAAAGGCTGGCCGAGCGCGGCTGGTCGCTCAAGTTGATGGATTTTGGCCTGGCCCGGGGGCACGACGCCTCAGCGCCGCTGACCAGCAGCGGTGACCTGCTGGGCACAGTCAACTATATGGCTCCCGAGCAGGCCCAGGGCCAGCCCCTCGACGCGCGGGCCGACCTGTACGCCATGGGCGTCATCCTGTACGAATTGGCCACCGGGAGGCTGCCTTTCACCGGTGACTCGCCGGTCGCCGTGCTGCTGGGACACATCCAGACGGCGCCCATCCCACCCACCGCTTTCCAGGCTGACCTGTCCCCTGCCTTTGTCGAGCTGGTCATGCGCCTGCTGGCCAAGCGGCCTGCCGATCGCCCGGCCACGGCCGACGATCTACTGGCCGCTGTGCAGCAGATCGGCGAGCATCCAGTCGGCGCAGCGCGGCCGGCTGCGGCAGCTCTGCACCGCGCCGATCTGGTGCTTCGCGCCCACCTGGTGGGTCGTGAAGCCGAGATGGCCCGCTTGACGGCCCTGCTGGATCAGGCCTGGCAGCGGCAAGGCGCACTTGCCATAGTGGAAGGCGAAGCCGGTGTGGGTAAGACCCGCCTGGTGCGCGAGCTGGCCAACCAGGTGCGCCGGCGAGGCGGCAAGGTCCTGACCGGCAGTTGCTACGAGGGAGAACGCCTGCCGTATGGCCCTTTCGTCGAGGCGTTTCGCCCCTTGCTGGCCGACCGGGCCGACGACCGATCGTTGTTCGGCGGCCTGGAAGCCGAGCTACAGCCGCTTCTCCCCGGCCTGGAGAGCAGCGTCGAGTTGGCCGAACTAGAGCCCAACCAAGCGCGGCTGCGCCTGTTCGATGCCACATCCCGGCTGCTGGCCCGTCTGAGCGATCGCCAGCCGCTGTTGCTGGTGCTGGATGACCTCCATTGGATCGACGACGCCTCGCTCGAGCTGCTGGGTTACCTGGTCCGCAACAGCCAGGGTCACCCGATCCTGATTTGCGGCACAGTCCGCCGGGAAGAACGGGACGATCAGCATCCGCTGACCCGGTTGATCTGGGCCCTGAGCCGGCAGCGACTGGTAGATCGGATCGAGCTGGCTCCCCTGCCCTCCCAGGCCACCGCCGACCTGTTGGCTGCACTCCTGGGGCTGTCCCAGGCGCCAGAGGCGCTGGCCGGGCCGATCTTTCAGTATGCCGAGGGAAATCCGTTCTTCGTCGAAGAGCTGCTCAGGATGCTGGCCGAGGAGGGCCGGCTCCAGCGCCAGGATGGCCGGTGGCGACTGGTGGGTGATGTGACGGCTGTGAGCCTGGAAGCGCTGTCGCCGCCGTCGACGATCAGCGACCTGATCGAGCGCCGGCTGAGCGCCGTGCCTGCCGGCGAGCGGGAGGTACTGGAGCGAGCGGCGGTGCTTGGCCGCGAGTTCACGTTCGACGCCCTGCTGGCATTGAATAGCTACAGCGAAGAAGCCCTGCTGGATGCCATCACCGACCTGCTGCGGGCGAGGCTGATCGAAGAAGTTCGCGATCCACATCAGGACCGCTACCGGTTCAGCCACGGCATGATGCAGGAGGTGATCTATGCCGGCCTGCCCGGCCGGCGGCGGCGGCTGCTGCACCGCGCCGCGGGCAATGCGCTGGAGCAGGTCTTTGCCGGGCAGTTGGACCTGGTGGCCGGCCAGTTGGCCCACCACTTTGTCGAGGGCGGCGACCCGGCCCGGGCGGTGACCTACGGCCGGCAGGCCGGCGACCGGGCGCGGCGGGTGTACGCCAACCAGCAAGCCATCCACGCCTACCAATTGGCCCTCAAAGCACTGGCCGGCTTGCCCGAGGCCGAGCGGGCCGCCTTGCGTGCCGATGAGCTGGCGCTAAATGAAGGCTTGGGCGAGGTGTGCCTGGTAATCGGCGAATACGAGCTCGCGGCGACCTGCTTCCGAGCCCGGCTGGCTCTCCTCCAAGCCGGCGAGCTCGATCCTGAAGCGGTGGCAACCACCTGGCACAGGCTGAGCGCCTGCCACAAATATCGCGGCCAGTACGGCGAAGCCATCCTCAGCCTGGAGTGGGGATTGAGCGCCCTGGAACCGGCAGAAGCCTTCCCCAGGACGAGAGCAGCGCTGGTACTGGAGCTTGGCTGGATCGCGGTCCACCAGGGCCGCCCGCTAGAGGCGATCGAGCACAGCCGGCAGGCCTTGCAGTTGGCGGAAGCGACCGGCGATGACGGGGTGCGGGCCGGCGCTTATGACTGTCTGGGGACGGTGCACCGCTATCAGGTCAATTATGCCGCGGCCGTCAAAGCCTTCCAGCGCAGCCTGGCCCTCAGAGAGGCGGCAGACGACAAAGGAGGGCTCGCCCACACCCTCAATAACCTGGGTATCATGTACGAAGACCAGGATGACTTTGAGGCAGCCCAGGCGGCCTACAGCCGGGCGCTGAAGCTGTGCGAGGAGACAGGGCACCGGCTGGGCCAGGCGTTCCTGCACAACAACATGGGTGTGATCCTTGTCCGGCAGCACGAATACCAGGCCGCGTTGGCCAACTATGAAAAGACGCTGGCCGTATGCCAGCAGATTGGGCACCTGTCGGGCATCGTGATGGCCCACAACAACCTGGGAGAGGTGTACAACGCCATGGGCGCCTACCAACAGGCGTTGGAGCACCTGCGCGAGGCCGAGTCGCTGGCAGCCGACCTGGGCGAGCGAGAGCGACTGCTCAACACCTACAAGGTATTTGCCGACGTCTATGTGAGTGTCCAAGACCTGCCGGCAGCGAGCGATTATGCCCACCGGGCGCTCGATCTGGCCCAGGCTATGGGCATCCGCCTGGACGAAGAGGAGGCTCGTGAGCGGCTGGCCCGCGTGCTGCTCCTCCAGGGCCAACCACAAGCGGCGCGCGAGCAGGTGCTCACGGCGCTCGACATGTCTCAGGCGGCAGGCCACCGCGATCTGACCGAGCGACTCAAAGCAATGTTGCTTACATTGGACAAGAATGAGAGGTGAAAAGTGAAATCGATCGTTTCACAACCTCAGATCAGGGCAGCGTTGGCCGTTCTGATACTCGCCGGCCTGGCCCTGGTTGTCATCGGGGTGGCATACGCCGGAGACAGGGGCATCTGGTCGGCCACCGAGTTCCAGGTGGTGAACCTGGATCGGGCGCCGGCCTACATCACCGCCCGTTTCGTCGACATGAGCGGCACGACGGTCTATACCCTGACCGACACGATCCCGCTGCTTGGCACCCGTTTTTACCGGCCAGAACAGATGCAGCCGCCCCTGCCCACCGACTTTGCCGGCACGTTGATCATCGACTCGGAGCACAACGTGGCGGCGACGATCCTGCACCGCGACGAGGCCGGCGGCAGCGCTCTGCTGCCGATCCAGGGCAACACCACTTTCGAAGTGGTGGACGATGGGCAGTTGGGCAGCATCGCCCAGATCCCGGTCGATCTGTGCACCATCGTGCTCGTCCACAACCCGGGGCAGGTTGAGACGCTGGGCTCAATAGACATCCTTGGCGAGGCAGGAGATCTGCTCCTGGGCCAGCCGTTCGACCTGCTGCCCGGCACCTCGGCCAGCTACGTCCTGGCCACTCTCCTGCCCTCTCTGTTAAGCGGCGGCGCGGTGATCGGAGCCGACCACCCGATTGAGGTCACGGTCATCCACAACTGTCTGGCACTGCCGGGGGCAGGGTCCTACGTCGCCCCGGCGGCGGCCGGTCATCACTGGGCTGCGCCGTGGGTCTTGGGGGGTGGCATAGGGCAGAACGGCTCGTCGGCGATTTCGGTCAAAAACGCCAGCAGCTTGCCGGCTGCCGTCACCCTGCTTGGCCCATCAGGCCCGATCGACACCTACGCGTTGCTGCCGCAGGGCAGCGTGCGGGCGCCGATCTCCTCCGGCGTCGATGGTCCAGTCTGGATCTCGAGCACTCAACCGGTGACGGCCAAGGTCGTGACCTACTATGCTCTTATCGACAAGGCTCAGGAGCCGGTCGGCCTGTACACCTACGGCGCTTTTGACCCGACCCGGGCCACCACTCACGTCGCCCTGCCGATGCTTTTGGGCGGTTATGAGGGCTGGCATCACGGCTATGGGGTGTATATCCAGAACGTCGGCGAGATCAGCACCACCGTCACACTGCGCTACGTCACCGACGACGGCCAGGTCCTCATCGAACAGGCGGTAGTGGAACCCGGCGATGTGTGGCAGCCGCCGCCGCTGGCGCTGGCCTACACGCACGCCGCTGCCACGGCCAAGGCAGACCAGCCGATCGTCGCCCTGGTCACAGCGCAGAAGGAAGGCTCCCAGGATAACTGGCTGGCCTACCGCGGCATCAACTATGTGCCGCGCAAGCTGTACCTCTTGTACCTGCCCATCAGCTTGCATATCCAGCCGTGACCGAGACATAGCAGGGGCGACCTCTCATGGTCGCCCCTGTCGTTGCCCTCTGGCGTGTAATCTGAATCGAGCCTATTCCCCGCGCCTAACTTCCAGGATCGCTGTCTGGCCGGTCGCCGTATCATAGACGGCGTAGGTCGAGCGGCCAAGACGGCCCATCACCTCGCCGGGGTTGACCAGCGCCGTCGAGCCCACCTGTTCGATGGCGCTTTTATGATTGTGGCCGTAGCACACCAGGTCATAGTCCCCGCTCTTGGCCAGGGCGCGGCCCATCCGCGGATAATGGGTCACCGCCACCCGGCAGCCGCCCAGCTCAAGCTCGGCCAGGTCGCCGTGCAAAGTCACGTGAGGAAAGCGGCCGGCGACCTGCGACAGCAGCAGCTTGTCGCCGTCGTTGTTGCCAAACACGACGTGCACCGGCCCGCTAAACCCCTCGGCGATCTGGGCCAGGGTAAAGGGCGCGCAGAAATCGCCGCAAAAGAGCAGCGCGTCGGCCTGCAGGCCGGCCAGCAGGCTTTTCAACATCCAGATATTGTCGTGGATATCCGACAGGATGGCGATCCTCATCTTGTTTCCTCCCTGCCCGGCTGCCTGCCAGCGCAGGCCGTCTCCCAATCAAAAGTCGCCTCCGCCTGGGTCCAAATCGCAGTGGGGACAGTATCCCAATCCTCGAACCCGGCCTGGGCAGCCAGGCGCGAGACATGGGCCACCAGCCAGCCGGAGACGTTCCGGGCCGTTTCGGTGGTCAGCAGCGAGGCGCGCGCAAAGACACCCCCTTTTGCCAGCAGGCCACTTGCCTGGTAGGCGGCCCTTACCTGCTCCAGGTCATAGTCGATGGCCCGGTGTTCCGCCTGCCAGCAGCCACCCTGCCAGGTCAACAGTGCATATTGCGCTCGCCTGTCCCCATTGAGCGGCTGTCCCACCGATCCGGGGTTGAGGACCAACCGGCCATCCCACGATTGCTGCCAGGCGATGTGCGAATGGCCGCAGATGAGCACCGGCTCGCCGGCTTGGGCGAAAGCCTCATCCAGTGTGACGTGCCGGTACCTCAGGTCGGTGAGGCCCACCTGATCAAACAACCCCAACAGCTCCGGGCTCTTGGGCAGCAGCAGCGCCGACACACCCTGCGGCGCGCCGTGCACCACGCGAATGGCGGCAGCGCCCTCCGAAGTGTAGGTGCTTTGATCGGGCAGCGAGGCGATAAAATCCAAGGCCTCGCGGTCCAGGCGGCGATAGATCCAGCGCAGTCCGGCCCACTGATCATCGCTGCGCCAGGCGGCCGGCGCATCGCCGCGGTCATAGGCCAGTATGTACTTTTCCCGGTTGCCCCGGATCATCCAACTGTGCCGGGCCCGCAGCGTCTGGAGGGTTTCGAGAGGATAGGGCCCGTCCACCGTATCGCCGGCGACGAGAATGCCATCCACCTTGTGCTGTTCAGCGTCGGCCAGCACGGCCTCGAGGGCCGGCAGGTTCCCGTGGACGTCGGCAACAATTGCCAGTCGCACCTTGTTGCCGCCTACCCCCACGCCTTGAGCACGCGCAGCGCCCGCAGGGTGACCCACTTGTTGGGCCGGCCCACCGGTCCAAAGCTGGACCAGGTGTTGTGGGGCGTGTATTCCAGGGCCCAGCGGCCGGCGCCGTCCCGCTTGCTCGCCACCAGGTCGACGGCAGCCTCCATCTCCGGCCGGCGGCCCACGCCCAGCCGCAGCAGCGCCTCCAGCGCCTCCAGCAGGTCTGACGCGTAGGCCAGCGGAAAGCCAAGCTTGAGCCACAGCGGGCTGGGTCCGCCCGGCGCGGCATAGCCGCCGCAGGCCAGGTCGCCGCTCAACAGCAGGGCGACGCCGCTCTCCACCGCACTCTGGACGGCCGGGGATCGCCGCGCCGCCGGCGCCTCGGCAAGAGCGCCCAGGACCTTGACCGCTCCCCAGGCGCACGGCAGTCCGTCGCGCACCCGGGCCGCGCGCGGCCTGGCGTTGCACCAGCAGCGAAACTCATCACGGACCACCGTTTGGGCCAGCGCTTCACTGCTTTCGTCCAGGCGTGGATCGTCGCACCCCAACTGCCGCATCGCCCGCAGCAGGTTGCCGCTCAAGCAGGGGATCGCCCCTCTCGCCGTCTTGTCGGCGGTAAACAGCCCGTTGGGCAGGCGGGCATTGCCGAGCAGGTACCCACAGGCACGGTCGGTGGCCGGGGTGCTAGGCATCCCCATCTGCGCCATAAAGATCACCTGCCACGTCGAGGCCTTGTACTTGGGACTATAGCCCACATCCGGGTGCATCCAGTAGCCATCCGGCCACTGGGCGCTCAGGATGGCCCTCGCCTGCCGCTGCGCTGGGATCGCTGTCCGGGCCGCCGCCGCCTCAGGATCGTCCGGATGACGATCCAGCAGGCCGGTCAGGGCCAGGTAGCGGGCCGATGGATTATCCGCCTCCAGGAGCCACTCCACGGCATCGGGCATTAGAGCGCCAGATCCTCCATCAACCGCATCGGCACCGCCGCGGCGCCCACGACCCCTGGCCCGGTGTGGACCCCGAGCACCGGCGAAATGCGCATGATCTCCATCTTGGCCACGTTGAGCCGCGCGCTCAACTGCTCTCTCAGTACCCCGGCCTGTTCGGCAAAGCGCCCGTGCAAAACCGTCACCCACACCGGCGTGTCGGCGTACTTGCTGTGCAGGTAATCGGTGATAGTCGCCAGGCCGCGAGGCACGGTCCGGGCCTTGGCCACTGTAGTGTACTTGCCGTCCGCATGATCCACACGAATGACCGGCTTGATGGCCAGCAGCATCCCGGCCAGGGCCTGGACCCGGCCGATGCGCCCCCCCCGCGCCAGGTATTCCATAGTTTCCAGGGTATAGACGACCTCCGTGTTGGCACGGATCTCCTCCAGCCGCTCCAGAATGGCCTGCATGGGCCAGCCCGCCCTGACTGCCAGCGCTGCCGCCATCACTTGAAGCCGCTCCCCACCGGACAGGGTCAAAGTGTCCCAGGAAGTCACTTCGACTTCAGGCGCCACCATCTCTGCGCCGCCGTGTGCCGCGCCGATGGTCCCGCTCAGGCCGGATGAAATGTGGATCGACAGGATCTGCTTGTCCGTCTCGGCGAGCCGGCGGTAGATTTCGGCAAAGATGCCGTTGGAGGGTTGCGCCGTCTTGGGCAGGGCCGGGCGCATGGCCTCCAGCCGTGTATAGAATTCGTCTGCCGTGATGTCGGCAGAGCTGACCTCGCCCTCGGGAAACTGGATGAACAACGGCGCCTGGGTGACACCCAACGCTGCCATCTCTTCGGCGGTCATGTCCGCCGCACAGTCGGTCACAATCTTCATAAAGCTCCTTTCCGGGAGGGGTTCTCCCTGGTTACATGGTGTCCGCCGGTCGGACATAACCAGCGTCTCGGCAATCCCTTGCCAAAAACATGATACCATACTAGGTCTGAACCTGCAATGTTCGCTGCAAAGAGCGCAGGTCTTTTGAAACCCCATCTTTGCCGATGGTAACCATCTGCGGTATAATCCCCCTGGAGGCAACGACAACCATGCGCGTATTCATCGCCGGCATCATGCAGGGCTCACGGCAGGATCGCTACATCGAGGATCAGGCCTATCGCCAGGCCATCGCTGCTGCCGTCCGGAGCTACGACCCGGCCGCCGAGATCGTCGACCCGAACGAGCTGCATCCCCACGCCGTGGATTACGGCGACGAGCAGGCCCGGGCCACCCTCGTGAATCTGATCGACATGGCGTCCCGGGCCGACCTGGTGGTGGCCTATGCCCCGCGGGCCAGCATGGGCACCGCCCTCGAGATGTGGGAAGCGTTTCGGGCCAGGGTGCCGGTGGTGGCCATCTCGCCCATGGACGCCAACTGGGTGATCCGCTTCCTGTCGGCCGCCGTGCTGCCCGACCTGGCTGCCTTTCGAGAGTGGGTGGCCGGCGGAGGATTGGGTAGCCTCTCATCTAAATATCGTCATTCTGAGCAAAGCCAAGAACCTTTTCCCGGCCCAAGACCCTCCGCTACCGCCCAGGGTGACAAATCAGTGACTGAGAGGAAGGGATCGGCTTGACAAGCCGCCCGACCTGAGATAGAATAGCGGACCAGGCCCCCATAGCTCAGTGGTCAGAGCAACTGCCTTCTAAGCAGTCGGCCGCAGGTTCGAGTCCTGCTGGGGGTGCTCGCAGCATTTTGCGACTAAAAAGGATACGAGGAGAAGAAATTATGTCAATGTCACGTCAACCGCGCAAGGATCTCAAGCGCCGCCAGCGCCGCCAGCGAAAGGTACATGCCCTGCGCCTGCGCCTGGAGCAGACGAGCAACTCCCAGATTAGGCAACGGCTCATCGCCAAGATCAAAAAGGCCAGCCCCACGGCCCCCGTGCCAGAGCGCTAGTCGTCGCCGGTAGCCGGGCTGCTACCCGCCCCTTTTTGTGCGGGTAGCAGCCCGCCCTCCGGCGAGCCATTCCCAATACCGTCGAGTAACCCCTGGTTCGATGTGGGTACCCTTTACGTAATCGGCGCGCCGCTGGCGGCCCTGGAGGATGTCACCCTTCGGGCGCTCAGGATCTTGCGGCAGGTACGCCTCGTAGTCGCCGGTGAGCCAGAGCGCGCGCGCCGGTTCTTGACCCACATTGACCTCCACCCACGCCTGATCCCTGTGCCGGGGCCCGGCGAGGCGATGGACGAGGCATTGGGCGCATTGGAAACAGGGGACATCGCCCTGCTCCAGGAGGGGGCGAGCCACGATCCGGCCGGGGTGTTGATCCAGGCCGCCGTCGAGCGTGGATTTCCCGCTGTCCCCGTCCCCGGACCGGTTTCGCCCCTGACCGCCCTGGTGGTCTCAGGCCTGCCGGCTGACAGTTTTATCTTTTTGGGATCCCTGGCCGAAGGGCTGGACCCGCCCCTGCCGCCTCAGATCGCCGAGCGCCGCACCCTGGTGGCGCTCGAAGCGGCCGGCCGCCTGGCCGGAACGCTGGCCCGGCTGCATGCTGCGTTAGGCGACCGCCCGCTGGTCCTGGACGGCGAGTTTGACGGTTGGCCGCAAGGCGCGTGGCGTGGGACGCTGAGCAGTGCCCTCGACCACGTGGCGGCCTGTCCGCCCCGGGGCGCCTGCGTTCTGGTCATCGGCGGAGGGGAGGGCAAGCCCGCCCGTTGGGATGCAGACCGGCTGCGGGCCGAGATCCAGGCCCGGCTGGATCGACATCAGAGCGCTTCAGAGATCAGCCGGCAGGTAGCAGCCGAATCGGGCTGGTCAAAGCGTGAGGTGTACCACCATGTGCTTGAGTGCCGAGCGCCGCAACGTTCCGAGTAGAGGAGACGATGATGATAGGCCTGGACGATCTACACGCCCTGGAACAGTTCGATCGCGACGGGATGCTGGCCCACGTCAGGGCGCTGCCCGAGCAGTGCCGGGCGGCATGGGCCGGGGTCCGTGAGCTGGAGCTGCCGGACCACTACCTGGGCGCTAACAAAATAGTCATCGCCGGCATGGGCGGCTCGGCCATCGGCGGCGACCTGGCGGCGGAAATCGCCGGTCCCGAAAGCTCGATCCCAATCCTGGTCCTGCGCGACTATGAGCTGCCGGCCTACGTCGATCGCCACACACTGGTCATCGGCTCCAGCTATTCGGGCAACACCGAAGAGACACTCGCCGTGTTCCAAGAAGCCCGCGAGCGGGGCTGCTCACTGGTGGCGCTGGCCACCGGCGGCCGGCTGGCCGAGCTGGCCCAAGCGTGGAACGTGCCGCTCGTCTCCTTCCGCTACAAATCCCAACCCCGCGCGGCGATGGGCTTTAACCTGGTGTCGCTGCTCGGCATCCTGCGGGCCATGGGTGCCGTCGGCGATCTGACCTTGGCGCTGGACCAGGCGGCCGCGCTGATGGACGAACGGATGCGCGAGTTAGAGCCCGGCAGCCCGCAGGCCCACAACCTGGCCAAGCAATTGGCCGCCGACGCCTATGGCCGCGTGCCCCTAGTCGTCGGGGCGGGGCCGCTGGCCCCCGTCGCCCGCCGCTGGAAATCGCAGATCAACGAGAACAGCAAGGGCTGGTCCTACTTCGAGGTCCTGCCGGAGATGAACCACAACGCCGTGTCGGGCATCCACTTTCCGCCCGGCCTGGCCGAGCGGATCTGCATGCTCTTCCTGACCGGCGCCGCTGTCCACCCTCGCAACCGGCTGCGGTTCGAGCTGACCCAGCAAGTTTTCGAGGGCCAGGGCATCCTTTGCCGGCGCATTGAGGCCCCCGGCCGGACGCCACTGGCCCAGATTCTGACCGCAATCCAGTTGGGCGATTACGTGAGCGTTTACCTCGCCGCGTTGTACGGTACCGATCCCACCGCCATCGACGACATCGTCGGGCTCAAAAGGCGGATGAGCGGCGGCTAGATCCCGCCCGGCGCGCTTTCTCCTCCCCATAGTAGGTATAGTCGCCGGGATACTCGGTCAGCGCGCCCTCGTCCAGCTCGACGATCCGGTCCACCACCCGGTTCAAAAAGTACCGGTCGTGGGAGATGACCAGGACCGTCCCTTCGAAATCGTCCAAAGCGCCCTCCAGGACCTCGCACGACGGCAGGTCCAGGTTATTGGTCGGCTCGTCCAGCAGCAGGAAATTGGCGTCCGACAGCATCAGCTTGGCCAACTGCAGCCGGCTGCGCTCCCCGCCCGACAGGTCGCGCACCCGATTGCGGACCATGCGATAGGGAAAGAGAAAGCGCCCCAGAAAACTCACCGCAGCCTGCTCGTACATCGGCCGCGCCTGGCGAACCTCCTCGATGAGCGTCTTGTCCAGATCGAGCGTCTCGTGCTCCTGGGCATAATAGCCGATCTTGACGCTGGGGCCGACCCGAACCTGGCCGCCGCTTGGCTCTTCCCAGCCCAGGATGCAGCGGAAAAGCACGCTCTTGCCCGCGCCGTTTGAGCCCAGCAGGCCCACCCGCTCGCCGTGCCACACCAGCAGGTTTAGCCCGGCCAGGACAATCCGCTCTCCACTCGCCGCCGGGTAGGCCTTGTCCAGGTCGGCCACATCGAGCACCTTGTGCGAGCCGCGCCAGCCGTTCAGCTCCAACCCCATCCGCCGCCGTTCCAGCACCGGCTTTTCGATCCGCTCCATCCGGTCCAGCATCTTTTGCCGGGAGCGGGCCTGGCGGATGTGGCGCTCATTGATCACGATGCTGGCCCAATACTCAAACCGGGCGATCGCCGCCTCGATGCGGGCGATCTCTTTCTGCTGCGCCTCGTAGTTATGCTGCTGGCGGAGCAGTTGGAGCTGCTTTTCGACGGCATAGGCCGAATAGTTGCCCTGGTAGACCGTCAGCCGCCGGTCCTCGACCTCGGCGATGCAGGTGACCGTCTCGTCGAGCAGGTAGCGGTCGTGGGACACAATGACCACCGTGCCGGGAAAGGCGGCGATGAACCGCTCCAGGTACGCCTTTCCGTCCAGGTCCAGGTGGTTGTCCGGCTCGTCGAGCAGCAGCAGGTCGGCGCCGGCCGACAGCAGCTTGGCCAGGCCGACCAGCTTTTTCTGCCCGCCCGACAGGACGCTGACCGGCTGGTCCAGGTCGGTCTCGGCAAGACCGAGCGCCTGTAGCGCCTCACGGGCGCGGCTCTCCTGGCGGTAACCGTCCAGCCGCTCGAACTCGGCCTGGGTGCGCGCATGGGCGGCAAGCACCCGCTCCAGCGCCGCCTCGTCGCCATAGACTTCGGGGGCGGCCATCCGCCCCTCCAGCCGCCGCAGCTCACCCTCAACGCGCGCCAGGTCAGACGCCCCGCTCAGCACCTCTTGCCACACCGTATGCGCCGGGTCGAGCGCCGGCTCCTGGGCCAGGTAACCGATGCGCGCCTCCTTGTGGCGGTAGACGAAGCCGGCGTCGGGCCGGATCTCGCCGGCGATGATCCGCAGCAGGGTCGACTTGCCGGCGCCGTTCGGCCCGACCATGCCAACCTTTTGCCCGGCGTGCAGCTCCCAGCTCACCGCCGCTAACACGGTGTTGGTGCCGTAACTGTGCTCGATCTTGTCCAGATTAACGACGATCATGATCCCACCTCCCCTTGGCAGGCCGTGGCATGCTCACGTCCATGGCCGGCGAGGAGTAAGGTTGAGAAAAAAAGAAGCCGTAGACGCGAGTGCGCCCACGGCTTAGTTGACAATAATATTCTACGTCAGGGCGCACAATTCAGCCGAGGCTGCGCGCCCATGCTGCCTCTAACGTTGGGTAGACCCAGTTGTGTTTGTCCGATCAATACCAATATCACGGTCACAAACTCCTGCAATCCATTATACGCTGATTTCGCTCAGAGGTCAAATGCAGCATGCGCCTCGTAGTAGCGGCTTCAGCCGCTTTCAAAAGTTGTACTTCTGCCGGATCAGCGCTTCCACCTCGCCCGTCGTCCGGCCAAAGGGGCCTTCCGCCTCCATCTTCAGGCTCGTAACAGCCGCCGCCCAGACAGTAGCCTCGGCCGGCGGTGAGCCCAGCCGCCGCGACACATAGGCGCCCAGGCAGGTGTCGCCCCGGCCGCTGCGCCCCACGAGCTGGGCCGGGAAAAAGCCCGCCTCGTGGAACCGGCCGCCGGCATACACCAGCAGTCCTCCCCGGTGGGTCAGCACGATCTCGGCCGGACCCATCTCGGCCAGCATCTGCGCCGCGCGATAGATGTCGGCCGTGCCCGTCAGCATCTCAGCCTCCACCGCGTCGCTCTTGAGCGTCCCCACGCGGCTCAGGATCGCCTGTCTCTCGTCGGCGGGCCACGGCTCGTAGACCAGCTTGCCGTCGCGAACCACCCGCACAAAGCCCTGCACATCGGTGGCGATCGGCGCCCCCTTGGCCGCCAGCCCTTCGAACAGGTCCAGGCCGGCCTCACCCCGGAACGAAGTACCGACCACAAAGGCGCGCGCCGGCACGCCAACCACCTGCTCCGGCGTAAACGTCCCGGCCGTGCTCGTCACATAGATGACCCGCTCGTCCACGTTAGCAGTAGGATACTCCAGGCGCAGGCAGGTCGACTGGGGCGTCTGCTCGGCGAGCACATCCACCCCCAGCCGCGCCAGCCTGTCCACCACGTGCCAATCCTCCCCGGCGAGCCGGGTGACTGCCGCTGTCCTGAGCCCCATGTGAGCCGCAACGTGCGCGCCATAATTAAAAGCCCCGCCGTCCACCAACCGCTTGCCGGCCGCCGACACGATTGTGTCCTTGGTATAGTTACCTACAAAGGCGATATCGTACACATAAGCTCCATAAAAAAAGGCCTGAGCAGACTCACGGCCCCTGCTCCTTGCGTGCAGGCACGCATCGTGAGCCTGGCTCAGGCTGCCATTGGCTACATCGAGGCGTGCTTGTCCCGGATCGTATCCGCGAGCGCATCCAGAGCGGCGAACGCCTCTGCGTCCGGAAAGCCTTTGCACAAGACCGTGTCGAGGAACTCGGCCTTGAGGTTGGGTATCAGCCCCGCGAGCTGCTCGGCGGCCTTGGTGCCCCACCCGTAGGAACCGATGATTGCGACATACCTCAGCTTGGGACGCAGCGTATTGGCCAGGTTCGTGGCAGAGAACACGTTCGGATGTGGACCAACGTGCACGGTGGGCGTCCCGATCACGATTGTCGCCGCATCGACTAGCGCCATGGCAAGCTTGCCAATGTCCGTGCTCGTCAGGTCGAACTTTTGCACTTTGACGCCTCGCTCTGCCAGCGCCTCGACCAGGTAGTTAACCATCGCCTCGGTGCTCCCGTGCATCGAGATATACGGAAGGACGACGAGGTTCGAAACCCGGTCGGAAACCCAGTCTTCATACGCCGCGAGGATGCCTTCCGGCTGATCGTGGAGTGGACCGTGGCTCGGCGCGATCAGGTCAAACTCGAGGGCACGGACCTTCTTGAGGTTGTTCTGAATGATCTTGCGAAAAGGCATCATGATCTCGGCATAGTACCGTTTGGCCGATTCAAGCACATAGGGATCGGTTCCGGCATACAGGTCCGAAGTGGCGACGTGTGACCCGAACAAGTCGCACGAGAAGAGGATGCGATCCTCGACCAGGTGCGTGACCATCGTCTCGGGCCAATGGACCCACGGAGTATAGACAAACCGCAGGGTCTTGTTCCCCAGAGACAGAGTCTCTCCATCTTCAACCGTCCTGATCCGTTCAGGCGCGATGCCAAGGTGATCGACCAGCATCGGTGCCGCCTTGGAGCTGCACAGGAGCACGGCCTGGCCGTACCTTTCCAGAATGAGTGGGATGGCCCCTGAATGGTCCTGCTCCGCGTGATGTGAGATCAGATAGTCAATGTGATCAATGGCCGTCAACCGCCGTATCAAAACATCCTTCGCCGCCGGATCGACCGTGTCCAGGAGAGCAGTCTTGTCCGATCCCTGGACAAGGTATGCGTTGTAACTGGTACCATCTGGTAATGGAATAAGGGAATCGAACAACCGCCGGCTCCAGTCCACCACTCCTATCCATTGGACACCATCACAAATCCGTCTCGGTTTCATCTCTATCTCCCTCTTTAATGTGTTGTCCCCATTCGAGGCAGCATCACGTCATCTTGACCACGATGTCGTGGATCACATTGGCCGCCTCGTCGCCCCGATCGGCGCAGTTGCTGATGTGCCGGTAGATTTCTCGCAGCTTGAGCATCCTGGTGATATGGTGAACATCTTCCGGGCCCGAGAAGAGATCGGCGATCGCCTCCCGGTACACCCGCTCCACCCGATTCTCCAGCGCCTTGGCCCGCGTGGCATGCTCCGCTGCCACCCCCGGATTCTCTTTCAGCCGCTGCATCGCCAGGTGGATCTCGTTGGCTGCATCGTGCAGCAGCGACACCATCCGCCGCAGGAAATCGTTCGGCTCTACCCCCAGGATCTCCATCTCCTCCACCGTCGAATAGGCATAGTCCATCACATCGTCGACGGCGCGCGACAAGGCAAAGATATCCTCGCGGTCGATCGGCGTCACAAAGGTGCGGTTCAGATCGTCGATCAAGATGCGCCGCACCTCGTCGGCATCCTTCTCGGCCTGGGTCACCGCCACCGCGTGCTTCTCGGACGCCTTTTTCATATACAATTCCAGGGCGGTCATCCCGTCCAGCGTAATCTCTGCCTGCCGGATCAGCAGCTCCACAAACGTGTCCTGCCGTGGTTTGAAAAACTCTCGTAATCCCATTGTGCGCTTTTCCTATCTTGAATTATACCACCAGATCGACCAACAGATAAAGCCCTGCCGCCAACAAGGCCGACACCGGGATGGTCAGCACCCAGGCCACCACAATGTCCAGCGCCACCGTCCAGCGCACCTTCGACACCCGGTCGGCCGCCCCTGCGCCCATGATCGCCGTGCTGACCACTTGCGTCGTGCTCACCGGCCCGCCCAACAGCGCCGCCCCCAGGATAATCCCGGTCGAGGTCAACTGCGAGGCAAAGGCATGGACAGGCCGGATCTTGTAGAACTTGCCGCCAAGCGTCCGGATCAACCGCCAGCCGCCCACCGCCGTACCCAGCGCGATGGCGCTGGCGCTCAGCAGGATAACCCACCACGGCACATGGAACTCGGTCGCATAGCCCGTGGTCACCATGGCCATGGCGATGATGCCCATCGTCTTTTGAGCGTCGTTGGTGCCGTGGCTCAGCGCCAGCGCCAGCGAGGTCACCAGTTGCGCCCGCTTGAACACCTTGTTGACGCTCGGCGACGCCCCCCTTGCCAGAAAATAGATCGCCTTCAACACCAGGTAGCCCACCACCAGGCCCAGCACGGGCGAAAGGAACAGGGCGATCAGGATCTTCCCCAGCCCGGCCAACTGGATAGTCGACAGCCCCTCGGCCACTCCGACCGCCCCGATCAGCCCGCCGATGAGCGCGTGCGATGTGCTCGACGGCCAGCCGAAATACCAGGTGACCACGTTCCACACGATGGCGCTGCTCAGCGCGGCGATAATCACCGCAGTGCTGATGGCTGCCGGATCCACCACCTCGCTGCCGATGGTCGTGGCTACCGCCACGCCAAAGAGGAACGGCCCGCAGAACTCGGCCACGGCGGTGATGCCCATCGCCGCACGGGGCGACATCGCCCGCGACGAGATCATGGTCGCCACGATATTGCTCGAATCGTGAAATCCATTTAGAAAATCGAACACCATCGCAATGGCGATGATGAACATCAACACAAAGGGCATGCCCTATATGCTCCCACTATCCAGGATCTTGGCAATCTCAGGCGTGACCCACAGCGCCGCGCCCGTCGTATCGACGACCATGTCGCACACCTCCATCTGCGGCAGGTAGCACCTCTGCGCCATCAGGAACTGGTCCCTGAAAAACCGGTTGCGAAAGTAGGTCGGCTCATACTTTTTCCGGTAATCGATGTCCCGTTTCCATTTTCGCTTCAGCCGGACCGCGTCGTCGGTCAGGTACACCACCTTGATGCCGATCAAAGGCGCGACCTCCTCCAACAGAAAAGGAAAATTGCCCTCGATGAACACGATATCGGCCGGCTCGATCTCGATCGGGACGCCGCCCGGCTTGAGATGACCGTCCAGATCGTGGCTCGAAGTGGCGTATACAAAGTCGTACCTCGGGATCGTGATCCTCTGCCCCCGGCTGATCGTCTCCAACCCCTGTCTAAAGAGCGCGAAATGGATCGCTTCCTTGCCCAGCGTATGGATCCCCTTCTCCTCCCGATAGTCCCGGTCGGTCAAAAAGTTGTCCATCTCGATCGACGCGACTTTTCTGCCTGCCTGCTCCAATGCACTGCGCAGCCGTTCGACAATCTCAGTCTTGCCCGCCGCCGTAGGCCCGGCGATGGCCAACAGGATCGGCGTTCCCTTGGCCGCGATCAGCTTCTGGACACTCTCTATAAACGCCCGATCCGTCTCGGCGTTCGCTTCCCTGAACTCCTTGTAGCCAATGTCCTGGTGCCGCTCGAACCACTTCTGCTTCTGCTCAAAACTTCTGAACGGCCCGCCGCCCAGGTGCGCCGCCACCCTGCCGGTGAAATAGGCCGTCCGGTGCAGAAAGTAAAAACCCCTTATGTCAAAGAAAAAGTGCACCTGGATCCACTCTTCCGCATACCTGCCCGTGACCAGGCCCACAAACAGCATCCGCGTCAGCCGCACGATCTTTTCGTCCAGCACGATCCTGCCCTCGACCCGCGGCTTGATCTGGATGCCGGCATAGAACTCGGCGCTGTTGACCAGCCTTTCGACCTCTTCCTCCCCGTCCACCTCCACGGCCGCCCAGCCGCCATCCTCCGGCGCGAGGTTATGGAGGGCATAGCGGAATTCGTACAGCTCCATCTCCTCCACGCCCACGTTGATCCGTTTCATCTTGTCGTACAGGATCGCCGAAAACTGATCCGGGCTGGTCAAGCTGCTCGTCGACGGCATGGGACGGCCCTCACACCCCCTTTTCCGCCAGCAGCCTGGCCCCGGCCGCCACCTCTTCTGGCAAGTTGGACGCAAAAAACTCGCAGGTGCGCAGAGCGCCCGCCGGCAGGTACCGGGCCACCATGTCCCAATCGATCTGGCCTTTTCCGGCAGCCTGGTGATCGGTAATGCCCACCACGTCGTGCAGGTGAGTCCCAATGATGCGCCCTTGTGGCCCGCCAAAGCGGCGCAGCCATTCTTCGTGCGTGCCAAAGCCCAGGTTCTCCAGCACCTGGGCGTGGCCGACGTCGTGCCAGTAACCGATCACCTCCCCAAGGCCCAGGCCCAACAGATCCTCCAGCTCGTCGGGAAGCGGGATTTCGTGATAGTGGAACCGGTTCTCCAGCCCCAGTCGCACCCCCATCCGGGCGGCATACTCTGCCAGCTCGACCAGGCTGCGCCGCACCGAGCGCATGTTTGTCTCTGCCTGGGCTGCTCGCGCCGCCGCCAACCGCTCCTTAGCCCGAGCATACTCGGGCCGGCCGGCCTTGCCGGCGCGATACAGGCTCGTCAGCTTTGACTCGAGATCGGTGTCGATGTCCACCCGCCCCGGATGCACAATCACCGCCCCAACGCCCAGCTTGTGCGCCAGGTCGATGCTCCGCCGGATGGCAGCCACTCCCTGGCGCCGATCCTCCTCGCCGGGCGCCGACACGAGCCAGTTGCGCTCCTTGAGCACATTCATCGACAGGTCGGCCGGGCACGGCTCGTGGACGCTGGCGATCGTGCCGTCCAACGACAGACCCTCCAGCATGGCCGAAGTGATCGCGTGATTCAGCTCAAACCGGGCAAACCCCAGCTTCCTCCCGGCATCGAAAAAATCGGCCAGTTCTGGGAACCGGCCCACAGCCCACATCGTAGATAGAGCAACGTCGAACACGATAAACTCCCTCAGAATAGACTAGGCGCCAAACTTGGCCAGGCGCTGCGCGTTGGCCAGCGCGATCGGCATCAGGCCCTTGGCCGGCAACGTGCCGAGGCTGCCGCGGGCGCACGCCCGCTCGCCAAACTCGGCAATGCCGTCGGCGCGGACATATCTGCCGTACAGCAGAGTCGGCACCGGATGCCAGCTGTGCGATTTGAGCACCGCCGGCGACGAATGATCGCCGCTGACTACTATAACATCTGGATCGAGCGCCGTCAAGCGCGGCAGCAGCCCATCCACCTCCTCAATGGCCCGCACCTTGCCTGCAAAATCGCCACTCTCGCCCGCGGTGTCCGTCTTTTTGACGTGCAGATAAAAGAAATCGAAATCGCCCCAGCTCTTCTCCAGCGCCGCAAACTGATCCGCCGGCGTGACGCCGTCCAGGTCCAGCACCGTCATGCCCACCAGCCTGGCCACCCCCCGGTACATGCCGTTGACCGCGATTGCCGCCGCGCGTAGGCCAAACAGCTCCTGGTAGGTCGGCACCCTCGGCAGTCGGTCGAAACCGCGCAGCAGGATCATGTTGGCGGCGGCCCTTGGCCTGCGCGCCGCCAACAGCTCGCCCGCCTGGGCGATGAACCGGTTGGCCAATCCTGCCGCCCTCTCCGACCCCGGCCCGAGCGCGCGCACCGGCAGCGGCGGCACGCCCACTTGGAGCGGATCGGTGTCGGTCAGTGCCTCGCCCAGCCCCGGCCCGCGCATCACGAATGCGAAACGGTGCTCTTTAACCGTCTCGACAAAGAACTCGGCGCCGTCGATCCGGATCCCCCCCAGCAGGCCCGCCAGCTCCCGGCTCACCTCGGTCGGCAGGCGTCCGGCGCGGCGATCGGCCACCACCCCCACCTCGTCCACCGTACAGAAATTGCCGCGCGCAGCCACGTCGTCGGGACGCAGGTCAAAATCCACCCCCAGCGCCTCAAGCGCGCCGCGGCCGATCTCGTACCGGATCGGGTCATAGCCGAAAATGCCCAGGTGGCCGGGACCGCTGCCGGGTGATATGCCCGGCCCGGCCGGCACGGTCAGCCCCAGGGCCGATTGGCCCGCCAACGCGTCGAGGTTGGGCGTGTGCGCCGTCTCCAGCTCTGTCTTGCCCCCCGGCTCCGGCGGCAGCCCGCCCAGCCCATCCATGATGATCATCGCCATCCTAGTGCGGGCGGGCACAGCCAGGCTCTTCAGAAACTCGAGGTCCATCGTCAGCCCGCGGCCCATTGTTTCCCGGCGCCAAACACCAGTGCGTCGTACGCCCGTTTGGTTTTGGCATAGTTCCCGTCGCGATCGAGGGCGATCCCCCGGCCGACGCCGGTGACGATCTGCCCCACCCCGATCTCGTCCACCTGCCTGTCCAACTTTTCGAGCATCGCCGGCGCGCTTCCCGGCTCGGTGCTCCGCCCGTCAAAAATAACGTGCAGATACACCCGGCTCAAGCCGCTTGCCTTGGCCATCCGCAGCAGCGCCAGTGGATACTCGATCGAGCCGTGCGAGCTCTTTTCGGTCAGCAGCCCGATCAGGTGCAGGCTCGCGTTCCGCCGCTTGACCTCATCGATCGCCCCGCACAGCACCTCGTTGCTGTAGAACGAGCCATCCTGCATCGCCCGGTCGAGCCGCACATCATCCTGCAGCACCGCCCGCCCCGCACCGATGCTCATGTGCCCGGCTTCCGAGTTGCCCGGCAAGCCCGGCCTCAGCCCCACCGCCTCACCCGACGCCTCCAGCCGGGCGCACCCATAGCGCCGGGCCAGATTGTCCCACACCGGCGTCTGGGCCAGCCAGATCGGGTTCGTGCCATCGCTCTTGCCGATGCCCCACCCATCGAGGATCACCACCAGCACCCGCCGCGGGCCGCCCCAGTCGTGATTCCCCACCAGGCTTGCCCCGTCCATCGCCTCTGGCGGTGCAATGCCGAGCGCCTCCAGAACCGTCGGCGCGACGTCGGCCAGCCTGCCATCGCCCACCTCGATCCGCGCTTCGGCCCGCGGATCGACGACTACCAACGGCACCGGGTTGGTCGTATGCGCCACGTGGGGCGTGCCGTCGGGCTTGATCATCTCTTCGAGGTTGCCGTGATCGGCGGTCACCAGAACCACACAATCGGCCGCCAGGGCCGCGCTCACCATCTGCCCCAGTCGCTCGTCCACGAACCCCGCGCAGGCGATCTTGGCCCCGTTGTTTTGGGTGTGGCCGATCACGTCGCCGTTGGCCAGGTTGGCCACGATCAGGTCGTACCCCTCACCGATGCCGCTAACAACCTGCTCGGCAACCTGCGCCGCGCTCAGCTCCGGCACCCGCTCAAACGGCACCCCCCTGGGCGACGGCACGCGGACGTCATCCTCGCCGGGGAACGGCCGGTTGTTGCCGCCGTTGAAGAAAAAGGTGACGTGCGCGTACTTTTCCGATTCGGCGACCCGGAGCTGGCGCAGGCCCGCCCGGCCGGCGACCTCGCCCAGTGTGCCCTTTATCTCAGTCGGGGCAAAGGCAACCGGCAGATCCCTAAACTTTTCGTGGTACAGCGTCAGGATCACAAAGGTGAGATTCTGAAAATCCTGCCGCGGGAACAGCTCCCTGTCCCGCTCGACAAACGCCTCGGTCAACTGAACCTCGCGCTCGCCGCGCCGGCAGCAAAAGATCACCGCGTCGCCATCTTGTATGCGGCCGATCGCCTGCCCATGCTCGTCCACCAGGACAATCGGCTCGAGCGAATAGTCGGTCTGGCCCTCGCAGTACAGATCTCGGACCGCGTCGGCCAGCGCGCTGCCACCGCGGGCGAGGCCGCCCGAGGTCATCAAATCAGACACGGTCTATTCCTCGGGCCGCTCAGCCGTTGTCGCGCCCGTTGTGGCGTTTGGGGAAAACGTCCAGCAGCTCGCTCAAAGTGTGGATGACCAGGTCGGGCTTGTTCTCGCCGGTCATGTCCTTCTTCTCCAGCTCGGCCGGCTCGCCCATGATGATGATCATCCCCAGCCCTGCCCGCCGCGAGCCGGGAACATCGCGCGACGGGTTGTCCGCCACGTATGCAGCCTGCGCCGGCGCGACCCCGGCCTGTCGGGCTGCTTCCCAATAGATCTCCGGGCCCGGTTTCCGGTGCCCAAAGATCGACGACAGCACCACCGTCGGAAAATACTGGCTTAGACCGTCTTCTTCAAGCCACTCCGGGATCTCGCGCTCGGTGATGGTGTTGCTCAAAATCCCCAGCCGGTAGCCCCGTCTGGTCAGCTCGGCGGCCACTGCCTTGGCGTCCGGCTGCGCGTACCGGTGCCCCATCGTCTGGCGGTACAGAAAGGTCAGCTCCCCCGCCAGCGGCCCAATCCTATCGGCCGGCCACTCGGGCAGCAGCCAGCGCGTCCACAGCTCCCTTTCCGACGATTCGAGCAGCGTCTCAAACGCCCACTTCCTGTAGACCTTGTACCTCTTGTCCACCATGTCGCAAAAGACCTCGGGCGACTCGTCCGTCCCGACGAAATCCGCGATCTTTTTCCTGGCCTCGGCCTGGTACGGCTCGTCCTCCACCAGGACCCGCAGAGTGTTGCCGACGTCTATGAAAATGACTTCTATATCGTGATTCATCTGTTTCACCTTTGCAGGGTCCTCCGTGGATTGCTGGAAAATGGATACATTCAACAGATCGGGCAGCGACCGGGCATAGTAGTCGGCCCTGACGTCGGGATCATAGTTCACCCCGACGGTCGCCAGCCCTGCCTGGCGCGCGCCTTCGACCTCGTCGGCGCGGTGGCCCACGAAAGCCGATTCGTCCGGCATTATCCCTGCCTGTTTCACCGCATTCAGGTACATGACCGGTTCCGGCTTGTGTGCGCCCAGTACCGTCGAGCAGGCCACCACATCGACAAACTCAGCCACCCCCACCTGTTCCAGCCAGCGCATCTTGTGCTCGATCGAGTGCATAGTGTCGGTGACAACACCCACCACGAAACCGCGCTGCTTCAGCTCTGCCAGCGCCTCCCTGGCGCCGGGAACCGGCACGACATGGTTCGAAACCTCGTCGATCTGGACCGTCAGGCGCCGCCGCTCCTCTGCATCGGCAATGCCGTGCATCTCCAGCACCTGATCCCAGTACCAGTCATGGCTGATCAGCCCCCGCTTTGCCAGCGAGCGCAGCGCTTTTTGCCGTGACTGGTCTTCCACCGACAACTCAGTCGGCAGCCCTTTCCCATCGAGCAGTTTGGTCAAATGCATGCCCGTCGACACTGGCCGCACATAGAGCACATCTGCGGCGTCGAAAAAGATGCCCTTAATGGCCATTCACAGTCTCCCTGTTGGACGCAACCAGCTCAACGATCTCCATCAGATCGTGAACAACCGCGTCAGGGCGCACGTCGTCCGTTCCGTGGTCGATCTGAGTGGTCAGAAAAGATTCGATCTGGATCGCCAGCCCATATCCGGCCCGCCGCGCCCCGATCACGTCGCGCGATATCGTGTCGCCCGCGTACGCACAGGCCGCCGGCGGCAGCCCCATCAGACGGGTAGCCTCGTGAAAAATGCGTTTATTGGGTTTGCGCCAACCCAAGTTCGAGCTGGTCACCACCGGATCGAAATAGTGCGCGATGCCATATTCGACCAGCAAGAACGGCACCAACCTCCGGCTGATAATGTTCGAGATAATTGCCAAACGAAAACCTCTTTCGTGCAGCGCCTCTAGAACAGCTTGCGCCTCGGGGCGCAGGCAGCGCACCTGGTAATGGGTCTCGTAAAAGGAGGTGAGATCCTCCGCAGCGGCCGCCAACCGTTCTTGCGCCAGACCATGATCGGGCAGGATATACTCTGCCCACACCCTCTCCGGCGGCAGCTCGACCTCGCTCTCTTCTCGCCAGGCCTGGTAGGCTTTCATCCCCGACACGACGGCCGCGTACAGGCCGTCCAGGTCCGGCCCAGGGTCGAGCCCTCGCTCGGCCAGCAGGTCGCGCAGCCCACGGGTCGCCTCCTGCTGGATCGCCTCGTTGTAATATACTTCCTCAAGCGTGCCGCCCATGTCCCAGACGACAGCCCGGATGGGGTTGATCGCCATGCTCATTCAGCCTTCAGAACAAGTTCTGCGCGAGGTCTTTGGGCACGGACCAAGTGCGTCCATGCCCAAAGAAACCCGTTCCAAGCCCCGTGCTATCCTTACGGAGCAAGCAGATTGATAGACCAAAAGTCGCGCACCTGGCTGTTGTTTTGGTAGGCAAACAGGTCGTCGCTGGGCCATAGCTTTAGCTCGCTTCGAGGGGGCATGCCTTCGGCAGGCTCGACGCCTTCAACTGTGGGATAGTTGCCTATGGCGTTCCACGGCTTGAGCCCTTCTTCTGAGAGAGCGAATCTGATGAACAGCTTGGCTGCATTGGGATGCTGTGACTTGTTGGCAACGCCTAGGTACGTGGATTTCAGGATACCCACGACCGGCTGAAGGCCCAGGCATGGCGCCATGGCCAGCTCTCCGTCCAAGGTAGTCTCAAGGCTCGAAAGGCCGGTCCAGCCATACCCTGGTTCCACGGCTGGATCCATGCCCAGCGTGGCAAATGCCGCGTCCACCTCATCGCCGCCAGGCTGAAGCCCAGGCTGGTTCTTGGCCAGCTTTTTCAGGAACAGGTACCCTGCATTGAGGGTATCAGCCCCATACGCTGCGTCTGTCGTCCAATCCTTGCCGTACAGCGCTTGGTAGGCTGCGGCCATGTCGTCCGCGTGTTGTACGATCAAGGTGATCTTGGCCGTCGTGCTGGCATCAGCGGCCGGATCCTCCATAAAGAACTTGCCCTTCAGTGCCGGCTCGGTCAGCTGCCACCAGTTGGTGAGCGGGCAGCCTTCCGGGTGGATCTCATTGTTGTACCCAATCACGTCCACACCGTGGCGCGCAAGCGCAAACGGCCGGTCTGCGGTTACGTCGTCTACTTTCACGCCCGGCGGCACGTAGGACCAGAGCCACTGGTTGGGCACAAATTCCCCATACAGCAGATGCCCATCGCTGTTGTACCAGACATCCCCGATCACGTTCCCGGCTTCCTGCTCCGCGGACATCTTCACCGCGATGTCGTCGGTATCTCCGCCCTCAAGCGCGATGTCCGGGTACAACGCGGCCCATGCATCGAGCAGCTTGGCGAACTTGGACGAGTTGCAGTAGACGACCACTTTCCCTTCCTTTTTGGCCGCCGCTTCGATCGCCGCCCAGTCTTCCTCGGCGGGCTGGTACGGCCCAAAACCATTCGCCTTTGCCCATTGCTCTGCAGCGCTGAGCTCGGGGACGGCAGTGTCGGCCGGCTTGACTCCAGTGGCCGGCGCCTGGGTGGCCTGTGCGCCACAGCCGGCCACAATACTGATCAGCAAGCACAACGTCACAAAAGTCGCAAATGCCTTCATTTCTTTCCTCCTTAGAATAGTTAGCAACGAAACTATTGGACCACGACCTGGTTAAACCTCCTGCCCTTTCCTTTGCCTCCTTTCGCTTGTCAACAGACTCTATGGTTAGCTCTTTGGGACGATCAGATTGCCGCTCTTCTTGTCGTACAGGTTCATCGACCCACGCTCGAAGGTGAGCCAGATCCTGTCATCCATCCTGATCTTGCTGATTCCCATGACCTTGACGGTCAGCTCCAGCTCACCCAGATGTGCCACAATGGTTGAATCGGCTCCCGACGGAAGAACGGAATACGCCGCAAACTCCACCGAGCCTGGTACGGGCTCAGTCGAGATGGCGATGTCTTCGGGCCGCATGGCCACGACCACCTCTCCGGTCGCGCCGTGGGTTTCGACGAGGATCTGGAACTTGCCGAGATCGACAGAGCCCTCTTCATCTATAACGCCATCCAGCAGGTTCACCTTGGGGTTGCCGATGAAATCGGCCACAAACAGATTGGCTGGATAGTGGTAGACGCGATCGGGTGTGTCCAGCTGCTGGAGCAACCCTTCCTTCATCACCGCAATCTGCGAAGACATGGTCAGTGCTTCCACCTGGTCGTGAGTGACATAGATCGTGGTCGCTCCGGCCACGTGGTGCAGATGTTTGAGCTCGGCGCGCATGTCCATGCGCAGGCGAGCATCCAGGTTGGACAGGGGTTCGTCCATCAAAAAGAGCTTGGGACGATACGCCAGCATGCGCGCCAGGGCGATCCGCTGCTGCTGTCCCCCGCTCATCTCGCGTGGATAGCGGTCCGCGTAGCCTTCCATCTGCACTTCAGCCAGGGATTCCTTTACCCGCCGTCCCATCTCTTCCTTGGGCAGCTTCTTGATTTCCAGCGCGAAGGTCATGTTCTTGTAGACCGTCATGTGCGGCCACAAGGCATAGTTCTGGAACACAAGCCCCAGGTTTCTCTGCCCGGGGGGCACTGAAATCCCCTGCGAGTGAGAAAACACAAGCTTGTCCCCGATATAGATCTCGCCGCCGTCCGGGTCTTCAAGGCCGGCGACACAGCGCAGGAGGGTCGTCTTGCCGCACCCGGACGGGCCCAACAACGTCAGAAACGAGCCGGGCTCGATCTCCAGGCTGAAATTGTCAACGGCGACGACTTTGCCAAAACGCTTGGTGAGATTCTTGATTCTGATGGTTGCTTCCATGGTTGGTCTCCTGTTACATTCCAAGGCCTTTTCTCAGGCTGCCGCCCCGGAACCGGCTGATGATCAAGTGTCCTGTCGCCACGAGCGCGATCAGGATCAAGATGACGGCATTTGCCATCTGGCCATCCCCGTTTTCAGTGTAGAACATGGTCTGGCTGGCCAGCACTTGGGTCTCGGTTGTGACCAGCAGGATGATCAAAGACAGCTCGCGCATGGTGGTGATAAACGTCAACAGAAATCCGGCCACAAAGCCGCTGCTGGTAAGCGGAAAGATCAGGCGCCGGAAGCACTGCCAGGCGTTCGCACCGGCTATCTGCCCCGCCTCCTCCAACTCCCGGCCCACCTGCATCATGGCCGAAACTCCCGAACGGGAGGAATAGGGGAGATGCTTCCCCACCGAGACGATCACCAAAAGGGCAAACGTCGGGTACAACGCCGGGATCGGCCCCAGTGGTTTGGCGAACATCGCAATATAGACTGCGCCAAAAGCGATGCCCGGGATAATGTATGGGATGAACGCCAGCTGCTCGACCAATTTGCTCAGCCGGGTGCCGCGGCCTTTAACGATAGCATAGCCAAGAACAATGCCCAGCAGCGCCGTAAAAAACGCCGTCCATAAGGAAAGACGGATCGAGTTCCATGCGGTCTGGTAGATCTTGGGATTGCGCAGGACGCCGGGCTCTCCATGGTTGTAGATGGTATTGCTCTCTCCTATCCAGTGCTGCAAGGAGAGATTGCTGAGGCTGTAATTCCCATCCTGCAGCATCAGCGTGGACCAGATCAAGAGACCCAGCGGAACGACAATTACCAGAATCTGAAAAACGATCGCGCCGATCATCATGGGACGCTTCGCCCTCCCCAGCTTGCTCACCTGGGCCACAAAGCCTCGTCCGCCAATCGTCTCGTAGCTCTTGCGCGTCCCGACCAGTTTCTGGTTGAACCAAAGAACGGTCATAGAAAACAGGACCAACACGATAGCCAGTACAAAAGCATCCGCCTTGTCCCCAATGGCTATACTTTGGCGGATCCTGGTAGCCACTACATAGTATTTGACCTGTATTCCCAGGATATTCGGTCCGCCGAAGGTGCCCATGACCTTGGAAAAGGTCATAATAAAACCGGAGAGGATAGCCGGCATCACCAGGGGAAAAGTGATCTTTCTCAGGATGCGCCAACGGCTGGCTCCTGCCAATTCCCCGGCCTCCTCAAGATTAGAGTCGATCGACATGAGCGCCGCCGACACGAATAGAAAAAAGAACGTATAGTAATGCAGCGCGCAGCAGATGATAATGGGCACCGCCCCGTACGACAGCCAGTTTGGAGGGCCTTGTCCTGTCAGCCATTCATAGACACCCGGCGTTCCGCCAGAAAGCCTGTTCTTGAAAAACACCAGCCAAGCTTGGGCCAGGGTCCAGGACGGCATGATGTACGGGATCACCGCCAGTTGGTTGATGAGCTTCCTGCCCGGCATATCGGTGCGGACCACCAACCAGGCCAACCCGCCGCCAATCAGCAGCGCCAGCAGCGTGGCTCCGGTCGCTATGGTCAACGAATTCCGCAACGGGGTATACGTGTAGATCTTGCCAAGGACCCCTGTCAACATCCTGACATAGTGATAAACAGTGAGCTTGCCTACCTCGGCGCCTGCTACCTGGGTGAGATCCTTGGACTGGTAGGTCACTGTCGTCGCTGCCATGCGATACAGCGGTATGATGACCATGTAGAACAACACAACCAGCATGATCAAGGACAGGGCAATGTGAGGGCGCGTCAGCCAGCGGAAGAACCGCCTGGAAAAAGCCAGTATCCGCAGCGAAAGCGGCTGCGGCGCGGTCAGTGAGCTCATAGACCCTCCCCCGTTGGTGAGTGTTTGGCCGAAACCCTGCCGGTGTCGTCCAGGCCAGACGCAACGCGTAACTGCTGGAGCCGGTTGAGCGCAGCCAGGCTTTCATCAGGCCTGGCCATCGCCACCGCCAAAATGAGCGCATTCAGGATGGACATCGGCACCGTCAGAGAGTGGAATGTCGACACCGCCCCGCGCCGGGCGGCCAGGGTGACATCGACCTTGCCCCGTAGCGCCGGCCCCAGCGTGTCGGTGACGAGCAGCGAGCGGCAGCCTGTCGCGCGAGCGTGATCCAGCACCGCCACCAGCTCGGGCCGCACATAGTGAAAGCCGGTGGCCAGCACCACGTCCCCCACCTTGAGGAGCTGCAGCTTTTCCAGCAGGTGGCGGCCCGACTCGGTCATCGCGATGGTCAGGATGCCCAGCCTCCGGAAGCGCAGCTCGGCCAGGTCGGCCAAAATGCCCGACGGACCGCTCCCAAACACAAAGATGCGGTGGCCGCCTAACAGCAGCTCCACCGCCTGGTTAAAGTCGTCCGGATCGATACTGTGCGCCGCCTCGGTCAGGTACTGCACCTCCATCTCCAGGACCTTGGTCAGGACGTGCCCCTGGCTGCCGGACAGCTCGCCCAGCGTGCGCTGCAGGCGGCTGGCGGGCGTCGCCTTGGCCCGGAACAGCCCCTGGAGGCAGCGGCGCAGCTCGCGAAACCCGTCGTAGCCGATCGCCCGGGCAAAGCGGACCAGCGTCGCCTCGCTGACATCCAGCGTCTTGGCCAGGTCGGCCACCGATAAGAAAGCGGCCTCATCGTAGCTGGCCAGCAGGTACGAAGCGATCCGCTGCTGGCTCTTGGTCAAGTCCGGCAGATGGCCCTCGATCCTCTGCTGAAAGCCGTTCAACTCCTCTTCCATGTCGCTCCTCGACACACCGGCGCTTTAGCATTGCCATGCTGACATGCAGGGCCGCTCGCGGCTGCGAAGCGAAGCATCTCTGCTTGCGTCGTGTGAGATGCCAACGTGAAAGATTATACATCAAATTTCTACAAATGTCAAGTATAGTTTCATGAATTGGGGGAGGTTTTAACATTCAACAGACCCCGAGGGTTCGCTGAAACCCTTGGGGTCTGTTGTAACAACTTCAGTCGTTCTCACATTCTGGTGTAATACCGTCGCACCACGGGAAGCAAGGTCAACACGATGAGCACAATCCCCCACCCCAGGTACAAAGCGTGGAGAAATTCGAACGCGCGGAGCATGATCACCTCGACCACGATCCAAATCACCACGATTACCCCCGCCGCCAGTGACGCCGCCCAGCTCCAATGGATCCCCTTGAACGGATTGATCGCGTCCGGCCAGCGCCAGCCTGGCCGCTTCCACAGGCCATAGGCCACGCACAGCGGATAGATCCCCAGCAGGGTGAACAGGATCAGGCCGGGTATCGCAAAGTTGGAAAACGGGCTATGGTCCAGCATACTGACCGGCATCTGCATCAAATGCCCATCCGGTGCAGCCATCAGCAAACCCCCGCTTATCACCGCCCCCACCCCCAACAGGACGTGCAGCACAACCAACGCTCGCACCACAGCTTGCCGCCGCTCACTTCCCTCTTTCATCTTACCCCTATCTCCCTTCTTCACTGTCTCATAGCATACCAGATCCCAAGAGTTCTGAAAACCCTTCGAGTCTTGTCCTCACCTCGCCACGAACGATGCCCTGAGCATTCTCTGCTCCTCCTGCGCGAATACCCGCTGCTTTCCTCCGGAATCTCAAGCCCAAGAGCGACGAGCATTACCGCAGTTACCGGCATCGTCAAAACCGACATCACCCCTTCTCCTTCTCTGCATCGAGCTCCAATGCCTGCCCGATATAGTAGCGCATCGCGGCCTGGTCGATCTCCTCCACGCGCCTGATCCGGACATTCTTGGAAACCTTCCCCACACCCTCCAGCAGCCCGTACCTGTCTTCGAACTCTGCCCCTCGCGAGAAGGCAAAGGTGATCCCCTTCTTGGTTGGGCTGATGACCGCCAGCATCCGCCTCCCCCGGTACGCCGGTATGCCGTAGCTGATCCCTTCCTCGGCATCAGGAGCGCATTCTTTCATCAATGCCCGCAGCGCTGCCACGATATCCCGGTACTCCGGTAGAACCCTAGCCTGCACAAATTCATCGACGGTCATGCTCATATGGCCCTCCCCGATCCCAGTATAGCACCACCCTTTGCCCGGGTCAAATGCACCATGAAAACCCTGATCATCACCTTCACCTTTGCACTTCCGCCATCCCGGTGTTATAATCTCCGAAAACCAGGCCCCGAGAATTCAATACACGAGCCGAGTGCGCGGATTCTCCCAGGCAGAGAACAACCAGCGTTCATCTGCGTCCAATCAACTTCCTGGGATCTAGCATGGAGAGGAAAACGATGACAAACTTCAAGCTCAGCCCGTCCGATTTTGCCTTCCTGTGGCAAGAATGCAAGCGCTGCTTCTACCTTCAAGTCGCCATGGGATTCGACCGCCCCCGCATGGCCTTCCCCGGGATCTTTGGTGTCATCGACAAGGCAATGACAGCCTGCTACAGCGGCAGGCCCGCCCGGGCAATCGCGGCCGGCATGCCGGACGGCATCATCCGTTCCGGCCAAAAGTGGGTCCGCTCGCGTCCCATCGACCTCGGCATCGAGGATTGCACCTGCTTCATCTCGGGTCGCCTGGACTCGTTGATCGAGCTCGACGACGGCGCCTGGGGCATCATCGACTTCAAGACCTCCCGTGTGAGCGGGCCGCACATCCCCCTGTACAGCAGGCAGCTCCACGCCTACGCCCATGCCCTGGAAAACCCGGCGTCCGGCCAGCCGGCTCTGGGGCGCATCGCCAGGCTGGGCCTGCTGGTCTATGAGCCCAGCACCTTTGAGCACGCCATCGACCGGGCGGCCACCCTGGCGGGCGAGGTCAAATACATCGACATACCCCGCAACGACGCCGCCTTTCTCGATTTCTTACGCCAGGTGGTCGCGGTCCTCTCCCAGCCACTGCCCCCCGAGCCCGCGCCCGATTGCCCCTGGTGCGCCTATCGCCGGGCAAGTCGGGAATCTGGCCTGTGAAAGAGACCGCTGCCACGAGCGTGCGGTGGCTTACGGCTTGGGCAGCTCGCCCAACAGCGCGATCCGGTAGGGGTACAGCTCGGCGCGCATCACCCGCTGCTTCACGGCAGGATCATCGGCCACGATCTGGCGGGCCTCCTCTTCCGAGCCGGCCCTGAAAATCACGATGCCAAAGCTGCTGTAATCCGTGTTGAGCGTCCGGCCGGCGAGCAGCACAACGCCCGCCTTGGTGAGGCCTTGGAGATAGTCAAAATGCCGGGAGATGCTCTCCTCCTCCTCAGGCGTCGGGCCGGCTGGCAGCATCTCCAGCCGCACAGGTTGGATCTTGTACAGGAACAGGGTCGAATCTGGCATCTCCTTCTACCTCCGCGCCTCGGAGCCAAAAAACTCGCTCCTCAGCAGCCCATAGTGCAGCGTCCCGCTGATGCTCCCATCCGCATTCCTCTTGTTCTCGCGGATCTGCCCTTCTCGGACCATCCCGCACCGTTCCGCCACCCGCCGGCTTCGCACATTAGTGTCGTCGCACTCTAACCGCACCCGGTGCGCCCCCAGTTGCTCAAAGATAAACCTCAGCGCCCCTCTCGCCGCTTCGGCGACATACCCCTGCCCCTCGTGCTCCACGTCCGCAAAAAAGCCAATCTCCAGCTCTGGCAGCTCCCGGTTGGCCACCCCGACATAGATCTGCGCCACAAACTCCCCCGTATCTCGACGAAACACCCCCATGAAAAAAGCGTCGCCCGCCGCCCAGGCCGCCGCGAAATCGCGAACCACCCGCTCCGCTTCCTCTTCGCTGTTGATCGCCATCACCGCATTGCCCGACTCGTAGCGGGCCAAGTGCGCTTTGTTCCTCTGGCTCATCGCATAGTACCACGCCTCGTCGCCGGCCTGGTAAGGGCGCAGATACAGGCGCTCGGTCTCTATGCGGGTAGGAAGGTCTGCAGACAATTTGTGCATGTTGAGTATCACTCCATCAAGCTGGTCGGTCTTCCTGCCGCCGGTCGCGGCTGTCCCTCAGCCGCTCCAGCGCGGCGCCGTACCAGGCATTCTGCGTGGCCCACTCCTCCAGCCGCCGGCAGGGGAACTCGGCGCACTGGCTGCAGTCGGTCAGCCCTCGCTGGTCGGCGCAGCAGGCCAGGATCCAGCAGTCGGCCGACCAGTGGACGGCCCGATCCCCGAGGCATCCACAGCAGGTCATTTTGCGCTCCAGGACCTCGGCCATCCCTTCGTCGGGCGCCAGCCAGCCCTCCTTCCTGAACCACTCCACGACCACTTGGGCCGCCTGAACGTCGCTCGGCGCCCGCCGGATCTTGCACCCACCGCAGTCCAGCCCGCAGGCTGCCATCAGCTTGGTCTCCATCACCTTTTCTCCTTTCCCCACAGTTATATCCCATAATTCTGCCATGTCAAATTTCACTTGACCATCCCCTTCCGCCCCTCTCAACGCTTGTTGGGAAAACATCGGCAATCTTGACGAAAAACCCGGATTATGGTAAAATCCGCCTGCAGCACAGCATCATGTCCCGGCCTTTCAGGCCGGGATCAGGGAGGTCCAACGTGGGCGTTCTGACCGGTTTCATACGCGCCGAGGTCTGGGTCCTGCTCGGCAGCCTGGCCGTCGTCGTCGTCTATCAGATGCTGACCGGGCGGATCAGCTTCCGTAGCCTGCTGTACGGCGGGGACGGCAATCTGAGTACGGCGCGGGTGCAGCTGCTGGTCGTCACCCTGGTCGCGGCGTTCGCCTACGTTTCTGAAGTAATCAGCCGGCCGGGCGAGCTTCCCGCCATCCCCGCCTGGCTGCTTGTTGGATTGGGCGGCAGTGAGATCATCTATCTCTGGGGCAAAGCCTCAACACCGGGAGGGTAACACAATGCGAACCGACATGTATATCCTGATGATGGTCGTAGGCTGGATGCTCGCCATTTTCATCGCGGTCTTGGGAGGGCTGGTCATTTATTATATCCTGACCGGCAAGATCAGGCTGACCGGCCTGCTGGACGAGGAGGGTGGGGACAAGGCCAGCATGGGGCGGTTCCAATTCCTGGTCTTTACCTTCGTCATCGCCCTGAGCCTGTTCCTGATCATCGCCAGCTCGGGTGGAGCCGACGGAGCCCTGTCCTTCCCCGACATCCCGGCCGAGATATTTGCCCTGTTGGGCATCAGCGGCGGCTCGTTCCTGGTCTCCAAGGGGATCAAGTCAAACCAGGATACCCAGCTCAGGGAGTATGAGGTGAAAAAAGAGCACGAGAGGACACTGCAAAAGGCGCTTGAGAAGGGAGTCGATCCCAACTCGCTGCGCCAACCGTAGCAGCGTCGGGTCAAGCTTTCAGGCTTACGAGGTCTCACTGACCTCGTAAGTCTGGCGGACCCACACTACCCTGAGCGCCGCCAGCCCGGCGAGCATGTCAGACAGCGCCCAGAAAAAGGCCGGCAGGTCTGCCGGCGCCTCGTAAGAGGCCCCCCGGACGACCAGGTTGATCCAGTTGGCCGCACCGTAGGCGATCATGGCCAGGACTAACAGGCCGATCGCATCCCGCCGCCGGCCCGCCGTCCCCTCGGCGCGCCAGGCCCACACGGCCAGCCCCACCACCACGACATCCAGGAACGGATAGAGCCCATAGGCCAGCAGCTCCGACAGCGGCGCCTGTGTTGTGGCCCACGTGGGCCACAACAGGCCGCACCAGGTCACGGCCAGCGCCAGCAGGCCGATGCCGGCCAGCCCGGCCCATCGCCGGCCGGTCCACGGCGAGACGCAGCGCCCGAATGCGGCCATGACCAGGCCATAGCGGACCACGTACAGCTCGCCGAACCACGAGCCACCGGGCAGAGGGCGGCCGGTCACCAGCTCGTACACCCCCCACGCGATGCTGATCGTCAGCCCGACCGTCCAGCCGGCGGCCAGCAGCCCCCACAGCCCGCGCAGATCGCGCTGCCGGCGGGCAGTCCACCACAGCAGCGCGGCAACCGCTAGGCCGAGAAAAAAGGCCGCCGCCTGCGCCACCTCCCAGGCGACCGGCGCCAGATAGCTCAACAGCCAGCCGGCGGTCAGCGCCAGGTAGATGCCGGCCAAAACAAGGGTCGTCCGCTTCATATCGATCTCCCTGCGGGGTCGGGTTCTTGAATTCGATTATACCACCGCCATCGATTTAGGGCAACATACCCACTTTGCCCTGGGGTGCGTTTCACATTTCTGGATGCCACGGCTGCCTGCTCCCTCTCCCCCTGGGGGAGAGGGCTGGGGTGAGGGGGAAATGC
>DAOUGI010000036.1:0-39942 GCA_034429215.1 Anaerolineae bacterium | reverse complement strand
ACCTCTTTGTACTGCTCGGCGTTCTCCTGCACGTTGCGGACGTCCCAGCCCAGCGCTTCGAGCAGCGGGTCGATGAACTCGATGCGGACCTGGGTTTCCTTGTACTCCGGCCGCCGGTAAACGTCCAGGTTGCGCCCGAAGCGCTTCACGAGCTGCTCAACCAGGACCCGGCCTTCGTCGAGAGATTGTGCTATCGGCATGTCCATCACCTTGGGAAAAAGGCTCGACAAGCTATGCCCGGCACGGGCTTACGCCGGCATTATAGCACCATCGGCGGGAAAACGCCAAGCCTCCCGGCCCCCTGTGGTTGCGGGCTCGATCCCCGTCATCCACCCGGTTATGTAAACAGGCCCGTCCAAGACGGGCCTGTTGTGTTGTAGGACTATTGGTATGCTGCTGTCTTGATATCAGTGGGTCAAATTCCGCAATAACCCAGGCGTCAATCTCTCCAACTCTCGGAGATCAGAGCAGCTCCTCAAACTCATCCCGAGTCAGTCCGGCGCTCTTGATGATCCGCAACGTCAGTCCCCTGCCCAGGTCACGATTGTGCCACGGAACGACCACACGGGCACCATCGCTGGCCCGCCACAGCACAACGTGGCTGCCGGTTTGGTGATCGATCTCAAAACCCACCTTTTCAAGCGCCTCGACGAGCTGCCGCGGCGTAACCGTAGGCAATCGCGGCATCAAGCGGGCTCCAGCGCGACGCTCAACCGTCCTATGTACTGCTCCTCAGGAGATTCGCACGGTATTGGTTCGCCGTGCTTCAGCAGGCTGGCGCAGTATGCACGAATCGCATCGGCCGCCATCCCACGGGCCTCTTCGAGCGTGCTCCCTTCAGTATAGCAGCCAGGCAACGCCGGAACCGACACCAGGTACTCTCCTTCCGGCTGGCGCTCGATGATGATGGTGAACTGACAGTCTCTCATAACCCAATTCTCCCTGCGGTTGTTCGCTGCCTCCATTATATCACCGCCCGTCGCGACCGGCAAGTTCGCTGCACTCGACTAAACACACCCAATCGTTGGTTACCGGGTGGACGACCCCCATCATCCACCCCCAAAACCACCAACAGGGTCTGTTGACTTGCCGGCGGATCCATGATATGATCGCCACAATAGACCGCGCCTCGCCACAGCGTCGCGGATCGAGGCTTCCCCGGCCCTCCCGGCCGGGGTTTCGGCCGGGTTAGCCTGACGGCCAAGCCATCATAGCGCTCACACCACAGCCCGCCCGCCGGCTCACCCGGCGTGGCGGGCTGTGCTTTGCACAGCCCATTCAGCGATACAGCCAGACAATACATTCACAGGAGGGAGAAAATGAAAGGCAAGCGGTTTCTCAGCACTGGATTGGCGATGGCCCTGGCGCTGGCCCTGATAGCAGGGCTGGCCATGGCCCAACAACTGGCCGGCTCCCCGCTGACCGCGGCGTTCACCTACCAGGGACGGCTCAACAGCAGCGGCGTCCCCTACACCGGCCCCTGCGACTTCCAGTTCGGCCTGTGGGACGCCGGCGCCGGCGGCGTCCAGGTCGGCCCCACCCAGACCCTGACCAACGTCCCCCTGGCCGACGGCTACTTTACCGTGCAGCTCGACTGGGGCGCCGACAAGTTCTTTGGCGAGCAGCGCTGGCTCGACATCTCTGTCCGCTGCCCGGCCGGCGGCGGGACCTACACCCCGCTCACCCCACGGCAGATGCTGACCGCCTCGCCCCAGGCCCTGTTCGCCACGCACGCCGCCTGGCCCGGGCTGGTGGACGTGCCGCCCGGCTTTGCCGACGGCATCGACAACGACACGCTCTACGGGGCCGGCCCTGGGCTGACGATCAGCGGCACCATCTTCTCCGCCGACACTGCCTACCTGCAGCGGCGGGTGGCCGGCGCTTGCGGCAGCGGCTTTGCCATCCGCGAGGTGAGCCAGGACGGCAGCGTGACCTGCGAGCCGGTGTCGGGCGGCGCCGGCGACATCACGGCCGTCTATGCGGGAACCGGCCTGACCGGCGGCGGGATAAGCGGCGACGTGACCCTGTCGGCGGACCCCACGGTCATGCAGACGCGGGTGCTCGGCGCCTGCGGCAGCGGCTTTGCCATCCGCGGGGTGAACCAGGACGGCAGCGTGACCTGCGAGCCGGTGGGCGGCGGCGGGGGCGATGCCTGGCTGCTCACCGGCAACTCGGGGACGACCCCCGGGGTCAACTATGTGGGCACCGCCGACGACGTGGCGCTGGTGTTCAAGGTGAACAACGAGCGCGCGCTGCGGCTGGAGCCGAGCTCCACCAGCCCCAACCTGATCGGCGGCAACGTCCAGAACTGGGCGCACAGCGGGGTGTACGGGGCGTCGATCGGCGGCGGGGGAAACTCGACGGCGGCCAACGTGGTGACCGACCTGTACGGCGCCATCGGCGGCGGGGCGGGCAACCAGGCGGGCGATGGCGCCGGCGCCGTCGACGACGCGACGTACGCCACCGTCAGCGGGGGCTACACCAACGCCGCCGGCGGCTGGGCTGCCGCCGTGGGCGGGGGCGAGGACAACAGCGCCGGCAACCCCTACGCCACCGTTGGCGGGGGCTTTTACAACACCGCCAGCGGCTACAACTCTACCATCGGCGGGGGCGTGCAAAACACCGCCAACAGTACTTCTGCCACCGTTGCCGGCGGCCACGGCAACACCGCCAGCCATGCGTTCGCCGCCGTCGGTGGGGGCTATCTCAACACCGCCAGCGCGGCCCAGTCCACCGTCGGCGGGGGCTATGCCAACCTTGCCAGCGGCGACAATGCCACCATCAGCGGGGGTGAGGTGAACACCGCCAGCGCCGACTGGACCACCATCGGCGGGGGCTACACCAACACCGCCGGCGGCGACTATGCCACCGTCGGCGGGGGCGACACCAACATCGCCAGCAACCTGCGGGCCACCATCGGCGGGGGCATAGACAACACGGCCAGCGGCTCCGAGTCCACCGTCGGCGGGGGCCAGGAAAACCAGGCCCAGGGTGTCGCCGCCACCGTGGCGGGCGGGGCCGTCAACATAGCCGCCGGCAACTATAGCTCTGCCGGCGGGGGGCAGCACAACACCGCCGGCGGCTACGCTGCCACCGTGGGCGGGGGCCGGGCCAACACCGCCGGCAGCGATGCCGCCACCGTCAGCGGGGGCTATACGAACACGGCCAGCGTAGAGGTTGCCACCGTCGGCGGGGGCTATGGCAACACCGCCAGCGGCTGGGCTGCCACCGTCCCCGGCGGCTACGACAATACTGCCCAGGGCGACTTGAGCCTCGCCGCGGGGAATCGCGCCAAGGCCAACAACCAGGGCTGCTTTGTGTGGGGCGACTCGACCGACGCCGACGTGCAGTGCAACAACGACAACGGCTGGCTGGCCCGCGCCAGCGGCGGCGTCTACTTTTACACCAATTCGACCCTCACGACCTACGCCTACCTCGCCGCCGGCAGCGCCACCTGGGCCTCGGGGAGCGACCGCAACCTCAAGGAGAACATAGTCGAGGTCGACGCCGGGGCGCTCCTGGAAAAACTGGCGCGGGTGCCGGTCACCACCTGGAACTATACCGGCCAGGACGATTCGATCCGCCACATCGGCCCGATGGCCCAGGATTTCTACGCCGCCTTTGGCGTCGGCGAGGACGACACCCACATCACCACGATCGACGCCGACGGCGTGGCCCTGGCGGCCATCCAGGCGCTGTATGCCGAGAACCGGTCGCTGCAGGCGCAGGTCGGCGATCTGGAGGCGCGCCTGGCCGCCCTGGAAAAGGCGCAGGCGCGCACCGGCGCGGCGCTGCCCTGGCTGCTGATCGGCGGCGCCGTCGTCGCCGGGGGGACGCTGGCCGCGCGGCGCCGGCCGGGAGGCGGGCGATGACGGATAGGTTGATACCAGGCGTTATGTACCTGAGGGCCGTGCTTGTTTGCCTCCTGCTGCTGGCGGCGGTCCCTGTGCTCGCCCAGTCAGGCGCAGGGTACGACCTGACGTGGAGCACGGTGGACGGCGGCGGCGGCACCTTTTCGGTGGGTGGGGGGTATTCGCTCGGCGGGACGGCCGGCCAGCCGGACGCAGGACATCTCACCGGCGGGGACTATAGCCTGGCCGGCGGCTTCTGGTCGGGCGGGGCGCCGGCGGGCTCCCCCTACCGGGTCTACCTGCCGATGGCAGTGCGCAACCACTAGGCCGGGCGCTCGCCTGGGGCGGCGGCCCTTGATCGTCACGGGGCAGGCCCACCCTGCCAAAGGGTGGGCCTGCATGCCCGCGCAGGTGCGACGGCCGAGATGAACTGCTTCCTGAGAAAAGGACCTCTGGTAACCCCTGCCACACGGGACTGACTTAATCGTTGGTTACCGGGTGGACGACCCCCGTCATCCACCCAGGTTTGGTAGCGAGGAGAGCGACTCTGGTCTCCTCGCTTTTTCGTGAAATGTTGACGATCCATCCTGTTCAGGATATAATGGGTTCAGTGGAGGTAGGCCGATGGAACTGGTTCAGGAAACGATCCACTATCTAGTCGATATGGATGGCAGGCCGACGGCTGTGCAGGTGAATTGGGAGACCTGGCGGCGGATCGTAGCTGCCCTGGAGGATGCTGAGGACATTGCCCTGGCACAGGTGGCTTTGGCTGAGCTGGACGCGGCGGGTGGTAACCCTGAAAAAGCCGGTTGGCTGCGGCTGGAGGACCTGGAAGAAGAGTGGAGCAGGCAATAGTCTCCCACAAGGTCTACATCCTGCCCCAGGCCGGCAAGGAGATTGACCAGTTGCCTGGTCACATGCGGCAACGGATACGGCGAGCAGTGCTTGGCCTGCGAGATGATCCTAGACCGGCCCATGGCCTGCAGCTTGACTGCGACCTTGAGCCAGGGCGAAGTTTGGCGCTTGCGCCTTGACGCCTGGCGCGTGGTCTATTTAATAGATCGCAATTGGGGTGGGGTGTACGTGCTGGCGGTGCGGAAGCGACCACCATACCAGTATGAGGACTTGTCGTTGCTGGTCGACGTGGATTAGGTCTTTTCCGAATTGGTTATCGGGTGGACGACCCCCGTCATCCACCCAGCCCCCCAGACGCCCGTCGCAAAGTGTGCTCCCTTGCGCCCCGCCTGGTTCGGGGGTATAATGCGCCCGCGGGTGATCGGCGCGCCGGGGCCTTGCCGCTGCGCGCCGAGAGATCCAGTACCGATCTGGGAGGGCGAACATGGACGAGATATTGCCGATCGGCAGGCAGATTCTGGCATCGCAGCCTTTCAGCGTGCTTGTCGGCGCAGAGCTGACCGCCTTTTCGCCGGGGCGCGTTGAGCTCACGGTCCCCATCACCCCCCAACTGAAACAGCAGCACGGCTTTGTGCACGGTGGTGTGATCGGCTACGCCGCAGATAACGCGCTGTCCTTCGCCGGCGGGAGCGTGCTTGGTCCGGCAATCTTGACGTCAGAGTACAAGATCAACTATCTGCGGCCGGCCCTGGGCGCCGCATTGATTGCCAGGGCGACCGTCATCTACTCGAGCAAGACTCAGGCTGTTTGCCGTTGTGAGATATTCGCAGCGGCCGAGGGCAAGGAGGATTTGTGCGCTGTCGCGCAGGGCACGATCGTAAGAACCGGCCGGCCTCCGGAAGATCGAGCCTGAGCGCCGCGCCCAGGGAGCAGCAACGAGGAGGGATCGACGTGAAGCGCCCGCAGAGATGGCTGATGGCCGCCCTGGCAGTGGCCGCGCTGGCGGCAGCGATGGCGGCGACCGCTTCGGGGAGCCAGGGCTCGCCGGCGGCGGGCGGCGTGATCTATGTCGACGCCGATGCGGCGGGCGCGAACAACGGCGCCTCGTGGGAGGATGCCTGCACCGGCCTGCAGCCTGCCCTGGACGGGGCCGCGGCCGGGGATCAGATCTGGGTGGCGGCGGGGATCTATACGCCTACCCACGAATCCTCTCCGGGCGACCCCCGCTCGGCGACCTTCCAGTTAAAGAATGGGGTGGCCCTCTATGGAGGATTCGACCCGACCGCCGGCGACGCCGGCTGGGACGACCGCGACTGGGCGCGCAACGTCGCCATCTTGAGCGGCGACATCGGGATCGCCGGGGATCCCGCCGACAACAGCTACCACGTCTTTTACCACCCGCCGGAGCTGGCCCTGGACGGCAGCGCCATCCTCGACGGCTTTACCGTCTCCGGCGGAAACGCCGACGCCGATTGGCCCCACCACTCCGGCGGCGGGATGTTCAACGACCTGTCCTCGCCCGCGGTGGCCAACTGCACCTTCGCGGGCAACTCGGCCGGCCAGCGTGGCGGCGGGATGTACAACTTTTTCGCCTCGCCCAAGGTGGCCAACTGCCTCTTTTCGGGCAACTCGGCCGGCCTCGGCGGCGGAATGCACAACAACGACCTGGCCTTTCCAGAGGTGACCAACTGCACCTTCTCGGGCAACTCGGCCGGCCTCGGCGGCGGGCTCTACAACTATCACTCCTCGCCGCTGCTCACCAACTGCATCCTCTGGTGGGACAGCCCTGACGAGATAGCCAACGGGGGAGACGAGTATCCGGTGGTCAACTACAGCGACATCCAGGGCAGCTACGACGGGACCGGCAACATCGACGCGGACCCGTTGTTCGCCGATCCGGGCAGCGGCGACTATCACCTCGGCCCGGGCTCCCCGTGCATCGATGCCGGCGCCAACGACGCGCCGAGCCTGCCCGCCTGCGACTGGGAGGGCGATCCCCGCGTCATGGATGGCAATCGCGACGGGACGGCCGTCGTGGACATGGGCGTCGATGAGGGTTATGGGTACGTCCTCTACCTCGCGCTGGTCTTGAGCTACTGAGCCGAGCCGGAGCGCGGGCAGCCTCGCCCGGCCAAGGTCCCGCCGGCCCGGGCCGGCTGCTCGGGGGTCGCCGCTGTTCGTCCCCGCGCTCCCGCCGAGCCTCCGGTTTGACGCGGGCTGCCATTGGTGATGAAATAAGCCACATGCTCCTTATACTAAGATGCACGTGGCTTGTTCTCTACTCGCGCCCACGCTCCCGTAGCCCTCTAGGACCTGGCCGCCGCGGCCAGCTTTTTTATGCTTGCCGCCACGGTGCTCCCATTGTGGCTTCCGCCCTTCCCTTGCACGCCGCCTGGTTCGGGGGTATAATTGCGCCTGCAAGTGATCGGAGAACTATTCCTCCGCCTGCACTGTATAACCATCGCTCACGACTGCGGCGCCGGTAACTTGTCACGAGAAGGAGCGAGCTGCCGCGCAGCTTATACGGCCAACCCGTTGATCGCCGCCGGCCCTGCGCGGGCCGGCGGTCAGGTTCATTTCGACCGGTCTAAATCTCAAGAAGGAAAGGGAGGTTCAGCATGAAGAAAAATCGGGTTCTGTTGGCAGGCGTGTTTAGCGCCTTTCTCCTGGTGGCGGCCCTGTTGCTCTCCGCCACCTCGATCAACGCCCAGAGCGGCTCGCCCGCCATCGTCAGCTACCAGGGCAAGGTGACGGTGGGCGGCGCGCCCTACACCGGCGGCGGGTATTTCAAGTTCGCCGTGGTGAGCCAGGCGGGCAATGTCACCTACTGGTCCAACGACGGCTCGTCCTGGGCCGGCGGCGAGCCGATCAACGCCGTGCCGCTGCCCGTGAGCGGCGGCCTGTTCAACGGCCTGCTGGGCGACACCTCTCTGAGCGGCATGACCCAGCCGCTGAGCGCCTCGGCCTTTGACGGGACCGACCGCTACCTGCGGGTGTGGTTCAGCGACGACGGCGCCTCCTTCACCCGGCTCACCCCCGACTGGCGCATCGCCGCCGTGCCCTATGCGCTCCAGGCGGAGGAGGCCAACAACGCCGACACCCTGGACGGCCAGCACGCCGGCGCCTTTGCGGCGGCGGGAACCGCCTGGTCGTTGACCGGCAACGCCGGCGCCAACCCGGCGACCAACTTCCTGGGCACCACCGACAACCAGGACCTGGCCTTCAGGACCAACAACACCGAGCGGATGCGGCTCGACGCGGCCGGCCGGCTGGGCCTGGGCACAGCCCCGGCCACGAGCGCCCCGCTCACCGTCAGGGGCGCCGGCGCCGACTCGGCCTGGCTCCAGCTCGCGGACTCGGCCGGCGCCAACCAGTGGCACCTCAACTACCTGGACGCCGGCCTGAACTTTGCCGAGACGGGCGTTTCGGACTTTAGGCTCTACCTGGAAGATGGCGGCAACGTGGGCATCGGCACGGGCGCCCCGGATGGCAAGCTGAACGTGCAGAACAGCGCCGGCGCCGTGACGGGCCGCTTTACCAGCCTCACCACGGGCGCCAGGACCTATGCCGTCGTGGGCACCACCGCCAGCACGACGGGCGGCACGCGGGCCGGCTATTTCCACGCCCAGGGCGCCACCGGCAACACCAACGCCGTGTATGCCCTGAACAGCAGCGACTCCGCCAACTCGGCCGCCGGCTATTTCAACGCCGCCGGCACCACCGGCATGATGACCGGCCTGTGGGCCGATATCAGCGGCACCAACGGCTCTTCGGCCGCCGGCTTTTTCCGCAACCGGAGCGTGAGCGGGGCCGGCTATGCCGGGTGGTTCGTGGGCAACGTGCTGATCCAGGGCACCCTGTCCAAGTCCGCCGGGTCGTTCACCATCGACCACCCCCTGGACCCGGCCAACCAGACCCTGTCGCACTCGTTCGTCGAGTCGCCCGACATGATGAACGTCTACAACGGCAACGCCGTCCTGGACAAGAACGGCCAGGCGTGGGTCGAGCTGCCGGATTGGTTCGAGGCGCTCAACAAGGACTATCGCTACCAGCTCACCTGCATCGGCGGCTTTGCCCCGGTGTATATCGCCGCCGAGATCGCCAACAACCGCTTCCAGATCGGCGGCGGCAAGCCCGGCCTCAAGGTTTCCTGGCAGGTAACCGGCATCCGCCGCGATCCCTACGCCGAAGCGTATCGCATTGCGGTGGAGCAGAAGAAATCACAACCGGGCGCCTACCTCTGCCCCGAGTGCTACGGGCTGCCCAAAGAGGCGGGCCTGGGCAATCCGGCCCAGCCCACCGATTCGAACCTGAACCCCACCCGTTAGGCCAGGAGGTGATGCCATGCGCACGAGAATTCTTATCTGGAGCTTGACCGTGTCGCTGCTGCTGGCCCTGGCGGTGCCCGCCGCCCTGGCCCAGCAGGGACCAGACATCCCCTGGCAGGTCATCGGCGGCGGCGGCGCGCCGTCCACCGGCTCGGGGGTGACCCTCAACGGCACGTTGGGCCAGCCCGCGATCGGGCCGTCGTCAGGCGGCGGGTCAGACCTGGGGGCCGGCTACTGGTACGGCGGCGTCCAGGCGGCCGAAGTGGCCGACCTGGCGATAGAAAAGCAGGCGCTGGCGGCGAGCGTGACGGCGGGCGAAGAGCTGACCTACGCCATCACCGTCACCAACCTGGGGCCGGGCGCCGCCGCCGACGTGGAGGTGCTCGACCTGGCGCCGCCGGGCACGCACGTGGTGGCCATGACGGCCGACAACCCCTACTCCGACAGCGAGTTCTGCTCTCTGAACGGCGCGTGCCACCTGGGCGCGCTGCCCGCCAGGACGTCCGGCGTTAGCCCGGGGAACTATGCGCCCGGCCAGGCGGACGGCTCCACCATCGACCGCACCGTGACGGTCGGTCCGGGCGATCTGCCGGCCGGGGCGGCCATCGCCGACGTCAACATCGCCATCGAGTTCGAAAAGCTCGACCACGAGGACTGCGCCAACCCATACACCGGCGGCATGCCCTACAACCGGGAGATCGTGTTCTACTTGACCGGCCCGGGCGGGACGCGGGTGGTGCTGGTGGAAAGCCTAAACAACTGGGGCGGCAGCGGGCTTGGCCCGACCTACACGAGCAGCGGAGATTACGGCGGCCACGTGACGGTGATGTTCGACGACGCGGCGGCCACACCGGTGGGCGGGCCGGCGCCGCTGAGCGGCGCGTTCCGGCCGGTGCAGCCGCTGGCGGCCCTGATCGGCCAGTCTCCGTTCGGGACCTGGACGCTGACGATCGGCGACGACGGCGCGGGTGACGCGTTGTGCTTCGCCGGTTTTTACCTGGCGGTGACGGCCGAGTCGGACATCGAAGCGACGGTCGACCTGGTGCTTGGCGTGGATCCGGACTATGCCGGCGACACGCTGGTGAACCAGGCGCAGGTGTCGGCCGACGCCATCGACCCGGACGAGACGAACAACATCGCCACGGTGACCACGACGGTCGCGTTCGAGTCGAGTCTGACCGTCCAAAAGAGCGCCCTGGCCGGCGAGCTGGTCGCGGGCGGCGAGGCGGGCTTGTTCAGCATCCTGGTCGCCAACGGCGGCCCGTCCGACGCGCACGGGGTGGTGGTGTCCGACACGGTGGGCAGCGGCCTGGCGCTGGCAGCGCTGGAGCCGGGCCCGGCCGTGCCGATGAGCTGCGCGGCCGATAGCTGCACCATCGACACGCTGCCGGCCGGCCAGACCGCCGAGATCTATGCCCTGGTCCGGGCGCCCGCCTCTACCCCGGCCGGCGTCTATACCAACACGGCGTGCATCGATCCTCCTGCCGGCGCCTGCGACGCGGCGACCATCCCGGTCGTCGCCGTCGCCGACCTGGCGCTCGACAAGGCCGCCCCGGCCACGGCCATCGCCGGGGAGTCGATCACCTATACGCTGGCCGTCCATAACGCCGGCCCGTCCGACGCCGCGGGCGTGACCATCGTCGATGCCTTGCCGGACGGCGTCACCCTGGCCTGGGCCGGCGCGGGCTGCGCCGGCGCGGGCGGCGTGGTCGCCTGCACGGTGGGCGCCCTCGCTGCCGGCAGCCACGCCACCGCGACGCTCACCGTGACCGTCGACGGCGGCGTAGAGCCGGGTACGAGCCTGGAGAATGTGGCTGCGGTCACCGCCGCCACACCCGACGCCAACATGGCCGACAACACCGACACGGCCGACACCAGCATCACCGGGCTGGCCGACCTGTCGCTCGACAAGCAGGGTCCCGCCACGGTCGTCGCCGGCGACCTCATCACCTACACCCTGTTCGTCGCCAATGCCGGGCCGTCGGCCGCCCAATCGGCGGTGGTTGCCGACGCGCTGCCCGGGGGCGTGGCCCTGGTGTCGGCGTCGTTCGTAAAGGGCGGCGCGCCCGCCCCCTGCGGCGGGCCCACCTGCCACCTCGGCGACGTGGCCGCCGGCGAAACGGTGACTGTCACCGTCGTCGGCAGGCTGGACCCGAGCCTTGACGCCGGCACGCTGCTCACCAACGAGGCCAACGTGCTGAGCGACACGGCCGAAAGCGATCCCGCCGACAATGCCGACGAGGCGACGAGTGTGGTACAGGTCTGGGCCGACCTGGCCGTCGACAAGGCCGACCTGGCCGACCCGGTAGAGCCGCTGGAAGGCTATCTCTACCAGGTGAGCGTCTACAACCACGGCGCCTCCGACGCCCGCGACGTCGTGGTGGTCGATACCCTGGGCGAGGGCGTGGCCTTTTCCACCGCCAGCCCCGGCTGCACCGGCCAACCGGGCGGCCAGGTGATCACCTGCACGCTCGACCTGCTGGCGGCGGGCGAGCAAACCTTCTTCCTGCTGGCCGTCACCGCCGGCGACGTGCCCAGCGGCACGCTGCTGCTCAACGACGTGGCGGTGTCGAGCGCCACGCCCGACCCGCTGGAGGCCAACAACGCCGACCAGGAGACGACCACGGTGCGCCAGGAGTTCGGCCCCAGCGCCGACCTGGCCATCATCAAGACGGCCTTCCCGGCCCAGGTGCCGGCCGGCGAGCTGGTGACCTACGTCCTGACCGTGACCAACGCCGGGCCGCTGGCCGCCAGCGGCGTCCAGGTGCTGGAGATGATCCCGGTCGATACCGAGCTGGTGTCGATCGTGGCCGACAACCCCGACTCTGCCTACGAGTTCTGCACCCTGTCCGGAGTGTGCTACCTGGGCACGGTCTACCCCAACAGCACGGTCGCCGTCGTGACGGCGGTGCTGCGGGTGGATCCAGACTGCCAGTCGACGAGCCTGACCAACGTCGCCAGCGTGTCGGGCAACCAACCCGACTATTACCCCGACAACAACTTGGACTCGGCGGTGGTCGGGGTGATCCCGCTGGCCTGGGCCGACCTGGCGCTCGACAAGGGCGCCACGCCCACGGCCAACGCCGGCGGCCTGATCACCTACACCCTGGCGGCCTGGAACCTCGGCCCGCAGCCGGCGCTCGGCCTGGCCGTCACCGACACGCTGCCCGCGGGCGTCACGCTGGCCTCGGCCGGTGCGGGCTGCGCGCCGGCGGGCGGCGCCGTCGTCTGCGCCGCGCCGCTGCTGGAAGCCGGCCGGGCGCTCACGTTCACCCTGGTCGTCACCGTCGATGCCGGCGTCGAGCCGGGCGCCAGCCTGGAGAACGCCGCCGTCGCCGGCTCGCTGACCGCCGATCCCGACCCGTCCAACAACGCCGACACCGCCGACACGAGCATCCTCGGCTGGACCGACCTGGCGCTGGACAAGACAGGGCCAGAGTGGGTCCTGCACAACGGCCTGGTCACCTACACCGTCGTCGTCGCCAACAGCGGCCCCTCGGTGGCCCAGTCGGTAGACGTCAAGGACGATCTGCCGGAGGGCATCGACCTGATATCGGCCGCCGTCCAACGCACGGGCGGAGACCCGGCGCTGTGCGGCGGGCCGGTCTGCCAGGTGGGCGACATGGCCGTGGGCGAAGTGGTGACCGTCACCGTCGTCGGCCGGGTGCGCGGCGATCTGCCGGGCCAGATGGTGCTGACCAACTCGGCCACCGTGTTCTCCGACACGCCGGAAGGCGACCTGCTGAACAACACCGACGATCACCCCGTCTGGGTGCGCTGCTACCGCATCTACCTGCCGCTGGCCTGGAACCTCCCTGACCAGTCGCCGCTGCCCGACCTGGCCGGGACGATCTCGCTGACGCCCGACCAGTCCGAGTACCAGCCCGACGAGCCGGTGCTCATCTCTGTCGAGATCACCAACCAGGGCTTGACGGCCGCCGGCGGGTTCTGGGTGGACTTTTACCTGAACCCCAGCCCGGCGCCCGCCGGCCCGAACCTGCCGTGGAACGACGCCTGCGGCCTCCAACCGTGCTATGGCCTGACCTGGGCCGTTCCGGCCGGGCTCCAGCCGGGCCAGAGCATCGTCCTTACCTCGCTGCCCGGCAGCTTTGACGTGCAGAGATCGCTGTGGACGGGCTATTTCGCGCCCGGCACCACCGACCTCTACCTGTACGTCGATAGCTGGAACCCCGGCTCGCCTGCCGGCGCCGTGCTCGAGATGAGCGAGACAAACAACCGCGCCGAGCGGCACGGCCTGCTCGTCCCCGGCGCCCCGGGCATGGCGCCCGGCCCATGGCCGGCGCCCGCCTTCCCGCCGCGCTAACCGGCGTATCCGCCGGCGGCCGGCTATCGGTCGATAGCCTGCCGCCGGCGCCCTGCCGCCCGGCATCATTCCGGTCAGTGAATTCGCCACGAACAAGCGAATTCGCCCCGCACGCGACCATTCGTTTATTCGTTTCCGCATTCGTTGACGCCGTTCCTTTCGAGTCTCAAACGCGTTCCCCGTATTTGAGAGAGCGGGGTGTGTCTCGTCGCTCAGTGGATGGACCGGTGACCTTTGAAGCCATGGTCAGGCAACGGCTCTGAGGCTCCCCGCTTGGGCATTTGCCTCAGGCTCCAGGTGCGGGTATAATGAACAGGTCCGAAAGAGGCGAGCAGATGAAAAAACATCCCAGGAGGTTGTTTCGATGACCACATCCGGAGATCAGGCGCCACCGGCGGATCGCTCCCGTGCATTCGCCATCGCCATCGCTTGGGCAGTGACACTGCTCGTATCGTCGCTGGGCGATATTGTCCTCTTGGAGCTAACCGGCGCGGTGCCGCTGTGGCTGCTCTGGGCCAAAGCCGGCCTGTTGGGCGCGCTGATCCTGCTGACCTGGCTTTGGGAGCCGATCAAGGCCTTGCGCCCCTTTTTCGTCATCCTGCTGGCCATCGCGCTGCTCACCCAGGGGAGCAACTGGCTGTGGAATTCACCCGCTGTCAAGGCGTGGTGGAGCCGGCAGTCGTTCACCGTCGCCGCACTGGCATTTCAGGCGCTGGAAGCGGGAGCAGCCCTGCTCTTGGTGGGCCTGCTTTTCGTGCTGAGAAAACGCCGGCAGAGGTTCTTCCTGGTGAGGGGCGATCTGAACGCAATGGCTGAGCCCGTCAAGTGGCTCGGCCAGAAATCGCCCGGCCCGCTGTGGAGCTTTGGATTGGTTTTTACCCTGGTCGTCATCGTCGGCCAGGTGTTCATGATCATCCTCCCGCTGTCACCCACTTTCGACACAGTGCGGCGCCTGGCGCCGTTCATCCCCTTGATCCTGCTGCTCGCCGCTGCCAATGGCGTGACCGAAGAGATCATCCTTCGCGCCGCACCCATATCCACAGTCTATGAGGTAGTGGGAAAATCCAACGCCATCTGGATGGCAGCCGTCCTCTTTGGGCTTGCACACTATATTGGCGGGATCCCGTCTGGCATTCCCGGCGTCCTGATCACAGCCTTGCTGGGCTGGTTCTTTGGGAAATGCATGGTGGATTCCAGAGGGTTCTTCTGGCCGTGGCTTTTTCACGCCGTGCAAGACATCCTGCCGTTCACCCTGATGGCTCTGGCGGCCATGCCCTAAATGCCGGCGCAGACAGGGCCGTTGCATTCTCCCTTGACATCGTAGGGGCGACTTTGCAACAGCCTTGGTTCCACCGGAAAAGGCTTGACCGTTCGCGCTGTCTGTGGTACGATGTCCCTGTTGACTCGGCCTCGTCCGGCAGCAGGCTGCCGGGCCCCACGATCGGGTGAAAGGAGGTGGCCGTCGACCGATCTTCCACGTGACTTGCTTCGTTGGATCTGAACGTCGAGCTGCATTCCATCGTCTCCGCAGGCAGCTCGGACAGGCGCCATAGCGCCCAAAAAGGAGAGAACCAATGTCCAAGCTCCGTTTTTCTGCACGCAACCTGATCGCAGGCCTGGCGTTGATCGCGCTCCTGGCCGTGCTTCTCACCCTCGGCGTGGCCGCCCAAGATCCTGACAACGACCAGGCCGCCAATCTGCCGGACAAGATCACGGTGGTGGAAGAGGTCGAGCTTCTTGCCGGCGCAGCCGGCCCCAACCAAGCTACCTTCTACAAGCGCTACTCGGCCGACACCTTTACGCCGTTATACTCTGGTATGCAATACAATTACTCGTCCGGGGGCTGCATGTACCGCACCAGCGGCAGCCTGTACGATTTTACGGCGCACACCGTGCAGTTGCCCGAAGGCGCCGAGATCACCTATCTGCGCCTCTACTTCTTTGACATTAATGCCGACCACAACGTCAAAGCCAATCTTATGTCATTCGACAACATAGGCAACCAAACCGTAATCGACTCTGTTGAATCGTCTGGGACACCCGGCTGGAGCAGTGTGGGCAGCGGCATGCCCTTCTCCCACGTCGTCCACAATACGGACGAATCGATTTCGGTGTGGCTGGGTTTTGACAGCAACACCGACAATACCGTGCAAATCTGCGCCGTGCGGATCCAGTACCAATACACGCTGTCCAGGACCAGCCTGCCGGTGATCCTGAACGAGAGCAACCCGTAGCAGCAGCCGGCGCGCCGTTGCCACTTTGCCCTGCCGCGATTTCGGCCTGGGCCGTCTGGATCGGAAAGGCTCGCAGCATCCTTGGCTCGCGGGCGGATGGGTAGCCGAAATGATCGCTATTCGCAACCCAAAGGAGGTTATCATGAAGCACACTCTGACCCGCCCAATCTTGCACGTGTTGGCTCTGTTGGTCCTGGTGAGCCTGCTGGCTCCGGGAGCGGCTGCCCAGAGGGCGCCTGTCCCGGCGCCGGCAAGTGGAGCCAGACTGACCGCGGAGCAGGCCATCGCCGTAGTAATGAGCAGCATGGAGGTCGGCGCCAACGACTTTCGCCTCAGCGACATGGGCCAGGACAACACCTACGACGCCCACACCCCGGCGGTGGCCTACAACAGCACCGACGACGAGTACCTGGTGGTCTGGTACGGCGACGACAGCGCCGCGACGCAGGTGGACGGTGAGTACGAGATCTCTGGCCGCCGGGTAGACGCGGCAACCGGGAAAGAGATCGGCCTCGACCTGCGCCTGAGCGACATGGGGCCCGACGGCGACCCGGCCTATGATGCCTGGACCCCTGCGGTGGCCTACAACAGCGCCGCCAACGAGTACCTGGTGGTCTGGTACGGCGACGACAGCACCGCGCTGCAGGTAGAGGGTGAGTACGAGATCTTTTGCCAGCGGGTCGAGGCCAACACCGGGAACGAGATCGGCTCCGACCTGCGCCTGAGCAACATGGGGCCTAACGGCGATCCGGCTTATGATGCCTGGGCCCCCGCGGTGGCCTACAACAGCACCGCCAACGAGTACCTGGTGGTCTGGCACGGCGATGACAACGACGCGCCGCTGGTGGACGGCGAGTACGAGATCTTTGCCCAGCGGGTGAGCGCCACCGGGGCGCAGATCGGTGCCGGCCTGCGGATCAGCGCCATGGGACCCGATGGGAGCGCGACCTATGGAGCCATCATGCCGGACGTGGCCTACAACAGCACCGACAACGAGTACCTGGTGGTCTGGCACGGCGACGACATGGGCGCCGCGCTGGTGGACGACGAATTCGAGGTGTACGGCCAGCGGCTCGACGCCGCGGGCAACCAGGTCGGGCACGACGACTTGCGCCTGAGCGATATGGGGCCCGACGGCTTTTCCGGCTATGACGGCGGTTTCCCGTCCGTGGCCTATAACCCCATTGGGAACGAGTACCTGGTGGTCTGGACCGGCGACGACAACACCGTGCCCCTGGTGAATGACGAGTTCGAGATCTTTGGACAGTTGGTGAACGCGGCCACCGGAGCGCAGGTCGGCGTGAACGACTTTCGCCTGAGCGACATGGGGCCAGATGGCGTCCCGAGCTATAGCGCCGACCAACCTGCCGTGGCCTACGACAGCCATGACGGCGAGTACCTGGTGGTATGGCACGGCGATGACAACACCGCGCCGCTCGTGGATGACGAGTTCGAGGTCTTTGGCCAGCGGGTAGATGCCGCCAGGGGGGGCCAGGTGGGCGCGAATGACTTTCGCCTGAGCGACATGGGGCCCGACGGCGACCCCGACTATGATGCGAGCTATCCGGCCGTGGCCTACAACGGCGCGGGCAGCCAATACCTGGCGGTCTGGGAGGGCGACGACAACACCTCGCCCCTGGTGGATGAAGAGTACGAGATCCACGGCCAGCGGGTGGATGGCGCCACGGGAGCCGAGCTGGGCGCCGACCGGCGGCTGAGCGACGCCGGGCCCGGCCCAGGCTTGTATCTGGCGTGGTTCCGCCCCGCGGTCGCCTACAGCAGCGCCGAGGACGAGTACCTGGTCGTCTGGACCGGCAGCGACAACGCCCCGCCGCTGGTAGAGCCAGAGATGGAGATCTATGGCCAGCGGGTAGACGCCGCCACCGGGGCCGAGGTCGGCGCCAACGACTTGCGCATCAGCGCCATGGGGCCGGATGGGGACACGGACTATGTCGCCGCCTTCCCCGCGGTGGCCTACAACTCCCTGGACAACGAGTACCTGGTGGTCTGGATGGGCAGCGACGACCTGGCCGGGCTAGATCCAGGCGAGCGCGACATCTATGTCCAGCGGCTGGACGCCGCCACGGGGGACGAGGTCGGGCCTAACGACCTGCGCATCAGCTCCGTGGGGCCGGATGGGGACCCGGACTATGCTGCCAGCTACCCCGCGGTGGCCTACGACAGCGCCAATAACCAGTACCTGGTGGTCTGGTCCGGCGACGACGACACGCCGCCGCTGGTGCAGGGTGAAGAGGAGATCTTTGGACAACTGCTGACCGCCGAAGGGGGCCAGTTGGGGCCCAACGACTTTCGCCTGAGCGACATGGGCCCAGACGGCGACACGGCCTACGACACCATCATGCCGGACGTGACCTACAACAGCGTGGACCAGGAGTACCTGGTGGTCTGGTACGGCGACGACGACACAGGGGCGTTGGTAGACGAAGAGCTCGAAATCTTTGCCCAGCGCATCGAGGCGGCGACAGGGGCGCAGATCGGAACAGACCGGCGCCTGAGCGACATGGGCCAGGACGGGGATCCAAGCTTCGACGCCGGCCGGCCGGCGGTAGCCCACAACAACACGGACAACGAGTACCTGGTGGTCTGGCATAGCGACGACGACACCCCGCCGCTGGTGGACGAAGAGCTCGAGGTCTACGCCCAGCGCCTGGACGGGGCGACGGGGGCCGAGATCGGCGCCAACGACTTTCGCCTGAGCGCCATGGGACCCGACGGGGATCCCACCTACGGCGGCGGCTACCCGGACGTGGTCTACAACAGCTCCGATGCCGAGTACCTGGTGGTCTGGTTCGGCGACGCCCCGCCGCTGGCGGCTGGGGAGTACGAGGTCTATGGCCAGCGCCTCGACGCCGCCACCGGGGCCGAGATCGGCGGCGACGACTTGCGCCTGAGCGATATGGGGCCGGACGGGGATCCCTTGTACGTCGCTACGGCTCCGGCGCTGGCTCACAACAGTCTGGACAACGAATACCTGGTGGTCTGGATGGGCGACGACAACACCCCGCCGCTGGTCAACGACGAGATGGAAGTCTTTGGCCAGCGCCTGCGCAGCGGCAGCTATCGCATCTACCTGCCGCTGGTCCTTCGGGACGAGGGCTAGGAAGGCGGAACCGGCGCGCCGGCCTCCTGTCCTGGCCGAAAACGCCTATCCGTCGTCTAGAGTCAGAAGCCACAGAACTGGGAAGAGCAATAGGAACGAGGTGAGAAAGAACCTGCCTGAACGCCCAGCAGCTGCAAAGAGTTTTCTAGATCGAAAGTTGAGAAAGGAAGATGGCGTTCATGAGAATATTTCTGGTACTCGTCCTGTTTGTTCTGCTGGCTGCAAGCTGCCAACCTGCTGCTGCCACTCCACCGCCGCCCACGGCAACGTCCGGTCCTCCGGCCGCAACCCCTGGCCCAACCGAGAGCCCGCCCCCGGCGCCGACGGAAACGCCTGCCCCAACCCTCACCCCCATCCCGCCCCCAACCTCCACCCCGACGATCGAGTCGAGAACAGAGCCCTGGCGGCCGGCGCTGCCTGAAGAGCCCTGCATCCCTTCTGCGACCAGGGCCTGCCGGGTGCTGTTTGTGCTGCCGGCGCAGTACTATGCCGAATCGGGGCGGAGCTTTCCCGACCAGTTTCGAGATGCCGGCTACGCCGTGACCATCGCTTCCAACGCGGAGCAGGTTGTCCAAGTGTGCGAGAATACCGTCCACCCCGACCAGCCGGCAAAGAACATCCCGGTTGACCTGCCCCTCGCCGAGGTACAGGTGACCGAGTATGACGCCGTCGCTTTCATCGGCGGCCTGGGCTGCCAGGACCAATGGCAGGATAAAGAGGCGCACCGTATCGCCCAGGAAGCCGTCAGCCAGGGCAAGGTCCTGGGCGCCGCGGGGTGCGCGTCTACCATCCTGGCCTATGCCGGCGTCTTGCGGGACAAAACGGCCGCAGTTTGCGCCAATAACCCTCCCGTGAAGCATGGCCAGGACTATTGCGCCGTCCTGCAAAGCCAGGGGGCTGTCTGCAGCCGGGCGCAGATCGTGCGCGACGGGCTGATCGTCACCGCCGAGCAGAAATCGTCCTTTTTTGTCGCCGGCGTCATCCAGGTCATCCTGGAATCCAGCCCGGCGGCGCCCGTATCGCTGCTGCAAAAGGGCCCGCAGGAGTTTGACTCCCGGGGCACCTTCCAGGCCGGCCTCGGCGATCTGGACGGCGATGGCGACCTGGATGCCGTATTCGCCAACCCCCAAAAGCACAGCTCGGAAGTCTGGCTGAACGACGGCAGCGGGACCCTGGTCGATACCGGCCAGCAATTGACCCAGTATGGGCACGGCGTGGGCGTCGCCGATTTCGATGGGGATGGCGATCTGGACGCCTTTATCGCCTGCCACCAATTCGTCACGCCGAGCAAGGTCTACCTCAACAATGGCGCGGGCCTTTTCCAGGATACCGGCCAGGACCTGGGGGATAGAAGCATCAGCGCCGCCGAAGTCAACCTGCTCGATCTCAATGGAGACGGGCACGCCGACGTGCACGTCCTGTATTACAGTCCCGGCGGCTTGCCCGACCGGGTCTACCTGAACGACGGGAAAGCTGCCTTCACCGACAGCGGCCTGGCGTTGGATGAAGAGACCATCGCCTGGGGCGACCTCGACGCAGACGGGGACGTCGATTATTTCGGCAAGCGCTGGGGCCAGGGGTACGTGGTGCAGCTCAACGACGGCAGCGGCCGGTTCCGCGAAGGTTGGCGCATGGAGGACGGCCGGTCCACGGTGGGCGGCGTGGCCCTGGCCGACCTGGACGGCGACGGCGACCTGGACGCCCTGGTGACCAACGGTTTTCGCGACACCGGCAGCCATCCCACCATCCTGCTGTGGAATGACGGCGGCGGGCAGTTCAGCGACAGCGGACAGCGCCTGAACGCAACCCTGGGGGCTGAGCTGGCCGTGGGCGACCTCGACGGCGACGGCGACCTGGACCTATTCGTGTCCAACATGGATCTGCCCAACGAAGTGTGGCTCAACGACGGTGGACAATTGATCGACAGCGGCCTGCGGCTTGGTGAAAGCTCTGATGTGAGCGGCAAGCCCTCCCTGGGCGACCTCGACGGCGACGGCGACCTGGATCTGGTCGTCGGCAGCTTTAAAAGACCGGAGATCTGGTTCAATACCCATGAGTAACAATTTCGCCCTGCTCCTGGTCGTATGAATACTTGCATTAACCACTCACAATAACCGCGGCACATTAGGTCCGATTCGGGCTGATCGCAAGAACTGGCGACAGAACTGACAAATGCAACCCCTCATACATTCCCACCTGGCCGCAGAACGCCACAACGAGCCGGATACGTGAAGGAGTCAAACTCGTGGAGGCAACAAGGGGGAGAGCCGGCTAGTCTCCCAATCCAGCATGCTCGACCTGCATCTTTTTCCATCGCTCGATGATCTCGCGATTCTCGGCCACATTCTCCAGGAAGGATTGCCGCCACGCCTCGTCGCTGAGCTTTTCCGCGCGCTGCATCAGGTCGCGGTAGCCCGATTCGATCACCTCTTGTGATGAAATGCCTGGTGCGCCGACCGCCGCCAAGACATCCGCAATGCAGATGTACACCCGGGATGGAAAGTCCATCCCTTCACTACCGCGCTCGCGCAGATGGGCCCATACTTCGGTTGCCAATTGCCGTGCTTGCTCCCGCCGACCCAGAGCGAGAATACAACGGGCCTCCACGGCCTGCCCTTCCATCCTGAGCGGGGCTACACCAATGCGCAGGTAACGGTCACGGGCTTCGGCCAGGTACGCAGCAGCAGCAGACAAGTTCCCTGCCTCGTCAGCAAAGGTCCCCAAGTAGACCAGGCAACAGGCAAGGCCGACCGAATTGCTTCCGGCCGTCCTGAATTCCTGTAGGGCTCGTTCGCCCAATGCCTGGGCCAGTCTTCGGTTCCCAGAGCACCAAAGCACATAACTCAGGTTATATCTGAGGGAAGTTTGCAGGGCTCGGTCGTCAATAGCTTCTGCCAGCGCCAATCCTTCCTCAAGTGCGGCGCGAGCCTCCGCATAGCGGCCTAGTTGGGCAGAGACAAAGCCGATGTTCAGAGCGTACCGGCCGTGCTTGCTACGGTGTTGTGCGCGCTGCGCTGCCTCCGCGCCTCGGCGCATGAGCAGCAGGGCGCGAGACAGATCGCCTGTGCGGGAGTAGTAAAAGGCCAGGTCTCCCAGGGCATAGTTTCGAACCACCTCATCCTCAATCTCCGGCAGCTTGGCCAGTGTTTCCTCGACCGCCTGTCGCGCCGCGCTCCATTCCCCCAGGTAGGTCAAGGCTGTCGCTTTGGCGGCCATCACGTCCACTACGCGGGCGTGATGGCCCGCCCGGCTTGCCGTCGCGATGGCTGCCTCGGAGGCTTGCAGCATCAACCGGAATTCTTTGACCCGCAGGGCATAAACCACCTGCCGATCGTAGGCCCGCGCCCGCCGCTCGTCATCACCAAAGGCTTCAGCCAGATCCAGCAAGGCCGCGATATCCTCTTTCTGTGCCTCGCGCTCCTCACGCATGCTGAGCACATGCTCCCGACCCAGCAACGCCCGCCAGCGCCGCTCGTTGTCTCCGGGCTCGATCCGCTCGATGGCGAGATTGAAAAAGGTCTTTGCCTCCAACGTTGCGGCCTGAGCCGTGGCGCGCTCGCCTGCTCGCAGCCAGTAGTCGACCGCTTGGGCGTGGCCGCCTGCACTGAAGTAGTGTTGTGCCAGAAGTTCTGGCTGCGTTTGGGCGACCTGTGGAAAGTGCATCTCCAGAGTCTCGGCGATGCGCCGGTGATAGTCCTTCCGCGTCTGCCGGAGCAGCGAGTCGTAGGCAGCTTCCTGGATCAAGGTATGCTTGAAAGCAAAACTCACCTGCGGCGACCGATCCAGCACCTTGACCAGATCGGTTTCGACCAACACCGCCAGGTGATTCTGCAAGCGCTGCTCGTCAAAAGGCACAACTGCGCGCAAGACCGGGTACGCGAACTCACGGCCTAATACTGCCGCCCAGTGAGCCGTCTCCTTCGCCGGTCCCGCATAGTCGAGACGCGCCATCAACGAGTCGCGTAAGGTCCTTGGAATCTGCAATGCCTCCGGGGGGTCGGAGCTTTCCGAGGTCTGCCGGTCTAGGACGTTCCTGGTCAGTTCTTCCACAAAGAGGGGGACGCCATCACCCTGTCTGACGATGCGCTGTCGAATCTCGTCGGGCAATACTCTGTCGCCGGCGACGTTCGATACCAGGCTCTCAGCCTCGGCCGGGTCAAGCAGCCCGAGCGTTAGGGATAACAGGTAGGGACGCGGCAGCCAAGGCGAGACAAAGGTAGGGCGGCAGGTGAGCAGCACCAGACAAGGACCGGCAGCCAGTGCGTCAAAGGACCGGCCGAGCCAGTCGACGGTGGTGGGGTCACTCCAGTGGAGGTCCTCGATCACTAACACCAGCGGGCGCCGCGCTGCTAGTCTTTGCAGCAGTCTCACAAACACCTCGCGCATTCGCTCACGCAGGTCTGCCGTGATTGTCTGCGGGGCAGGCGCATCGGTGGGCAGTCCGAGCAGCAGCGATAGGAGCCACTTCGCTGTCGGCTGAGTTAGGTCACAGCCTGCCAGGGTTCTGTCAAGCCTGTCACGCTTGGCCTCAAGGCTGTCCCCGGCCTCGAAGCCAAGGATCTGTTCGAGCAGGTCGATGATGGGATACAAGCTGGTGTTTTGGAAAAGAGGCGAGCAGCAGCTCTCCAGCCAGATCCTGGCGTCATTTTGGTGCGCCCACACCGATCTGGACCTGAACTCCCACAGCAGCCGCGACTTGCCTATGCCCGGCTCGCCGCTGATCAGGACTGCCTGTCCGTTGCCGTCCCGTGCCTGGTCGCCGAGCGCGAGTAACCGGTCCAGCTCGATCTCGCGGCCGACGAACGAGGTCAGAGTCTGGCTCTTTTTCAACCAAGCAAGGCGATTCCGCATGCCGCTTTCCCCGAGTACTTGGAAGACCTCGCTCGGGTGCGCCAGGCCTGGGAGTGCCCTCAGCCCCAGCTCCTGGCAGCGGAACCAGCCCTGCACCAGGCGCTCGGTGTCCGCCGTGATCAGCACTGCCCCGGGCTCGGCCATCTCCCGGCAGCCGCGCGCCACGCCGGACACGTTACCGATCGGCCCGCAGGCCTCTGAGCCCGGTCCATGGCCGTCGCTCACCACCACGGTGCCGGTGTGGATGCCAATGCGGACCGAGTCAGTATCTTGGGCCGCCGCGGTCATTGCCAGGCCTGCATGGACGGCTCGCCGCGTGGCTTCTTCGTGGGCCTGCGGATAGCCGAAATAGATAAGACACTCGTCGCCATGGCGGTACTGGCGATGACCCCCGTAGCGATCGAGGATGGCTTGACACCTGGGTCCGCAGCGTGTTAATCGCTCGTGCAGCTCTTCCGGATCGCTGTGGCCGGCCGGGTCTCGCTGGCTACAGATCAGCGCCGTGACCTGGCGGCGGTCGCCCTGGCTGGCGGCCGAGACACTGCCGGCAGAGACCCGTCCGGGCGATGGCCCGCCCGTGACTTCTGCTCCGACCTGCCCCGACTGGATCTGCTCGAAAAGCGCGGTGGCCTCCGCCGACGGGTCAAGGTTGAATTCCTCAGCCAGGATTCGGCAGTAGACCGTGTACTTTTCCAGCGCGGCCGCGGCCCGGCCGCCGCGCGCCAGTGCCTGCATCAACTGCAGCTGCCCTTGCTCATGCCACGGCTCGAGCGCTACCAATTGCCCCGCATAGCGCTGCACCAGGTCGTGCTCGCCGCGGCCTTGGTGATAGGCAGCCAACCGGGCCAACATCTCCACAGCCTGCCGATGCAGTACCTCCTGCTGAACCAGTTGCCACTCTTCAAAACCCACACTGCCACGCAGAAAGAAACCTGCCAATAGGTCGCCATGGTACAAATCGGCGGCCTGATGCAGCCATTGCACACACACGCTGCAGATCTGGGCATCGGCGTGATGATGCTGCCGAGATGCCCGGAGCAGCTCTGTGAACAGCGCGACGTCCAAGTGATGGTCGCTGCGCGAATTGAACTGAAAGTCCTGGGGAGTAATCAGCAGGAAGGGCTGCCTTGCGCTATCCGTGGCCGGCTTTGACTCGCGAAGGGCGTGGCGGAGGCGCAACAAGGTCTGGCTGAGATTGTGGGCGGCGTTCTTTTCTGGAAGGTCGGGCCAGAACATTCCGGCCAATTCTGCGCGGCGATGGGGACGCGCGGATTCGACGGCCAAGAAGGCGAGGAGCGCCCGCACCTTGTCGGATCCAAACGCCGTGACCGGTTCACCGTCGAGAGTCGCTTCAAATGTGCCAAACAAGGAAAGCGACAGGTGTGGCATCTTCCCCCCGACTATCTTTGTGGAGCGCACCTCCCTACGCCCACTGCCCTGGCGCATGGATCATGCGCCCAGGCGGCACCATTATACTCGTGGAGGGTTCGCGCGTCAAATTGCCGCGTCAAGAATCTGCAGATCTGCCCTTCGGACACGGTAGACCTCGCTCAAACTGTTGTTCGCGGGCGCCATCTCGTGATAGTTTCGTGATAGAGCTAGCGTATATTGGGGGACAAAGGAGATGGGTGCTCATGCCAAACGCGAATGGAGGCTATGCATCGTACCTCGTCCGGTTCCAGTGCATCCAGGCAGCCAACGACTGCACGTGGATAGCATCCACCCAGAGTACAGCGACCGGTGAGCTGCGCCGGTTCGCCAACCTGGATGCGCTGGTCCAGTTCCTGCAAGATGAGTTTCAGGAGTGTTTGCGGACCAAAGGTGCCAGCCAAGCGGCGGATCACGACATGCCAGACTCGTGGTGTGAGTGAGTGGGAGTTCCATGCAGCCAAGTCGACTACCTGCAAAGCCGGCCGATCCAAGTTACTATCGGACGGCTATCACAACTTTCGCAAAAGACTGGAGGTAATGCTATGTTGCACAGTGATACCGGTACGTATGCTATGTTGGCTCGCTCTGCGCGCTGCCGCTTCTGGCTGGCGGTGCTGATTGGAGCCCTATTGTCGCTGGTCCTGCCTAGGGGCGCAGTCCTGGCTGCTCCGGCCGCTCCCGATGAAGTGCAATTGGTTCAACCCGACGGCGTGGTGATCGTCGCCGTCCCCTTTGGCGATGAGTGGTACAGCGGCTACGAGTACCAGGGCTATACCATCCTGCGCGACGCCCGCGGTTACTGGGTGTATGCCGAGCCGGTCACGGATGGGCGGCTGGCGCCCGGGCCACGCCGGGCCGGCCTCGATCCCATGCCCGAGAATCTCGCGCCCAGTCTGCGCGACCGCGTCGCCGTGGCAGAGGCGGCAAGCCGGCGGACCGAAGCGCTCCCGCTGGGTTCCGAGGCCTGGCCCGGCTCCCTGGGCTCGGGACCGGTGCTGATCATCTTGATGGATTTCACCCCGTCCACTTCCCTGGGCACGACTGACGCGCAGTGGAACGCCGCCTTCTTTGACAACACAGCAGGGATCAAGAGTGTCAAGAACTATTACGAGCAGGCATCCTATGGCAATTTCACCATGGTCCCCGTCCCGGAAACCTATGGTACGGCCAACGACGGGGTCATCGACGTGACGCTGCCCTATGCTAATGGCTACCCGTGGCCCGACGAAACGGAGCGTACCAGCGTGCGCGACACGCTGATTGCCGCCGACCCTTACGTGGACTATGCCGCGCTGGACACCGATGGCAACGGGAGCTTGGACAACACCGAGCTGCACCTGGTGCTGATCGTGCGCGGCTACGAAGAGTCCTACGGCGGGACGGGCGGTGCGTGCACGCCGAACGTATGGGGCCACCGCTGGTCGATGGGCACAGGCAGTTGTGCTTACTGCGCTCCCGTGCTGGATGGCGTTACGATCGGCGCTACTGCCTACAACGGCGGCTATACCCGGGAAGGCGAGTGGCACGAATACATCTCTGAAGGCTGCACGAGCAGCGCCGGGCACCGGGCCACCATCGGCATCATGGTCCACGAGCTGGGGCACGACATCACCTGGCCCGACCTGTACGACACCGACTATACCTCGGCGGGGGTGGGCAGATGGTGCGTGATGAGCGGCGGCTCGTGGGGTCAGGCTGCGGGTGACCCCTATTCCGGTGTGACGCCGGTCCTGCCCACCGCTTATTTGAAATGGTATCAGCATTGGCTTGCGCCCGTGGAGGTCACCACGCCGCAGTCAGGCGTGACCGTGCCCAACTTGGCGCAAAACGCCGTCGTCTACCAGGTCGGCGCAAACCCCGGGGGCGTCGACGGCACACGGGCGGCAAATGGGACGGGGGAATATTTCCTCGTCGAGAACCGGCAGCAGGTGGGCTTTGACGCCGGTCTGTACCGGATCAGCAGCAGTGCCAGCGGCTGCCTGATCTGGCACATCGACGAGACGCGCGCGAACAACACCGACGAGACGCGCAAGCTGGTCGACGTGGAAGAGGCTGACGGCCCGCCCCAGGACATGGATTCCCCCAGCGGCTCGGGGGGCAATAGTGGTGACTCGGGCGACCCCTGGCCGGGCATCACCGGCGAGACGGTGTTTAGCGGCAACAGCGACCCTAACAGCAACTGGTATGACGGCTCGGCCAGCGGCATCGTGGTGTCCGGCATCTCGACGGCCGGGACGGGCTGCACCGTCAGCTTTGCCGAGGTAGGGCCGGCGTGGAACGGTAGCGTCAGCTCGGCCTGGAGCAACGCCGGCAACTGGACGACGGCGCGGGTACCGAACCAGGCCGACAATACAGTCATCCCCAGCGGAGTGCCCAACTGGCCCAACGTCGACGCAGCCGCGTCGGTGTTCAACCTGAACATCCTGGACGGCGCGCACGCGGATGCTGCCGCTGGCGTGTCGTTGGATGTGTACGGGAATTGGACCGAGGCCGGCAGCGGCAATTTCGACGCCAGCGCCGGCACGGTGACCTTCCGCGGAGCCTTCACCCAGACGATTGTGACCGGGGCCGGCAGCCACTTCAACGACTTGCAGATCGGCAGCGGCAGTACGGCGCAGAGGGTGATAGCCGGCAGTGATCTGGACGTGAACGGCAACCTGACCATCCAGTCGGGCGCCAGGCTGGCCGCAGGCAGCCATATGCTGCGCGTGGGTGGCAACTGGACCGACACTCCCTTTGGCTTTGCGCCGGGCAGCAGCACGGTGATCCTTGACGGCGCTGTGCAGGCTGTGCAGAAGGCAGCCAGCGAGGTGGTTGTATACAGCAACGATCTATCAACCACGACGGGCTGGCAGATTGTTGATGCCAACGGCAACGGCACGACGTGGTATTACAGCACCCTCACGAACGGACCGAACATACCGGACCATGGGCAGCATGCCCGGTACCAACAGCCCCTCGCCGCCGATGACTGGTTGTTTTCACCCGGCTTTAGCTTGCAGGCTGGCGTCGCGTACACCATCCGCTTCAACTATTCCTCGATGGGCACGTCCTGGCGCGAAAGGCTCGCGGTCCACATCGGCACGGCTCAGACCGCAGGGGCAATGACGACCCAAGTGTTTGACAATAACAACGTGACCAACACCACCTGGCAGCAGGGGAGCGGTACCTTTACGCCGGGCACCACCGGCACCTACTATGTGGGCTTTTACTGCTACAGCGCTGCCAGCCAATACAAACTGGGAGTCGATGACCTTGTCGTGGCGGCTCTCGATCCCGATCTGGCCTTCTACAACCTGTCTGTGGCCAGCGCAGGCATGGCCACCCTCACCGACAACACAGCCGTACAGAACGACCTATCGGTCACTGCCGGCGGCGCACTGGCCCTGGGGACCTACGACCTCACGGTCGAGGGCAACGTCACGAACAACGGCTCGCTGGCCCAGACCAGAACCGTCAACGCAGCCAGTACCCCTTTCCTGAACGTCAGGAATGGCGCCGGAACGGTGGACAAGTACCTGGGGGCGACCATCGATCCGGGCAGCGGCAACATGGGCAGCACGACCGTCACCATCTGGGGCAATCAACTGTGCGCCGGGGCCACCGTTGGCGTGAGGCGCTGTTTTGAGCTCGACCCGGCGACTCCCCAGACGGCGGCGGTCACCTTCTATTACACCGAGGCAGAGCGCAATGGGGCAGACAACTCTACCATGCAGGTCTATCACTGGAACGGCAGCGACTGGGAGCTGGAAGGGGGAACGACCACAAGGGGCGGCAGCGGCGACGGCCAATGGGTGCAGGTCACGAGCGTCGACGCCTACTCGCCCTTTGCCCTGAACAATGCCTCGCCGACCGCCGTAGCCCTGAGCCGCTTCGATGGCCAGGCCATGGACGATGGCTCTGTCCTATTGGAATGGGAAACGGTGAGTGAAGTGGATCTCCTGGGCTTTCACCTGTACCGCGCCCAATCGGAAGCAGAGCCTCCGGTGCGTCTCACCGAATACATGATCCCGAGCCAATCGCCGGGCAGCCCGATAGGCGGCAGCTATTTCTATCAGGACCAGACCACTGTCCCTGGCACGACCTACTACTATTGGATCGATGTGATCCAGCTCGACGGGACGCCGCTACGCTTCGGTCCCGTTCGCGTCACGGCGGGATCGGGTGGCATGTACATGATCTACTTGCCACTGGCGATGCGAGGCAGATGAGCATCGGCCTAGTAGCCCGTTACGCGGATTATGCGCAATAATAAGGGAGTAGAATGAAAAAGCCGCTCCAGATAGCGCTGACGGTGCTGCAACGGTGGTTTGTCCCACCGGCCTTTGCGGATGAAGACACTACCCATCGCGCCAGCTTGCTGAACAGCATATTGTTCGCAGTCCTGCTGGCCTTGCTGCTCGGGATCGTGGGCAACTTGGTAGTCAGCGCCAAGTTGCTCACGATCTATGGCATCCTTGTCGGAGGGCTGATTCTGCTGCTTGGGCTGCGGTATGTGATGCGCCAAGGCCAGGTTACATGGGCAAGCCGGGGCTTGATCGTGATCAGCGGCATTGTCGTCACCGGGCTTGCCGTCGCCTTGGGAACCATCCGTGCGCCCAATACATCGATCTATGTTCTCCTCATCATCCTATCCGGCTTGTTGCTCAACCGTCGGGCAATGGTCCTGACTACAGTCCTGTGCTCACTCGCCGTCCTCGGATTGGTTTGGGCCGAAAGTGCCGGCTGGCTGCCCTCCGCGGACTACCGGGCCACGATCGTGCAGTGGACGACTTTTACCCTGGTGTTTGCTCTCACCGCTGTTTGCATGCACCTGGCGCTCCAGAGCATAGCCGAAGCGCTGGCACGCGTCCGCCAGCAGGTAGCCGAGCGTCAGAAAGCCGAAAGCGAGCGCAACCGAATGGAGGAGGTACTGCATATCAGTCTGGAGAAATACCGGGTGCTGTTTGAGTCCCTCCCTCTGGGCATCACCGTGTCGGACAGCGACGGACACATCCTGGAAGGCAACCAGGAGTCCGAAAGGCTGCTGGGCATATCGCGGGAGGAGCAAACCCGGCGCCGGATTGACGGAGCAGAGTGGCGGATCATCCGGCCTGACGGCACGCTCATGCCCCCCGGCGAGTATGCCAGCGTGCGGGCGCTGCAAGAGAATCGCCGGGTGGAAAACGTAGAGATGGGCATCGCCAAGCCTGACGAGGATGCCACCTGGCTCAGCGTGACGGCCGCGCCCATTCCCTTGCCAGGCTATGGAGTTGTGGTGACGTATGGCGACATCACCGACCACAAGCGGGCAGAGCAGGCCGCGCGGGACACCGAGCAACAATTCCGCACCTTTGCCGAGTGGATATCCGACGGCATTGTGCTGACGAACGAACAAGGAATTGTCACCGAGTGGAACCAGGCTGCCGAGCGAATCATGGGCGTAAAACGGAGTGAGGCAATCGGCCGGCCTATCTGGGAGATTCAGGCAGCATTTGCACCGGAAGAACGACGAGATCCGGCCTTGTGCGAGCAATTGAAGGCGACGCTACAGGATTTCCTCAGGACCGGGCAGGCGCCCTGGCTCTCCCGGCTCCAGGAGACCGAGCTGAAGCTCTCTGATGGGACGCGCCGCAGCGTGCAAGCGGTAGTGTCAGCCATCCCCACGGCCCGGGGATACCGGGCGGGAAGCGTCATCCGCGATGTGACTGAGCTGGTGCAGGCACGAGAAGCGCTAGAGCGAGAAATGGAGATCAACACGACACTCGCCAATCTGTCCAGCGCACTTTTGAGCCCTGCTCCCCCGGGCGATATCTCCGACCTCGTCCTGGAGCAGGCCAAGCGACTCACTGGCAGCCCTCACGGGGTTGCTGGCTACGTTGACCCACAAACCGGCCATTTCGTTGCCACTACGCTGAGCGGAGACGCGTGGGAGAGGTGCCAGGTGGCAAACAAGGATACTGCTTTTGCCAGGTGCGGCGGGCTGTGGGGATGGGTGCTGGACAACCAGGAGCCGCTCTTGACCAATGATCCGGCCGACGATCCCCGCTGGTCGGGGACGCCTTCTGGCCATATCCCCATCCGCCGATTTCTGTCGGTGCCGGCTCTGATCGATGAGAAGGTGGTCGGACAGATATCGCTGGCAAATGCCGACCACGACTATACTGAGCGGGACGTGCAACTGGTCCAACGCCTGGCTGCCAAGTATGCCATTAGCCTGCAGCGCTACTGGAGCGAGAACGCCCTGCAACAGCGGACGGCTGAGCTACAGGCACGCAATGAAGAGCTGGATGCCTATGCCCATACGGTGGCCCACGACCTGCGAAACCCCCTGAGCCTAATAACCGGCTACGCCGAGGTGCTCGCGGATGACTATGAGACCCTTTCGCGGGCGGAATTGCAGAGACACTTGAGCACAATCGCTCGTGTCGGGCGCAAGATGAACAACATCGTGGAGGAACTACTGCTGCTGGCTGGGTTGCGCCGGATAGACGTGACGATGGAGCCTCTGGACATGGCGCACATCGTGGCTGAAGCCGAGCAGCGCGTAGCCGATATGGCGCGGGAATACCAGGCCGAGATCTCGGCGCCTACCGCATCTGCATGGCCGGCCGTGCTGGGTTATGCGCCGTGGGTCGAGGAGGTTTGGGTCAACTATCTCAGCAATGCTATCAAGTATGGTGGACGGCCACCCCACGTGGAGCTGGGGGCGACTGTCCAGGAAGGCGGCATGGTGTGTTTCTGGGTGCGCGATGACGGCAAGGGCCTGACTCTGGAGCAGCAATCCATGCTATTCAAACCTTTCACCCGGCTTTCCCAGACCCAGACCGACGGCCAGGGGTTAGGGTTGTCAATCGCGCGCCGCATTGTGGAGAGGCTTGGTGGTCAGGTGGGAGTGAAAAGCGAAGGGGTGCCGGGAAAGGGAAGTGTCTTTTCTTTTACGCTGCCAGGCGTCAGGGCGGGGAAAGCAGGGGATGGGACAACAGACAATGCATAGGCATGTCGTCTAGGCGGCAGATCAGCCTCCCAATTTGGGATCTCTGACGATCGGGTTTCTGGCGAAGGAGTGTCTTGTCGGCGGTGGAGGGGTTCGATTACCTGGAATTTGCACGGTATCTATTTGCGCAAGAGATCCAGGAACTGCAGCAAGTCGTGGCGGGCTAGAATTCCGGGTATGACAAACCCTACTGCGAGCACACAATGTCGCCGGTTGAAATGAGTCCGTCATGAGATGTCTCGAAACTTCTGCAATGTCCGGTTAACCACAGGAACGCTCGAAGGTTCTGAAGGTGCCGAAAAAGATCCTTTCGGACGCGGCCGCGGACAGCCAGACGGTCTCGGTGACGGCCTTCTTCCAGGCGCTGACCCGTCGGGTTGACAAGAACAGATCCCGGGTGCATAATACAGGCGTCGTTAGGCCTGCACCTCAGACCAGATTGGTCCAGTAAGGCTCGATAGTCGAAAGATCTGGAGGTACGACGTGTACATATCCGAACATGGCCACCGAGATGCCCCGGCTCTCGTTTTCCTGCATGGCAATGCGGTCGGGGGATGGATGTGGCAACCCTACCTGAATGACTTGAGTGATTATCATTGCTTGCTCTTGGACCTGCCTGGCCACGGTAAAAGCAATGATCTGGAGTGGCTGTCGCTGGCTGATACCGCCGAACAAGTCATCCAGATCATTCGTGAGCGGACTTGCCGGCAACGAGCGCATCTTGTCGGCTCCTCCTTGGGAGGGTCTGTGGCTTTTCAACTGTTATGCATCTGTCCCGAAGCAGTCGATCACACCCTGATTACCGGTACCAGCCTTCTTCCAATGCCGGGTCTCGCCTTGTTCAAGGTGATGATCCGCCTCATGGCCCCCCTGATCAAAACGGATTTCTTTATGCGTGCAGCGCTCAAGGCCCTGAACTTTCCGGATAAAGAGTACGAGCAATTTCGGCAAGCACTGCACGCGATATCCGGCCAAACGTTCGTGAAAGCCTGGTGTCAAGCGCTGGATCTGCGCTATTCGTCAGAGTTGGAAAAAGTCAAGACTCCAATCTTGCTGATGGCGGGTGAAAAGGAGCAGGGATTCATCCATCAGTCCAATCACCTGTTGGCAGAACGGTTGCCGAACGCCAAGTCTCGAATTGCGCCCAAGATGGGTCATGGCTGGATGGGCGAATCACCCCTGTTGTTCAGTCGCGTGTTAAATCTGTGGTTGACAGATACGGAATTGCCTGGCGAGCTGCTGCTGACTAGAGACCCTTGAGGGGCATCCGGTAAAAGCCGTCCGGCAATGCGCTGCACCCGACTCTCCTGTACTGGCCGGAAATGCTCATCCATTCGAGGTGGAGGAAATCACGGTGAAACAACGAATGCACCAATGCGGGCGCCGGCGCCACGACGCGCTGGCGCCGCTGGCCGGCCTGGGTTTTCTGTGGGGCCGGCGGCGGTCCGAGCGGGAGTGGGCCAGGGTTGCCGGTGCGGAAAGCGCGGAAGGAACAGCGGCCCATGCTTGACCTGGCGCGCACCTCGTTCTACGTGGGGTTGATCCTGGTTCCGTACGGCCTGGAACAGCTTTGTTATAGGCGCTACATCTCGCGGAATCCGGCCCGGACGGCCCACCGGCCGGCCGCCGTGTTGGGCGGCTACGGCCTGGCCTACCTGTGGGACGCCGCGCACCTGGCCGTGTTGATCGCCGCCGGCTGGCGGCTCATTGCTACCACACATCCCCTCACCCTCTGGCAGGGACTGGGCTGGGCGCTCTTTTTGGCGGGCGTCGCGCTGCGCATCTGGGCGTTGCGCGAGCTGGGGCCGTTCTACTCCGCCAGCCTGCTCGTCTACGACGACCACCGGGTCGTCAGCAGCGGTCCCTATCGCCGCGTCCGGCACCCCCTGCACCTGGGGACCACCGCGCAGATTGGAGGGCTGGCGTTCTTTGCGCCCGCCTGGTTGGCCGTCGCGGCGGCCGGCTTGTCCATCGCCCTGACCATCTACCGCAACCGCGCCGAAGACCGGCTGTTGCTGGCCCACCTCGGCGACGCCTACCGGCGCTACTACCTGGCGACGTGGGACCCTGTGGACCTGCTGTTCCGGAAACGAAGCGGCGATATCTGAGATTCGGGGGAAGCGGGTCCTCGTCCGGCGGCGGCCGCCTCTTCCGCTCCCTCTCCCCTGGGGGAGACCGCTGTTCAGTGCCGCGCAAGGCGGCAGGGCTGGGGTGACCGCTGTATAGTGCAGCGCGTAGCGCAGCAGGGGGAAATGCCACCCTGCAAGCGCTTACCCATAGAGCTGAGATACACCCGCCCGGATCGAACCCCGGTCACGATTTGACAGACCCGCTCAAATGTGATATTCTTTATAGAGATCGGTTCTCTATAAAGGGCCGATATGCACAAGGAGCTGACATGGTTGACCCACAAACCAGGTTCGAGGAATTGGTGGCCAAGCTCCGGGAGCATGATCACCGGCTGACGCCCCAACGCATCGCCCTGCTGCGGCTGTTGGCCGCCGGCGACGGCCATCCCAGCGCCTCCCAGTTGTACGAGCAAATGAAAGACCAGTTTCCAACGACGAGCCTGGGCACCGTCTACAAAACCCTGAACGTCTTGAAAGAGATAGACCAGGTGCTCGAGCTGGGGTTCAGCGGCGACGACAACCGCTACGACGGCAAAAGGCCCTACCCCCACCCCCACCTCATCTGCGTCCGCTGCCACAAGATCCTCGATCCAGAGGTCAGCCTGGCCCACAGCCTGATCCAAGAGGTCGCCCAATCGTCGGGCTACCAGGTCGTTGGCCACCGGCTCGACATTTACGGGCTGTGCCCCGATTGCCAGGATCGCACCTGAGTCTGGGCATCCTTTTTTTGGCACCTTGTGGATAATCATTATCTATAAATGTTGACTGGCAAGAAATGTTGAAACACAGAAGGGAGGTGACCTGCTGCAGATCGAGCACACGTGGGATCCATCGTGAAACAACTTGATTCAAGAGATCATACTAAAAGGAGGCAACCTTATGAGCAACGAAAAACGCCCGGCAATGGGCCGAGGCACGTCCAACCGAGACTGGTGGCCGAACCAGTTGAACCTGCACATCCTGCACCAGCATTCCTCCCTGTCCAATCCGATGGGCGACGAGTTCGACTATGCTGAGGAATTTAAAAAACTCGACCTGGCGGCCGTGAAGCAGGACCTCTACGCGCTGATGACCAGCTCGCAGGAGTGGTGGCCGGCCGATTACGGCCACTACGGCGGCCTGTTCATCCGCATGGCGTGGCACAGCGCGGGCACCTACCGCCTGGGCGACGGCCGCGGGGGCGCCGGATCGGGCTCCCAACGCTTTGCCCCCCTCAACAGTTGGCCCGACAATGTCAACCTCGACAAGGCGCGCCGGCTGCTGTGGCCGATCAAGCAGAAATACGGCAACAAGATCTCCTGGGCCGACCTGATGATCCTCGCCGGCAACTGCGCCCTCGAGTCGATGGGGTTCAAGACCTTTGGCTTTGGCGGCGGCCGCGAGGACATCTGGGAGCCGGAAGAGGAAATTTACTGGGGGGCCGAGGGCGAGTGGCTTGGCGACAAGCGCTACACCGGCGACCGGGAGCTTGAAAACCCGCTCGCCGCCGTGCAGATGGGCCTGATCTACGTAAACCCCGAAGGGCCCAACGGCCAGCCGAGCGCGGTCGCTTCCGGCCGCGATATCCGCGAGACCTTTGCCCGCATGGCCATGAACGACGAAGAGACCGTCGCCCTCGTCGCCGGCGGGCACACCTTCGGCAAGTGCCACGGCGCCGGCTCTGCCTCGCACGTGGGGCCCGAGCCCGAGGCCGCCCCCATCGAGCAGATGGGCCTGGGCTGGAAGAGCAGCTTTGGCAGCGGCAAGGGCGACGACACGATCAGCAGCGGCATCGAAGGCCCGTGGACGCCCAAGCCGACCCAGTGGGACATGGGCTATTTCGACATGCTGTTCGGCTACGATTGGGACCTGGTCAAGAGCCCCGCCGGCGCCTGGCAGTGGGTCCCGGTCAGCCCGAAAGCAGAGGATCTGGCCCCGGCCGCCCACGATCCCTCCAAGCGGGTCACGACCATCATGACCACGGCCGACATGGCGCTGCGGATGGACCCGATCTACCGGCCGATCGCCGAGCGGTTCCGCAACAACCCCCAAGAGTTCGCCGATGCCTTTGCCCGCGCCTGGTTCAAGCTGACCCACCGCGATATGGGCCCCCGCTCGCGCTACCTCGGCCCCGAAGTCCCGGCCGAAGAGCTGATCTGGCAGGACCCGCTGCCCGCCGTCGACCATGAGCTGATCGACGCGCAGGACATCGCCGCGCTCAAGGCCAAGATCCTCGCCTCGGGCCTGTCGATCTCAGAGCTGGTCTCGACCGCCTGGGCGTCGGCGTCCACCTTCCGCGGCTCGGACAAGCGCGGCGGGGCCAACGGGGCGCGGATCCGCCTCGCGCCGCAAAAGGACTGGGAGGTCAACCAGCCGGCCCAGCTCAAGGCCGTGCTGCACGCCCTCGAGGGGATCCAAACCGAGTTCAACGGCGCGCAGTCGGGCGGGAAAAAGGTCTCGCTCGCCGACCTGATCGTCCTGGGTGGATGCGCGGCCGTCGAGCAGGCGGCCGGGAACGCCGGCCACAATGTGACCGTTCCCTTTACCCCGGGACGCACCGACGCGACGCCGGAGCAGACCGACGCGCCGTCGTTCGCCGTGCTCGAACCGGTTGCCGACGGGTTCCGCAACTACCAAAAAGCCAAATACGCCGTGTCGGCGGAAGAGATGCTGGTCGATCGGGCCCAGCTTCTGACGCTGACCGCCCCCGAGATGGCCGTTCTCGTCGGCGGCATGCGCGTCTTGGGCGCCAACTTTGGGCGGTCCCAGCACGGCGTCTTTACCAGGCGGCCGGGGGCGCTCACCACCGACTTTTTCGTGAGCCTGCTCGACATGGGCACGGTGTGGAAGGCGACCTCGGAAGACCAGGACCTGTTCGAGGGCCGCGATCGCGCCACGGGCGAGATCAAGTGGACCGCCACCCGCGTCGACCTGGTCTTTGGCGCCAACTCGCAGCTCCGGGCCTTGGCCGAAGTCTACGGGTGCCAGGACTCCCAGGTCAAGTTCGTGCGCGACTTTGTAGCGGCGTGGAACAAGGTCATGAACCTCGACCGCTTCGACCTGGCGGGAGGATCATAGCCTGCGGCGCGCGTTTCTGGTGCGTTGCGCCTGCTGCGGAGTACCGCCTCCTTGGCGGTATTGGTGCAACGCACCTTTCCAAGGCGTAAAAGGCAAGGTAAGCCTGCGGCCCGCATTTCCGGTGCGTTGCACCTGCTGCGGAGTACCGCCTCCTTGGCGGTATTGGTGCAACGCACCTCTTTAAGGCGGAAAAGGCAGGGGCGACGTCCACAGCGTCGGCTCGATGCCCTGCCCTTCCAGGTAGGCCTGGGCCAGCAGCAGCAGGAAGGACAGGACGACGGCCAGCGTGTTGTTAAAGGCGTGGATGGCGATGGCCGCCCACAGCGAGCGGGTGTACTCGTAGGCCAGGGCCAGGGCGATGCCCATGATAAAGCTGGCCGCGACCACCCCCAGCGCGTCGATGTGGCCGGCGGCAAAGATCAGCGAGCTGGCCAGCGCCGCCGCGGCGATGCCCAGCCGCTGGCGCAGCGCCGTGTACAGAAAACCGCGGAAAAACAGCTCCTCGGCGACCGGCGCCAGAAGGCCGGCCCCGGCCAGCGTGACGAAAAAGCGAGACCACGACAGCTCGCTGCCAAGGAGCAGATCGAGGCGGCTCTGCATCGCCTCCAGCCCGCCCCCCAGCAGTTGCTGCACGATCGCGCCGACGATCCCCCGCACCGGCAGCAGGACGAGCGTCAGGCCAACGGCCAGCGGCAGCCACAGCCAGCGCCACCGGGGCGGCGCGATCCCCAGCTCGGCCCAGGTCAGCTTGCCCGGCCGCACCGCCAGCAGATAGGCCCCCCCGGCGAAAAAGATCAGGTTGAGCGCGTACACCACCAGGGTGAGCGCCAGCGACCCCTCGCGCAGGACCCCGTACCGGACGGCCAGCCCCACGGCCATGCTGACGGCAAAGTACAGGCCGATGACCAGCAGCGGGTAGAGCGCGAGCTGGGCGCGGCTAAAAGTGGGCGGTTTTCGCTCGGCGGGCGGCGGGCTCTGTGTGTTCATGGCGGCTCCCTTCCCCCCGATTATACCACCGCTTGCCCTTTCCTAAAAAGAGAAATGTGGTAGAATACAGCCACCTACTCGCGAGAAAGGAACAGGACAATGACCGGCAGATTCGAGCCCGTGGTTCCCGGCTTGTGGATGGCGCGCAGCGCCATAGCTGACATGAACAGCGGCGTGTGGATTCGAGAGGGAGCGGCCTGCCTCATCGACCCCGGCAACACCGCCGGCGAGCTGGCCCAGATCGCGGCGTTCGTCCGCGAGCAGGGGGCCCGGGTGGCCCACATCGTGCTCACCCACGCCCACTGGGATCACATCCTGGGGGTGCAGGCTTTTCCCGGCGTGCCGGTGGCCGCCCACGCCGACTATCCCGGCGAGATCGACCGGGACGGCGCGGTCACCCTCCGCTACCTCGCCAAGAACGATCTCGTCGACGCGGCCGCCTTTGCCCTCCCCCGGCCCGACCTGCTGGTGCGCGGAGAAATGGCCCTGCCCGGGCCGGGCCCTGCCCTGCGCCTGATCCCGACCCCCGGCCACTCGGCCGACCACCTCAGCCTGTACGATCCCAACACCGCCGCCCTGTGGGCCGGCGACATCCTCAGCGACGTCGAGATCCCCTGTGTGATCTCGTCGCTGGCCGATTACGAGCGAACCCTGGCCGGCCTGGCGGCCCTCGACATCCGGGCGCTGGTGCCCGGCCACGGACACCCGGCCGGCGATCCGGCCGAGGTCCGGCGCCGGATCGAGGCCGATGCCGGCTACCTGGCCGCCCTGCGCGCCGGGATAGAGGCCGCGCTGCGCGATCGGCTCACCATCGGCGAGGCCGTCGCCAGGCTGGCCGGCCAGGTCGCCGTCCGGCAGGATATGGCAGGGGTGCACCGCCTGAACGTCGAGACCGCCTACATCGAGCTGGGCGGGCCGGGCAACCCCCTCGAGGTGGGCTGGGGCCGGTCCTTCGCCGCCATGGCAGACTAGAAGACCTGACAGGTCGATTTCAGTCTGCCGAAATCGGACCTGTCAGGTCTTGCTCATTTACCGCACGTCGAACCCGTCGATATCGTACGACGACAGCCCAAACAGGCTCCCGTCGAAGAACAGGCTCGTCGCGAACGTCCCGCTGGTCGTCGAGCCCAGCGCCGTGGGATGGAACACAAAGATGTCCTCGTTGGTCCCCGCTATCCCCGTCACCGAGAAAGCGCCCAGCGTGCCGAGGTAGATGTCCGGGTAGGGCGCGGCCGACTGGTCGAGCCAGACGCCGTCCACGTCCTCGGTAGAGCTGGCCATCCCCACGTCAGAAGCGTCAAAGTACCAGCTCCAGCTCCCGGCCGTCGTCGAGCCCCACGTCGTGGCCGTGAACCGGGCCAGGTCGGCGTCGGTGCCCGACACGCCGGTGACGCTAAAGGTGCTGCGCGTCGATACCAGCAGCGTCCCGTCGGCCAGGAAGTAGATCGCGTCGACGTCCTCCGAGGTGTTGGTCAGCCCCACGTCCGAGCCGTCGAACTTCCAGGTAAAGGTGCCGGCCGTGGTCGACCCCAGCGACGTCGGGGTGAACTCGACGATGTCGGGGTCGTACAGCGTGCCGATGCCCGTCACCGCGGTAGCGGCGTCGAACGACATCAGGATGTGGCCGTTGTCCAGCACATCAAAGGCATCGACGTCGGTGGTGATCCCCACGTCCGAGCCGTCAAAGATCATCGTATAGATCCCGGTGGCCGTGTCCAGCGCCACGATATCCTCGTCGTTGACCGTGCCCAGCGTCCCCAGCGTGGCGTTGGCCGACAGCGACAGCCAGACCACGTCG
>DAOUGI010000035.1:0-9434 GCA_034429215.1 Anaerolineae bacterium | reverse complement strand
GCGGCGCTGTTTTTTGGCTATTGACACGCGGCCTGATGCGTGATACAATGTTTGTATGCGATGGGCCCCTGGTGTGAAAGGCGGTGAAGGCGATGGAGGGCGAGTTCCAGGTTCCGGGCGAGGTGAAGGATAGGATTGTCAAGGAAGCCTCTCGGCGGATCGAGGCCTTGCAGGTGGGCTGCCTGCCCACCGAGCAGGCGCTGACCGGGGTTGTCGCCTGGCTGTTGGAGCAGGACGAGGTGGAGGAGGTCAAAAAGTTTGGCGAGACCGATCTGACCGTGCGTTTTGTCGACGGCTCGCAGATCGGCATGATGCTGGGGCGGCGCAAGCTCTATGGGCTGCTGGCCGCGCCCGCGCCAAAGGAGGGGGAAGGAGGTGGCCCAGCGAGTGAGCCTGGTTTCTATGAATAGATCGTCGGTCGCCGGACGGCATCGCAGCCTCATCGTGCCGGTTTAGCGCACTGAATGGAGGGTACTGTCGATGGAAGCAAAGGAAAAAGATCGCATTCTCAAGGGGGCGTTAAAGATGGCCGGCGCGCGGCACATGGCCGGCCACGCCCTCTCCGACTATGCTCCCGATACGCGGGGATACCTGGCCCGCCAGCCGGGCGTCGAGGAGGTTCGAGACTATAAAGGCACCGATATAACCGTCCGCTTTGTGGACCAGACCCAGGTGACGGTGCTGTTGGGTCGCGACCGCACCTATGGCGGAGGGCCGGCCGCGCCAGGCGGAGCGGCGCCCGCCCCGTCCCCATCCTACGCCGGCGGCGACAGCCCGGGCTGGAGCAAGGCCGGCGTGCTCGACCCCCTGTGGGACGACTGGCCCCCGCAGGCCACGCCGCTCGGCATCGTCGCCGCGCTGTCGGGCCAGGGCTACCAGGTGGAGCACGTCAAGGCCAATGCGGTGGACCTGCCCTTTATGACCGGCCTGGACGCCAAGCGCTATGGGGCGATCTTTATCCGCACCCATGGCGGCACGATGTGGGTGGGCAACGACGCCAAGCTGCACATCATGGTCCGGCCCTTTTTCAATTCCTGGCCGCCGGCCAGCGGCTATACCGGGGTCGGGGTGTTCCTCGTGGGCACGAGCTGGGGGGACAAGTACGCCTATGCCTTTAACGACCAGTTCGTCAGCACCTACATGAGCGGCGTCCCGTTCCCCAATACGCTCATGCACCTGCTGGTCTGCTTTGGCGCCGCCCCCGACGCGCAAAACGACATGATCCCGGCCTTTCTGAGCCGGGGGATGGGCTGCTACAGCGGCTGGACCGACACGGCCAGCTCCACCTACGGCGATCCCGCTGCGGTCACCTTCTTCCAGCGCGTGGCGGGCGGGAATACGGTCGCCCAGGCCACCGCCCACATCGCGTCGATCGGCAGCTCGCCCGACCCCGACACCGGCGCCGTCCTGGTGGCCCACGGCAACAGCGGCATGCACCTCCAGTTGCCCTTTATCGGCAACAAGCGCACCAAGGAGCTGCACAAGCCTGCCTGCCACTGGGCCGGCCTCATGGCTGCTCATCACGTCAAGCGGTTCGGGTCGGTTGAGGAGGCCCAGTCTCTGGGCTACAACGGCTGCGCGTTCTGCTTGCCCGCGTTCAACACCGGGTAGGGGCGCGGTTGTTGTAGGGGCGCACGGCTGTGCGCCCTTCTTGGGGGGCGCACGCCGGCCCCCTCCTTGGGGGGCTGTGCGCCCCTACAGGGTCACGGTAGACGACGGGGATGCTGCTCGCGGCAGCATCCCCGTTTCAATAGGGGCGCGGTCTCCGCGCCCTACTTCAGGACCAGCGGCAGGTGCACCCTCCACATGACGCGGTATTCGTATTCGTATGCGCCGATGTCGCACGTGGCCACCCCGTTCTGATCGCCGTCCTGGGGACGGGTCATGCCCCGCTGGTCGTCGGCGGGGCAGCCGTCGTTGGTGCCGCTGTCGATCGCCGGCGAGCCGGACAGCAGGGCGTGGGTGAGCGTGGCGCCGCCGTTGTTGCCCAGGGCGCCCAGGCGCGGGTCGCGGCCGGTGATGTTGCCGTTGACGCCGTCGACCAGGCCGCAGGCGTCGGCGCCGGTGGCCTCGACGAGGGTGTAGGTGGCGCTGATGGTGCCCGTGTCGCGGATGACGCAGTCTTTGCCGGTGCTGTCGGCGATGATGACGTTCTTGAGGATGGTGCCGTGGGCAAAGTTGATGATCCCCCCGCCCTCCCCGGACGCGCTGTTGCCCGAAAAGGTGACGTTGATCAGGGTTGGGTAGCGGCCGCTTTGGTTGAGGTAGGTGGCGTACAGCCCGCCGCCGTAATCGGCCGAGTTGCCGGAGAAGGTGACGTTGGTCAGGGTGGGATAGGCATCGCTGGCAAGCATGCCCCCGCCGTAATCGGCCGAGTTGCCGGAAAAGGTCACGTTGGTCAGGCTGGCGTTGCCGCTGGCGTTGTACATCCCGCCGCCTTCTATGCTGGCCGTGTTGCCGTCAAAGACGACGTCGACCAGCGTCGGACCGTTTGCCGCGATGGCTTGGGAATACATCCCCCCGCCTTCGCCGGCGGTGTTGGCGACAAAATAGACCCGGGTCAGGGTGGGGGTGCAGTTGCTGTTGAACATCCCGCCGCCGAGGGAGGCGGTGTTGTTGGCAAAGGTGACGTCGGTCAGCGCCGGGCTGCTGCTGTAGGCGTTGTACATCCCGCCGCCATCGGAGGCATGGTTGCCGGTAAAGGCCACCTCGGTCAGCGTTGGGCTGCTGTCGATGCTGTTGAACAGCCCGCCGCCCTTCTGGGAGGCATAGTTCCCGGTAAACACGACGTCGGTCATCGTCGGGCTGCAGCCGTCATAGTCGGTCATTCCCCCGCCGTCGTGAAGAGCCCAGTTGCCCGACAGGACGAGGTGGGCCAGGCTGGGGCTGCTGTTGGTGGTGTTATAGATCCCGCCGCCATCGTTGGCCGGGTAGGTGCCAGAGGCCTGCCCGGCGGTGATGATAAACCCGTCGAGCCGCGCCGAGCTGCTCACGCTGCTGCCATACACGACCTGGTAGGCGTTTTGCCCCTGGATGTCGAGATAGGTCTCGGCGATATAGTTGCCGTCGGTGTTGGTGTCGTTCTGGTCAATGTCGCCGCTGAGGATGGTCGGGTGGGCCGGGATGTCGCGCTCGTCCAGGCCGGTCTCGGTCCCGGCAAAGCCGCCATAGATCTCCACGCCGCTTTTGAGGGTAAAGCGGGCGGTCCTCGTCCCGGCCGGGCCGGGGTAGTACACGCCTTCGACGGCCCACACCTGGTCGCCCGAGACGGCGGCGGCCAGGCCCGCCTGCAGGTCGCAGGCATTGTCCCAGTCAGAGCAGTCGCCGCTGCCGCCGGGCTTCACATAATAGGTGGCGGGCAAGGCCCTCGCGGGGAGGGCCAGGGCCGCCATCAGGGTGGCCAGGATGGCCAGGACGGCTAGATAGGTCGGTCTTTTCATTGGGGTTCTCCTTTCATATTTGAGATTTCCCCCTCACCCCAACCCTCTCCCCAAAGGGAGAGGGGGAGAGGGCGAGAATTGGTATAGCTTCTCCCCCTCACCCCCTCCCCCTCTCACCCACCAGTGCCGCACGTCTCTGGCGGCCTCTTTCCCAAGGGAGAGGGGGAATCTAGAAGCCTTTCAGGGCCAGCGGCAGCCGGATCTTGTACGGCAGCGAGTCCGGCCCCTGGATGTTCCACTCGGTCAGGTGGCAGATCTCCACCCGCATCACATTCTCCACGGTGTCGAGGAAATAGGTCGACGGCGGCGAGCAGGTGCCGGCCGCGTCCTGCCAGGTCGAGCCGTCCCAGTAGTACAGCCGCAGGCCCGGCTCGTAGATGCCGATGATGTCGGCCTCGGTGTAGCGCACGGTGACGGTGACCGGCTGGAGGAAGGCCAAGCCTTCCAGGACGTCGTTGTCGAGGTAGGCCGACAGGTCAAAGGTCTCGTCGCCCGAGCGCAGGCCGGGCAGCGGCGGGTGGGTGGGGGCGTCCATCGGCTGGAGGCCCAGGACGATCGTCTCGCTGACGGCGCCGGCCGGCACGTCGACGGTGGTGCTGAGCACCGAGGTGTCGGTGTAGATCAGCATCCCGCCCGCGCTCGGCCCGACGACGAGAAATTCCTCGGGGACGGCGACGCGGGCCGCGGAAAACTCGGAGGTGTTGCCGGCAGGGTCGGTGGCGGTGGCGGCGACGTAACTGGCCGCCGGGATGGTCGCCGGCAGGGTGATGGCGAAGGAGGTCCAGCCGGTTCCGTCGGTGCTGACCGCGGCCCAGCCGAGGTAGTGGCGGCCCTGGCCATAGCCGGACGGGTCGGCCGCGTCGCTGTAAAAGAACTCGAGCCCGAAGGAGGTCGACGGGGCAGAGTCCATCTCGCCGGAGATGAAGGTGTAGCCGGTCGGCGGCCCGGTGACCACCCAGTCGAGCAGGGGATAGTTCTGCAGCCCGTTCTCGCCGGTGTCGGCGTCGCCGGCGCCGAGGTCGTTGGCGGTGACGCCGTCGTCGCCGAGGTCGATGCCCAGGCTAAAGTTGTCCCAGATCCTGTTGCCCACGATGCTGTTGCCGGTGCTGCTGCTCTCGACGACGGCCACGCCGGTCCAGTTGGAGGCGATATAGTTGCCGCCGATGGTGTTGCCGCTGCCGACCACGGCAATCCCCCAGGCCAGGTTGCCCAGGCCGGCGTTGCCGAATATGTCGGTGCCGACGAAATTGCCCTGGACGGTGTTATAGTCGCCCAGGATGCGGACGCCGCTGTCCGAGTTGGAGGAGACCAGGTTGCAGGGCGGGGCGCACGAGGGCCCGCCCTCGCCGGCCCCCCGGGCCGGGGCTTTCCAGCCGGATTCGCCGATGGTGTTGTCCGAGGCCTCGACCAGGATGCCCACGCCGACGTTGGGCAGGCCGACCTGGCCCCAGGCGTCGGTGCCGATCAAGTTGCCCTGGACCAGGTTGCCGGCGGCCGAGCCGGCGATCCAGATGCCGTCGCTGTAGTTGGCCGAGATGATGTTGCGCTGGGACAGCGACGCGCCGCCGATCCGGTTGTAGGAAGCGTCGTAGATGCCCACGCCCTGGGCGTTGTTGGACAGGAAGGCGGAGCCGGTGACGTCGACGCCGATATAGTTGGCCTCGAGGGCGTTGTTCGAGGCCAGGGCGCCGTCGATGTAGACGCCATAGTTGCCGTTGCCGGAGATCAGGTTGGCCCGGATGGTGTTATCTTGGGCGGCGACGGAAGCGCCGTCGATCCACACGCCGACGTAGGTGTTGGGCTCGGCGGTGACGCCGGCCGGGTCGGTGCCGATGCGGTTGCCCTCGATCAGGTTGCCGCTGCTGAGGACGACGATGCCGTGCTGGCCAAAGTTGTTGATGACGAGCCCTTTGACCGTGCTGCCGCCGCCGGCCAGGGTCAGGCCGCTGCTGCTGCCGGCCAGGCTGCCGTCCAGCTCGACCAGGCGGCCGCCGGCGGTGGCGCCGTCGATGGCGATCGGGGCCGACAGGGGGGGCAGCTCGGTCGCCGGCTGGATGGTGGGGACGCCGGCCATGCCGGCAAAGATGATGCCCCCGGCGCCGCTGGCGTTGGACTGTTCGATGGCCGCCCGCAGGGTGCACAGCGCGCCGGAGGTCAGGCACAGTCCATCGACCGGGTCGGCGTCGGGCTCGTCGCCGGTCGAGTTGACCGCCCAGACGCCGGGAGCGACGCGGAAGACGGAGACGGTGTCGCTGCCATAGTTGGCGGCGTAGACTTTGAAGGTGGCCGGGTTGGCGGCGATGCCGTCGGGCTCGGTCCCGGCGGCCACGGCCACGATCTGGGCGTTCGCGGCGCCGTCCATGACCGACACGGTGTTGCCGTTCTCGTTGGTGACATAGTAGCGGTTGGTGGCGGGGATGACGTCGATGTCGTAGGGCTTGTCGCCGGCCACGGCGGTGTCGATCACGGTGTTGGCGGCGCCGTCGATGATCGAGATGGTGTCGCTGCTCGAGTTGGCCACCCAGATCCGGTTGGTGGTGGGGTTGACGGCCAGGCCGTGGGGCGAGGCGCCGACGGGGATGGCGGCGACCACGGTGTCGGTGGCGCCGTCGATGACCGAGACGCTGTTGGCGCCCTCGTTGGTGACATAGATCTGGTTGGTGATGGGGTTGGCCTCGGCAAAGTAGGGGTAGGCGCCGACCGTGATGGTGTTGACCACGGTGTTGGTGGCGCCGTCGATGACCGAGACGTTGTTGTCGTTATAGTTGGCGACATAGATGCGGTTGGTGGCCGGGTTGACGGCGACGCCGTTGGGGTCGCTGCCGACCGGGATGGTCTTGACCACGGCGTTGGTGGCGCCGTCGATGACCGAGACGCTGTTGCCGAGGTAGTTGGCCACGTAGATGCGGTTGGTGGCCGGGTTGACGCCGACGCAGGCCGGGCTGGACCCGACATTGACGGTGTCGATGACGGTGTCGGTGGCCCCGTCGATGACAGAGACGGTGTTGGCGTCCTGGTTGGCGACATAGACGCGGTTGGTGGCCGGGTTGGCGCCGACGCCCCACGGGCCGCTGCCCACCGGGATGGCCGCCTCGGGCGAGGGGGCGGCCGAGAGGGGCTGGCCCAGGGCCAGCAGGAGGGCGAGCAAGACAAAGGGGAGCAGTTTTTTCATGGTGATCTCCTTTCCACATTTATACAGATTTTAGGGTTCGAAGGTTCCGGGGTAAGGTTATCCCCCTCACCCTACCCTCTCCCCTCGGGGAGAGGGTGTAAGAGGTTGGGGGTGTGGTGAGGTGTCCGGCAGGGGTATTATAGCGCGAAATGGGGGAGAAGGCAAGGGGCGGCTCCCTCTCACCGACGGTCAAATGCGTATGCCCTGCCCTCTCCCTCTGGGAGACCGCTGTATAGTGCAGCGCGTAGCGCAGCAGGGTTGGGGTGAGGGAGTAAGAATGGGGGGTGGGGTTGACGTTTTGGGGGGTTGGGTGTAGGCTGGGAGAAAATGTGTGGAGGGGGATGCGATGGAGTGGCGGAGTCGAGAGATCTTGGGGCGGCCGGATTGGTCGATGCAGCGGGCGCTGTGGAAGTCGATGGGGTACAGCGATTATGACCTGGACCGGCCGCTGATCGGGGTGGCCAATTCGTGGAACCGGGTGGTGCCGGGGCACTATAACCTGGGGCTGGTGGCCGACTATGTGAAGCAGGGGATCCTCCAGGCGGGCGGGACGCCGGTAGAGTTTGGGGTGATCGCCGCCTGCGACGGGATCGCCAACGGGCACGCCGGGATGCACTATATCCTGCCCAGCCGGGAGCTGATCGCCAACGACGTGGAGACGATGGTCGAGGCCCACCGGCTCGACGCGGTGGCGCTGCTGGGGTCGTGCGACAAGATCGTGCCGGGGATGCTGATGGCGGCGGCGCGGCTGGATCTGCCGGCGATCGTGGTGGCCGGGGGACCGGGCGAGGGCGGCTGCGAGTTTGACGGGCGGGCGTCCGACACGACGTCGCTGACGGTGGGGCTGGCCATGCTGGAGACGGGGCAAATCGACCGGGCGACCTACGACCGGCTGGAGGATTGCGCCAGCCCGACGTGCGGGTCGTGCTCGTTCCTGGGGACGGCCAACACGATGTGCTGCCTGGCCGAAGGGCTGGGGATGAGCCTGCCGGGCAGCGCGACGATCCCGGCGACGCGGGCGGCCCGGCTGCGGGCGGCGCAAGAGTCGGGGCGGCGGCTCGTGGAGATGGTGAGGGAGGGCACGGCGGCGGGAAAGATCCTGACCAAGCAGGCGCTGGAGAACGCCGTCCGGCTGAACGCGGCGATCGGCGGGTCGACGAACGCGGTGCTGCACCTGTTGGCGCTGGCGTACGAAGCCGGCGTCGAGCTGACGGTGGGCGAGTTCGAGGAGCTGAGCCGGACGACGCCGCACATCGCCCGGATGAACCCGGCGGCGGCGCCGAACGTGCCCGATTTCCACGCGGCGGGGGGCGTGCCGGCGGTGATGAAAGAGATCCTGCCGCTGCTGCACGGGGAGGCGCTGACGGTGAGCGGGCGGACGGTGGCGGAGAACGCGAGCGGGGCCGCGGCGGGCGACCGGCGGATCATCAGGAGCCGCGAGGAGCCGTGGGCGCAGGGCGGCGGGCTGGCGGTGCTGTGGGGCAACCTGGCGCCCAACTCGGCGATCACCAAGCCGGCGGCGATCGATCCGGAGATGCACACCTTCACCGGCCGGGCGCGCTGCTTCGAGGCGGAGGAGGAGGCCAACCGGGCGATCCTGGCCGGGCAGGTGCAGGAGGGGGAGGTGGTGGTGATCCGCTACGAAGGGCCCAAGGGCGGGCCGGGGATGCGCGAGATGTACATGGCGATGAAGCTGCTGTACGGCCGCGGGCTGGCGCTCAAGACGGCGCTGGTGACCGACGGGCGGTTTTCGGGGACGAACAGCGGCTGTTTCGTGGGGCACGTGTCGCCGGAGGCGGCCGAAGGGGGGCCGCTGGCGGCGGTGCGGGACGGCGATGTGATCACGATCGATATTCCCAACCGCAGGCTGGAGCTGGAGGTGGCGGAGGAGGAGATCCGGGCCAGGCTGGCCGCCTGGCAGCGGCCCGAGCCGAGGTTCAGGAAGGGCTACCTGGCGCTGTACGCGCGGCTGGCCGAGTCGGCGGACAAGGGGGCGATTATGCGGCACCGGGTGGGTCTGTAGGGGAGGGTCTCAGACCCTCCCCTACTCCAGCCCGCCCCTACGGGGTTGATGGAAGGTCCAGGACGTCGCGGACGGTGCGGGTCAGGTCTTCGATGGTGTAGGGCTTGGCCAGGAAAAAGATGCCGGGGGGAAGGATGCCCTGGTAAGCGGCGGCGGCATCGGTGTAGGCTGAGGTGTAGATCACCCGCGTTTCCGGCCGGGCGGTGAGCAATTGGGCGGCGGTTTCGCCTCCGCCCATGTAGGGCAGCATCACGTCGGTGAACAACAGGTGGATGGGGCCGTCGTGCCGCTCGCCGATCTGGAGCGCCTCCATGGCGTCGGCCGCGGCCAACACTTGGTAGCCGCACGATTCGAGGACGCGCGCGGTCAGCTCGCGGACCGGCGCGTTGTCTTCGACCAGCAGCACCGTTTCGGTCCCACGGATCGGGCGGTCGGGGGCCGCCGGGAGGGGGCGGGCAGGGGCTTCGGTGGCCGGCGGCTCGCCCTGGGCGCGGGGCAGGTAGATCTTGAAGGTGGTCCCCCGCCCCACCTGGCTGTGGACCTCGATCTGGCCCCGGCCCTGCTTGACGATGCCAAAGACGTTGGCCAGGCCCAGGCCGGTGCCGTGTCCCGGCTCTTTGGTGGTGAAAAAGGGCTCAAAGATGCGGGCCTTGACCTCGTCGTCCATGCCGGTGCCGGTGTCGCTGACGGCCAGCATGACATACTCGCCCGGCTGCGCCTCCAGGTGAAGCTCGGCGTAGGCCTCGTCGAGGACGACGTTGGCCGTCTCGACGGTCAGGGTGCCTCCGGCGGGCATGGC
>DAOUGI010000034.1:0-8772 GCA_034429215.1 Anaerolineae bacterium | reverse complement strand
CAGGATCAGATCCGCATCTCCCCCGACGACCGGGGGTTTTTGCTCGCCGACGGCGCCTACGAAGTCATCCGCGCCTACCGGGGCCGCTTTTTCAAGCTCGACGCCCACCTGGAGCGCCTGGCCCGCAGCCTGCGCGAGCTGGGCATCGGCGGGCTCGACGCGGCCTCGCTGGGTCCGGTGGCCGAGCGGCTCGTCGGCGACAACGGCCTGGCCGGCGGCGACGCCACCGTCTACCTCCATGTCACCCGCGGGGCAGGCTCGCGCAGCCGCCCCTTCCCCGACCCGCCGATCGCGCCGACCGTCTATGCCACCGCCTCGCCCTTTACGCCGCCCACCGACCAGCAGCAGGCGGGCGTCAAGGTGGCCCTCCTGCCCGACATCCGCTGGGCGCGCTGCGACATCAAGTCGATCTCCCTGCTCCCCAGCGTGCTGGCCGGGCAGCGGGCCAAGGAGCTGGGCGTCGAAGAGGCGGTGTTCGTCCGCGACGGCGCCGTCACCGAGGGCACCCACACCAATTTCGCCGCGCTGCTCGACGGGGCGCTGGTCACCCCGCCCCTCAGCCAGTACGTCCTGGCCGGCGTCACCCGGCAGACGGTGCTGGAGCTGTGCCGCGGGCTGGGCATCCCCGTCGTCGAGTTCCCGATCCTCGAGCGCCGGCTGGAACAGGCGCGAGAATGCATGATCCTGAGCACGTTCCTGGAAGTGATGCCCGTGGTCGACATAGACGGCCGCCCGGTGGGCGACGGCAGCCCCGGGCCCGTCACCCGCCGGCTGCAGCGGGCCTTTGCCGAGCTGACGGCCCGGCTGTAGCGCCCGGCCCGCGCGGCGGGGCAGAAGAGAGGTGACCATGAGCGCCCTGTACATCGGCGAGTGCGCCTATCGCGACGGAGGCGGCCGCGTCGGCGGCGAATACGTGTCGCTGCTCGGCGAGCAGTACTATCGCCTCCGAAATTACGACCGCATGGACCCCTTTTTCATGTCGATCGTCAGCAGCTCTGACCACTGGCTGTTCATCTCCAGCACCGGCGGGCTCACCTGCGGGCGGCGCAGCGCCGATTCGGCGCTGTTCCCCTACGACACCGACGACAAGATCGCCGCCGGCAGCGGCGACACGGGGCACAAGGCGGTCCTGCTGGTCGCCAGGGGCCGGCGGACCTGCCTGTGGGAGCCGTTCTCGCCGCGCTACGCCGGGCTGTACCGGGTGGACAGGAGCCTGTACAAGAACGTCTGCGGCGACAAGCTGGTCTTTGAAGAGACCAACCACGACCTGGGCCTGACCTACCGCTACGCGTGGCGGACCAGCGACCGGTACGGGTTTGTCAAGACCTCCTGGCTGAAAGACGAGTCGGGCGACGGCTGCTCGGTGGCCCTGATCGACGGCGTGCAGAACATCCTGCCCTACGGCGTCACCGAGCAGACGCAGCGGCTGTTCAGCAACCTCCTCGACGCCTACAAGCGGAGCGAGCTCGATCCGCACACCGGCCTGGCCGTCTTTGCCCTCAGCTCGAGCCTGACCGACCTGGCCGAGCCGAGCGAATCGCTGCGGGCCGCCACGGCGTGGCAGGTCGGGCTGGACGGCGCCCGCTGCCTCCTCTCCTCGCGCCAGGTGGCCGCCTTTGAGCGCGGCGAGGCGATCGTCCAGGAGACCGACGTGCGCGGCCGGCGCGGCGCCTACCTGGCCCACGCCCGGCTCGACCTCGCCCCCGCTGAAGAGCGCTGCTGGCACATCGTGGCCGAGGTGAACCAGGACCATGGCCGCCTGGCCTCGCTGATCGGCGCGCTGAGAGGCGACCGGGCCGGGCTGGCGGCGCGGCTCGAGCAGGACATCGCCCGGGGCACGAAGGAGCTCGTCGCCCTGGTCGCCGGCGCCGACGGCCTGCAGTGGACCGGCGACCGTCCGGGCGCGGCCCACCACTTTTCCAACACCCTGTTTAACATCATGCGCGGCGGCGTCTTTGCCGGCGGCTACCGGATCGCCACGGCCGGCCTGCGCGACTATGTCGCGGCGCGCAGCCGGCCCGCCCTCGAGGCCGGCCGGGAGTTTTTCGAGGCGCTGCCCGACGAGGTCGACCTCCACGAGCTGCTGGCCCGCGCGGCGGGCGCCGGGTCGGCCGACCTGGAGCGGCTGGTCCGCCAGTACCTGCCGCTCACCTTCAGCCGCAGGCACGGCGACCCCAGCCGCCCCTGGAACCGCTTCTCGATCAATGTCAAAAAGCCGGACGGCTCGCGGGCGCTCGACTATGAGGGCAACTGGCGCGACATCTTTCAAAACTGGGAGCCGCTGGCCTGCTCCTACCCCGAGTTCGTGGAAAGCATGATCTGCAGCTTTGCCTGCGCCACCACCGCCGACGGATACAACCCCTACCGGGTGACCCGCGGCGGCATCGAGTGGGAAAAGCCGAGCCCGGGCAGCGCCTGGGCCAACATCGGCTACTGGAGCGATCACCAGATCGTCTACCTGCTCAAGCTGCTGGAAATATCGGTCAAGTACCACCCCGGCCGGCTGCACGCCCTGCTGGGCCGCCGGATCTTTAGCCACGCCAACGTGCCCTACCGGATCAAGCCCTACCCCATGCTCCTGCGAGACTGGTACAACACCATCCTGTTCGACGCTGACCTGGACGGCCGGATCGACGCGCTCGTCGCCGAGATGGGCACGGACGGCAGGCTGGTCCTGGACGCCCAGGGCCGCGTCCTGCACGTCAGCCTGGCCGAAAAGCTGCTGATCCTGCTACTGGCCAAGCTGGCCAATTTCGTGCCCGGCGGCGGCATCTGGATGAACACCCAGCGCCCCGAGTGGAACGACGCCAACAACGCCCTGTCGGGCAAGGGGCTGTCGGTGGTCACCCTGTGCTACCTGCGGCGCTTTGTCGTCTTAATCCAGCGCCTGCTGTCGGAATGCGGGGCGGCCGGCCTGGAGGTGACCCGCGAGGTGAAAGCCGAGCTCGACGCCATGCACCGGGTCCTGCGCAGCCACCAGGGCGCTCTGCGGTCCTCCTTCGACGATCGGCGCCGCCGCGCCGTCATGGACGGCCTGGGGCAGGCGGGCGACGGCTACCGGCAGGGCTTTTACCGCGACGGCTTTTCAGGGGACCTGGCCGGCCTGGGCCGGGATGAGCTGCTGGGCTTTTTGGAGCTGGTCCGGCAGTACATCGAGCACACCCTGCGGGAGAACAGGCGCGACGACGGGCTGTACCACGCCTACAACGTCCTGCGGCTCGGCGAGGGCAGCGCGGCGGCCGGCCGCCTGGTCGAGATGCTCGAAGGGCAGGTGGCCATCCTCTCTTCCGGGCTGCTCTCGGCGGGCGAGTCGCTCGCCCTGCTGGCCGGCCTGCGGCAGAGCGCCCTGTACCGCGCCGACCAGCACAGCTACATCCTCTACCCCGACCGGGACCTGCCCGGCTTTCTGGACAAGAACCGCCTGCCGCCCGACCTGGTGAGCCGGTCGGCGCTGCTCGCCGCGCTCCTGGAGCGGGGCGACGCCACCCTCGTCGTGCGGGACGAAACCGGCGTGTGCCACTTTCCGGGCAGCTTTCGCAACGCCGGGGACGTCGAGCGCGCCCTGGCCGCCCTGCGAGAGCGCGACGAGTACGCCGCTCTCGTCGACGCCGAGCACGGCGCCATCCTCGACCTGTTCGAGGCCGTGTTCCACCACGCCTCGTTCACCGGCCGCTCCGGCACGTTCTTCGCCTACGAGGGCCTGGGCAGCATCTACTGGCACATGGTCTCCAAGCTGCTGCTCGCCGTCCAGGAAACGCTGCTGCGCGCCCGCGCCCAGGGCGAGCCCGCCTCGACCGTCGGGGCGCTGATCGACGCCTACTATGACATCCGCGGCGGGCTCGGCTTGAACAAGCCGCCGGACGTCTACGGGGCGTTCCCGACCGACCCCTATTCGCACACCCCGGCGGGCCAGGGCGCCAAGCAGCCGGGCATGACCGGCCAGGTGAAGGAAGAGATCCTGGCCCGCACGGCCGAGCTGGGCGCGTTCGTGGAGGGGGGAGCGCTCTATTTTGACCCGCTCCTGCTGCGCGAGGGCGAGCTCGCCGCCGAGGGGGGCGCCTTCACCTACATCGACGTGCGCGGCCAAGAGCGGTCGATCGAGCTGCCGCCCGGCTCGCTGGCCTACACCTTTTGCCAGACGCCGATCGTGTACGTCCGCTCCGGCGAGGACCGGATCGAGGTGGCCTGCGCCGGCGGGGACCTGCGCCGGATCGACGGCCTCCGCCTGGACCCCGAGACGAGCGGCCGCCTCTTCCGCCGCGACGGGACCATCGAGCGGATCACCGTCCACCTGGGGCCGCGCTGACGCCGGCCCTGGCGGTGGGCTCGCCCCCCGCCATCCGCCCCTTATGTAAAAAAGCCCGTCCTAGATGGGCCCCTTGCACTTCTGGCCCGATACGTGGTAAAATGAGGGCAGGTGTTAAGGAGGCAATCTGATGGGCCTGCATACCATTCGGCTGTACCTTGAGCCCAATCCCGGTGGCGTCTACACCATCACCAGCCCTGACGTGCCAGGACTGGTGACAGAAGGACGAACGCCCGACGAAATCCAGGCCAACGTTCAGGAAGCTTTGGATGCGTTGGTAGCAGCCTGGAGTGAACTCGGAAGAGACATCCCCCCAGCGCTGCGGCCCATTCTGACCGATCGCCCGCAGACTATTGAAGCTTTGGTCAGGGTCTGATGCGTTACCGCGACCTCGCTCGGCGGTTGCGAGAGCTGGGCTGCATGGAGTTACGCCAGGGGAAAGGCAGCCACCGGGTCTGGCACAATCCCGCGACGCGGCCTTTGTTCAAGAGCTCGCCACATGAGGGGGTAGCAGGCGACCTTGCCGGGTGGGAATGCCGGTCAGGTAATGAACGCCGCACGTTCAAAGGAGCAAGATTTCATGCGAAGCGTTGAAATAGCAGGTTCATACTATGAGCTGGGTCTGGAATACGGACGAATCGTGTCTGAGAACAAGCTCAACGGGTGGTGGGCACAGCCAACTGAGGCCAAGCTTGCGCTCGTCAAGGCATGTGAGCGCGAGATCGCCGTTCACGCGCCGGGGTTCCTCGAAGAGATCCGGGGACTCGCCGATGCGTGCCAGAGCGACTATGAGCTGGTCCTGTCGAACATGACGGTGACGTACTGGGGGCAGTCGGCCTGCAATGTGGTGGCTGTCTCCGGGACTCGATGTCGAAATGGTCGGACGATCTTTGCACGTAATCACGACTGGATGGATGAGGATCAGGAGTGGGTGACCTGTTTCAGAACGAGTCCCAAGAACGGCCTGCGGAGCATCGGGTTCGGATTCGCAGATCCAGGGCGATATGACGGCGTCAACGAAGCAGGGCTGGCGATGGCTGGCGCCGCGATTTGGTATCTGAACAAGCCACAGCCGGGTCTGCGGATGAACGTCGTCACCCGCTGGGTTCTGGATAACTTTTCCGATACGCCGAGTGCGGTAGATTACCTCAAGCGCATTCCACACCACGAGGGCATTTCGTACCTGCTTGCCGACAAAGAAGGGCGCATCGCTCGTGTCGAGGCCGCGCCCGAGGGCGTAGATGTCGCCTTTACAAAAGACGGCATGCTGGCAGCCATCAACCTGTTCCAATCGCCAGAGATGGGCGGCCTTGAGCACGCCCTTGGCCAGGACAACATCGTCTATCGACACAAGAAACGCATCCCGGCCTGGTACGATGCCCACAAGGGCCAGATCGACCTGGATGCGGCCAAGAGGCTATGCAGCGACCATGAGATGGGCCTGTGCGATCATGGCGAGACTAGGTCTGAGCCCTTTGGCACCATCTATTCTTGGGTCGCCGAGCTGGGCACAGGTGAAATCCACGTCGCTCATGGCAGACCATGCAAGAACGAGTACAAGATTATCGAGCTTGAAGCATCATAACTCCGGCAGACCGTCCGGCGCCTGTTTTAGACGGCGCCGGTACTCCTGAAAAGCACTCCGGCCGGCGGCGGGCAGCCGCAGGTTGGTGTTCGGCCGCCGGCCTTTGAGCCTTCCCTCTACTTCCAGATAGCCGGCTGCCGCGCGGGCGCAGTTGGACAGCAACCCGTCAAACTAAAGTCCGTATAGGTAAGCAATCGCCCGAGGGAGGAGTGCCCATGAAAGCGCTCGTGTGCAGAAAAAACGGACGGCCCAGACTCTTCCCCAGACTGGAAGAGGTGGCAAAACCCGTCCCCAACGACGACCAGGTCCTGGTGCGGGTGTGCGCCTCATCCATCACCTACAACAACCTGATCCTGGTCAGCCCCAAGCTGTTCCCCTTGCGCCTGGCGCTTGGCGCGACCGCCGGCCTGAACGAGCCGATACCCGGAAACGACATGGCCGGGCAGGTCGAGGCGGTCGGCAGGAACGTGACCCAGCTCAAGCCGGGCGACGAGGTGTTTGGCGACCTGTTTGGCTGCGGCAAGGGCGCTTATGCCGAGTATGTCTGCGTCCCAGAAAACGCCCTGGCGCCGAAACCGGCCAACCTGTCGTTCGAGGAAGCAGCGGCCGTGCCGGAAGCGGCGCTGGTGGCCCTGTTTGGCCTGCGCGACACGGGCCGGATCCAGCCGTTTCAAAAGGTGCTGATCTACAGCGCGTCGGGCGGCATCGGCACCTTTGCCGTGCAGATTGCCAAATACTACGGAGCCGATGTGACCGCCGTGTGCGGCACGCTGAACCAGGAGATGGTCCGTTCGCTCGGCGCCGACCGCGCCATCGACTATACACTGAGAGACTTTACCAAAAACGGGCAGCAGTATGACCTGATCCTCGCCGTCAGGAAAACCCGCTCGATCTATGCCATCAAGCGCGCCCTGAGCCCCAAGGGGATCTATGTCAGCACCGCGAGCGGCTCGCCGGTGCGGCTGTTCCAGGAGGCGGTCATCGGGCCGGAAAACTACCGGAAGGACGGCAAGGAGATTGCCATCATATCGGGCAAGGCGAGCCAAAAGGACCTGATCTTTATCAAAGAGCTGATCGAGGCCGGCGAGGTAAGGCCGGTGATAGACAGGCGCTACCCGTTGAGCGAGATCCTCGAAGCTTTCCGGTACTATGCCAAAGGGCACGCCCGGGGAAAAGTGGTCATTACAATGCAGCAGAGCGGCGGCTGACAGGCCGGGCCGTTTCCCTCGCTCCCACGGTCCCCCGTGGGAGCGTCTCCACCGCCGCTCAAGACAGCCGGTCACTCAAAGCGCGCGGTGATCTCCAGGACGGGCGCCGGATCCGCCGAGCGCCTGGCCTCAAAGACCGCGTTGCCGATCTCCTGCTCGCCGGTGGTCTCGATGTCGCCCTGCATGACGTGGTTATAGCCCAGCACCATGTAGACGACGGCCTTGCCCCTCTCTCGCTCGCCGGGCAAGAGCCCGGCCATGAACCAGTAGGCGAGGCCGAACTTGTCGTCGTCAGAGCAGCCGCCGATCTGCAGCGAGGCCGCGGTCAGATCCGCCTCTGGCCCAACCAGCCTTAGAACCACCTGGCACGAGTCTGTCTCCATGGTCCCCGTGAGCGTCTCCTCGCCGCCAGAGATACCCGGCTCGCCGAAGGTAAACCCCTCTGCGCGGGCAGACCTTTCCAGGGTAGAACGGGGCACGGCCATGGCGCTGGGGACGGGCGTCGACGGGGCGGCCACGGCGCTGGTGTCGCCGCGAAGCTTGGCCAGCACGTCGGGCGTGATCGGGCTCACGCCTTCCTCCAGCAAAGCGATCCACTCCTGACGCTCGGCGGCCATCGCCTTTTCGCTCGGGTCTGTGCTGCCCTTCAGATCGTCCACCATGGCCTGGAAATCGGCGGCGGCCTCCTCGAGCATCCCCAACTGGGCATAGGTCACCCCGCGGCTGTCACGGCTATTGGCGGCCGGCCTGGCCTCGACGGCCTGCTCGCAGTAGGGCCGGGCCTTTTCCGCCTGGCCGGTGATCCCCAGATCCCAGCAGAGGTTGTTCAGAACGCCGGGATCTTGCAGGCCCAGGTCAACGGCCTGCATATAGTCAGAGGCCGCGGCGTCGAAATCTCCCAACCGGTCGTACGCGTCCGCCCGCAGAGAATAGAGCCTGGGGTCGGGAGAGTAGCCGAGCATCTCGGCATAGATCGCTGCGGCCATCAGGTAATCGCCCGAGTTGTACAAGGAATCGGCCAGGGCGAGAAGCGTCAGCAGATCTTCGGGGGGTATCTCCGCGGCCGGCGTCGCGGCGGCGGCCGGCGCCGTGCTGGTGGGTGGCACCGGCGTGCCGGTGGGTGGGACCGGCGTGCTGGTGGGCGGAACCGGGGTGCTGGTGGGCGGGATGGGGGTGTTTGTGGGTGGGAGCGGGGTGCCGGTGGGCGGGACCGGTGTGGGGCTCGGCTCGGCCCCGCAGCCGGCGGCGAGCATCGCTGCCACGAGGGCAAGCATCAACAGAACCGAAAAGCTTGGGCAATGCAGTCTTGGTTTCATTTCCGTCTCCTTGTCAGACTCTTGGCTTTCGAGCCTGCACCCAGGATACCGCACCCAAGCTGCCATTGCCAGATCGCCGGCTGCCAAAAACCGCCATTATTTCCTCACTCAGCCCTCGCACCCCCAGGCAGCCGGGCGGCCCCGGCGACGGCCGGTTTGACAAGGAACCGGTTCGCGCGCATAATATACCCACCGCCGGACCTGCCCTGCGGCCCGATCGCCGCCAATTCGACAAAGGATGGTGCCTGATGATCTACAAACCGTTTCACGACCTGAGCATCTCAACCCTTGGCATGGGCAACATGCGCCTGCCCACCGCCGGCGAGCGCGGCCCGATCGACGAGGACAAGGCCAGGC
>DAOUGI010000033.1:0-15940 GCA_034429215.1 Anaerolineae bacterium | reverse complement strand
TGCCCTGGCCCCCGTGCCTGCCCTGACCCCTGCCCTGGATCGGGGCAACCACAGGGGGTTGCCCCTACACCCGGCGGCACCGGATCGGGGCAACCACAGGGGGTTGCCCCTACATCCGACAGGACGATGATGCCATGGATGTGGTTGGGCATGACGACGAATTCGTCAATATCGACGCCTGGGTAATGATCGGGAAGCTGGTCCCATACGGTCTGCACCATCTGCCCGGCATCGCTCAGCCTCATTTCGGCTGCGACGATCTCGCCCAACAGGCATTCTCGGTTCTCGGTGCAAATGGTGACGAAATAGGCCCCCGAACGGGCATAATTGTACCCTTGCAGGCGGATCGACCGGCGATGATGGAGAGCTGGATCGTATCTCATGCCGCAAACAACCTCGCCTTGGCGTCGTTGAGTATGTCGGCCGGGCGCCAGTAGGCCCGGCCGCCGTGAAAGCCGATCACCGCCCCGGCAGGCGCCTGCCTCCATACGATCACGGCGGCCACGAGGTCGGCCCCCGAGCCGATGCCGTTGACCAGCATCAGGACCTGAAGGGCGATATCCAGCCCCGCGCTGACCGGCACATAGTGGAACAGGGCCAGCAGTCCGGCCGGGACGAGCGACAGGAAGAACGCGGGCGCCAGGCGCATGGCCAGCCACCGGCGGCGCGACATGCAGCCGTCATAGTAGACGGCAAAGAGGAGCCGGGCCGGCCAGACGATCAGCATGGTTTTCGACGATAGCCCGTGGTCGGGATAGCCGGCGGCGTGCAGCAGCTCGTGCAGGGGAATGGTGAGAAGCAGCGGCAAGACCGGGGCGATCCACGGCGCCGAACCGGGTCCGGCCGAACCGACCAACATGCTGCGCGAGGCAAGCCACGACAGGGCGCCCAGCCCCAGGCACAGCACGGTAGGAAGAAGGAGCCCGGCCAGGCAGGCCGCCAGGAGGCCCAGGCGCGGGCCGGGCGAATGGATGCGCCGCCATCCCTCTCCCTCGGGCGGGCCGAGCGGGCTGTGTACCGGTTTGCCAAGGTGTAGCTTCAAGGGCGCCTCCCGGGCTGGCACGGCGTCGCCTCGCGCGCGTGCGCTGTGCGCCAGTGTACCACAGGTGGCCGTTCGTGCCAAGTACGGTCGCGATTGGCACCCAAAGGGGATCTGCGTGAAGACCTGTCAGGTCTTTTTAACCAACCGGCACACCATCACCGGGGGGATCTCCCGGAAATTCTCCCACGAAAAAGCCCGCTTCCCCTCGGCCCCCTCGGGAAAGACCGGCTCCTCCAGCCCGTCGAGCACAAACCCCGCCGCGAAACAGGCGCCCAGGATCGCGCTCAGCGGTCGGTCAAAATAGTACTGCGGCGCCGGCTGGCCGATCATCCCCAGCCCCTTGCCCGTCGCCGGGGTGATGTAGCGGCTGATCTTGACCGCGTAGGTCGTCACCAGCTCGCCGCCCCGGTCCTCCTCCTCCGCCGACTTGCGCATCGTCGTCGTGCTGAAGCAGGGGTGGGTCTGCGAAAAGACAAACCGCCCGCCCGGCTTGAGCAGCTTGCCCACCGCCGACAGCAGCGGCTCGATCTCGGCCATGTCCATCAGGGCCATGGTGCACACCGCCGCGTCGAAACGGCCCGCCCCCAGCGCCAGCACCTGCCCCTCGTCGGTCGCGTCGATCAGGTGATAGTCGATCCGCCCGGCCAGGGCTCCCCGCCCGGCCGTCCGCGCCCGGGCCAGCTCCAGGAATTGCGCCGAAAAGTCAAAGGCCACCACCTGGGCGCCCAGCTCGGCCATCCGCCGCGAAAACGCCCCGTTGCCGCACGCCGCGTCGAGCACGAGCTCGCCCGGCTTGAGCGCCAGCAGCCGCTCGGTGGCCGGGCCGATCAGCGTCCGCTGAAAGTCGTTCCCCTCGCCAAAGCGGGCGTCCCAGAAGCGGGCGTTGGCGTCCCAGATCTCCTGCGTCTCGCGGTTTAGACCTTTAGCCAAGCTCGCGCCTCGCGCCGCGCCGTGTCGCTCGGGATGGCGGCCGGCTCCTGGCTGCCGGTGCGATCCTGGTAGACGCCGCGGATCATCGCGCGGTCGAGGCCCACCGGCGCCAGCTCCAGCGCCGCCCCCAGCGTCTGCCCGTCGGCGATCGACCGGATGGCGTACACCGTAGCGCGCGCCCGCGCGCCGGGATCCAGGTCGCGGTCGACCTCCACGGCCAGCGGCTGGGGATGGAGCGCGCCGACATTGTCTCGGATATAGTCGGCCATCTTTTTCATGACCGCGCCGTTCAGCTTGAGATAGGTCTCGTGGGTGAAATCGCCCAGGGCGGGCAGCTCGTCGAGCACCAGCAGCAGCCCGTCGATGCCGATGCCCAGCCCGAGGATCTCGTACCTGGCCTGGGCCATGTTCAGCTCCACCGCCGCCCCGACCATGCTGATGCCCAGCGAGGCGCTCCCCGACAGGTCGCGCACCCGCAGCAGCACCCGCAGGGCCACCCCCCAGCGCGTGGCCGTAATCCCGCCCGGCGCCGGATCGTCGTCCGGCACGTCGGTATACGCCCCGATGTCCCAGAAAAAGCCCTTGTCGTTGGCGCTGAGACTGCCGCCAAAAATAGTCCCGACGTTCAACGAGGCGGCCAGCGACACCGACAGGGCGCCCATGTCCACGTGGCCAGACTCGAACGGATCGGCGCCGGGCGGCAGCGGCGTGGGCCTGGCCCGCTCCTCGCCCAGCTCGGCCACCAGCACCGCCAGCGCGCCGCTCTTGGTTCTGACGGGATTGATCGGGATCATGTTCATGCAAGCCTCCTTGTGCTCACCACATCTCTTTCCGCTTGGGCCGCGCCGGCTAGAACCTCAGCCAGTCTTCCGCCGCTCTCCTCGCCTCGTCGCCCGGGCCGGCGGTCAGATCCTCGCTGCCGGTCTGCACGATATACACACTGCGGATCGTCTCCCGGTCGATGGCCGGCGGCGCCTTGTCCAGCGCCCGGCCCAACGCCCGCCCCCCGGCGAGCTGGCGCATGGCATAGTAGGTCGCGCGCGCCTGGCCGCCATAGTCGAGCGGGCGCACCACGGCGATCGACACCGCCACCGCGTTGAGCGTGTCCTTGTTGGCCTTGATATAGTCGGCCACCTTCTTGACCACCGTGCTGTTCAGCTTGAGATAGGTCTCGTAGGTGAAATCGCCCAGCGCAGACAGATCGCCCAGGATGAGCGACAGGATGCCGGGGCCCAGGCCGAGGCCCTTGATCTCGTAGGTGGCCTGCGCCCGGCCCAGCGCCACGGCGGCCCCCACCATGCCCATGTTCAGCGAGGCGTTGACCGACAGGTCGCGCACCCGCAGCAGCACCCGCAGCCCCACCCCGTAGCGGGTGCCGACCACCCCCCCGGCCACCGGCGTCTCGGCGTAGCGGTCGGTGTAGGTCATGGCGTCGAAGCAAAAGCCCTTGTCGTTGGCGCTGACGCTCCCGTTGAAAATGGCGCTGAGGCCCAGCTTGGCGGCCAGCGACACCGACAGCGCGTCGGACACCACCTGGAAATTGGTAAAGGGATCGCCGCCGCCCGCCGGCGCGAACCCCTTCGGCCTGGCGGTGCCCGCCTCCAGGTGGAGCGTCTCCAGACTGCGGGGCACGCCTTGCTCGGGGTTAATCGGGATCATTTCCATAGCAACCTCCTTGTGCGCGCAGGATGGGTGTATTATCGTCGTTTCTCCCCTTTTTGTCAAAAGGGTAGGGGCGGCCCCCCGTGGCCGCCCTGACTTGTGGCCGCCCTGACTTGTGGCCGCCCTGACTTGTGGTCGCCCTGTACCTTCCAGGAAGCTCAAAGCTTCCTGGAAGGTGTGGGAGGAGCTAGGGTGACCAGGCAGGGCACCCGTCGTCGGCCGAGTGGTTGGTGAGATTCACCTGATTCGAGCCGTCGGCGTTCATGACATAGATCTCTTCGCTGCCGTCGCGCTCCAAGTCGAAAGCGATGCGCTTGCCGTCGGGCGACCAGGTGGGCCAAGATTCCTCGGCTGCGCTGTCGGTTAGGCAGGTCCAGTTGGAACGGTCGGCGCTCACCTGCGCCTGCGGCTCAGGTACAGGCATGACACAGATCTCATGGTCGGGGAGATGGATGTGGACAAAGGCGATGAGCGTACCGTCAGGCGACCAGGCAGGGTGGCTGAACGAGGAGGTTAGCCCAAAGGCGAGGCGGGTCTGATTGGAGCCGTCGGCGTTCATGACGTAGAGCGCGGCCTCTTGAGCGTCCTGGGTGAAGAAGGCAATGCGCGCGCCGTCGGGGGACCAGGCCGGATCCCAGTCCCAGGACGGACTGTTGGTGAGATTCACTACATTCGAACCGTCGGCATTCATCACATAGATCTCCACGTTGGCCTTGTCGGAAAAGCCTGCACCGGGAGGCGAGTCGCGGTCGGAGATAAAGGCGATGCGCTTGCCGTCTGGGGACCAGGCGGGGAGGCGCTCGTCGGCCGGGGTGTTGGTGAGATTGGTCTGGCCGGAGCCGTCGGCGTTCATGACATAGATCTCCAGGTTGCCGTCGCGCTTTGATTCGAAGGCGATGCGGCGGCCGTCGGGCGACCAGGTGGGGCCGTAGTCGTAAGTTGAGTTGTCGGTCAGCCGGGTCTGGTCTGTGCCGTCGGCGTTCATGACATAGATCTCGGCGTTGCCGTCGCGCATTGACGCAAAGGCGATGCGGGCGGGCTTGGCCGGCCGGCCGCAGGCGGCGAGAAGGGCTGCCAGGAAAAGCAGGACGACTGCGCGTTTCATGCTGTTGTCTCCTTTGCCGGCCGGTGAGCTCGGTCGGGGCGGGCCGGGGCGCCGGGAGTGGAGAGGTCCGGCCAGGACGGAGCCGGTGGTCGGCATGGGTATTATATCACCTGAGGCGGGGGGTGTCAAGGGGTGGTTTTGAGGGCTTTTGTAGGGGCGGCCCCCCGTGGCCGCCCTGTTTCCTCCCCCTTCCAGGAAGCTCGGAAGCTTCCTGGAAGGTAAAAATCACCCATCTGGGGGATGACAAATCACCCACCGGGCGGCTATACTGGGGACAACCGGTAGGAGGAGGAAGAACGATGAAGCCTTTGCTCAGGATCAGTGCGCAGGCCAAGATGGGCTGGGGGGCGGCGCTGGCGGCGGCCGGAGTGCTGCTGGCCGTCCTGGGGCCCGTGGCCTGCCTCCCTCTCCCCCTGGGAGAGGGCGGGGTGAGGGTCGCGCTGGGGTTCGTGGCCGGGCTGCTGGCCGGGCTGGGGACGGCGCTGGGGGTGGCCGGGATGGTCGAGCGGCGGGGGTTAGGAGGCTAACATGGCTGCGGCAGAACAGACCTTTTTCGATTTCGCCGCCGAGGTAGGGCTCACCAAGCACCTGGGCGGCGTGGGGGCCACCGACTGGCTGGTCGAGCTGTGCCACATCGGGCCGGGCCGGCGCGTGCTCGACGTGGGCTGCGGGGCCGGGGTCACCCCCTGTTACCTGGCCAGGCGGTACGGCTGCCGGGTGACCGGCGTCGATATCCGCCCGGCCATGGTCGACCGGTCGGCCGAGCGGGCGCGCAGGGAAGGGCTGGCCGACTATTTCGGCTACGGGCTGTTCGTGGGGGTCAAGTGAGGCGGACCTTCCAGGAAGCTCGGAGCTTCCTGGAAGGAGGGGGAGGAGGAGAAGGTGAAAAGCAGGCCGATTGCTGTGACGATATTGCTGCTGGCGTGCTGGGCGCTGCTGGCCGGCTGCGGCGGAGGGGCCACCCCGACGCCGCTGCCCGCTGCCACGGCGTCGGCCGTCCTGCCGACCAGGCTGACCGCCGCCGAGCGGGCGGCCATCCTGGACGCGGCGTGGAAGACGGTCAACGACAAATATTTCGATCCGACCTTTGGCGGCAAGGACTGGCGGGCCATCGGCGACGAGTACCGCCAAAAGCTGGCCACGGTGGAGGACGACGACACGTTCTGGCGGCAGGTGATCAACCCGATGCTGTTCGAGCTGGGGGTGTCGCACCTGGTGGCCATGCCCGCGGAGCTGGCCGAGCAGATGGACCTGATGACCTTTTCCGGCGGATCGCCGGGCATGGACCTGCGGCTGCTGGAGGGCCAGGCGGTGATCACCCGGGTCGACGCAGGGTCGCCGGCGGAGAAGGCCGGGCTGCGGACCGGGCTGGTGGTGACCTCGGTGGCCGGCCGGACGCTGGACGAGCTGACCGCCGAGTCGCTCAAGCTGCCGCCCAACAACGAGCGCAACCGGCGGGGCGACGGGATCCAGGGCATGCGCAGCCTGCTGTACGGGGAGGCGGGCGCCGAGGTGATCGTCGACTACCTCGACGCCGAGGGCCGGCCGCAGCGGGCCGCCCTGCGGCTCGCCCCGCGCAGCAGCGGCGCCTGCGCCCAGATCGATCCGCTCCTGCCGCCGGCCTGCGCCGATATCGAGGTCAGGCGGCTGGCGGGCGGCATCGGCTACCTGCGCTTTTCCGGCTTTGTGCCGGCCGCCCTCGACGGCGTGCTGGCGGCGATCGACGGCATGGATGATGCGCCGGCGCTGATCATCGACCTGCGCGGCAACCCGGGCGGCGCGTTCCCGGTGCGCAAGGCGATCGCCGGCAAGCTGGTGGGCAAGTTCAAGCTGTTCATGCGCTACCAGCACCGCGACTGGCTGGAAGCGGTCTATCTCGACCCGGTGGACGACCCTTACCTGGGCAAGGTGGTCATCCTGGTCGACGAGCTGAGCGCTTCGTCGAGCGAAGAGTTCGCCGGCAGCCTCCAGGCGATGGGGCGGGCCACGATCGCCGGCGCGCAGACGCCGGGCCGCTGCCTGACGATGATCGTCGCGCCGCTGCCGGCCGGCGCCCTGCTCTCCTATCCCGACGGCCAGTCGCAGACGCCCGCCGGGCGGGTGCTGGAAGACAACGGGGTGGTCCCCGACGTGGAGGCGGCCCTCGACCGGGCCCTGCTGCTGGAGGGCCGGGATTCGCAGCTCGAGGCGGCCCTGGCCTGGCTAGAGGGGCGCTGATCAGACCTTCCAGGAAGCTTCCGAGCTTCCTGGAAGGTGGAAGGCGCAGACTACCGTATCGAGGAACTCGACGCCCCGGAAGTAGCGGCAGATCGACACGCCCTTGACCGCGCAGCGATGCTCGCCGGTCCCCTCGGCCTCGTTCCACGGGCAGCGGTCCTGCGGCCAGGCGATCGTCCCCGGCGGCGAGGCCAGGTCGATGTCCATGTTGGCCCCGGCCAGCCGCCGGAGCGGCGGCGGCCGGTAGGCGGCGAGCGCCGCTTCCAGCGCGTCCAACCGCACTTCCCTCCGACAATAGTCCAGCAGCTCATCGATCTTGTCCGATTTGCCCATCGCCGGCGAGATCTGGTCGATCACGGCGGGAAAGTTGGCCTGGATGAACGCCACCAGATTGTCGTGGTCCAGCTCGTTCAGGCGGGCGCGCAGGGCGGGAATGTTGGCGCCATAGTCCCCCCCGCGTCCGGCGGGCGGGGAGCCCCCGCGTCCGGCGGGCGGGGAGCCCTCGCGTCCGGCGGCCTGCTGCGGTTTGCGCTTTCTTTGAAATAGCTTGAACATCGGTCCCTTCCTCCTCCGGTGGATTGTAATCCACCGGGAGCGATTGGCGAGCCGGCGGATTGTGATCCACCGGAAGCAACAGGCCAGATGCCGGGAGCAACAGGTCAGCCGCCGGGAGCGGGCTCCTTCCCCGAATTGTACCGCCATCCGCCGCCACGGTCAAATAAAAAACACCCGGCAGGCTCCGCTCGAAGAGCCTGCCGGGTCAAAAGAAAGAGCACTGTAAGAAACCGGGTCTCGTCACGCCCCCCCGGTTTCGTGGAAAACTAACGCACCGGCTGTCCCGACGCCGCGCAGCGGCACTGCGCCGGCTCGGGCTGCTTCACCGCCTTGGGCGCCGGGCGGCGGGCCGGCGACCGGCGCAGCCGGTCCAGGCTAAACAGGCCGCGCGGCTTTTTGCCGGCCAGCTCGCCGGTCGGGCCGTACGGATCGTTGCCTGCCATGATCAATCCCAGTGGAATATAACCGAGCATCGTCTGCCTCCTCACTCCATTCTCAACTTCTGGAGCCATTATAGCAGCCGGGCATTCCGGGATCGTTACAGGCAGCGTTTAGAAATGCGTTACGGGCCTTTTTTTGCCCTTTTCCCCAATGCCCGCTATAATAACCCTGGAAAGGAGACGCATGGCTGCCCTGGCGCTGTTCCTGTTCGGCCCGCCCCGCCTCGAGCGCGACGGCGTGCCCCTCCAATTCGATACCCGCAAGATCCTGGCCCTGGCCGCCTACGTCGCCATGGCCGGGCCGGTCAGCCGCGACGCGCTGATGGCCATGCTCTGGCCCGAGCTGGAGGCCGGCCGCGCCCAGGGCGTCCTGCGCCGCAACCTGTCCCTTCTCAAAAAAGCGCTCGGCGGCGAGTGGCTGCTCATCGACCGCCAGGAGGTGGCCGCCGACCCGGCCGCCGATTTCACCCTCGACGTCGCCCGTTTCCGCCGCCTCATCCGGGCCGCCGGCGCCCACGGGCCCTGGCCCGCTGGGGCGAGCCAGGACAGGCACCCCGTCGGCGAATTCTGCCCCGAGTGCCTGGCCGCCCTGGCCGAGGCGGTCGCCCTCTACCGCGGCGATTTCATGGAGGGCTTAACCCTGCGCGACAGCGTCGCCTTTGACGACTGGCAGTTCTTCGAGTCCGAGGCGCTGCGCCAGGAGCTGGCCGCCGCCCTCGACCATCTGGTCGACGGCTACCTGGCCGGCGGCCCCGCCGGCGACGCGGGGCGCGGCGACCCCCAGGCCGCCCTGCCCCACGCCCGGCGCCGGCTGGCGCTCGACCCGCTCCACGAGCCGGCCCACCGCCGGCTGATGGCCCTCTACGCCCAGATCGGCCAGCGCTCCGCCGCCCTGCGCCAATACCGCGAGTGCGCCCGCATCCTCGACAAGGAGCTGGGCCTGGCCCCCGACGCCGAGACCGCCGCCCTGTACGAGCAGATCCGGGCCGGCCTGCCCGCCGCCGGAGGCGCGCTGTGGTCGATGCCCGCCCCGGCCGCGGCCGCCGCCCACAACCTGCCCGCCCAGGCCACCCCCTTTGTCGGGCGCCGCCAGGAGCTGAAAGAGGTCCGCGACCGCCTCCAGGACCCCGCCTGCCGGCTGCTGACCCTGCTCGGCCCCGGCGGCGTGGGCAAGACCCGCCTGGCCCTCCGGGCGGCCGAGGAGCTGGCCCAGGCCGGGACCTTCAAGCACGGCGTCTTTTTCTGCCCGCTGGCCTCGGTCACCTCCGGCCAGGGAGTGATCCCGGCCATATCCGAGGCGCTCAGCTACCAGATCCGCCCCGCCACCGACAGCCGGCCCCAGTCGGGCCCGCGCGGCCAATTGCTCGACTATATGCGCCGCAAGCAGCTCCTGCTGATCCTCGACAACTATGAGCACCTCCTGACCGACGACGCCTCGCCCCAGGAGACGGTCGGCCTGATCGCCGACCTGCTGGCCGCCGCCCCCGAGGTCAAGCTGCTGGTCACCTCGCGGGCCAGCCTCCAGGTCCAGGGCGAGCACCTCTACCCCCTCCAGGGGCTGCGGACGCCGCCCGGCCCGCTGACGCGGATGGGCGCCAGGCCGGTCGCCCCGGCCGAAGACCCCGGCCAGGCGGTCGACTTTTACTCTTCCGTCGAGCTGTTCCACCAGGGCGCCAAGCAGGTCCTGCCCGGCTTTGAGCTGCGCCCCGAAGACCTGTCGCCCGTCGCCCACATCTGCCGCCTGGTCGAGGGCCTGCCGCTGGGCATCCTCCTCGCCGCGGCCTGGGTCGAGGTCCTGTCGCCCGCCGAGATAGCCGCCGAGATCGAGCGCAGCCTCGACTTTTTAGAGACCGACCGGCGCGACGCGCCCACCCGCCAGCGCTCCATCCGCGCCGTGTTCGACTATTCCTGGCGCCTGCTCGACGAGCGCGAGCGGGACATCTTTCAGGGGCTGGCCGTCTTTTGCGGCGGGTTCACCCACCAGGCGGCCCTGGCCGTCACCGGCGCCACCCCGCGCGACCTGCTGTCGCTGGTCAACAAGTCGTTCGTCCAGCCCATCGGCGCGGGGCGCTATGGCCTGCACGAGCTGCTGCGCCAGTACGCCCGCGGCCGGCTCGACGCCGCCCCGCCCCAGCGCCGGTTCGACCTGCACGACCGCCACTGCGCCTACTACAGCGACGCCCTCGAGCGCTGGACCGCCGACCTGAAGGGGGCGCGCCAGCGCGAGGCGATGGACGAGCTCGACCTGGAGATCGAAAACGCGCGGGCGGCCTGGCTGTGGGCCGTGGGCCACGGCCTGGTAGACCGCCAGGCCCAGGGCATCGCCGGCCTGTCCCTCTATTACACCTGGCGGGTGCGCTTTGAAGAGGGCGAAACGGCCCTGCGCCGCGCCGTCAAAGGCCTGGAAGCGATCGCCGGCGCCCACCTCGGCGCCCGGCTGCTGCTGCCCAAGGCGCTGGCCCTGTGGGGCGATCTGTTGATCGAGCAGGGCCGCCGCGACCCGGGCATCGAGGCGATCCACCGCGCCCTGGCCCTGATCGGCGAGCTGGAGGCGGCCGGGCACGACGTCCGCGCCGAGCGGGCCCTGGCCCTGGGCAGCCTGGCCCGCGTCAAGCGCTACTTTTACCCCGACCCGCGCGACGCCGAGGCCTTTTACCGCCAGGCGATCGCCCTGTTCGAGCAGGTGGGCGACCGCTGGGGCCTGGCCCGCGGCCTCGACAACCTCGGCGTCATCGTCGAAGACCTCGGCCGCTTTCGCGAGGCCCAGGCGCTGGGCGAGCAGAGCCTGGCCATCAGCCGCGACCTGGGCGACCGGCGCGGCATGGCCGGGGCCATGCTCAGCCTGGGCGTGGTCGCCTGGGTGCAGGGCCGCCTCGACGACGCCATGCCCCTGCTGGAGCAGAGCGCCGGCATCTATCGCAGTCTCGACGACTGGAGCGGCCTGGCCTGGACGATCAAATCGCTGGGCGAGGTCCTCGTCCGCCGCGGCCTGTTCGACGACGGCCTGATCGTCCTGGAGAGCGGCATCCAGATCTCTGAAGAGCTGGGCGACCACTTTGGGGTGGGCGCCATGCTGCCCTTTGCCACCGAGGCCCGGCTCCACCTGGGCCACTATGCCGAGGCCCTGGCCGAGATCCGCCAGGAGGAAGAGATCGTCGCCCGCTATCCCTACCGCTGGACGCGCGCCTTTGCCTTCTTTCTGCACGGCATGGCCCTGCTGGCCCTCTCGCCCGGTGGCCCCGACCGCGCGGCGGCCGCCGAGGCCTTGGCCCTGTTCCGCGAGGCGGCCGCCGGCTTTGAAGAGATCCGCCACGGCGAGAACCGCGGCTGGATGGCCGGCCCGTTTGGCCTGGCCGCCCACCTGGCCGGCGACGAGGAGCTGGCCCGCCGGGAGGTCCGCGAAGCCTTGCAGATCGGCGTCGACCTGGGCGTGTTCATGCCCTTCATGTACGGGCTGCCCATCGCCGCCCGGCTGCTGGCCGACCGCGGCGACGCCGAGCGCGCCGCCGAGGTCTATGCCTGCGCCGCCCGGTCGGGGTTCGTGGCCGGCTCGCGCTGGCTGCACGACCTGGCCGGCGCCCCGGTGGAGGCGGCCGCCGCCGGCCTGGGCGAGGAGACGCTGGCCGCCGCCCAACGGCGCGGCCAATCCCAGACCTGGGCCGACCTGGCCGGCCGCCTCCTGCCCGACCTGTAGGGGGACCCTAACTCACGCCCGGAAAAGAGACCCTTCGCTGACGCGCAGGGTAACCAATTGGAGGGAACTGATGGATACCTTGGAAGCTATTCGCAGCCGCAGAAGCATTCGCCGCTACACGGACGAGGCCGTTCCCAAGGCCGATTTGGAAACCATTGTCGACGCGGGCCGGCTGGCGGCCACGGGAAGCAATCGACAACCTTGGGATTTCGTGGTGGTCACAGATAGGCCGGCGATCGCCGGCCTGAAGGTGGCCGGCGCGTGGATCGAGACCGCGGGCGCGGTGATCGTGGTGGTCATGGATCCGGCATCCCGCTGGTGGATAGAAGACGGCGCGGCAGCGATCGAGAATATGCTGCTGGCCAGCACCGCGTTGGGGTACGGCTCGTGCTGGGTAGAGGGGGATGCCCTGCCGCACGAAGAGACGATCAAATCGCTGCTGGGCATTCCCTCGGACAGGCGGGTGATGGCCCTGATCCCGATCGGCATCCCGGCGGAAAGGCCGCAGCCGAAGAAAAAGCCGTTAGAACAGGTCCTTCACTGGGAAAAATATTGATGAGCAGAATCACCGAATCCGCCAACCGCTTGATCAACTGCGCTATCCTGGCGCCGGCGCGGAGGCACTCTTTGATAACCCTCTCATCGGGGGCGCCAATGGATACCGGGGGTTCTGGGCTCACAGCCCTTGATATTTCGAGTCGTCCAGCTCCTTGCGCAGCGTCTCTTCCTCGGAAGCGCCGGGGACCTGCTCCGCGGCAGCGGCCAGCTCTGCCTGTTCGGCGGCGCGCAGCGCCTCGATCGGCGCGCGCCTGAGCACGCTCCACCTGCCGCAGTAGGGACAGCGGTCGAATTTGCCGACCACCACGTTCATCCCGAAAAGGTGAAAGGCCAGCGGGCGCCCGCATTTGGGGCAGATGGCTCCGCCCAGCGGGTATTGGCGCGGCGTGCCGGGCGGCAGGTTCTTTGCCTTGCGCCCGGTGACCATCGAGAGGACGAATGTCAGGAGCATCGCCCCGGCGATAACGGCCAGCAACGGGACGATGATCCGCACCAGCATCTCGTTCCCGGCCGCTGCCGAGACGAACGTGGCGGCGATGGCCTCTGAGCGCAGCTCCTGCCCATCGCCGGTATAGCCGACCGCCCGGAGCGAGTGCGCGCCCAGCGGATAGTTGTCGGTCAAAAACTGCAGGTTGAACGGCGCGCTTGCCACCTCGCCGATCTTGGCGTCGTCGATGTAGAACTCGACCCGCGCCAGGTTGGCGGGACCGCTGACCTTCATCGAGAAGGTGCCCTGGATGTCCCCGCTAAAGCCGCCATACCCAAAATCGCGCGACAGCCGCAGGGTCAGCTCTTGCCCTTGCCCGGCCTGACTGCCGGCGGTCACGGGGGCCGCCAGGCCGGCCGCCAGGCCGGCCACCAGCGCAACCAGCAGGACTATCCGTGCCTTGTTCATCGATTCATCTCCATCGGGTCAGGATCGTTTCGCGCCGGAACACGCGCGTCGCCAGGTAGATCATCAGGGCATCTACGGCGACCATGACCACGGCGACCGCCGTGATGATCTGCGTGTTCAAGACAAAGAGGCCGGCCACCTGCCCAAAGAACCCGGCCAGCACCGGCAGGATGATGACCATCGAGATCTGCTCTGCGACGCGCGGGTCGTTGGCGCGCGACGAGACCATCAGCGCAAAGGTCACCGCCAGGACGGCCATCAGCGGTCCGACCGCAAAGATGGCGATCAGCCAGCGCGCGTCCAGCAGGGCCGACAACAGCGCCTTGTTGGCCACGATGAGCCACGAGCCCAGGGCAAAGATGCCGTAGGCGGCGTAGGTGGCCAGCACCGCGGGGATGGCCGCCGCCAGGCACTTGCCGACCAGCAGCTCCAGCGTGGTGATGGGCGTCGCCAGGAGAGGCTCGAGGCTGCGCGTCGTCTTTTCGCCAACGACCGAATAGGCGGCGATGGTGACCGGGATCGCCACCGGGATGAGCATGAACAGCATCATGAACTGGCCGACCAGGAACACCTGGAAGCACTCTGACCCGCTCAAGCCGCTGGGGCACATGGCCCCGCCGGGCAGTTGGCCGGCCATCGAATCGGCGGCCGTGGCCGACGCGGCGCCCCCGGTGCTGTAGAGCATCACCAACGGGATGGCCGTCAGCATCAGCGGCAGAAAGGCCACGGTGAAAATCACCAGGCGATTCCTGAACACCTCCATCCATTCTTTGCGAACGATCGTCCAGACTTTTTTCATAGCCGCCTCATGCGCTCTTGACCAACTGGAGGTAGACATCCTCCAGCGAATGGCGCAGCTCGCCGACGTACACCACGTCTGCCCCGGCGCCGACCAGCGCCCGCACCACGTCGGGGTTGCGCGCTTCCGGATCGTCCAGCGTGACCACCAGCTTGTTGTCCACCACCTTGACCTCGCGGATAAACGCCAGCGCGCGCAGCCGCTCTGCCAGCGTCTCGTCCGCCGCGCGCAGGTGCAAAACCACCTTGCGCCCAAAGACCGACCGCCGCAGGTTGGCCGGGGTGTCCTCTACCAGCAGCCGCGTTTTGAACACGCCGACCCGGTCGCACAGCCGGTCGGCCTCGTCCAGGTTGTGGGTGCACAGGAAGATGGTCCGCCCTTCCTTCCGCAGCTCGGCGATATACTCGCGCACCAGGTGCGACGCCTCGGGGTCCAGTCCGGCCGTCGGCTCATCCAGGAAGAGGATGCGGGGCTCGTGCAGCAGCGCCCGCGCGATGGCCAGCTTTTGCTTCATGCCCTTCGAAAAGGTTCCGACGGCGTCGGCGCGGCGGTCCCACAGCCCGAGGATGCGGAGGTACTTTTCCACCTGGCCCTTCACGTCCTGGACTTCGTACAGCTCGGCAAAGATGCGCAGGTTGGTCTCGGCGGCCAGGTTGTCGTACATGCCGGGCGTCTCGGTCAGCAGGCCGACGCTCCGGCGGATCTGGGTGTCCTCCCGGCCGACCTTGAATCCGGCCACCGTCGCCGCGCCCTGCGTCGGACCGATCAGGCTGGTCAGCATGCGCACGGTGGTCGTCTTGCCGGCGCCGTTGGGGCCTAGAAAGCCGAATACCTCACCCTCTCTCACGTCGAGGCTGAGGCCGTCGACCGCCAGGATATCGCCAAACCGTTTGGTCAAGTTTTCTGCATGGATCATCTATCCACCTGCCCGCAGCGAGTGTCATCGAGCTTTTCCGGCGTCTCTTCGACCGGTCTCGGAGTGAATGCCGGCCCTCGCTGCCGAGTATAGCCGGAAAGGCGCCGGAGGTCAAGGCCGCGGCCGGGCTGTGAAGGAGGGGATGGCAGGGCAAGCGCATGGTCAGCCCAACCTGCGCGCTTGATCCTTCACCCATTCTCGGTATAATGAACGCACCGAACAAGCCGGGCGCATCGCCCGGTAAAAAAGGAGAACGACATGTCACGCATAGCGATGAGCCAGGTCGCCCCCGATTTCACCCTGCCCGATTTTTCCGGCAGCCCTGTCAGCCTGTCCGATTTCCTCGGCAAGAAGAACGTCCTGCTGGTCTTTAACCGCACCTTTGCCTGACCGTTCTGCCGAGCGCACATGGCGCAGTTGCGCCAAGACTATGCCCTTTTCGTCGCCCGCGATGTCGAGGTCGTGGTGGTGGGTCCGGAAGACGCCGCCGCGTTCGCCGCGTACTGGCAGAAAGAGTCGCTGCCCTTCGTCGGCCTGCCCGACCCCACCCACAGCGTGCTCAAGCTCTACGGGCAAGAGATCAACCTGTTCAAGCTTGGGCGGATGCCGGCGCAGGTGCTCATCGACCAGGCCGGGACGGCCCGCTTTGTGCACTATGGGCACAGCATGAGCGACATTCCCGAGAACCAGGAGATCCTGGCCCTGGTCGACGAGATGCGCACCCAGGCGCCTCCGCGCGCATAGGCGGGGGGGGTTAACTCGTGCCTACGCTCCCGCGTGGGCACGCACGCCCGGATGCTCCGCGTCTAAGTCACCCCCAGGCGCCTCCGCGCGAATAGGCGGAGAGTTTCACATTGTGTGCTATAATAGACCCCAGGAGGTGCAACCATGTCAAAAGTAGATGACCTGTTGGCGAGCAAGTTTATCTGCGCGCGCTGCATAGAGCACGGGGCCACCGTGCAGCGGCTGGCCATGTCGGGGACGGGCCTGTCGCGCCTGCTCGAGTTCCAGCCCTACCGCTACGCCTTTGTGTCCTGCGGCCACTGCGGCTACACCGAGGTGTACAACCTGGAGATCCTGGAGCGCAAGGACGACCTGGGGACCTTTCTGGACCTGCTGTTCGCCGG
>DAOUGI010000032.1:0-6100 GCA_034429215.1 Anaerolineae bacterium | reverse complement strand
CCCAACTACACCCACGACCTGGTAGCCGGCTTTTCCCACGAGTACCTGCGCTACATGCAGGGCGGTTTCTACCGCGGCTCTTTCCGGCCGCTCAACGACGCCATCGCCGCCGGCCGGATCCGCGGCCTCGCCGGCGTCGTCGGCTGCAACAACGCCCGTGTGCCGCAGGACGAGGGCATCATCAACCTCATCAAGCAGCTCATCGCCAACGACGTCCTGGTAGTAGTCACCGGCTGCGCCGCCCACGCCTCGGGCAAGCACGGCTATCTGAGCCCGGAAATGATGCTCGAAGCCGGCCCCGGACTGCGCGAGGTGTGCGAAGCGATCGGCATTCCGCCGGTGCTGCACCTGGGCTCGTGCGTCGATAACGCCCGCATCCTGACCGTCCTGACCGAGGTAGCCACCGAAGGCGGCATCGGCGAGGACATCGACGACATCCCCGGCGTGGGCATCTGCCCCGAATACATGTGCGAAAAAGCCATTGTCATCGGCACCTATTGCGTCGCTTCCGGCGTCTACACCCTCTTTGGCGTCGGCTCGCCGGTCGAGGCCAGCGAAGAGGTGACCCGCTTGATCTCCGAAGGCTGGGAGAAAAAGGTGGGCGGCAAGCTCGAGTTCTACAAGGATTGGAACGTCATCCTCGAAAAATCGTTGGAGCACATCGACAAGAAACGCGCCGCCCTCAACCTGGCCGTCTACGATCCGGCCCGCTTTGGACGGAGCGGCGACGTCCCGCTGGTTCCCTTCTTTGCCACGCCACCCGAGGAGCGCAACCTGTACAGCCGCAAAGCCTATGTGACGGAGGTCAAATAAATGAGCCGCTACATTGCCACCCGGGCTCTGCGCGGAGCCAACCTGATCGTCCAAGAGTTCGACGCCTCGCTGCAAAAAGCGCTGGTGGAGCTTGGACCAGACAAAGAGATCAAGTTCACCAACACCGCCTACTTTCTGCCCACCATCATGGGCTACACCGGCATGGAGGTCAGCAACATTGGCGGCTTGAAGCCGGTGCTCGACCACTGCAACAAGCTGCTGCACGGCGTGCCGAACGACCAGAACTGGGTGCCTTACCTGGGCGAGACCCTGGATGCCGGCGTGGCCACCCTGTTGGCCGAGGAAGCCGTCATGGGCATCCGCTTCGCCTACGGCCAGGAGCCCCAGCCGATGCCCGGCCTGGAGCTGACCGGCTCCAGCGCCCCGGGCCCCGGCTACCTCAACGGCCCCATCGACGACATCCAGCTCCGTAGCTGGGGCATCCAACTGGTCGATGGCCGCATGCCCGGCTTCGCCGCCATCATCGGCGCAGCCCGCACCAATCAGGCCGCCGTCGAGATCGTCCGCCAGCTCCAGATGCGCAACATTCTCATCTTCCTCAGCGGCAACGTCAACGGCCGGAGCATCATCCACCAGCTCATGGAAGAGGGCATCGAGATGGGCTACGATACCTACATCGTGCCCTTTGGCCTCGACACCATCTCCACCGTCTACCCCATGGGCTTTGCCACCCGTTCGGCGCTGACCTTCGGCGGCATGAAGGGCGGCCAGGCCCGCGACATCCTGCTCTACAACAAGTACCGCGTCTTTGCCTTCGCCATCGCCCTGGGCGAGGTGGACGACCTGAAATACGCCACCGCCGCCGGCGCCATCACCTACGGCTTCCCGGCCCTGGCCGACACGATCATCCCCGAGATCAACCCCACCGGCATCACCCAGTACGAGCATGTCGTGTCGATCCCGTGGGACGACATCGAGGGCAAGGACGACGCCGAAAGGGCAGCCCGCTTTGTGCAGCGGGCCATCGAGGTCCGCGGCGTCAAGATCAAGATCACCGAAGTCCCGATCCCCGTGCCCTACGGCTCGGCCTTTGAGGGCGAGCGGGTGCGCAAGGAAGACATGCGCATCGAGTTCGGCGGCAAGTACTCCCGCGCCTACGAGTACCTGCGCATGGTCGACCTCGACCAGGTCGAAGACCACAAGATCGAGGTCATCGGCCCCGGCATCGATACCATGCGCGACCAGGGAGCCATGGACATGGGCATCCTCGTCGAAGTCGCCGGCCGCAAGATGCAGGAAGACTTTGAGCCGGTGCTCGAGCGCCAGATCCACTACTTTGTCAACGGCGCCAGCGGCATCCAGCACATCGGCCAGCGCGACATCGCCTGGATCCGCATCAGCAAGGCCGCGGCCGACAAGGGCTTTGACCTCAAGCACTTTGGCGAGATCCTCTACGCCCGCTTGCACGCCGACTTTGGGGCCATCGTCGACAAAGTCCAGGTCAAGATCTTTACCGACCCGGCCCTCCACGCCGAGTGGCTCGACAAGGCCCGCGCGGCCTACACCTACCGCAACCAGCGCCTGGCCGCCATGACCGACGAGGCCGTGGAAGAGTTCTACTCCTGCACCCTGTGCCAGAGCTTTGCTCCCAACCACGTCTGCGTGGTCAGCCCCGAGCGCCTGGGCCTGTGCGGCGCCTACAACTGGCTCGACTGCAAGGCCAGCCACCAGATCAACCCCACCGGCCCCAACCAGCCGATCCCCAAGGGCCGCGCCATCGACCCGTGGATCGGCACCTTTGACAAGATCAACGACTTTGTCAACCAGGCCTCCCACGGCGCGGTCACCGACGTCACCATGTACTCGATCATGAACTACCCGATGACCTCCTGCGGCTGCTTCGAGTGCATCATGATGATCATGCCGCTGTGCAACGGCTTTATGGTCGTCAGTCGCGAGGATCCGAGCATGACCCCGGCCGGCATGACCTTCAGCACCCTGGCCGGCATGGCCGGCGGCGGCCTCCAGACGCCCGGCGTCATGGGCCACGGCAAGTACTTCCTGATCAGCAAAAAGTTCATCCGCGCTGACGGCGGCCTGAAGCGCATCGTCTGGATGTCCAGCTTCCTAAAAGAGTCGATGGCCGAAGAGCTGAAAGAAGCCGCCATCCGCGAGGGTGACCCCGACCTGATCGACAAGATCGCCGACGAGCGTGTGGCCAACACCGAGGAAGAGGTCCTGGCCTACCTGGAGCAGACCGGTCACCCGGCCCTGGCCATGGACCCGTTGATGTAAGGGCGCAATATGTAACCCGCCCTTCCAAATGATCAGCAGCAAGGGAACCCCCTTGCTGCTGATCATGTACGAGGTCATCCTGACACATTTGCTTTTAATGTTTCTGTGATAGTAGTTCGTACAACTTTCACCTATATAGGGAGGAGGATCTATGCCAGTCGCAGTAGAAATTCCAAAAGAAAAGTGGACCGCGGCGATCCGGCAGGTCACCCTGGGAGCTGCCGCCGCCGAGGGTGGCACCCGGGCCAAAACGGTCACCGTCGGCGGGGAAACGACGCTGCCCTTCCTGCACTTTGAAGGCGACATACCCAACCCGCCGCTCATCGCCATCGAGATCCAGGACAGGGCCCCGGCCGATTGGTCGCCCGTGCTGCTCAAAGCGTGGGGCGACGTCGTCAACGATCCGGCAACCTGGGCCAAAAAGGCCGAAGAGCTTGGCGCCGACCTGCTCATGCTCAGGCTGCGCGGCGGCACGGCCGCCGAGGCAGCCGCCACCATCAAGGCCGTGCTCAAGGCCACCGGCCTGCCCATCGTCGTCCGCGGGCCGGGCCAGGCCGAGGCCGACAACGAGCTGCTCGTCGCCGTGGCCGAGGCGGCCAGTGGCGAGCGCCTGGCCCTGGGCCTGTGCGAGGACAAGAACTACCGGACCATCGTCGCCGCCGCCCTGGCCCACGGCCACCTGGTGGTCGCCAGCTCGCCGATCGACGTCAACCTGGCCAAACAGCTCAACATCCTGATCAGCGACATGCGCCTGCCGCTCGACCGCGTCCTGATGGACCCCACCACCGGCGCCCTGGGCTACGGCCTGGAATACTCCTACTCGGTCATGGAGCGCCTCCGCCTGGCCGCCCTGACCGGCGACGGGATGACCCAGCAGCCGATGATCTGCTTCGTCGGCGAGGAAAGCTGGCGCCAAAAAGAGTCCCGCGCCGCCGAGGGCGTGCCCGCCGAGTGGGGCAACATCGAAAAGCGGGGTATCACCTGGGAAACCATCACCGCCACCGCCCTGCTGGAAACCGGGGCCGACATCGTCGTGCTGCGTCACCCCAAGACGGTCGAGACGATCCGCGGCACCATCAACAAGCTGATGACAAAGTAGGCAGAGGAGGAAAATCAAAATGGCTCTTTCAGGTCTTGAAATCTACAAACTGCTGCCTAAAACCAACTGTAAAGACTGCGGGTTCCCCACCTGCCTGGCCTTTGCCATGAAGCTGGCCGCCAAGCAGGTCGAGCTGGATGCCTGCCCCCACGTGTCCGCCGAGGCCAAAGAATCCTTGTCCGCGGCCGCCGCGCCGCCCATCCGCCTGATCAAGATGGGCGCCGGCGACCGTGAGTTCCAGGTGGGCAACGAGACGGTCCTGTTCCGCCACGACAAGACCTTCTTCAACAAGCCGGCCCTCGCCCTGCGCGTCAAAGACACCGAGCCGGCCGACGTCATCGCTGCCAAGGTTGAAAAGGCCAACGCCTACAGCGTCGAGCGGGTCGGTTTTAACATGACCTTTGGCGCCATCGCCATCGACAACGCGTCGGGCAATGCCGGCGCCTTTGCCAACGTCGTCCAGGCCGTGCGGGCCAAAACCAACCTGCCCTTCATCCTGATGTCGGACAACGCCGACGCCCTCAAGGCCGGGCTGGCCAATGAGGGTGGTCAGAAATCGCTCCTGTACGCCGCGACGGCCGCCAACTGGGAAGCAGTCGCCGCCGTGGCCAAGGCCGGCGGGCTGGCTTTGGCGGTGCGCAGTGCCGATGGTCTGGGCGAGCTGGCCGACCTGACCAAGAAACTGGGCGATGCCGGCGTGGCCGACCTGGTGCTGGACCCCGGCGCGCGCGACCTGGCCGGTTCGCTCGCCCAACTGACCCAGCTCCGCCGTCTCGCGATAAAAAAGAACTTTCGCCCGCTGGGCTATCCGATCATCACCTTCCCCGGCGAGGGCGCAGCCACCGAAGAGGAAGAGATCGTCGCCGCCGCGCAGCACATCGCCAAGTACGCCGGCATCGTCGTCATGGATCACTTTGACCCGGCGGTGGCTTATCCCCTCCTCACCCTGCGGCTGAACATCTACACCGACCCGCAAAAGCCGATCTCGGTCGATCCCAAGCTGTACGACTTTAACCACCCCACAGCCGACTCGCCGCTGCTGATCACCACCAACTTCTCGCTGACCTACTTTAGCGTGGCCGGCGAGCTGGACGGCTGCGGGCTGCCGGCCTGGCTGCTGGTGTGCGACGCCGAAGGCATGAGCGTGCTGACCTCCTGGGCTGCCGGCAAGTTCGACGCCGAGACGATCGCCAAGGCGGTCAAGGCCAACGACATGGCCGGCAAGCTCAGCCATAAAAAGGTCACCATCCCCGGCCTGGTCGCCGTTCTGTCCGGCGAGCTCGAAGAAGAGCTGCCCGGCTGGGAGATCCTGGTTGGCCCGCGCGAGGCCGTCGACATCCCTGCCTATCTCCGGGCCTGGAAGTAACACCGCAACATGACCGAGCAGGTTGCGGGCCACGCAAAAAAGGCAATCGTCGTCTTCAAGCCTTCCGGCAAGGTGGTCGAGGTCGAGATAGGCGCACTCCTGTCCGACGCGGCCGTCCAGGCCGGCGTGGTCCTCAACCTGCCCTGCGGCGGACAGGGGCGCTGCGGCCGCTGCCGGGTGCGCGTCGAGCACGGCGTCGTCAGCCATCACAGCGGCGTGCGCCTCACCTCCGACGAGATCGACCACGGCTGGGCGCTCGGCTGCCAGGCCGTCATCAAGGGCGATGCCGTCATCTTTGTCCCCGAGCAGGAAAAGGTCGAGGTCGAATACGTCACCAAGGCGATTGGCGCCGAGCGGATCGCCCTGGCTGCCGAATTCGGCGGCGATCTCGACCCCAGCGTCCGCCGCGTCCACCTCACCATCGATCCGCCCAGCCTGTCCGATCAGACCACCGATTTCGACCGGCTGCAGCGCGAGCTGTCGCTCCAGGCCGGCATCCCCAACGTGACCGCCGGCCTGCCCATGCTGCGCACCATCTCCCGCGACCTGCGCGACGCCGACTGGAA
>DAOUGI010000031.1:0-4706 GCA_034429215.1 Anaerolineae bacterium | reverse complement strand
GCGGCCAGGGGATCGGCCTGGGCGCCGGCAAAGGCCAGGCGGTCGAGGCGAACGCCGATGAAATCGGCAGCCATGCCGGGGGCCAGGGCGCCGATATCCTCGCGGCCGAGGACCGCCGCCCCGCCCCGGGTGCCGATCCACAGCGCCTCCTCGGCGGTCAGCGCCGACGCGCCCAAAGCCACTCGCTGGAGGAGCATTGCCTGGCGCGCCTCGGCCAGGAGGTGGCCGCTGTCGTTGCTGGCGCTGCCGTCCACGCCCAGGCCCACCCGCACCCCGGCGTCGAGCATGGCCCGGACGCGGGCAATGCCCGACCCCAGGCGCATGTTCGAGCTGGGGCAGTGGGCCACGCCGGTGCAGGTATGGGCCATGAGGGCCACATCGGCGTCGGACAGGTGGACACAGTGGGCCCACCACACGTCGTCGCCCACCCAGCCCAGCTCGCGCATGTAATCGACCGGGCGCATGCCGAACTGCTGCAGGCAAAAGCGCTCCTCGTCCTGCGTCTCGGCGACGTGGGTGTGGAGCCGCAGCCGGCGCTCGCGGGCAAAGCGGACCGACTCGCGCATCAGGCCGGGCGTGACCGAAAAGGGCGAGCAAGGAGCGATGGCAATACGGCACATGGCATAGGGCGCCGGATCGTGATACTGCTCGACGGCCCGGGCGCAGTCGACCAGGATGGCGGCCTCGTCTTCGACGACAGAATCGGGAGGCAAGCCGCCCTTCGACCGGCCCAGCGACATGCTGCCCCGGCTGGGATGAAAGCGCACCCCCAGCTCGCGCGCAGCGCGGATCTCGTCGTCGATGCGGCTGCCGTTCGGATACAGGTAGAGGTGGTCGGCGGCGGTGGTACAGCCCGACAGCACCAGCTCGCTGAGGGCGACCAGGGCGCTGACATAGACCGCCTCGCCGGTCAGCCCGGCCCAGACGCGATACAAAGCCGTGAGCCAGTCGAACAGCTCGGCGTCCTGGGCAGCAGGCATGGCCCGGGTCAGGCTCTGATACAGATGATGATGGGTATTGACCAGTCCCGGCAGCACCACCATGCCGGCGGCGTCGATGACCCGGTCGGCAACCGGCGGCAGGGCCGGCGTGGGGCCGACCTGGCGGATGACATTGTCGACGGCGTACAGACCGCCGCCGGGGATGCGCCGGCGCGCGTCGTCCATGGTTGCCAGGAGCGTCGCGTTTTTGAGCAGTAGTGTAGACATTAGGCCCCCCTTTTGACTGGCTCGTTTCGGACCGGTTGTCGCGGACAAAGGTCAACCCGGCTGATTGTAACATGCAACGCAGATCCAGTCAAAGGCCCGGCAGGGCCACATGCTCGCCGGCCGTGTTTTCCGGTGTGGAAGAAATGTGGTATAATCCGCGCCGGGGATTCTAGACGGGATGTTTTCCCGCAAAATAGCGAGATCGAGGTCCAGCCATGTGGTCAATGATCGACATCGAGGTCTATGCCGGACTGTTACTCGGTTACGGGCTGCTGCTGATCGGGATCTTTACCTACAAGGCCGGTCAGGAAAGGATGCGCCTGGTGCTCAAGATCGCCGTGGCGCTGGCAGCAGCCTGGACCCTGGCCCTGGGGCTGCTTGCGATCCTGACCACCGGCTCCTGGTGGGCCTTTATCTGGCAGCGGACGGCGCAGATTGGCCTGGTTATCCTGGCCCTGGTTAGCGCCGAGTTTGCCGCAGCCTTTGTGCAACGCCCCTTCCGCCGCTGGCCGGTGGCCATCGCGGCGCTGTTCATCGCGGCGTCGCTCGCCCTTGATATCGCACCCACCTTCCTGACCCTGGCGTTTTCTTCCACGCAGCTCAAGCAAATAGAGATGGCAGGACTGACCCTGGTCGCAGGCTGGGCGCTGCTGACAATTGTCGCCTGGTGGACGGCTGTGCGCGCTCTACGCCAGGCAATCGGCGCCCAACACCGCAACCGGATCCGTTACCTGCTGACTGCGCTCATAGTTTTCGTCGTGGGCGACGTGCTTGTTCTGCTTGGGAACTCACCGGGCGTCTACGTTGGCCTGGCCATGCGCCTGGCCGGGCTGGCCATTGCCGCCGTCGCCGTCATGCGCTACCAACTGCCTGATATCCGGCGGGCGGCCCTCAAAAGCACTTACTTTCTCCTGTTGTGCGCGCTGGCCGCCGCCGTCTTGATCGGCAGCGTGGCGCTGTTCAGTTACCTGTGGGGCGACTGGGCCGGGATGATGGACCATGTGTGGATCATCGTTCCGGCTCTGCTCGTGGCCACCGTGGCGGCGGTGGCCATCGGTCCGAGTGTCCGCAGCCTGCTCGACCGGATCCTCCTGGGGTCGGATCGCGACCTGCAGAAAGCGCTCCGCACCCACAGCCAGCAGATCAGCCTCATCCTGGACCCCCAACGACTGGCGGAAACGACCCTCGACTGGCTGGAGCAGACCTTCCGCATACGGCGGTCGGCCCTCATCCTGGTGACCCCGCAGAAAGACTGCCAGATCGAGCTAAAGAGCATCTGCTCGCGGGCGATCCCTGCGATTCCGGCTCACTCTTTCGCCGCCGACAGCCGCTTTCTGGCTCATTTCGACAAGACCGGCCGCCCACTCAGCCAGTATGACCTGGACATGCTCGGCTGGTTCCAGGTGATCCAAAATGGCGAGCGGCAGTGGCTGCGCGACCTGAAGGTGGATCTGTACGTGCCCGTCCTGCTGGCCCACAAGCTGACGGCTATCCTGGCCCTGGGCCCCAAGGCCGACGGGCGGCCCTACACCGACCAGGACAAGGAGACGCTCCTGATCCTGGCAGGGCAAACCGGCACAGCCCTGGACAATGCCCGCCTGATGGACGATCTGCGCCGGGCACAGGGCAACCTCAATCAACTGGGCGACCAGCTCGACGAGACGAACCGCCAACTGGATCACCTGGACCAGACCAAGACCGACTTTGTGGCCATTGCGGCCCACGAATTGCGGACACCATTGAGCCAGATCTATGGCTATTCGGACGCATTGTCCAGCCTGGAGGGCGAGGCGCTCAGCGACGCGCAGGCAGTTAGCGAGTTTGTCCAGGGCATTTCGCGCGGCGCCAGGCGGCTCAAACGGGTCATCGACGCCATGGTCGACATGTCGCTCATCGAGACCGGTTCGTTGATCCTCCAGCCGGTAACCCTCCCGGTGGGCGTGGCCGTGAAAAACGCCATGGCATCGGTTATGCCCATCGCCCAGCAGCGGCAAATCAAGCTAACCGCCGACGATCTGTCCGGGCTGCCTTACATCCAGGCCGACAGCGTCCGCGCAGAGCAGGCGCTGGTTGCTCTGCTGAGCAACGCGATCAAGTTTACGCCAGACGGCGGCCAGATCACCATTTCAGGGCGCCGCACCTCGCCAATGCCCGGACAGGAGTGTGTCGAGCTGGCGATTGCCGACACCGGCATCGGCGTGGACCCCGAAGAACGGGAGCTGATCTTTGACAAGTTCTACCGGGTCGAGAACCCGCTGCTGCACAGCAGCGGCGAGACCCGGTTCAAAGGGGCCGGGCCGGGGCTGGGGCTGGCCATCGCCAAGGGCATCATCGAAGCCCACGGCGGCCGGGTCTGGGTAGAGAGCCCCGGCCGGGATGAGAACACCTGCCCCGGCAGCACCTTCTACGCGCGCCTGCCGGTGAAGCAGCGAACGGAGCGGTAGGACCATGGCTGCCACCCCCTTGGCCGATCTGGCCCAACTGCTCACCCGCGTGGAACAGACGAGCAAGCGGCTGGAGCTGGCAGGCCTGCTGGCCGATTTTCTCAAGCGCTTGGAACCGGAGGAGATCCCGGCGGCGGTGCGGCTGATCACCGGCCAGGTCTTTGCCGAATGGGACGAACGGGCGCTGAACGTGAGCTGGCAGACGGTCGGCGAGGTAGTGGACGGCCTGGTTGCCGCCACAGCGGCCGACCGGGAGGCGATCTATGCCCAGGCCGTCGACGGCGGCCAGGCGATCCAGCTCCTGTTGGAGCACGCCCGCCGGCTGCCCCCCGATCCACCCCCGCTCACCCTGCCGGAGGTATACCAGACGTTCGAGCAGATCGCCGCGGTGTCTGGCAGCGGCTCACGGGCGCGGAAGGAGAGCCTGCTGCGCGGCATCCTCCAGCACGCCGAGCCGGTCGAAGCCAAGGTGATCGTCAAGAACGTCTTGGGCGAGATGCGCCACGGCGCCGGCGAGGGGATCGTGCTGGAAGGGATCGCCCGGGCAGCCGGGATACCCACGGCGGCGGTGATGCGGGCCAACCAGCTATGGGGCGACCTGGGCGAGGTGGCCTACGTGGCCATGACCGGAGGCGAGGCTGCCCTACAGGCGGCGAGCATCAAGCTCTTTCGCCCCCTCAAGCCGATGCTGGCCGCCACTGCCGAGGCGATGAGCGAGGCCTTTGCCCGGCACGAGGGCCGGCTGGCCCTCGAATACAAGCTGGACGGCGCGCGGGTGCAGATCCACAAAGAGGGCGACCAGGTGCGCATCTACTCCCGCCAGCTCCAGGACGTGACCGCCAGCCTGCCCGACGTGGCAGAGATGGTCGGCCAGGGCGTGCGGGCCGAAAGCGCGGTGCTCGACGGCGAGACGGTGGCGGTGGATGGCGAGGGGCGCCCCCTGCCGTTCCAGGACCTGATGCGCCGCTTTCGCCGGGTGCGCGACATCGCGGCGATGGTCGCCGAGGTCCCACTGCGGCTGTACCTGTTCGACCTGCTCTACCTCGACGGCCGG
>DAOUGI010000030.1:0-116598 GCA_034429215.1 Anaerolineae bacterium | reverse complement strand
GCATTTCCCCCTCACCCCAGCCCTCTCCCCCAGGGGGAGAGGGAGCAGGCAGCCGTGGCATCCAGAAATGTGAAACGCACCCCCCCAACCCTGCCACCTCACCGGTGGCACTGTACAACGGTCTCCCCAAAGGGGAGAGGGGGGCGGAACTCCCGTCCCTCCAAGGGGAGAGAGGTCATATATGTTAACGTTTTTCGAGCCTGAGATGTTCCACCAGGCGCTTGAGGTCGGTGACGTCGGGATCCACATAGTGGGGGGAGCCGGCGGCTTTGACGGCGCTGGCGACGTCCTTGAGACCGTTGCCGGTGACCAGGACGACGATGCGATCTTCGGGGCTCAGGCGGCCCTCGCGGAGCATCTTGAGGAGGCCGGCCAGAGGAGCCGAGCCGGCCGGCTCGGCAAAGACGCCGGTAAGGCGGCCCAGGATGCGCATGGCATCGAGGATCTCGTCGTCGGTGACGGTGAGGAACTCGCCGCCGGTGCCGCGCACGGCGCGAAGGGCCTTGACCCGGTCGCGGGGGACGCCCACGGCGATAGAGTCGGCCAGGGTGGCCGGGACGACGGGGTGGATCTCTTCGGTGCCGGAGCGCCACGCCTCGTAGAGGACCCGGGAGCCCTCGGCCTGGACGCCGATCAGGTGCGGGGCGCGCTCGATAAAGCCAAGGGCCTGGAGGTCGCGCAGGCCCTTGCCCAGGCCGCCGATGATACAGCCGTCGCCCACGCCGACAAAGATGTGGGTGGGCGGGCGCCAGTTGAGCTGCTCGCAGATCTCCAGCGCGGCGGTCTTTTTGCCCTCGCTCATGTAGGGGTTGTAGGCGGTGGAGCGGCTGTACCAGCCATAGAGCCGGCTGGCCTCTAGCGACAGGTCGAAGGCCTGGTCGTAGGTGCCGCGGACCAGGATGACGGTGGCGCCAAAGATGAGAAGCTGGGCGACCTTGGCCTGGGGCGCGGTTTGGGGCACAAAGATGACATTGCGCAGGCCGGCACTGGCCGACAGGCCGGCTAACGACGATGCGGCGTTGCCGCTGGAGGCAGCGCAAATGATCTGGCTGCCGAGCTCGATCGCCTTGACGATGCCCACGGCGCTGGCCCGGTCCTTGAAGGAGGCGGTGGGCTGGCGGCCGTCGTCCTTGACCCACAGGTGGGGCAGGCCGAGCTGCTCGCGCAGCCGCTCGACCGGATAGAGGGGCGTCCAGCCGACCGACAGCGGCGGCAGAGGGCTGATGGAGCGGACGGGCAGCAGCGGCTTGTAGCGCCAGATGGTCCGCATCGGATCGGCGGCCAGCGACTGGGGGGTCAGGCGCTTGCGGATGAGATCATAGTCGTAGACGACGTCGAGGATGCCGTCGTCGCCATGCTTTGGACAGACGTAGCGCACCTCGTCGGTTCCATACTCGGCGCCGCACAGGACACATTTAAACCCCAGGACGTGATCCATGTAACCCTCTCTGTTTGATCCAGGCTCATTTCGGTAGAAATTGTAACACCGGGTAGGTGGTTTGTCAAAAATGACCGGCGCGGGCCATGCGCTCAGTAACGCTGTGCTCGCTTCGCTCTGAATTTGCGTGGGGTTGAGCGTCCAGAAGGTGCGGGGGGGCAACGCTTTCCGCCGCTGCGCTCAGGATCTGCGTGAGCACGGCGGAGCCAGTCGAGGGGGGAAGAATAGGCCGGCACCGTCCGGTTGCCGGATGCTCAGAAAAAAAGTTGCCGAAATCGGGCAGATACGTTATACTAGACCGGCTTACAATCGCCTCTGGGAGGGGAGACAAGATTACTTTTTTTATCACCCTGGGCATTTTTCTGTTCGTCCTGGCAGCGATCGTCTTTCGGTGGATGCACGAGACGGCCGCCGCCCTGCTGGGTGCGGTGGCGGTGTGGCTGGTGCACTATATCGGCGGGACGTTTTTCCCGGCGCTGGAGATCATCGATTTCGACGAGGCGATGGCCTTTGTCGATTGGAATGTGATCTTTTTGACGCTGGGGATGATGATCTTTATGGCAATGTTCAGCGAGACGGGGGTGCTGCGCTGGCTGGCTTTCCGCGCTTTTCGCCTGGCCAGGGGCAACGCGTGGCTGCTGGGGCTGATCCTGATCCTGCTCACGGGGGTAACGTCGAGCTTTCTCAACAATGTGACGGCGATGCTGCTGCTGGTGCCGCTGTCGATCCAGATCGCCGAGGCGGCCGACGTCCACCCCTTTACTTACGCCATCCCCGAAGTAATGGCGGCCAATATCGGCGGGGCGGCAACGATTATCGGCGATCCGCCCAGCACGATCGTCGGCTCGGCGCTGGGGCTGGGCTTTTTCGAGTACGCGATCCAGGCGGCGACAGTGGTAGTCGTCTCTCTGCTCCTGCTGGTGGGGTTGGCCGCCTGGCTTTACCGGCGCGAGCTGGCAGGAGCCAAGAAAGGCACCTCCCCCGGGTTGATCCGCCAGCTGGAAGCAGGGGCCAAGATCACCGATCCGAAGCTGCTGCGCAAGGCCGGTGTGGTGGGCGTGACTACGCTGATCCTTTTTTTCCTCGGCGAGCTGTTTGGATTGCCGGCGAGTGTGATCGCGATGACCGGCGCGGTGTGCCTCATTGTGTGGGTGCAGCCCGACATGCACCGGATGCTGCGCGAGGTGGACTGGACGACGCTGTTCTTTTTCATCGGCATTTTTGTGGTAGTGGGTGGGCTGGAAAAGGCAGGGGTGATCGAGTGGATGGCCCTGGCTATCGGCAAGCTGGCGGGAGGCGACAGGTCACTGTCGACGGTGCTGATGGTGTGGGTGTCGGGGTGTGTGTCGGGGGTGGTGGACAACATTCCCTTCACGGTGGCCGCGCTGCCGATCGCCGAGGAACTGAGCGGCACGATCGAGGCGGTGAAGGGCAGCCCGGTGCTCTATTGGGCCTTGATCCTCGGGGCAGACCTGGGCAGCAACCTGACCTACGTAGGAGGAGCAGCGAACATTGTGGCGGTGGGGCTGCTGGCCCAGGCGGGCTACCGGATGAGCTTTGGCCGCTTTATGCGCGACGGGGCGGTGGTGACGGTCTGTACGCTGGTGGTGGCGACGGTTTGGCTGCTGATCAGGTACTGAAGCAGGAGGGCTTGGCTGCCCGGTAGGGCGCTACAAGGGGTGAGGATGGCGGGCATAGCCGCGAAGCCAGCTATTTTCGAGGGGAGCCGGTATGAGTAGGATTTTGTGCGCGACGCGGGGCGGTGAAGACAGCCAACGCACTCAGCGGGCGGCCATTGCCCTGGCCAAGGAGCGGGACGACGAGCTGGTCTTTTTGTACGTGGCCGATGCCAGCTTTCTGGATCGGATCGCGGCGGCGGTGGTGGTGGACGTGGAATCGGAAATGGAGCAAATGGGCCGGTTCCAGCTAATCCTGGCGCAGGAACAGGCGGCCGAGGAGGGGGTGAGCGCGCAGATCGCCATCCGCCACGGCCACTTGCGGGAAGAGATGGTCAAGGCCGCACAGGATCTGGGCGCTACGTCGATCGTGCTCGGCCAGCCGCAGCAGGAGACCGCCGTTTTTGACGAGTCTGACCTGGAGGAGTTTGCCGCCGAGCTGGAGGCAAAAACAGGGGCCGAGGTGCTGGTTTTGTAAAAGCCGGACCGGCCCAGAATTGAGGGTTGGATGGATTTACTGCTTCCTTTTACCCTTGCCCTGGCCATCGTGGTCACCGCGGCCAAGGCTTCCGCCTACCTGAGCACCCGGCTGGGCCAGCCGGCGGTGCTGGGCGAGCTGTTGATGGGGCTGATCCTGGGCCCGACGGTGCTGGATATGCTGAATTGGCCGTTCCTGGGCAGCGGCCACCTGGAGGAGACGTTCCACCAACTGGCCCACCTGGGAGTACTGCTGCTGATGTTCATCGCCGGGCTGGAGGTGGACGTGGAGAGCATGCTCAGGACCGGCCGGCCGGCGGTCCTGGCAGGGACACTGGGGGTGGTGGTTCCGGTAGTGCTGGGAGCGCTGGCGGTGGTGCCCTTTGGCTTTGGGGGCCGGGAGAGCCTGGCTATCGGCCTGGTGCTGGCGGCGACCAGCGTCAGCATATCGGCACAGACACTGATGGAGCTGGGAGTGCTGCGCAGCCGGGTGGGGATGACGCTGCTGGGCGCGGCGGTAGTCGACGATGTGCTGGCGATCCTGGTCCTGTCGCTGTTCCTGGCGCTGGTGACAGGAGGCGGCGGGGGTGCGCTGGCGATCGCGTGGGTGCTGGTCCGGATGGTCGCTTATTTGGGGATTGGCGCGGCGGTGGGGTTGTGGCTGATACCGCGGCTGGCGGCGCGGGTCGACGGGCTGCCGATCAGCGAGGGGCTGCTGGCGCTGGCGCTGGTGATCGCGCTGATCTACGGTTGGGCAGCCGAGGCGCTGGGCGGGGTGGCGGCGATCACGGGGGCGTTCCTGGCCGGGCTGATCTTTGCCCGCACTCCGCTGCGGCGGTCGATTGAAACAGGAATGCGCCCGCTGGCCTATGCCTGGCTGGTGCCGGTCTTTTTCGTGAGCATCGGGCTGGGGGTCAACGCCCGAGGGCTGGGCTGGAGCGACCTGCTGCTGGCCGCAGTTGTCACCGCAGTGGCGATGCTGTCCAAGGTGCTCGGCGCCGGAGCGGGGGCCCGCCTGGGAGGGCTGCCGGCCGACGAATCGCTGAAGCTGGGGGTGGGGATGATGTCGCGGGGCGAGGTGGGGCTGATCGTGGCAACGGCCGAGATCGGCGCAGGACTGATCGGGGACGATGTGTTTGCCATTATGGTGATCATGGTGCTGGCAACGACGCTGGCGACGCCTGTTTTGCTCCGGGCGCTGTATCCAAAGGCCGGTCAGTCGACCCAGGCGGCACGGGGTTAGCCCAGAGAGGAGGGGTTGGAATGCACCTGGTAGTGTTTGTGTTGGATTGCGTAGAGCAGTGCTCGGACCTGCTGAACGCCTGGGAGCAGGCCGGCGCGCAGGGGATTACGATCCTGGAGAGCACGGGGATGCGGCGCTTTCAGGACGCGATGCGCGACGACCTGCCGCTGATGCCCTCGATGCGCGATCTCCTGGCCGGGCAGGAGACACACCACCGCACGATGTTTACGGTGGTGCCCGACGAGGAGACGGCGGACCGGATTGCCGCCGCCACAGAGGAGGTGGTGGGCGATCTGTCGCAGCCCAATTCGGGGTTCCTGTTCGTGATGCCGGTGAGCCGGGCGCTGGGGCTGCAAAAGCAGGACCGCGCCAAGCGCTAGGGCGGGATCAGGGGAAGAAGAGATTCTTCGCCCGCTCCGCTCACGCTACGGGACGCGCTTCGCTCCCTGGTCGTCTGGTCAGGGCAGGCATCCCTTGAAGAGGATCTTGGTGAATGACAATTCTTGGATAGATTTCTTGGGATGAGGGGCAGCAGGATGACGGCAGAGGTTCCATTCTTTACCGATCCGACCGGGCGGGAGCACTTACTGACCGGCGAGAGTATGACGATCGGCCGGGCAGTGGAGAGCGACATTGTCATCACCAGCCGACGGGTGTCGCGCGAGCACAGCCGGGTGCAGCGGGAGGGCCGGCACGTGATGCTGGCCGACCTGGGCAGCACCAACGGCACGTTTCTGAACGGGGAGCGGGTGCTGGCCCCGACCAGGCTGCGCGACGGCGATTCGGTGTCGATCGGCGACGTGGTGTTGGTTTTTCACGATCCGGAGAGCACATTCCTGGAGACGCCCTTCCCCGAGCTGGAGGTGGACGTGCCGGCCGGGACGGTGCGGGTGGACCGGCGGTTGGTGGAACTGTCGCCCAAGGAGTTTGCACTGCTGGCCTATCTGTACGAGCACCGCGGGCAGGTGTGCTCCAAGGACGACATTGGCTATGCAGTGTGGCCCGAGTACAGGCAAGGGGTGTACGATTATCAGATCGAGAACCTGGTGCGGCGGCTGCGGTCGCGGATCGAGCCGGACGCGACTAGTCCGCAGTTGTTGATTACGCTGCGAGGGCTGGGCTACAAGTTGGTCTAGTTTTGGTTTCATTCCGGCACCCTAGCAGGTGCCGGAATGAAACCAAGATAGCGCGATCTTGACTTTCCCCTCGATACCTTGACGGGTATCGAGGGGAAAGTGATACAAGGTGCATAGGTGGTTGTTAGGTAATGGATAGGTTAGAAGCCCCGAACTATGGTATCATAGCCACGCAAGGAGGAGAAAGGTGCCTGCTGATTCGCTGGAAGGACAAAACCTAGGAAAATACCGGGTGCTGGAGCCGTTGGGGCGAGGGGGAATGGCCCGCGTCTACCGCGCCTACCACCCGCAGCTCGACCGGTACGTGGCGATCAAGGTGCTGCGATCGGACCTGGTGGACGAAGAGCAGTTCCTGGCCCGCTTTAAGCGCGAGGCCAAGGCGGTGGCTTCGCTGCGGCACCCGAACATCGTTCAGGTATTTGACTGTGACGTCCAGGACGACACTTACTATATGGTCATGGAGCTGCTGGAGGCCGAGAACCTGGCGATGCGGCTGGACGACCATCACGCCCACGACGAGCGGATCGCGTGGGGGGACCTGGTGCGGATCATGCTGGACGTGCTCGACGCGCTGGCATATGCGCACGGCGAGGGGATGATCCACCGCGACGTCAAGCCGGCCAATATCCTGCTGACCCGGCGCGGGCAGGCGGTGCTAACCGACTTTGGGATCGCCCAGATTGTGGGCAGCACGCGCTATACCGTGTCGGGGGCGCTGATGGGCACCTTGAGCTACATGGCCCCAGAGCAAGGGCTGGAGGGGCAGTGCGACGCCCGCAGCGACATCTATTCGCTGGGGATTGTCTTTTACGAGATGATGCTGGGCGAGCCGCCGTTCGACGCAGAGACGCCGCTGGCGATCCTGATGAAACATGTGAACGACCCACTGCCGCTGCCGCGACAGAAGGATCCGACGATCCCGACGCCGTTCGAGCGGGTAGTGCTCAAAGCGCTGGCCAAGCGGCCCCAGGACCGCTATCAGAGTGCGGAGGAGATGGGCCAAGCGCTGCGCGAGGCCGCGGCGGAGGTGGGGGTGGAGGTGTCGGCGCGGGTGGGGCAGAGCCCGGTGTCGTTCAGCACGCCCGAGGCACCGTCCGAGTCGGTGGCGGTGCTGTCAGGCTCGGCCCGGGCCAGGGTGGCCGACGCCAGCTTTGCCTCCCACGACACGGACGCGTCGCTGGGCAAGCGGCTGGCGGCGGAGCGGGCAGCCGAGGCCAGCATCCCGGAGGCGCCGGTTCTGCCGGCCGCACCGGCACGACCGGAGAAGGTCGCCGTGTCGAGAAGCGGCATTGTGATACAGGTAGATGCCAAGAGCTCAGACAAGGTGGCCAAGATCGAGAAGGCGGCAGAAAAGGTCGCCGGCAAGATCGACAAGGCCCTGGGCAAGACCGACGACGAGCTACAGAAGGCAACGGCGGGCGACGGGAGCAAGAGGGTGGTCAACGTCGTGTGGATGTTGATCATGGTCAACATGGCGGCGGTGATGATCGGGCTGGTGACCAACCGGTGGGGGGTTTACGGGCGGGGCTGGCCGATGGAGCTGCTGATGGTGGGGTTGCTGCTGATTGAGGTGGGCGCCTCCGCCGGCGACATCTGGACGCTGATCCCAGCCGGCATCCTGTTGGGCAACGGCTACCTGTTCGCGTTCTATGCGATTACCGGGTTTTGGGGGCTGTGGAGGGTGCTGTGGCCGCTGGAGCCGCTGCTGGTGATCGGGGTGATCTGGTTTGTGTTGTGGATGGCAGGCAAAGGCGATCGCGCGGCCCGGTTCACTCGGGGCCTGGCCGAAGCGGTCAGGCGGCCGACGATCGCGCTGATTATCATTCTGCCGCTGCTGGGGTCAATACTGAATTAAACGTTTCTTTCGCTGCCGCGTTGCGCGACAGCGAAAGAGAGAGGAATAGGAGGGAAAGGAAATGAACAAGAAACTGGTTGTGGTGGGACTGGCGCTGATTGCGCTGGGGTTTGGGTCGCTGCTGTTCGCAGGGGTGCTGTCATTCCTGGGAGTCAGGCTGTTTGGGTTTGCGCTGCGGTTCTGGCCGCTGCTGGTGATGGCGGCGGGGTTGGCCTTTGTGGTGCCGCCCCTGCGGACCAAGGACCAGCGCGGTCTGGGCGGGCTGTTTATCCCGGGCGTGCCGCTCCTGGTGACGGGCAGCATCCTGCTGCTGGCGAGCGTCTTTGGGGTGTGGGGCATCTGGTCGTGGCTGTGGCCGATGGAGCTGCTGGCCCTGGCGATCGGATTCCTAGCCGCGGCGCTGTATATGCGCGAGGTCGGGCTGGTGATCCCGGCGACGATCATCGGGGTGAATGGGGTGCTGTTCCAGTTTTGCGCGATCACCGGGCTGTGGGGGTGGTGGTCGGTGCTGTGGACGGCCGAGCCGATGGCGATAGGGCTGGGGCTGCTGATCATGGGCCTCGTGCAGCATTCGCGAACCCTGACGAGGGTAGGGATCGGCTGGTGTGCAGCGGCCGTGGCGTGCTTTTTGCTGATGGTCACCATCCTGGCAGGGGGAGGGCTGCTGCGGCTGTTCCCGCCGGCGCTGCTGATCCTGGCCGGCATGGTGGCGGTAGGTTGGGGGCTGCTGCAGCGACGGACCTCGGCGCGGGCGGCACTGGAATGAGGGAATAGAATATCTCCAGGCTGCCGGCATCTCCTGATATCGGCAGTCTGGAGGGGCAGGGTTTGGAGCCCGCTGCCATCCTCCGATGGCAGCGGGCTCTTCGTCTAGGCGCGGGAGCGCTCGAGGTCGGCGCGGGCCTGGAGCTGGTCGTGGAGATTGGCGATGTCCTTGGGCACCAGCTTGGCGACGACGGCGAAAAAGATGGCGCACAGGATCCAGGTGGAGATGCAGATGATCAGGAAAGCGTCGTGAAGCGACGAGCGATCGGCGATGTAGCCGGCCATCAAGGGAGCCAGAGCCGCCCCGGCCGACTCGATAAAGTACTGGATCGACATGGCCGTGCTGCGGACCTCGGGCAGGGTCACGTCGTAGACGGTAGAGACCACGTTGGGCGCGGCAAAGGGGATAAAGATGGCAGTCAGGGCCAGCATGACCATGAACAGGCCCTGATTGCCGACCGGGACGCCGAGGGTGATGTAGAGCAGGATCGCGCCCAGCAGCACGGCGGTCGCCGAGACGATAGCCCGGCCACGCGGGGTGCGCTTGAAGAGCCAGTCGCCGGCCGCTCCGCCCAGCGGATAGCCGATGGCCAGGACGAGGATGGCCACAGTCATGGTAAGCTGGAGGGCGCTGTCGGAATAGCCCCGCTCCTCCTGGAGGTAGGTGATGATCCAGTAGGTGATGACATTCCAGGGAAAGACGCCAAAGAAGCCCTGGATGAAGAGTAGGATCAGGCTGGGTTTTTTGAACAGATCCTTGGCGGTCTGCCAATTGAAGCGATAGGTCTGCATCTGCTCTAGCCCGGCAAGCTCGGGCTCTACCTTGCCGCGCGGGACGTCGCGCACGCCGAAAAAGATGATCACCGACAGGATCAGGCCGATGGAGCCGGTGATGTAAAAGATGGCCCGCCAGCCGATTGTCCCGCTGAGGGCCAGGGCGAGCATCATGCCGCCCAAATAGCCGAGCGGGCCGGTCAGTTGGAGCAGGCCATAGATCTTGCCCCGCACCTTGGGGCCGAAATAGTCAGAGATCAGGCTGTAGAGGCCGGGATAGCTCGAATCGTCGATGCCGGTGGTGGCGCGGGTGGCCAGGAAGATGGGGAAGGTGGGGGCGATGCCGTTCAGCCAGGTGGTAGCGCCCCAGAGGAAGGAGGCCAGCGCCAGCAGCTTGGGCCGGGCGAAGCGGTCGTACAGGTAGCCCCACAGCGGGTAAAAGATGGCGCCGACGATCAGGGCGCCGGTGGTCACCGCGCCCATCTGGGTCTTGGTGATGCCAAACGTGTTCATGATGTCGGGGGTCAACGAGCCGATCACCAGTTTGTCGGCCTGGTGGACCAGCATGAACATAAAGAACACTGCTACTACGAACCAACGATGCTTCGATGCAGTCATGGAACCTCCTCGTTCCTTTCAATCAAGTACACTACAACCCCACGGTATTGTAGTATGCTTGGATTAGAGCAAACCCTCACAGACAATCATTTGCGAGCGCTCCGGTCCAACCGATACAAAGCGGATCGGGGCGCCGGCCAGGTCTTCGATGCGACGCAGGTAGGCCTGGGCCTCGGGCGGCAGATCCTGCCAGGCACGGCAGCCGCTCGTGTCGGCCAGCCAGCCGGGCCAGGTCTCGTAGACCGGCTCGACCTGGGCCTGGGCGAGCGTGTCGGGCACATAGTCCAGGACGGTGTCGCCCAGGCGGTAGCCGGTGCACAGCTCGATCTTGTCGAAATGGTCCAGGACGTCCAGCTTGGTCACGGCGATGCCGGTAAAGCCGTTCAGCCAGGCGGCATAGCCGATGGCGACGCTGTCGAACCAGCCGCAGCGCCGGGGGCGCTTGGTGGTGGCGCCAAACTCGCGGCCGATCTCCTGGAGCATGACCCCTTGCTCGTCGTGCAGCTCGGTGGGGAAAGGCCCGCCGCCGACCGAGGTGGAATAGGCCTTGACCACACCGAGCACCTCGTCGATGGCGCGGGGCGGAATGCCGGCGCCCTCGCAGGCACCGCCGGCAGTGGGCGACGAGGCAGTGGTGTAGGGGTAGATGCCCCAGTTTATGTCACGCCCAATGCCAAGCTGGCCCTCCAGCAGCAGCCGCTTGCCGCCGCGCACGGCATCGCGCACCAGGGGGAGCCCATCGACGATGCGCGCCCCGTGCTCCTCGCGCCAGCGGGCGCCCAAGGCGGCCATCTCCTCCGCTGCCAACTGCTTGAGGCCGTAGAAGGCCAGCTCGCGGTTCTTGAGGGGCAGCAGCAGTTCCAGCCGGCGGCGGAGGTGATCGGGGTGGAGCAGGTCGCCGACCCGGATGCCGTTGTAGGCGTGCTTGTCGCCATAGACCGGCCCGATGCCCCGCCGGGTGGTGCCCATGGCCTCGCCGGCCTGGCCGGCTTCCCGCTTGCGGCGGTCCTCCTCGGCGCCGTCGAGCAGGCGGTGGTAGGGCCAGATGAGGTGGGCGCGGCGGTCGATCCACAGATTGTCGACGCCGATGCCGGCGGCCCGGAGCGCCGAAAGCTCCTCGGACACCGTGTCGAGGTTGACGACGGTGCCGGCGCCGAGCAGGTTGTAGACGCCGGGATAAAAGATGCCGCATGGGATGAGGTGGAGGGCCCAGCGGCCATAGTCGTTGACGACCGTGTGGCCGGCATTGTCACCGCCCTGAAAGCGGATGACGATGTCGGCCCGTGCAGCCAGATAGTCGATGACGCGACCTTTGCCTTCGTCGCCCCATTGGGCGCCTACTACTACTGTTATCGGCATAATTAGCCCTCTTTCTCTGTCGGTGCGCACCGACAGAAGCGCAATTCCAAAACTAGACGAGCGGCCAAGGGACGGCTCGCCAGGGGCCGGGCTCGGGGTAGCGGGCCGCCTCGATCAGGGCCCAGACGCGTTGGGCCAGGGCGGCCAGCTCGTCTGCGGTCAATAATGGCTCCAGGTCGCGGGGCAGGGCTCCGGCAGGAGCGCCCAGCAGACCGAGCAGCCGCTCCAGGTCGGACAGGATCGGTGCCGGCAGGGGCCGGCCGGCGAAATCCCAGATGACGGTCCGCAGCTTGGGCTCGACGTGAAAGGTAAGGGCATTGTCGATGGCCCACAACTGCCCATCCCGATCGACCAGGCAATGGCCTGCCTTGCGGTCGGCGTTGTTGCAGATGACGTCCAGAGCGGCCAGCCGCTGGAGGCCGCCAGAATAGGCGGGATCGTCGTGGATGGTGAAAAAGTTCATCTCCTCCTGGGTCTCGACGAAAAGCTGGACCGAGCCGGACCCATAGGGGCCATCACGCAGCACAGTGGGCGGGACCAGGTCCCAGTCCAACGCCTCGGCCAGCAGGTAGGTGGCCACTTCACGCCGGCCAAGGCTGCCATGGCAAAAGTCCCATAGCGGGCGCTCGCCGCGCTGCGGCTTGTAGATTGCCAGGGTCGACGTGCCAGCGTCGCGGATGGTCACCAACAGGGTGGCATTCGAGCTCCACGGAATCAACCCTTCGACCTCCATGGCCCCTTCCGACAGGAGGCGCAGGATGCGCTCCACGCCGGGCTGGTCCCGGCCGTCGGCAGGGGTCACGTTTTATGACCGTTCCGGCGAGGGCAAAAGTGGCCCTCGGGATCGACCGGCTGGCCGCACATGGCACATGTTGGACGCCCGGCAGCGACCACTTCCTGGCCACGAATGGCAAAAGCGCGCATCTGAGCCGGGGTGGTCCACAGGCGGACGGCCGACGGGGTAGACTCATCGCCCTCTGGCAGGGATTCGTAGGCGATGATGACCACCTGCTTGCTGATCTCATCGTAGCCCAGGTTGATCTGGCCGACACGAAAGAAAGGCTCCAACGGAACCTCTAACGCCATCGCCAGAGTCACTGGATCGGGCTCGGCCACGGTGTCGGCCTCTTCGCCGGCCAGGGCCAGCAGCAGCCGCTCTGCGGCCACTACCAGGGCGGCGACATGCTCTTTCTCACAGACGACTGTTATCAGGCGGTGGCCCTTGCGCGCCTGGAGGTAGAATACCCGCTTGCCCGGTTCTCCCACGGCGCCGGGGACCACATAATCGACAGGGTTCAGGTCAAACATCTGGTTGGGCATGATCAGTGCTCCTGGGAGTGCGGGGTGAGATTCTTCGCTTCGAGATTCTTCGCTTCGCTCAGAACGACCATTTTCTCCGTGTGGTTGAGGCAGAGGAGGCGCGGGGTCAAGCGCTCGAAGGCGAGCGCGGTGACCGAGGCAGGGCTGATCGACAGGCGGCGAAAGAGGTCCAGAGGAGAGCCGAGGTAATGGGCGACGGCCATCTTGATCGGATCGGCGTGCGACACGACGGCGACCGTCTGGCCCGGATGGGCGACGCGGATGGCGTCCAGCGCGGCGACCATACGGGCCTGGCAGCCCAGGAACGTCTCGCCGCCGGGCAGCCGCGCGCCGCTGGGATAGGCCTGGATGACCGGCCACAGGTCTTCTTTTTCCATCTCGTGGACGGTGAGGCCGGTCCAGTCGCCCGGATGGAGCTCGCCCAGGTCGGGGCGGATCTGTATCGCCAGGCCGCGCGCCTCGGCCAGCGGCTTGGCGGTCTCTAGCGCCCTGTCCAGCGGGCTGCTGTAGACGGCCGCCAGCTCGACGCCGGCCAGGCGCCGGGCGAGGGCGGCGGCCTGGGCGCGGCCCTCGTCGTTTAGGTGGACGCCGGGCCTCCAGCCCGCCATGCGGTGGACCGTCACATAGTCGGTGAGGCCGTGGCGGATTAGCAGAAGGTTGGTAGTTGGAATAGTCATTCTCTCTCCAAGTGGGTTGTGCGCGGCACGGGCTAGCTCCCATAGACCCACAGTACGATCTGCGGGGTCAGGTTGGCTTCGACGAAGGCAGCGATCAACAACAGCGGCACGACGAGGAAAATAAAGACCTTGGCCAGGTCGGCAAAGCCCACAACCACCCCCTCGCCCACGGTTAGGCCGGGACGGGGGGCGGTGACCGAAGCGCCCAGGCGCAGGGCAAAGGCGGTGGCGATGGCCGCCGCCGGTATCTCGAACAGACCATGGGGCAGGATGAATGCGACCAGGAAGGTCCAGGCGCTGTAGCCCAGCCAGGCCATCTGGCCGGCCATAAAGCCGACCAAAGCGATCGAGACCATGAGCAGCAGGACGGCCAGGACGCCCAGGCTGACCAGGGCCAGCAGGCCGGCGATGGCCAGGACCAGCAGGTTGTGCCAGAAGATGCCCCCCGTGGTCAAGGAAGGGAGGAAGCTCAGGTTGGATACGGACTCGAAGCTCTGCGGCGACAGGTTTTCGAGGTCGATGATGCCCTGAGGAAAAGGGTACTCGCGGACGTAGGCCCAGCCGACGACAAGGGCAGCGATCAAGGCCAAGGTCACCACGGCCAAGGGGATCCAGTTGGTACGCAGCAGGTAGGGCAGATCGCGGCGGTAGACCCGTCCCAGCCAGCGGCCCAGGCGCCGCAGGTTGCCGGCCTGGCGTGGGGCGTCGGGGGTCGAGGCGGTCAGGCCCAAGGGCGGCCGGACAAAGGATTGGACAAAGAGGCGGCCGGTGCGGCGCAGGTCGAGCTCGTCGATCTCGCGGCCCAGAATGCTCTCGCGGTTGAAGGTCTTGACGCCCATGCGAACCAGGATGACGCCGACCAGGGCCAGGCCGACGACGATGACCCACAGGATGCGATAGTGAGCCCAGAACATGATCATGCTTTCGCCCTGGATGAGCATGGCCATGGGGATGATGATAAAGCTGGCCAGCAGGTTGGCCGCCCGGACGCTGGTGGTCTGGCTGGAGACGACCACGGCTCCGGCGACCATGACAATGGCCCCGGCGATGTTCAGGATAAAGACGAGGATGAACAGCTCAAGAGGGGGAACGTAGCCGACCGACCAATAGAGGCCGCCAAGGTAGATGGCCACGCCGACGATGCTGCCGAGCAGTGGAAGGATGGTGGCGGCGATCATCTTGCCCAGATAGAGCTCCAGGTCGGTGACCGGGGTAGCCAGCAGCGGCTCGATGCTGCGGCGCTCTTTTTCGCCGACAAAGGTCTCGAGGGCGATGATCAAGGAGAAAGAGATGGGGAAAAAGCCGACGATCATGAGCAGGAAGGGCACCATCCGCTCGCCGATGATGTCGGCCTGCCGTTTCTGCACAAAGTCTATGGCAAGTTGGGCGGTCCAGTTCATCAGCCAGGGGAAGAACAGGGTCAGGATGGCAATTGGCGACACGATCCGCCAGTCGCGCATCGTGTCGCGCAGCTCGCGGCGGACGATGATGGCGATCATGGCCAGCGAGGAGCGCTCGCGCCGGCGGTTCGCGCCAAAAAGAGGGTCAGCGGCCATCGGCGTCCTCCACGATGCGCAGGTAGACCTCTTCCATGCTGCGGGGCAGCTCGCCGAGGGTCACAACCTGGGCACCCAGTCCGGCCAGGCAGGCCAAAACCTGGGGATTGGCCGCCGCAGGCGACGGCGTCCGGTAGCGGAACCAGGTGTCACCCCAGGACTCGACCTGGATGTCAAGCCGGCCAAGGCCGTCTCGCGCAGCGCCGTCGAGAGGGTGGGCCAGCCTGAGCTCCAGGAGCGGCGGGCCGAGCAGTTGCGCTTTGAGGCGATCGGGCGTGTCGAGAGCCACGATCCGGCCGCGGCGGATGATGGCGATCCGGTCGGCCAGCATCTCGGCCTCGGCCAGGTTGTGGGTGCAGAGCAGGATGGTTCGCCGCTCGTCGCGCAGATCGAGGATGGCGTCATGGACCAGCTTGGCGCTTTGAGGGTCCATAGCCGAGGTAGGCTCGTCGAGGAGCAGCAGCGGCGGCTCGTGGAGCATGGCTCGGATCAGGGCCAGTTTCTGGCGCATGCCCTTGCTGTATTCGGCCAGGCGTTGGCGCCGCTGCTCGGCCAGGCCAAAGCGCTCCATCAGTGTATCGACCTGGCGACAGATGCGGTCCTCGGGCAGGCCCTGGAGCCGTCCGAAGAAGGCGAGGTATTCATCGGCGCGCATCCGCAGGTAGAGTCCAGGAAACTCGGTGAGCAGGCCGATGGCCTGGCGGACCCGGAGGGTGTCGCGGACGGTGTCGAGGCCGGCCACGCGGGCCCAACCGTCGCTTGGCTGCAAGATGGCGGCGAGCATGCGGATGGTGGTCGTCTTGCCGGCGCCGTTTGGGCCGAGAAGGGCCAGGATCTGGCCGGCCGGCACCTGGAGAGTTATGCCGTCCACAGCGGTCAGCCAGCCGCGATCCTTCGCTTTGGTAAGATCCTCTGCTTCGCTTAGAATGACAGGAGAGTAGGGCGTCTGGTGGACGCCGGCGATCGAGCAGGCGAAGCGTTTGGTCAGGTTGTGGGTCTCGATCATCATCTGTGAGTTCATCAGGTCCGTTCGCATGGTCATCTCTCGTGGGGTCATTATACCAACCAAGGCCGCGAATCAGGCGAAAAGCTCAGGGCGGACCCCCTGAGGAATAAGCACGGTCAAAGCACGGGGGACCACTTCACATTCGAAGGGGGTCGTGCTGAAGGGATCGCCGTCGACGTGGACCGGCATCGGCTTTTCGGCATGAACCTGGATCTCGCGGCCCCGGTAACTGGTGTGGTGAGGATCGTGGACGTGCAAGCCGGTCAGGACGCTGAAAAAGGTGCGCAGGATGGAGCTAAAACCTCTGCCCTCAAAAACGCTCACGTCGAGGAGACCGTCGTCCAGGCGAGCGTCGGTGGCGATGCGGGTGATACCTCCGTAAAGCTGAGAGTTACTGACCACGATGAGGATGGACCGGCGGTAGATGCGCATTCCGTCGATGTATATCCGCGTCCGCTGGCCGGCCATGGTTGCCGCCGTGTTCAGCCCGGCGCTGATGTAGCCGATGGCTCCCATCCGCCGTTGGATGCGGGTGCGGGGCTCCATCGCGTAGGTAACGGCCGCATCGAGGCCCAGGCCCGACCACTGCAAGAAGTAGCGGCCGTTGGCCAGGCCCAAGTCGATCCGCCGGGTGGAGCAGGGGAACAAGGCCTGGATCGAGTCGACCAGGGGCTGAAGGTGCAGCGGCGAGAGCCTTGGCAGGCCCAATTCCCTGGCCCACACGTTGCCGGTGCCGCCGGGCAGGACGCCAAGGGCCACCCGGCTGCCGGCTATGCCGTTAACCACCTCGTTGATCGTGCCGTCGCCGCCCACGACAAAGACAGCATCCAACCCCTTGTCCCGTGCCAGCTCGGCAAGCTCGGTGGCCTCACCAGAGTGCTCGGTTTGGTGCAGGGTCACCGAACAGCCATGGTCCTCAAGGTAGTTGAGGACTGCGGGCAGCTGCGGTTGGACATTCACCGGTCCTGCGGTCGGGTTGACAATCAACATGCATCTCATTGTGTGCGCCTGCACCATCGCAGGGCCATTATACCAGACTTGTTCCTTCCCGCAAAGGACCAATCCTGTTTGTGCAAAGTGGCGACTTCTGGTAGAATAGTCGAGTCATCCGGCAAGGATCACCCTGCGGACGACGCGAGAAGAGAAATGAACCGAGCGGAGATCCAATTAGAGATCGGTGACACGTTGGACGGGCGTTACCGCATCGTCTCAGACGGGGCTGCCCAGGATATCGGCATCCGGTACTCTGCCTATGACGTGCAGCACAAGCGACTGGCAGACCTGCTGCTCCTGGCCCCCCGTTTCGGGACCGGGATTGCGCTGCTGGAGCGCTTGACCCGGGCCAACCAGGCGGTGGCCGATCTGGCACAGGCAGAGATGGTGCCTTATGATCATATCGGCCTGGTAAAGGGGCAGATCTACCTGGTGCGCCGGCACCTGGACGGCCAGACCCTGAGCGAGCTGCTGACCACGACCGGGTTTCTGGACAGCAGCTCAGTAGTGAGCATCGCCAGCCAGGTGTGCAACGCATTGGCGCCGGCCCATCGCGCCGGGATCGTCCACGGCGGTTTGTCGCCCTACAGCGTGGTGATCGGGGCCGACGGCCAGGCGCTGATCATCGATACGGGGTTGATGCCCGCTCTACAGCCGGCCCCGGCGCCGCAAGGCCAGCCGTGGGGCCGTTTCCCGTACACATCGCCCGAACAGGCCGCGGGACAAGAGGCACATCCCGCCACGGATGTGTACCTGATCGGCTCGCTGCTGTACGAGATGCTGACCGGCCGGGCGGTGTTCGTCGCCGCCGACGAGACCGGCCTGGCCCTGCAACACCTGCGCCAGGACCCGGTTCCACTCCAGGCCAGGATCCCACAGGCGCCGCCGGCGCTGGCCCAGATCGTGCACAAAGCGCTGGCCAAAGAGCCGGCGATGCGCTATCGGAACGCGGGCCAACTGGCCCACATCCTGCATTCGCATTTTGGACCCAGCTCACCGGTCGACGCCCCATCTCGCTCTGGGCTGCCCGCAGAGCAGCTGACGGTGCCGGCCCCGCCTCTGCGCCCGGTCACCCGTCCGCAGCAGAGGGCACGCCCCGGTCAAGAGGTGGCCCAGGCCGCGGCCCAGCCAATGGACTATCCCGACCTGGAAACACCCACCCGGCCCAATCTCGCCGCAGACGAATGGGCCGAAGAGCCGGTCCGGGTAAACTGGCTGCTGGTGGGGCTGCTGGTAGCGGCGCTGATCGCGGTGCTGGGGTTGATCCCGCTGTGGCAGACCGTCTACCGGCGTTATGCTTTGCCGCAGCCGGCGCCGACGCCGAGTGCGTACCGGATGCTTGATCAGATCGTCATGGCATCGAGTCCTGCTCTCAACAGTTGGGAGCCTCAAAACGTTAGCATAGAGGGCAGGGTTGCAAAATCGCAGGCCCGCTCAATGGAGGTGCAGCATGAATGTGAATTGGAAGAGTGCGATTGTCTACTTGCTTGTCCTGTTGGGTGTAGGGTTGTTATTCTTCAACTTTATTCCCTCCGGTGACCGGCTGGAAGAGAGACCACTATCGCAGATAGCAACCGACATCAACGGCAGCAGGATCGAGTCGATCACTGTCCAGGAGAACGATCTTGAAGTAACCTATAAGGACGGTCAGGTCTTGGCTTCTCGCAAGGAAAGCGGGACCGACCTGATCAAGACGCTGGCCGGCCTGGGAGTGGGCGTCGACGCCCTGAACGCGGTCGAAGTCAAAGTCAGCCCGGCTGAGACGTGGGACGATTGGCTGGTGGCCTTGGGCAGCTTTCTGCCCTTTATCTTCCTGGCCGTGCTGTTTATCTTTCTGATGCGCCAGGCGCAGGGCACAAACAGCCAGGCGATGTCATTTGGCAAGAGCCGGGCGCGGATGTTCAGCGGCGAAAAACCGACCGTCACCTTTGACGACGTGGCCGGCGTGGACGAAGCGAAGGTAGAGCTGGCCGAAGTTGTCGAGTTTCTCAAAGAACCGCAAAAGTTCATCTCGCTGGGCGCCCGTATCCCCAAGGGTGTGGTCCTGGTCGGAGCGCCGGGCACGGGCAAGACGCTGCTGGCCAAGGCAGTGTCAGGCGAGGCCGGGGTGCCCTTCTTTTCCATCTCCGGTTCCGAGTTTGTGGAGATGTTCGTCGGAGTGGGCGCGGCCCGGGTGCGCGACCTGTTCGAGCAGGCCAAGCGCAACTCGCCGTGCATCATCTTTGTCGACGAGATCGACGCGGTGGGCCGCCACCGGGGGGCCGGGCTGGGCGGGTCGCACGACGAGCGGGAGCAGACGCTCAACCAGATACTGGTGGAGATGGACGGGTTCAGCACCGACACCAACATCATTGTAGTCGCCGCCACCAACCGGCCCGACATTCTCGACCCGGCGTTGCTGCGGCCGGGCCGCTTTGACCGGCACGTCATCCTCGACCGGCCCGACATCAAGGGCCGCCGGGCGATCCTGGACGTGCACGTGCGGGGCAAGCCGCTGGCCAAGGACGTGGACCTGGATGTGCTGGCCCGGATGACTCCCGGCTTTGTCGGGGCCGACATCGAGAATATGGTGAACGAGGCCGCCATCCTGGCCGCCCGGCACAACAAAAAAGCGACCGGCATGGAGGATCTACAGGAGGCAGTCGAGCGGGTCGTCGCCGGGCCCGAGCGCAAGAGCCGGCTGATCACCGACGAAGAGAAGCAGGTGCTGGCCTATCACGAGGCCGGCCACGCCCTGGTCCAGAACAAGCTGCCCAACACCGACCCGGTCCACAAGGTGTCGATCATCGCCCGGGGGATGAGCCTGGGCTACACGATTGCCATGCCCGAGCAGGACCGCTACCTCTACACCCAGGACAAGTTCGAGGACGAGATCGCCGGGATGCTGGGCGGACGAGCCGCTGAGGAGATGGTCTTTGGCGAGCGCTGGACAGGCTCAAACGACGACCTGGAAAAGGCAACCAAACTGGCGCGCAAGATGGTGACGGCCTATGGCATGAGCGAGAAACTGGGGCCGCTCGCCTTTGGTGAGCGGGGCGAGGAGATGATCTTTCTCGGCCGGGAGATCACCGAGCAGCGCAATTATGGCGAAGAGGTGGCCGAAGAGATCGACTCGGAGGTGCAGCGGATCATCGGCGAGGCGTACGGCCAAGCCAAGCGCGTCCTGACCGACTATCGGGACAAGCTGGACGCCATCGCCCATCGCCTGATCGAGATCGAAACCCTGGACCGCGCCGAGTTCGAGGCCCTGGCGGGCTAGGCTTACCTTTCGATCAAAAAAGGCCCTTCCTCAAAGAGGAAGGGCCTTTTTTCTTGATTCAAAAAAGGATCTAGCCCTCCGCAGGAGGTTCCTTCGCCTGGCCGATGCCGGGCAGCGATTGGATCGCCTCAATCAGGTTGACACCGGTCAGCGCCTCCATGACGGCCGGCACCTGCGAGACGATATTGGCCACGTCGGCGGTGATCTTGGATGCGCCGGCCCCGCCTTCGCCGCCGCTGCTGATGACCACGATCCGCTCGGTCTGGGCCAGCGGCTGGGCCGCAGCCGACACTACCTTGGGCAGCGCCTCGATCAACTGCTGGATAATGGCCGCCTGGTTGTACTGCTGCCAGGCAGCCGCCTTCTTTTCCATCGCCTCGGCCTCGGCAAAGCCCTGGGCCTTGATCACCTCGGCCTGGGCCAAACCCTTGGCTCGGATAGCATCGCCTTCACCCTTACCCTGCACGCGGGTCGCCTCAGCCGCACCCGCCGCCTCCGTCTCGGTCTGGAACTTTTTGGCGCTGGCCATGGTCTCGATCCGGTAGCGCTCTGCCTCTGCCGGCTTTTGGACGGTTGCCTCCAGCTCCTGCGTCTTGCGCATGACCTCCTGCTGCTGCACCTCGATCTGCTTCTGCTTGGTCACCACCTCGATCTGGACTTCCTGGCCCTTGATCTCCTGGTTGGTGATCTTTTCCTGCAAGGTGCGCGCCAGCTCGGCCTGCACCTGGCGGCGGTTGACCTCCTCGTCGTAGGCGGCCTTTTGCACCGAGTAGCTCTTTTGCGACTCGGCGATCTTGGTCTCGGCCTGGTATTTGGCCGTCTCACCCTGCTGCCGGGCCGATGCCGACTGGATGGTGGCATCGCGGGCGGCATTGGCCTGGGCGATGGTGGCATCGCGCTGGGCTTCGGCCTCACCCTTGACCGCGTCGCGCTTAACCTCGGCGGTGCGGGTGCGGCCCAGCGAGTCGAGGTACTCCTTGTCGTCGCGGATGTCCTTGATGACAAAAGAGACGATCTCCAGGCCCATGTTGGCCAGGTCGCCGCCCGACACCTCCAGCACCTTCTGGGCAAAGGCATCGCGGTCCTTGTAGATCTCTTCGACCGTCAGCATGCCGAGGATCGCCCGCAGGTGGCCGGCCAACGTCTCGTGGGCCACGTAAATGATGCCGTCCGGTCCCTTGGACAGGAATTGCTCGGCAGCGGTATAGATCGACGCATCGTCGGCCCGGATCTTGATCTGGGCTACACCGTCCACGTCCACCGGCACGCCCTGGATGGTGTAGACGTTCTTGACCCCCACCTCGATGGTCAGGATCTCCATCGACAGGATGTCCACCCGTTCCAACACCGGCAGGATGAATGCACCACCGCCTTTGCGGATGCGAAAGCCCACCTGCTCCTGTTGGCCGGTCGCCGGATTGGTGATCATCCGCCGCCGGCCAGAGATGACCAGCACCTGGTTAGGGCCGACCTTCTTGTACCGGCTGGCATAGAACCCGGCAAGCACAATGAACACAAATAGAATGCCAACGGCGACGAAAATCACTTGCCAACTCATCTGTTCACTCCTTTCATTATTCTAGTTTTCACCCTAATGGTCAGAGGTTGTTCTCGACCGGCTCGTCGGTCGAGACAGCCTTGACCAGAACGGTATGCCCCACCACCCGCACGATCTTGACCAACTGCCCCCGCGGGATCTCACCGCCACCCACCGCCTTGGCCATCGACAGCATCCGTCCGGCCTTGGTGTTATAGGCCACCTGGCCGGTCACCCCCTCGCCGATCGGCACCGTCACCTCGGCCGGCAGCCCGATCAGCTCCCGCACCTTCACCTCGCTCGATCCCTGCGACCGGATCAGGAACTGGCTGTAGAACAGGAACATCAGGCCCGACAACACCACCGCGCCGCCGGTGGCCCACAGCAGGCTCCAGCGGGGGTCGATCTTGAAGAACTGGCTGGTGATCACCCCGATGCCGCCGAACGCAGTGATAAAGCTGGCGATGGTGATCGGGCTGAGCGGCGACACCGACACGTCGGGCGCATCCAGGCCGCCGGCCGCCAAGTCCGGCCCGCCAAGGTGGATATCGGCGCCGGGGATGTCTACGTCGCCGGGCAGGTTGATCTGGGGGATGTCGACGTCCACGTTGGGCAGGTCGATGTCAGACAGGCCGCCGCTGATCAGGATAAAGATCGCATAGCCCACGCCAAGGATGAACAGGCCAAAATAGACACAGTTCAAGGAATTGGCATTTATTAAATCACCCATCAGCCCCTCCTGACCGATACTCGGTATTTCTATTTTACCATCTTGTTCGAAAAACTACAACTACAAGTATAGGTGATCTGACGATTATTTGCCTGACACTCCTCCGACTGTTGTCTGTCAGATGGCAGATGCAAACTATCAGCAGTCAGCCGGCCGATAGCAGATAGCCGGCTGCCGACTTGCCGATTCGCCCATTTATGGTATCATAGTCCCTGTGAACAGATCGAGCACGCCTGGGCGCTTTAGGGCAGAGGCCCACAGTCTGACCAATATCGCCCACAGAACATGGCATCGCACCGGCGACGGCCTGCTGGCGGCGGGGCTGTTCGCCGTCAGCCTGGCCCTCTACATCCACACCCTGGCCCCCTCAGTGGCGGCGCTCTTTGACGACAGCCTCGAGTTTCCCCTGGTCGTGCACCGCCTGGCCATCGCCCACCCCACCGGCTACCCGCTCTACACGCTGCTGGGCAGGCTGGCCGTCGAGCTCCTGGCCGCCCGGCAGAATCCGGCCTGGGCGATCAACCTTCTGTCGGCGGTGGCCGCGGCGCTGACCGTCGCCCTGGTCTACCTGGCTACCCGCGAGCTGGCCCGGCGGCGGCTGCCGCCGCTCCTCGGCGCAGTGGCCCTGGCCTGTTCGCCCATCTTCTGGTCACAGGCAGTCATCGCCGAGGTCTATACCCTCAACACCGCCTTTGTCGCCGCCCTGCTCTACCTGTCCCTCCGCTGGGCGCACCGGCCTCTTTCCAAAGCCGCACGAGGCTCTTTCCCGGCAGCAGTCCCCGGCGCCAAAAAAGAGCTGGGAAAAGGCCTGTTTCTGCCCGGTGAGCCGCACAGGCTGCGCCTGCCGCCGGCCGTCGGCCGGGCAGCGCAGGCCGTGTGCGCCGCCTATCGGCGCTTTTTCCCGGCGGTGCCGGCCGGCCGGCGCCTGCGCCTCTACTCGCTGACCTTTGCCATCGTCGCCCTGTTTGGCCTGGGCCTGACCCACCACCGCACCGTGGCGCTGTTGGCCGTGCCGCTGCTGCTGTTTGCCCTGCTCGTCGAGCGGCGCGCCTTTAGCCGGGCCGCTCTGCTGGGGCCGGATCAGTCCGGCCGGCCCCGAGGGCTCTATCTCGCGACGCGGCCGGCAGTGCTCCTGGCCGTGTGCCTGCTTGCGCCGCTGCTCCTCTACCTCTACCTGCCGCTGCGCGGCCATATCGGCTCGCTGGACGGGAGTTATGTCAATAGCTGGGGCGGGTTCTGGCGCTGGGTGCTGGCCGGCGACTATGGAGCATTCCTCGGCGACAATCCACTCGCCCGCAACCTCGATGCCTCCTTCTACGGCGGCCTGTTCTGGCAGCAGTTCGGGCCCGTGGGCCTGGCCTTTGCCGTGGTCGGCCTGATCGACCTGGCGCTCAGAAAGCAGCCCAGAGCACTGACCCTCACCGGCCTGTCATTCATCGCGTATGTCGCTTTTGCCGTCCTGTACCGCGTGCCTGACGTCGAGGTTTTTTGCATTCCGGCGTTCCTGCTGGTCGCCATCTGGATCGGCCTGGGCCTGGATTGGGCCGCGGACCTGGCGCGGCCGCGCGGAAAGAGCGCCGGCCTGCGCCAATTGATGGCGATCGGCCGCCTGCTCCTCTTCCTGGCGGCCATCGCCCAGCCGCTGGCCATCGCCGCCGGCCACTATACCGATCTGGACCGGAGCCAGGACTGGATCACCTACGACTATGGGAGCTATGTATTGGGGCAGCCGCTGCCGGCTGACAGCACCGTGGTGGGCCTGTTGGGTGAGATGACCCTCCTGCGCTATGTCCAGGAGGTCCATGGGCTGCGCCAGGATATCGAAACTGTGGTCGCCGACGGCCAAGATCTCCGCCGGGAGAGGATCGAAGAAGCCCTGGCCCAAGGGCGGACCGTCTACCTCACCCGGCCGCTGCCCGGCCTGGAGGCCGACTATTCCATGAGCGCCGTCACCGGCCTGATCGACGTGTCCGGCAACGTCGAGACCCTCGTCCGCGTAGCCCAACCGTCATCGGACATACCCGACATGCCCTTCCCGGTCAAGGTAAGGCCGGTGGAGGGCATGCGCTTGCTGGGCTATGGCGTCGAGGAGCACCAGGCTCACGATCGAGCCTGGGCGCGGCTCAGCCTGTGGTGGCGGGCGCCCGACGGGTTGAGCCAGCGGCTGAAGGTCTCGGCGCGGCTGGTGAACGACGACGGCCAGACCGTGGCCGCCGTCGACGCCGAGCCGGTGGCCAACACCTACCCTACCACCGCCTGGCGACCGGGTGAGGTGATCACCGACGTCTACGACATTCCCTTGCCCGCCGGCCTGCCGCCGGGTGACTATACCCCCACCGTGGTCGTCTACGACCCCGCCACCACCCTGGAGCTGGGCCGGGCCGAGCTGGCGCCCGTGCCCTTGAGCGGGAATCCGGCCCGCCCGCCCCGCAAGGTGTTGGAAACAAGCCTGGGCCAAATTGCCAATGCCCTATTTGGCGACGTCGAGCTGCTGGGTCTGACCCCGGCGGACCCAGGTGCAGAGCGTCGCCCCGGCGATGCCCTGCCGGTGACCCTGCTGTGGCAGGCACGGCATCGGCCAAAGGGGGACCTGCGGCTGGTCTTCTGGCTGGAAGGGGACAAGACCTACGCCGTGGGCGGAGAGCCATTGGGCGGCCACTATGCGACCGCTCAATGGCCCGATCAGCAGCTCCTGGTGCGCCAGTGGCCCGTGCTGAGCGTGCCGGAAGGCATCCCCCCCGGCGCCTATCAGCTCAAGATGCGGGTTTTGCGCGACGGGCAGCCCGTCGCCTGGGGCCGGTGGCTGATCCCCCTTGGCAGCGACCTTGAGCTGGGACCGGTACAGATCAAGTAGGCATGACCCCGGCCGGAGTGCATGACATTTCGGGAGGAGATGCAGGGCCAATTAGAACTCTGCCAGGCGATCCAGGAGGAGCCGTAGCGCAGCAACCCTGATCAAGTGGGGCCGGGATTTGCATGTTTGAGGAAATATAGTATAATGCAACCAGCTCCGAGACTGCTGCCCGGCGCTTGCCAATTGCTGGAACCATTGCTCGCCCTTCAACGTCTTTTCTACATGCCCTGGCAGGTCCGGGCAGGTTCCGCTGTGCTCGTGAGATGGTCTAATTGCCGTCACTTTGTAACTGTTTTATAACTAATTTGATACTAACTTGACACCGAATAGAATATATGCTATGATGTTGTCGTAAGACGGTAGCAGTTTTCTCCGCAGTTAGCTGCCCTTTACGCTTAAGCCAATGGGTCGCCTGGCACGCGTTCACGTGTTCTTTGTGCCTGGATCAGGACGGCCGACATGCCAGACAGCCCGCCATAGCCTTGGCACTTTCCCAAACAAGAAGATGCCTCTAGGCTAAAATCCCTTTGTGGAGTATAGAAGTGAATATTGTTGAACTCGAGACCAAAACTTTGAGTGAGCTGCAGGAGATGGCTCGCCAGTTCGATCTGTCCGGCTACAGTCGGCTGAAGAAACACGACTTGGCGATGCGCTTGCTGCAAGCCCAGGCCGAGAAAGACGGCTATCTGTTCGGAGGCGGCATCCTGGACATTGTCTCCGACGGCATCGGTTTCCTTCGCTCAGGCGACCTGCTGCCCAGCCCAGATGATATCTATGTCTCCCAATCCCAGATCCGCCGCTTTGGACTGCGGATCGGGGATACAGTGACCGGCCAGGTCCGAGCGCCCAAGGAGAACGAAAAGTACTATGGGCTGTTGAAGGTGGAGGCCGTCAACACCGTCGACCCAGAGCAAGCCAAGCTGCGCCCCTGGTTTGACCAGCTCACGCCCATCTTTCCCCGCGAACAGATGCACCTGGAGACAGGAACCCACCCGCTGTCCACTCGGTTGCTCGACATGCTGGCTCCGATTGGAAGAGGCCAGCGCGGCCTGGTCGTATCGCCGCCCAAAGCCGGCAAGACCACCATCCTCAAAGAGATCGCCAACGGACTGACCACCAACTATCACGATCTGCACATGATGGTCGTCCTCATCGGCGAGCGCCCTGAGGAAGTGACCGACATGGCCCGCTCGGTCGAGGCCGAAGTGACGGCCGCCACCTTTGACGAGCCGGTCCAACACCACGTACGCGTGGCCGAGATGGCCCTCGAGCGTGCCAAGCGGTTGGTAGAGCTTGGACAGGACGTGGTCATTCTGGCCGACTCGATCACCCGGTTGGCGCGAGCCTACAACCTGGTCGTCCCGCCCAGCGGGCGGACCCTGTCCGGTGGTATCGACCCGGCGGCCCTCTATCCGCCCAAGCGGTTCTTTGGCGCAGCGCGCAAGGTCGAGGAAGGCGGTAGTCTGACGATCATCGCCACCTGCCTGGTAGACACCGGCAGCCGGATGGACGACGTCATCTACGAAGAGTTCAAAGGCACCGGCAACATGGAGATGCACCTGCACCGCAAGCTGGCGGAGCGTCGCCTCTTCCCGGCCATCGACATCGAGCGCACCAGCACCCGGCGCGAAGAGCTGATGCTCAGCAGAGAAGTGCTGGCGCGGGTGTGGACCCTGCGGCGCATGATCGATGCCCTGGGCGGCGGAGCTGATGCCGTCGAGCCGGTACTGGAGCGCCTCGGCAGGACCCGCAGCAACGCCGATTTCCTGGCAACTCTGAACCGCGACGGATCATAGCCGCACATCTCCCAAATCTCAAGCCTGGCACTCGCGTGCACAGACTAGGTTGGCCTATCCGCGCGGCATGGCCCTCCACACCGCGCGATTTGTCCGCGCCCCCCGTCCATGCTATAATGGCCCTGCGGCCCTGCGGTGCGGGGCCGGAGTAAAGGGAATGGTTTATGAGTGAGCTTGTACCCCAAGAGGGCGACCCGGCGTCGATCGAAAACGGACATGGCGCAGATGGGTCCGCAGCTCTGGGGGACGATCAGGTCATAAGCGAGTTCCAGGTGCCGCCTGAGGGCAAGGCAGCCCAACGGGCAACAGTCATCTGGCAATGGTTCAGGTCCCTGTCGGCCCAACTGTGGCCGGCCCTCGATCGTTGGCTGGGACCCAGAGGAGAGCCGGGCACTCCGGCCAACCGGTACGCTCTCCACCTCGTCGTGATCCTGATGGCCTTTGGCGTCGTGACGGTCAACCGGATCAGGCTGCCCGAGATCGACGTCCAACTGGAGGCGCCCGCGGCGGCGCTCGAATCCGGATCCGAGTCCCAGATCACCACGACGGTGAGCAGCCGCAGCTCCTATCGCCCCATCCGCAACACCACCCTCCTGTTCCAAGCGCCGGTCCCCCACACGATCGTCCCAGAACGGGAAAGGGTTGGGATCATCACCTACACCGTCCAGGCCAACGATACGCTGTGGGGCATAAGCGAGGCATTCGAGCTTGACGTAGAGACGATCGCGTGGGCCAACCCAGAAGTCGAGGCAGATCCTGACCTGTTGAGCGTGGGCCAGGTTCTAAACATCCTGCCGGTCGACGGCATCTACTACACGGTCAAGTCTGGCGACACGGTCGAGAAACTGGCCAAGACCTACAAAACGACCGCAGAAAAGATCACAGGCCTGGAGCTAAACGGGCTAACTGCGCCCTATACCTTGACTGTCGGCAGCAAGATCGTCCTCGTCGGCGGCACCAAACCGGCCCCGAAACCGCGCGCGCCCTACTATGCCCTACAGATAGTGGGCACCCCGCCCAAAGGCGCGCCGGTCGGCTCTGGCCGTTTCATGTGGCCGGTGGTCGGCTACTGGAGTCGCGGCTTTACCTGGTACCACTTTGGGATCGACGTCGCCAACCGCACCGGCACGCCGATCTATGCGGCCGACGATGGCTATGTGGCGCTGGCAGGCCAGGATACCTGGGGTTATGGCCTGCAGGTCATCCTCGACCACGGCAACGGCTACAAAACGCGCTACGCCCACCTGAGCAAGATCCTGGTCACAGGCGGCCAGATAGTGAAACGGGGAGAAAAGATCGCGCTGATGGGCTCCACCGGCCGCAGCACCGGGCCGCACCTCCATTTTGAGATCATCAAGAACGGGGTGCGGGTGGACCCCACCCTCTACTTGCCACGATAAACATACTGCCCGGCCTGCGAAGTAGCGCAGGCCGGGCAGTATGACAGTTGAAAGAAAGCGGATTACCCCTTTAGCTTCTCCTGGAGCAGCCCGGTCACCACGTGGACGTTGGCCTGGTCGCGGGTGGCCTTCATCACCTCGCCGACGAACCAGCGCAGCAGCGCCTCTTTGCCGCCCCGATATTGCGCCGCAAGGTCGGGATGGGCAGTCACGACCCTGTCCACCACGCCGGCCAGGGCCGCCTGCTCGCTGATCTGGGCCAGGCCGCGCGCCGCGGCGATCTCACCCGCCGGCCGGCCGGTGGACAGCATCTCGTCGAGCACCACCCTGCCGCTGCCGGCCGTGATCGTCCCCTGCTCTATCAGCGCCAGCAGATCGACCAGCGCCGGCGGCTCGACCCGCAGATCGGCGATCTCGGCATTCTCAGACCTGAGCCGGCGGAACAGGTCGCCGGTGAGCCAGTGGGCTATCGTCTTGGCCGGGACCCCTTTTTCCTTGCCGGCTGCGACCGCCGCGTCGAAATAGCCGGCCACATCCTGGTCGACGGCCAGCAGCCCGGCATCGGCCTGCGATAGACCAACCTCCCGGACAAAACGATCCTGGCGGGCATCCGGCAGCTCGGGCAGCGCCCTCCTGATCTCCTCAACCCAGGCCGGGGAGATGCGCAAGGGCGGCAGGTCCGGCTCCGGGAAGTAGCGGTAATCCTCCGATTCCTCCTTGAGACGCTGCTCCACCGTCCGCCCATTCTGCTCGTCCCAGCCCATCGTGACCTGGCGCACCCGGCCGCCGCCGTCCAGAACGCGGGCTTGGCGGTCGATCTCATAGTCGAGGGCCAGCTTGACCGACCGGAATGAGTTCAGATTCTTGATTTCGACTTTGGCGCCCAGCGCCTCTGTCCCGGCAGGCCGCAGCGAGATGTTTGCTTCGCAGCGCATGGCCCCCTTTTCCATGTCGCCGGTCGACACGCCCAGAGTTCGCAGGATGGCCCGCAGCTTGACCAGGTATTGCCGCGCCTCCTCGGGGGTGCGGATGTCGGGCTCGGTGACGATCTCGAGCAACGGCAGGCCGGAGCGGTTGAAATCTACCAGGCTATGATCGCCGGCGTGGAACAGCTTGCCGGTGTCCTCCTCGAGGTGCACCCGCCGGATGGCGATCCGCCTGGCCGGGCCATCCGTCCCGGCCACGCCAAGCCAGCCGCCCTGGCACAGCGGGAAATCGTACATGCTGATCTGGTACGACTTGGGCAGGTCGGGGTAGAAATAGTTCTTGCGCGAAAAAACGGCGGTCTCGGCGATCTCGCAGTTCAGCGCCAGTCCGACCATGATCGTCGCCGCCACCGCCCGCCGGTTGATGACCGGCAGCGCGCCGGGCATTCCCAGGCAGACGGGACAGACGTGGGTGTTTGGCTCGGCGCCAAAGACGCGGGTGTCACACCCACAAAACATCTTGGACCTGGTCAAAAGCTGGGCATGGACCTCCATGCCGATAATCGCTTCGTACATGCCGCCATTATACCACAGACCCCAAGGGTTTCGGAAAACCCTTGGGGTCTTGTTGTCGTTTCGACCGCTTTCTGTTATACTGGGATGGTGCAATCCATGAGAATAGCGCTCGTCCACGATTGGCTTAACCAGATAGGGGGGGCCGAGGCCGTGCTCGAGGTGCTGGCAGGGCTGTTTCCCGGCGCGCCCGTCTACACCTCGATCTACTCGCCAGGGGCCATGCCCCCGGCTTACCGCGGCTGGGACGTCCGCACCACGTGGCTGAACCGGCTGCCGGGCATCCACCGCCGCCACCAACCCTACCTGCCGCTCTACCCGCTGGCCTTTGGCGGGCTGACCCTGCGCGGCTATGACCTGGTCATCTCTAACAAGAGCGCCTTCTGCTTTGGGGTCCGCACCCCACCCGAAACCCGCCACCTGTGCTACTGCCTGACCCCAACCCGCTTTGTCTGGGACTATGACACCTACGTCGAGGGAGAGCAGATCGGCCGCCTGGCTCGCCTGGTGGCCCGCCTGCTGGTCGGCCGGCTGCAGCGGTGGGAGCGGGCGGCGGCCGGGCGGGCGACCGCCTTTGCCGCCATCTCTACCGAGATACAGAGCCGCATCCAACGGTTCTACGGCCGGGATTCGGTGGTGATCCACCCGCCGGTCAACACCGGCCGCTTTGTGCCGGCCGGCTCGCACGACGATTACTTTCTCATCGTCTCCCGCCTGATCCCCTACAAGCGGATTGACCTGGCCGTGCAGGCCTTTTCCGTGCTGGGGTTGCCGCTGTGGGTGGCGGGCAGCGGGCGCGACCGGGCGCGGCTGGAGGCCCTGGCCGGGCCGAGCGTGCGCTTTTTGGGGCGCGTGCCCGACGAGGAACTGCCCGGCCTGTATGCCCGCTGCCGGGCGTACATCCTGCCCGGCCTGGAGGATTTCTGCATCGCCCCGGTGGAAGCGATGGCGGCCGGCCGGCCGGTGATCGCCTATGGTCGGGGCGGCGCCCTGGACACCGTGGTGGACGGCGTGACCGGAACCTTTTTCCCCGAGCCGACCGCCGCGTCGCTGGCCGAGGCGGTTCGCCGTTTCGACACCCTTGACCTGGACACGGCGGCCATCCGGGCGCATGCGCAGCAGTTTGACACCGGCGTGTTCAAGAACAAGATCGACGACTGGGTCACACAAATGGGGGGTGAGCCGTGATGGCAACGCTGCTCACACCTGAACTGTGAGGTGAAAAAGATGGTATTACGACAATACTGGCGTGTCATCTGGCGGCGTTGGTGGCTGATCGCCCTCTTGCTGGCCGTTGTCCTGATCGTCAGCCTGATCACCTACCGGTCACCCGCACCGGTCTACCAGGCAACCATGCGCTTTGCCATCGGCATTGAGGGGGACGAACCGGTCAGCGCCATCTCGGGCGAGGGCCGGTCCGACGCCTGGCTGGCCTCGGAATACCTGGCCGACGACCTGTCCGAAGTGCTCAAGGGCGGCGCCACGGCCGCCAAGGTCAGCGAGCAGGCCGGGTTCACCGTGCCGGCGGGCGCCATATTTGCCAGCCGCGAGCACCGCATCATGACCGTGAGCATCACCTGGGGCGACCGCGACCAGGTCCAAAAGATCGCCGAGGTAGTGGGCGCGATCGTCGAGGACGTTGCCGCCGAGTACTTTCCCCAACTGGCCGGCGTGCCGGCCAAGGCCGTGCTGATCGACGGGCCGGCCATCGGCCAGGTGGGCCGCAGCCTGAAAGACAAATTGGACCTGCCGATCCGGCTGTTCGTGGCCCTGGTGGCCGGCGTGGCGCTTGCTTTCCTGTGGGACTATCTCGACACCTCCGTCCGCGACCGCGCCGATCTCGAGTCGCTGAACCTCAATGTAGTGGGGGAGATACCCCGTTCAGTGCGGTTGAGGCGCACCCAGAAGGGGCGGTGACGGTTTAGGATTTTCGGTTTTGGATTTTGGATTTTGGAGCTTCCGTGTTACAATGGTCGGACTATAGACAGGTGTGATTGGGGAGGCGCTCGTGGAGTTTCGTGAGTATTGGAATATCGCCAAAAAGCGCGGCTGGATCATCCTGCTGGTCGCCGTCGTGGCCGCCGTCGCCGCGCTCGGCGTCAGCAAGATCATGCCCGAGGTCTACCGGGCCAGCATCCAGCTCAGCGTCAACCCGGCGCGGGCCGACTGGGGCCTGAGCCAGGCCACCAAAGAGCTGCTGCGCAACTATGTGCTCAATATCACCAGCCACACCATGACCCAAAAAGCGATCGACCGCGCCCAGCTCGACATGAGCACCTACGATTTCCTGGCCAACCTCGACGTGAGCGCCGATTCTTCCAACATGAGCATCACCATCCAGGCCGAGAGCCGGGACCCCGAAGAAGCCCGGCAGATGGCCCAGACGCTGGCCGATGTGTTCGTCGAAGAGCGCCGGCAATGGAACAGCGAGCAGGACAAGAGTGACCGCATCGACGTCTCAAAGGTGGATGACATCCGCGACGTGCCCCTGGCCTCGCCCAAGGTCAAGTTCAACGTGCTGGCCGGGGCAGTCTTTGGGGCGATCATCGGCGCCGTCATCGTCTTTTTTCTCGAATGGCTGCAATCGGACATCCTGCGCACCGTCGGCGACGTGGAAAAGGCCGTCGGCATGTCCGTGCTGGGCACCGTCCCCACCATCGGCAAGACCGGGGGCAGCGGGCGGCGCTTGGGACTGCCGGCGTGGATCAATTCCGGCCTGCTGCTGGTCTTTCTGATCGGGCTGGTGATCGGGGCCGGCCTCGGCGCACTGATCGTGGGCCTGTTGTGAACGACAAATGATCAACGAGGAACTGGTGTCATGAGCGACAAACTGAACGAACTGATCACGGTTACCGAGTCGCGCTCGCCCATCAGCGAGGCGTACCGCACCCTGCGGACCAATCTCGACTTTGCCGGCCTGGATCGCACCCTCAAAACCCTGGTCATCACCTCGGCCGGGGTCAGCGAGGGCAAATCGACGACGCTGGCCAACCTGGCCGTCGTGTCGGCCCAGGCAGGCCGGCGGGTCATCCTGGTCGATGCTGACCTGCGCCGCCCGAGCCTCCACCAGATTTTCGGCCTGTCCAACGACGCCGGCCTGACGACGATGATGATGGACGACGCCGCCCTGGCTTCGCCGCCCCTGTGCAAGACCGAGGTGAATGGCCTGTCGGTCCTGACCAGCGGCCCCCTGCCGCCCAACCCGGCGGAAGTGATGGGCTCGCGGCGGATGGAAGAGATCATCGCCGCCCTGGCCGAGCGGGCCGACCAGGTCCTGTTCGACACCCCGCCCGTCGTGGCCGTCACCGATGCCGCCGTCCTGGCCACCAAAGTCGACGGTGTGGTCCTGGTCGTCAGCGCCGGCCACACCCGTCGCGACCACGCCCGCACCGCCGTGCAGCGCCTCCAGCAGATCAACGCCCGTGTGGTTGGGGCCGTGCTGACCAACGTGCAGGTGGATTCCGGTCTGAAAGGCTACTACTAACCGCAAAACCCCGGCCCCAAGGGTTTATGAAAACCCTTGGGGTCTTTTCCTTCTCCCCCAGGGAAGACCATTGTTTCGACTCCCTCTCCCTGTGGGGAGACCGCTGTTCAGTGCAGCGCAGAGCGCTGCAGGGCAGGGGTGAGGGGTAAATCCACCCCAGAAGAACTCACCACCGTGAGAGGAGCACCATGCCGCTTCCAACCCACCTCGAGCCGCTGTGCGCGGCCTTTGTCCACGGCCTCGACGCCGTGCTCGGCGACAAGCTGCACGCCGTCTATCTCTACGGCGCGATCGCCTTTCCCGAAGCCGGCGCCGGCGGGGACGTCGACTTTCACGTCATAGTCCGCGAGCCCTTGACCGATGCCGAAAAGACAGGGCTCAAGGAGCTGCACGCCGCGCTCGCCCGTGACTATCCGCCCGATGGCGCCGACATGGACGGCTACTACCTCCTCCTGGAGGACGCGCGGCGGACCACGCCGCCGGCGCACCAGTTTCTGCCCGGCGTCATCGACCAATCCTGGGCACTGCACTGCGCCCACGTCCGCGCCGGGCGGTACATCCGCCTGCACGGCCCGGACCCCGCCGAGATCTATCCGGCCGTGTCGTGGCCCGAGCTGGAGGCCGCGCTGTGGCATGAGCACGACTTTGTCGCCAGGCGCCTGACCGAATATCCGGACTATTGCACCCTCAACCTGTGCCGGCTGATCTACAGCTTTCAGACTCGCGATGTCGTCGTATCGAAACGGTTCTCGGCGGCGTGGGCCAAGGCCGCCTTTTCCCAGTGGAGCGATCTGATCGACGGCGCCCTGGCCTCCTACGACCGGGGGCACCCCGCCGAGGATCAGGCCGCGCTCGCCGGGCGGATCGCGCCCTTTTACGAGTTTGCCATGGGACAGATCCGGGCCGGGGCCTGAGGCGCAGCTTGAGCTTGGTGCGGCGATCTAATCGGTCCCCTTGAGAAGGGGGCGTGCCCCCTTCCCCAAAGTGCCGCAGGCGCGCGGGCGGGAGACTCGCGAAACCGGTTTTTTGGGGTAACACGAGCGGCGCCGGCTGCTGCGGCGCCTGAAAGAGCGCCGCCGCCCAGGTTGACCTGCCGGGGCAATGCAGGTATACTCTTGGGCATGACGATCTCCACACAAGCACAGCAATCCGGAGCGCACAAATGAACAGATCCAAATCTACTCCGCCCCGCCGGCCGGCGGCTTCCCTGGCCGCCCGCCTGGGCAACCAAGTCCGCGAGTTCTGGCAGGCGCTGCGCAACACGCCGGAAGCGTTCCGCCTGGTGTGGTTGGCCAGCCGCCGCGCTGCGCTGGCCGGGGTCGGTCTGACGCTGGTGGCGGCCCTCCTGCCCGCGGCGCAGGCGTGGGCCGGCAAGCTGATCATCGATTCAATCTTGAGCGCGACTCGCCAGGGCATGGAGCCGATTGCCGGGCTCCGCTACGTCGCACCATACCTGGCGCTGGAGCTGGGGCTGCTCCTGGCCGGCTCGCTGGCGAGCCAGGCGCGCAGCCTGCTCGACCGCATCCTCCAGATGCAGCTAACCAACCACGTCAACGGCCTGATCATCCGCAAGGCGATCGGCCTGGACCTGCGCTTTTTTGAAGATCCCATCTTTTACGATACCCTGCAGAACGCAAGGCGCCAGGCAGACACCAGCGCGCTCAATATCGTCAACTCGACATTGCAGATGGTGCAGCAGGTCATCACCCTGGCGTCGCTGGTCGTCCTGCTGGTGCGGTTCAGCCCGTGGCTGGCGGTCATTGTCTTTGTGGCCGCCATCCCCTCATTCCTGTCGCAATCACAACATGCCGAGCGGGCGTTTCGCGCCGTCAGCCGCCGGGCGCCGGCAGCCCGCCTGCTGAGCTACCTGGAGACGCTGCTGACCGGCAACGAAAGCGTCAAGGAGATCAAGCTGTTCGGGCTGGGCGAGCCGCTTCTAAAACGCTACCAGGAGCTGTTCACGAGCTTTTACCTGGAAGACCGCGCCATCGCCCAGCGGCGCGCGATCGCGGCGTTGGGCTGGGGCCTGCTGTCCAACCTGGTCTACTATGGCAGCTATGCGTGGATCGTCCTGCGAACGGTGGCCGGCCTGATCACCCTGGGCGACATGACCATGTTCCTGAGCATCTTTCGCCAGTCACAAAGCTCGATCCGATCGCTGCTCGACAGCTTGAACCGGCTCTACGAGAGCAACCTGTTTCTCGATAACCTGCTGACCTACCTAAAGCTGCAGCCGCAGTTGGTCACCCCGGCGAACGGCCTGATCGCCCCCACGCCCATTTTGCACGGCATCGAGTTCCGGAACGTCTCGTTTCGCTACCCCGGGTCCGAGGTCGACGTGCTGCGCGACATCAACCTCCACATCCACCCCGGCGAGCGCATCGCGCTGGTCGGGCTGAACGGCGCCGGCAAGACAACCCTGATCAAGCTGCTCACCCGGCTGTACGACCCCACGGAGGGGCAGGTGCTGCTCGACGGCGTGGACCTGCGCGAGTATGACCTCGCCAGCCTTCACCAGCGATTCGGCGTGATCTTTCAGGACTTTGTGCGCTACCAGTTCACAGTGCGGGAGAACATCGGATTCGGCCAGGTGGATGGGCTCGACGATTTCGCCCGGATCCGGAATGCGGCAGACCGCGGCGGCGCCGGCGCGTTGATCGGCAGCCTGCCCCAAGGGTACGACACCATGCTTGGACGGCGCTGGGAAAAGGGGCACGAGCTGTCAGGCGGGCAGTGGCAAAAGATCGCCCTGGCCCGCGCGTTCATGCGCAAAGCCGAGGTGCTGGTGCTCGACGAGCCGACCGCTGCGCTGGACGCCGAGGCAGAGTACGAGGTGTTCCGGCGGTTCGCCAAGCTGATGGCGGGCCGCATCGCCGTGCTGATCTCCCACCGTTTCTCAACAGTGCGCCGGGCCGACCGGATCGTGGTGCTGTCGGCAGGCAGGATAGTCGAGCTGGGAAGCCACGCCGAGCTGATGCAGATAGACGGCGCGTATGCGCGCCTGTTCAACCTGCAGGCGGAGGGATATCGCTAGACAGCAGCGGGTTTCAGCCTCGCCGTGACGGCGGCCACACGCCCGCGCCTGGGGAGGATCACAATCCGCCGGGGCGAGAGGAGGGCAGCCGGACCGTCTATTTGTATGGAAGGCGGAGCATGTGGTATAATCGACCCCGACGGAGAGGAACCAGCGCATGTCACACCGCGAGCGCCTATACCAGACCGAGGCGATCGTCCTCAGGCGGAGCGATTTCGGCGAAGCAGACCGCCTGCTGACTGTGCTCACGCCTGAGCGGGGCAAGCTGCGGCTCATCGCCAAGGGCGCCCGCAAGCCGGCCAGCCGCAAGAGCGGCCACGTCGAGTTGTTCAGCTACGGCCGCTACCTGGTCGCCGTCGGGCACGACCTGGATATCGTCACCCAGGCCGAAACGATCGAGCCGTTCCTGCCGCTGCACGAGGACCTCCTGCGGGCGACCTACGCCTATTATGTCGCCGAGCTGACCGACGCGTTCACCCCCGAGCAGGACGAGAACCGGCCGCTGTTCGCCCTGCTCAAAGAGGCGCTGGGCTGGCTGGCGGCCGCCGACAACCTGCCCCTGGTGGCCCGCTACTACGAGATCCACCTGCTGGGGCTGGCCGGCTACCAGCCACAGCTCTTTGCCTGCGGGGCCTGCAAGAAGGCGCTGGAGCCTGAGACCAACTACTTTAGCCCGGCCCAGGGGACCGTCTTTTGCCCCCGGTGCGGCCGCGAGCGGGTCGACACCGTCGAGCTGTCGGCCAACGCCCTCAAGGTGCTCCGTTTCCTGCAGACCCGCGACTGGGACACCTGCCGGCTGCTGCGGCTCGGCTCTGACACCCAGGCCGAAATCGAGCGGCTGAACTACCGCTACATCACCCATCACCTGGAGCGCAAGGTCAAGTCGGCCGACTTTATCGAGCGCCTGCGCCGCCAGACGGAGGCGAGCTGACTATGCAGATCCGCGAATACCAGACCTGGCTCGAGGCCTACGACACCGTCCGCGGCTGGGACAAGATCGCCCCGGCCCACACCTTCCTGCACCTGGCCGAGGAGATGGGCGAGGTCGCCCGTGAAGTGCAGTACTTTGAAGGCTATCGCGACGCGCAAGAGGCCGGCGACCTGCGCGCCAACCTGGCCGAAGAGCTGGCCGATTGCGCCACCTTTGTGTTCAAGCTAGCCTACCAGTGCGGGGTCGACCTGGAAAATGCCCTGCGGGGCAACATGGTCAAGGCCGAGAACCGTTTCAGTGTAGAGGCCGGCCAGGCCGAGACAGAGCGATACCTGGCCCACCAGGCCGGGATGCTGGCCAACATTCAAAACAAGAGACAGGACGATCAAGAAAACCATGACTAAAGCTCTATCCTTCCAAGAAGTTGTGATGCGGCTGGACCGCTACTGGGCCGATTATGGCTGCCTGGTGTGGCAGCCCTACAGTGAAAAGATGGGCGCCGGCACCGGCAACCCGGCCACTACGCTGCGCGTGCTGGGGCCCGAGCCGTGGAACGTGGCCTACGTCGAGCCCTCCTACCGGCCCGCCGACGGGCGCTATGCCGAGAATCCCAACCGCATGCAGCTATTCACCCAGTACCAGGTCATCCTCAAGCCCGACCCCGGCAACCCCCAGGAGCTGTACCTGGGCAGCCTCGAGGCGCTGGGCATCAACATGCGCGAGCACGACGTGCGCTTTGTGGAGGACAACTGGGAGAGCCCGGCCCTGGGCCACTGGGGCCTGGGCTGGGAGGTGTGGCTCGACGGCCAGGAGATCAGCCAGTACACCTATTTCCAGCAGTGCGGCGGGTTGGTCACCGACCCTGTCTCCGTGGAGCTGACCTACGGCCTGGAGCGGATCGTCATGTACCTGCAAGGGGTTCGCGCGGTGTGGGATGTCGATTGGGACGGCGTGCACACCTACCGCGACATTTACATGCGATCCGAGATCGAGCAGTGCACCTACAACTTTGAGCTGGCCGACGTGGAGCGCCTCGGCCAGATGTACAACCTGTACGAGGCAGAGGCCAAGGCTGCTATGGCCCGCGGCCTGGTCATCCCCGGCTACGACTATATCCTGCGCTGCTCCCACACCTTCAACGTCCTCGACGCCCGCGGCGCCATCGGCGTCACCGAGCGTGCCTCCTATTTCGGCCGGATGCGCGACCTGACCCGCCAGGTAGCCCGGCTGTACGTCGAACAGCGCAAAGAGATGGGCTTCCCCTTTATCAAGCAGCAGGAAACCGGTAGGAGCGCGGTCCCTGCGCCCTCCGGCGGTGCGCCCTCTGGCCAACCATCCACCTTCTTGCTGGAGATCGGCACCGAGGAGCTGGCGGTGGCCGACCTGACCCTGGCCCTGGAGCAGCTCCAGGCGCTGGTCCCTGAGCTGCTGGCCGCCAACCGGCTGAGCTGCGAGTCGGTGCGGGTGGTCGGCACGCCGCGCCGGCAGGCGGCGCTGGTGTACGGGCTGTCGCCGCGCCAGCCGGACCGCACCGTCGAGGTGCAGGGCCCGCCGGCCAAGGTGGCGTTCGACGCCGAGGGCAACCTGACCCGGGCCGGGCAGGGCTTTGCCCAGAAGCAGGGGGTGGCGGTCGAGGCGCTGCGGGTGGTGACCGACGGCGACAAGTCGTATGTGGTGGCCACCAGGACCGAGCCGGGCCGGCCGGCCGGCGAGCTGCTGGCCGAAGAGCTGCCCAAGCTGCTGGCCAGGCTGCGCTTTCCCAAGACGATGCGCTGGAACCAGGCCAACGTCACCTTCCCGCGCCCGCTGCGCTGGCTGGTGGCCCTGCTCGGCGATCAGGTCGTCCCCTTTGCCTATGCCGGCGTGAGCAGCGGCCGGACGACGCGCGGGCTGCGGCCGCTTGGCTCGCCCGACATCGAGCTGGCCGGCGCCGGCGGCTACCTGGCAGCGATGGCCGAGCACCAGATCGTCGTCGACGTGGCCGAGCGCCGGCAGCAGATCGGCGCCCAAGCTGAAGCGCTGGCCGCCTCGGCCGGTGGGCGGATCCTGGCCGACCCGGACCTGATGGACGAGGTCACCAACATGGTCGAGCGGCCCACCGCCGTGCTCGGCAGTTTTGAGCCGGAGTACCTGGACCTGCCGCACGAGGTGCTGACCACCGCCATGAAAAAGCACCAGCGCTACTTCCCGGTCATCGAGGCGGCAGGCAGCGACCTGCTGCCCCACTTTGTGGCCGTGCGCAACGGCGACGACCAGAGCCTGTCGATCGTGCGCCAGGGCTACGAAGACGTGCTGCGCGCCCGCTTTGCCGACGCCAGGTTCTTTTACGGCCAGGACACGGCCCGGCCGCTGGACAGCTTTTTGCCCCGGCTGGACACCCTCACCTTCCAGGAAAAGCTGGGCTCGATGCTGGACAAGAGCAAGCGCCTGGAAGAGCTGGCGCCGCTGATGGGCCGGGCGCTGGGGCTGACCGAGGCCGAGCAGGCCGTCACCGGCCGCGCCGCGCACCTGTCCAAGGCCGACCTGGCCACCCAGCTTGTGGTCGAGTTCACCAGCCTGCAGGGGTTCATGGGCCGCCACTATGCCCGGTTGGCCGGTGAAGATGAAGCGGTGGCGGCGGCCATCTTTGAGCATTACCTGCCCCGCTTTGCCGGCGATGCGCTGCCCGAGACACGGCCCGGCCTGGCCCTCGGCCTGGCCAACCGGCTGGACGGCCTGGTGGGCCTCTTTGCCGTAGGGCTGGGCCCCAGCGGCTCGTCCGACCCCTATCACCTGCGCCGCGATGCCCTGGGCGTCGTCCAGCTCCTGACCGCCCACCAAATCCCGTTGTCGCTGCGGCCGCTGCTGGCCGAGGTAGCGGCGATCATGCCGGTCCCGGTCGCCGGCCAGGTGCTGGATGAAGTAACGGTCTTTATCGGAGAGCGGCTGCGGGGCTGGCTGCGGGAAAAGGGGCTGCGCTACGACGTGGTGGACGCCGTCCTGGCCGAGCGGGCCGCCAACCCATACAGCGCCTACCGCGCCGCCGGCCAACTGGCTGCCTGGGTGGTGCGCGATGACTGGATGGACCTGCTCAACGCCTATGGCCGCTGCATCCGCATCGTGCGCGACCAGCCGCAGCAGTTCGCCTTCCGGCCCGGCCTCGACCCCGAGCCGGCTGCGGCGGCCCTGTGGGACGCCTGCCAGGCCGCCCGCGTCCAGGTCACGCCGGACAGTGACGTGGACCGGCTGTTGATCGCCCTGTGGCCCATGATCCCGGCCATCAACCGCTTTTTCGACGACGTGCTGGTGATGCACGAGGATCGGGCGCTGCGTGAGAACCGGCTCGGCCTGCTGCAGGCTATCTGGGGGCTCAGCCGGGGCATCGTCGACCTGTCCCGCCTGGAGGGCTTTTAGCGCCAAAATGAAGCCGATTCCGGTCAAGCTTGAGCAGATAACCCTGGCAATCGCTGGCAGCCTGCTGCTCGCGGCGGGTTGCCTGCTGCTCACCGCCTGCGATCTGCCCCCTATCCTGCCCGAAAGCACGCCGTCGACAGGCGAGCCGGAAGCCGGCGCAACAGACCTATCCACGGTAGAACCATCGCCGGCCGTCACCGCACCGTCGACGATGACGACGGTCGTTTTCTGGGAGCCCTACCCCCTCGAGCGGCCTGAGGGCCAATTGCTCCTCGAAATGGCCCGCGACTGGGAAACGGCAACGCCCGGCATCCGGGTCGAGGTCGCGTCCAAGAGCGGCGTCTTGGGCGTCTACGAGGCGATCCTGCTTCAGCTCCAGGAGGGCGGCGAGCTGCCCGACCTGGCAGTGGCTTTTCCCAGCTCGATCGCCGAGCTGGCCGAGCAGGGCCTGGTCGCGCCGCTCGACGCGTTCATCAACGATCCCGAGCTGGGGCTGAGCGACGCCGACCTGGCCGACATCTACCCCAGCACACTGGAGGCCGGCCGGTTTCCACTCCTTGGCGGGCAGCTCCTGGCCTTTCCGTTTGCCCACAATGCCATCGGGATGTGGGTCAACGATTCCCTGCTGGCCCAGTCCGGTTGGCAGCAGCCACCGGCCACCTGGGACGAGTTCGAACAGGCCTGCTTTGATGTGTGGGCCCAAACCGGGGTCCGCTGCCTGCCTTTCGTGGAAAGTGTGTCGCTGTTCGATGCCTGGCTGTACAGCCGCGGCGGGCAGCAGCTAAGCGACGACGGGAAGCGGGCGGCCTTTAATGGCTCGGCCGGCATCGAGAGCCTGGCCCTCCTCCGCCGGCTGATAGACACCGGGTTGGCATGGCGGCCCGAGCAAGAGTATGGGGACTATGTGGCGTTTGCCCGCGGCGAGGCCGCATTTGCCTTTTCCTCCACCGGCAACAACCTGCTGTACGCCGAAGCATACAACCAGGCGGTGCAGAGCGGAGTGCCTGCCTTTGAATGGCGCCAAGCCATGATCCCCCAAGCCGACCCCGGCCACCCGGCCACTGTGTTGTACGGCCCCGGCTATTTCATCCTGAGCAGCGACCCTGGGCAGGAACAGGCCGCCTGGGATCTGCTGCAATGGCTCACGTCACCCGCGCAGGCGGCCCGCTGGGCGGACCAGATGGCAGCGATGCCGGTCCGCGCCTCGGCGCTGACGGTCATGACCGACACGCTGGCGGCCTACCCTTTCATCCGGCAGCAAACCGAGGCGATCCTGCCCTATGCCCGGCCAGAGCCGGCAGTCGCCGCTGAATTCCAGGTGCGGGAGATCTTGTACACCGCCATCACGTCGGTGACGCAGGGCTACAACGACCCACAGACGGCGCTGGACCTCGCCGCCTGGCAGGTGAATGCTCTGCTGGCCGAGCAACCCTAGTCGAAGAACGGAGAGGAGCCATGGACCCAAAAGTCGATCAGACCAAGGTCGATCCGAACGATGTTCGCTTTTTCAGCGGCAGCTCCCACCGTCCGCTGGCCCAGGCCATCGCTGACTATTTGAAGGTGCCGCTGGAAGATACCAGGATCACCCGCTTTAGCAACGACAACCTGTACATCCAGCTCGGCGCCAGCGTCCGGTCGCGCCAGGTATACATCCTGCAATCGCTCTCGCCACCCGTCAACGACCACCTGATGGAGCTGCTGATGATGCTCGACATCGCGCGGGGGGCATCGGCCAGGGAAATACACGCCATCATCCCCTACTTTTCTTTCGCCCGGTCGGACAAGAAGGATGCCCCGCGCATCTCGATCACCGCGCGGCTGGTGGCCGACCTGGTGCACACCGCCGGAGCGACGCACGTCATGACGATGATGCTCCACTCGCCCCAAGTACACGGCTTCTTTAGCATCCCGGCCGACCCGTTGAGCAGCCGGCCGGTGTTCGTCCATCACTTTCAACAACAGGACCGAACAGGGACGATCGTGATTGCTCCTGACATCGGCCATGCCAAATCGGCCGCCCGGTTCGCCTCGGATCTGGACCTGCCGGTGACCGCCGCAATGAAGGAACGGGTGTCAGATTTCAAGGTGCGCATCGACGGCATCATCGGCCAACAGGTCAGAGGCTACCGGCGGGCGTTGATATACGACGACGAAATCGCCACCGGCGGCTCGATCCTCGAGCTAAGCCAGATATTGGCCGGCGCCGGCATCGAAGAGATCTCGGTAGCCTGCACCCATGGTGTCTTTGTCCAGAGCGCCATGGAACGGCTGGCGGCAACCCCATACATCGTCGAAATCGTCACCACCGACACCGTCAACATTCCGCCCGAAAAGCGCCATCCCAAGCTGCACGTGCTGCCGGTGGGACCGGTCTTTGGCGAAGCGATCCGCCGCAACTACCTGCGGCAGTCGATCGGCGAGCTGTACGTGTATTCAGAAAAAGAGGCAGGCCAGGACGCAGACAAACGTGCGGAAAGTCCGGCTAGCTAGAGCCCCAGCCTGTCGGCCATCGAGTCGACCAGCCCATTCAGGTCTAGCCTGCTGTTTGCAGCCTTCCCATTTGACGGAATCAAATTTCTGGGTTACAATGTAGGTCTAGTACTTCAATGGCTGGGACAAGAACGACACGTGTTTGAGAATCTGACAGATAAACTACAGGGCGTATTCAGCAAGCTTTCCTCCCGAGGGAAGCTGAGCGAGGCAGACGTAGATGTGGCCTTGCGCGAAGTCCGGCTGGCGCTCCTGGAAGCCGATGTCAACTTTAAAGTAGTCAAAGATTTCATCCAGCGGGTCCGCGAGCGGGCGGTTGGCGTTGAGGTGATGAAAAGCCTCACCCCGGCGCAGCAGGTCATCAAGATCGTGCACGAGGAGCTGATCGCCACGCTCGGCGAGCCCGCCCGGCTGGATCTGTCAGGCCCATCCCCACACGTGATCATGCTGGTCGGGCTGCAGGGCTCGGGCAAGACAACCATGGCGGCCAAGCTGGCCCTGAGCCTGCGCAAGAGCGGCCAGCGCCCTCTGCTGGTAGCCGCCGACACCTATCGTCCGGCAGCCGTGACGCAATTGGAGGTGCTGGGCCGCCAGTTGGACATGCCCGTGCACAGCGAGGGGACCAAGGTCGCACCGCCTCAGATCTGCGCCAATGCGCTCAAGCACGCCCGCGAGGCCGCCCACAGCGTCGTCCTGCTGGACACGGCCGGCCGGCTGCACATCAACGACGAGATGATGGGCGAGCTGGAGCAGGTCAAAGCCCGCACCAATCCACAGGAGGTGTTGTTGGTCGTCGACGCCATGACCGGCCAGGATGCCGTCCGTGTGGCCGACGAGTTCAACAAGCGGGTGGGGTTGACCGGGCTGATCCTGACCAAGGTGGACGGCGACGCCCGCGGCGGCGCGGCTATCTCGGTCCGGGCGGTCACGGGGGTGCCGATCAAGTTCCTGGGCGTGGGTGAAAAGACCGACGCGCTGGAGGTTTTCCACCCCGACCGGCTGGCCGGCCGGATCTTGGGCATGGGCGACGTGCTGTCGGCCATCGAAAAGGCCCAGCAGGTCATGGACCAGGACCAGGCCATGAAGATGGGCCAGAAAATGGTCAAGGGTGAGTTTGACCTGGAGGACTTTCGCGCCCAGCTTCAGCAGCTAAAAAAGATGGGACCGCTCACCCAGTTACTGGACATGATCCCCGGCCTGTCGGGCATGACCAAGCAGCTCTCACCCGATGTGACCGACCAGCAGTTGAAGGTCATCGAGGCTATCATCAACTCGATGACGCCTGAGGAGCGACACGCTCCGCGCATCATCAACGCCAGCCGCAAGCGGCGGATCAGCCGGGGATCGGGCACCTCGGTACAAGATGTGAACGAGCTGCTGTCGCAATTCCGGCAGATGCAAAAGATGATGAAACAGCTCGGCGACATGGGCAAGCATGGCCGAGGCCGTGGGCGCGGCCTGCTATCCATGTTCGGCGGGCTTGGTTAACCGCCAGACTGACCAGATCCAGAAGGAGGTGTCAAGAGAGAAAGTATGGTTAAGATCAGATTGCGCCGGGTAGGCGCGAAGAAGCAGCCCCACTACCGTGTCGTCGTGCAGGACAGCCGGGCGCCCCGTGATGGCAAATTCATCGAGATAATCGGCAGCTACAATCCGCGCACCGAGCCGTCGACGATGGAGATCGATGCCGAGCGGGCGCTGTACTGGCTTGGCATGGGGGCTCAGCCGTCGGAAGCGGTCCGGCGGATGCTCGACAAGCTGGGCATCTTGTCCGAAGCTAGTATGGCCAAGCAGATCGAGCCGGCAGCGCAGCCGGCCACCCTGCCGCCGCTCAAGTCGGTTGAGATCGAAGAAGAGCTGCCGGCCGAAGAGGACGAAGAGTTTGAGGTGGACCTGCTTGAAGAAGCTGAAGAGCCAGAGGAATCGGAAGACGAATGGGAATCGGACGCCGAAGTGTCCGATGAAGCAGACGATTTCGAGGAAGACGACTGGGATGCCGACGTCGAGGACTCCGACGACGATGCCGAGGATGAACCTCTGGACGACGACCAGTAAGACTATCCTCACCACAACACACTTAGGAGGCTAACTGTGAAGGAGCTCATCGAGTACATGGCTAAGGCTCTCGTAGATGATGCCGATTCAGTCAAGGTAGAAGAGATCGAGGGAACCAACTCGACCATCTACGAACTCAGAGTATCCCCTGATGATATGGGGCGCGTCATTGGCAAGCAGGGCCGTGTGGCAAACGCTATGCGGACCTTGCTGCGGGCGGCTGCTGCCCGCCAGGGCCGGCGTGTGACACTGGAGATCGTCTAGTGGGTCACGCCGCACGGCAGCCGGCGGCACGACAAGCGCGAGGCTCAGGGGCGCAAGGACGTGCTCCTGAGCCTCGTTATTTGGCCGTTGGACAGATCATCGGCGTCCACGGCGTCCGCGGCGAGCTAAAAGCCACGATCCTGACTGACGACCCGAGCCGGTTCGACCTGCTGCGGCAGGTATTTGTCGGCCCGGACGGAGCGGAACCGACCCTATACGACCTGGAGGGGTATCGCCTCCACCAGAAATGGGTTTTGATCAAGCTGCGAGGTGTAGACGACCGCGACAAGGCCCAGACGCTGCGGGATCAACTGATCCAGGTACCGTTTGAGCAAGCCATCCCACTTGAGGATGGGGAGTACTACGAGCACCAGATCGTCGGGCTCGAGGTGTGGACGGTCGACGGCCAGAATCTGGGCCGGGTGATTGAAATCCTGTACAGCCCAGCCCATCAAGTATACGTTGTGCGGGGCAGAGATGCCCAATCCCCAAAAGAGGGCCTCCGTGAAATCCTGATCCCTGCCGTCGCCAGCGTCGTGCAGGAGGTCGACCTCGAAGCCGGACGGCTCCTGGTCGATCTGCCCGAAGGCCTGCTCCCTACATCGTCGTCATCGTCATCCGGCTGAGCCGGACCTGGACCTGGTCTGTGGTAAAGGTGCCAAGCCAGGGCTTGGCAACGTGGCGGATCGCAGCCTTGTACACCGGCATGTAGGCTTCCTTGGAAACCAGCAGCATCGTGTGCAGGTCGGCAATCGGCGATTTCAGGATAAACCCCTCGATCCGGTAGGAACCTACAAATATCTCGATCGGGTCCAGGCGCCGCGTCTCTGATTGTTCTGGCAGCGGTTCTGACTCGGCCATACCATAGAAAAACAGAACCTCTTCCAGCTTGATGTGCGCCCTCGGCTTCTGAACCGGCGCTGCCTGCTGGGCAAGGGCCAGGAACAGCACCTTGGCGTCTGATAACGGCACAAACTCCTCGGCCAAGGTATTGAGATAGGCGCTGATATGCGCCTTTTCGCGCGTAATGAGATCGCCCCAAATGAGCGTATCGGGAGTACCGATCATCACCTGTGTGGCCTTTTGGCCGGGCTCAAGGGTGTAGGTTTTCGTGGTCATCTCTTTCTCCTGTAAGTTAGGGTAGAGATCGCTCTATCCCCCATGCTTGCCATCACTTGCACGGATCGTAATCAGCCCCAAGGATCACCCGGATGTCTACACCCTGCTCACCCCCCTGCTGGTACAGGATGTCTGCCGACTTGACTTTCAATACCTTGGCCAGCGCCGCTATCGCCTTGGGCCGATCGTTAAAGACAATGACCTGCGTCTTGGGATAATCGGCCCGGTCGGCGGCGCCGGTCGCTGCGATCTTGACCCCATACCACTGCAACTGATCGGCGGCGAACTGGGGCAGGTTCGGCGTGGTTGTTCCGTTCAGCACCTCGATGACCGCGCCCTCACTGGCCACCTGATCTTCCGCCGCCGACGGCGGCGAAACCAGCTTGGCCAATACGGTCTGGATCTTGTCCAGCCTGGGCAACAGGACCTGCCAGCCCTCGTACGTGACCCAGTCGATCGTCTCGCTTCTTCCGATGTAGTAGCTATGCACCCGTTGGGGCTTGACTTCAAGGCCAACACGGGCCAACGACAGCAGGTCGTCGAGCTTCAGGTCGGTCTTGACCGATCCGGATAGCGCCGACCACAGGCCGGGAATCCTGGTGATGATGTCAGGATCGTTGAACTGGCTCCACATCGCCTTCAGGAACTGGTGCTGCCGCCGCGACCGGTCAAAATCAGTGCCGTCCCGGCGGGTGCGCACGTAACGCAGCGCCGTTTCCCCCTCCATGTGATAGATGCCAGGCAGAAGGACCATCTCCTGTTCCTCTTCGGAAGTGGGCGGCTTGAAGCGCAGGTTGACCGGGCAGGGCACGGTGATATCGACCCCGCCCAGCTCGTCCACCACCTTGGTAAAGCCGACAAAATCAACCCGCGCCCAGTGATGGATCGGCAGGCCAAAATTCATCTCCAGGGTGTCGATCAGCAGGGCCGCTCCTGCCCCAGGATATCCCGAGGAATATCCATGGCGGTGGGCGGTATTGATCCGGTTCCAGCCCTGCGTGGGGACATAGACCCACAGATCCCGCGGGATCGAAAGCATCGACACCTGCTTGGTTGTGCTGTTGACACTCACGACGATCAGCACATCGGTATTCTGCCCCTTCAGGTTGGCGGTGGAATCGAGCCCGATCAGCAAAATGTTGACCACGTCTTCGCCAAAAACTACCGTGGGCACCGGGGTTGGACTCAGGGCAGGCGTCGGCGTCGGCGACGGCCGCACCGTCACGGTGATGGTCTGCGTCGGAAGTAGGGTAGGGGTCGCTGACTGCGGCGCGCGCGACGGCGACGGTGTAAGGGTCGGCGTACGCGTCGGCGTCAGGGTCGCCGTCGGAGATCGGGTTGGCGAGGGCGTCGCGGTCCGTGTGGCCGGCCTCGGGGTGACGGTCGGCGTGGCGACGGTCGGACGAGGGCTGGGCGTGGTGGACGGGGTAGGCGAGATGGCGGCCGTCGGGCTGGCGACGGCCGTCGGGCTGGAAACCGCGGCAACTCGAGTCGGCGTCGGGCTGCCGCCGCACGAAGCCAACATGCTCAGTATGAGCAACAGCGCGCACGCCTCAAGCCCTCTGGATGAGGGTCCGGTCGACGAGCGACGTGATTTCCAAACCATAGTTCTCACTTGCCAATACAGAAACGGCTAAAAATGTTTTCCAGCAGGTCGTCGCCGGCCGTCTGGCCCGTGATCTGGCCAAGCGCATGGACGGCCGCTGCCAGGTCAATCGCTATCAAGTCAGCGGTCAGTCCGGCCTGGACGGCCGCGAGGGCTGCCCCCGCGTGCTCCAGCGCCCGGCTCAACCTCTCCTTGTGGCGAGGGTTGCTCACTGCCGGTAGATCTGAGGCCATGACCTGCCCTGACAGCACCGTTTCTACAATGGCTTCCTCCAAAAGATCTATCCCCTGGCCGGTCAGCGCTGAGATGCGAATGGCCGGCGCAGTCATAACAGACACCGGGTCCCCATCCTGGTCAGACCGGACCAGATCCATCTTGTTCAGGGCCACAATCGACGGCTTGCCGCCGATCAGACTGGCGATGGCTCGGTCGGCGCCGGTCAGTGGCTCGCTGGCATCCAGCACCAGTATAGCCAGGTCGGCCAGATCCAGTGCCTGGCGGCTGCGCTCAACGCCCAGCCGCTCGATAGGATCGTCGGTTGTGGCGGCAATGCCGGCCGTGTCGACCAGGACAACCGGCACCCCCTCTAAATTCAGCGTCTCTTCCAACGTATCGCGGGTAGTGCCCGGAATGTCGGTCACGATAGCCCGGCTGGTTCGCAGCAGGCAGTTCAACAAGCTCGACTTGCCCACGTTGGGCCGCCCGACAATGGCAGCGCGAACGCCCTGCCGGTAAATGATGCCGCGGTCGGCGCCGGCTAACAGATCCTGTAGCTCGACAACGGCCTGACCCAGGTCGGCGCTGACGTCCCGGGCCGGGAGCTCATCCTCGTTAAAGTCGATACCGGCCTCGACGTGGGCCAGGAGATCCAGCAGCAAGGCTCGCACCGACCGCACGCGCTCCGACAGGCGCCCGGCCAACTGCCCTACCGCGGTTTGGAGCGCCTGATCGGTCTTGGCCCGCACCACATCCAGGACCGCCTCAGCTTGGGCCAGGTCGATCCGGCCGTTCAAAAACGCGCGGAGAGTGAACTCGCCCGGTTCTGCCAATCGGGCGCCGCGCTCCAGGCAGAGGGTCAGGATACGCCGGACGGCCACGATCCCGCCGTGGGCGTCGATCTCCACCACATCCTGGCGGGTGTAGGTTCGCGGCGAAGGCATGTGCACCGCCAGGACCTCGTCGATCGCCTCACCTGTGGCCGGGTCTGTGATGTGACCGTAATGCAAATGATAAGGTTCCAGGTTACAGACGCCGGCATCCCCATGCCCCGGCACGCCGGGGCTGAACAGGAGTCGTAGGATAGCCGGCGCCTGTGGCCCACTCATCCGGACAATGCCAATGCCCCCCTCGCCGATGGGCGTCGAGATGGCGGCGATGGTGTCGTCCAGGCTGACCATCAAGATCTAGTAGACCTGATACTTGGTCTGGGTGCCAACATGGCCATATGGAGTAGACAACTCCTGGGCCAGGTTATCACCCTCCCGAACCAGGTAGGTCAGAACACCGGTGGCAGCCAACTGAGCGGCCATCGCCTCGTTGCTCGTCGAGCTGCCAAAGCTCTGCGACTCGAGAACGACCGCCACTACGTTGACACTGCGCCGGTTCAGCTCGTAGGCCGCCGAGATCCAGTAATCCCGATCGGTCGCCGTGACGATGACGGCCGTCGTGTTGCGCCCCAGATGAGCGCCCTCCGCTGCCACGACTTCGCCGATCGGTATGCGGCCTTCGGCGCTGATCACCGCCAGCAGTTCCAGGATCTTGGTCAACTGCCGCTCGCCTCGGTCGGCAGGGATCACCTCTCGATGCCGGCTGTAACCGATAAAGCCCACCGCCTGATCGCGAGCGATGAAATGCTTGGTCAAGGAGGCCCCGATCGTAACCGCATATTCCAGCGTAGACGGCGCCAACCGGAGCTTGGTCGGGCGCTCCCACGGCAGCAGTTGATCGGCGCGGCCTTCGGGCTCAGCCCAGATCAGCTCTACGTGGGAGGTGCGATCAAGATCGAGAAAGAGCCAGACGTCGGCCAAAGGGTCCAGCTCGAACTCTTTGGAGATGAGCCGGCCTGTTCGCGCAGTGGACGGCCAATGGATGCGGTTAAAACTGTCGCCCGGCGCATACTCCCGAACCCCCGCCACATTGGTAGTGACATAGTGGGTCCGTCGCCGCAGCGTTCCCCCGCCGGATAGCGGTCCGACCATGGGGGCAAAGAACGGCAGGTCGACGGTAGCCGGGTAGACGATGAAGGAGGTCTCGGTCAGGTGGTTGAGCTGGCGCTGCATGGTAAACAGCCCAAAGGGGTCCCCGCTGGTCAGGCTGATAGGCCCGAGGAAAAATCGGCCCCGCTGCCGGCAGCGGGTCTTGACGCTCCAGGTCCGAGCCTGGCGCGATCCCAGTGAATCGATCACCTTACTGGCCGCGTGCTCGGGCAGGGTCGAATGATCCCGTACTTCCAGCCACAGCTTGGGGAAGAGACCCCGATTCGAGACTACGAAATGCTCTTCGGCCATCTTGCCGACCTGAGAGCGGTTCGTATGGGTGTGGCGCTGCAAGTCGACCCAACGGATCGAGGTCCAGGCCCACACGTAACAAAAGACGATGAGCGCCGTCAGCAGATACCACAGATTATAGAGCAGCTCGCGGCCTGTCCCGACAGCTCCAATGCCAGCTATGATCCAGACTACGATAACGATCCAGTTACGCTTCACCCTGACCTGCCATCAGCCCTGCCAACGCGGGCCGATCACTTCTTGGGAATGATCGTCACTTTTCGTTTCTCGCCCACCCCTACGCTCTGAGTCGTGACCTGGGGATGATTGCGCAAGGTAATGTGCACCACCCGCCGCTCATAGGCAGGCATCGGCTCTAGGGCCTGCGATCGGCCGCTGGCAGCTACCCTCTCGGCAACACGAGTCGCCAGGCTTTCCAGGGCATGGCGCCGCCGTGACCGATAGCTTTCCACGTCCACGACGACGTCTGTCCAGTGCTTCATCCGGTGGCTGATCATCAGCCGGATCAGGTACTGCAGATCGCCAAGGGTTTCCCCGCGGCGGCCGATCAAGATGCCCAGGTCCTCGCCCTTGATATTCAGCACCAGTGGCGGCGGCTGATCCTCGTCACCCAGATCGCGCCCCACCACCGCCTCGACCGTCGCCTGAAAGCCCATATGCTTGAGCAGATCCGCAAGGATCTCGCAGCCCACCTGGCCGACCTCCGCGTTGGGCGCGTCAGGCGCCACGGGTTCGGGCGCCGGCAGAGTCACCGCGAGCGGCTCATGCACGACAGCTTCTGGCGCTGTCTGGTCCGGTGTCACCGGCTCGGGCATCGCGCGCCGGGCCAGCGATGGAGCAGCCGGCAACTGTGCCCCGGGCGCCTGAGGGCGCGGCATTTGAACAGCGGCCGGCGGCGGAGTTTTGACGACAAGCTGCACCCGGGCGTTTTCGGCGCCGATCCCCAGCAGCCCTCGGCTGCCTGGATTCAAGATCTCAATATCAACCTGGTCACGCCGCGTACCGAGCATGGCCAGGCCATTGACAATGGCATCCTCGACGGTTTTACCGCTTGCGACGACGCTTCTTTTTCCTCTGGACTCCACTTTCAGTTCCTCCCACCTTGCCTTCTGCTACTTTTGAAGAGGCACCCGTGTCGCTCGTCGCCCCACGCCCAGCCCGAGAACGGGAATCCCCTTCGGAGGATTGTGCAGGCCGGGAACCACCCAACAAGCCTTTCAGGCTCATATTCTTCCAGAAAAGCAGCCCTTTCCAGCCAGAGATAAAGCCCTGGGTGATGATGCCGATGACGTTGGACACGACAAAGTACAGAGACAGGCCGGTTGAGAAGTTCAGGCTGAAAAAGCCAAACATCAGGGGCATCATCACCGTCATGCTCTGGTTCATCGACGCCGACTGTGCGTCTGTGCTTGCCGGCGTAGTCATCTTGCTCTGCAGCCACATCGTAAAGGCCACTAGAATGGGCAGCAGGTAGGTCAGGCCGCCCAACACGCTCGGCTCCACACTGAGGTCCATCCCCAGGAAGAAACGGTTGAGGGGCACGTCAGTCGAGATCATCTGTCGCAACGCCCCATACATGTTCTGCGATAGGCCAAGGAGCTGCAGCGGTTGGTGCCCAAGCGCCTGATTGATCGATTGCCACAGCCCAATCCAGATTGGGAACTGGACCAACGTTGGCAGACAGCCGCTGAACGGGCTGGCGCCGCCCTCTTTGTACAGCTTCATCTGCTCTTGGGCCAGCTTTTCCCGGTCATTGGCGTACTTTTTCTGCAGCTCCTTGAGCTGGGGCTGGAGATCCTGCATCTTTTTGGCCGCTCGCTGCTGCGGTAGCATCAGCGGCGTCATGATTACCCGGATCAGGATGGTAAAGATGACAATCGCCAGCCAGAACTGATTGCCCAACATGCTGTACAGCCATAACAGCGCATTGAGCATTGGCCGGAGGATAAACATCGTGAAAATATCTCCAATACCCAAAGAAAACCTCCCATTGAACCATCAGCCATCAGCGTTCGGCAACTGCTTGCCGATAGCTGACGGCTGATCGTTGATTGCCTACTGGATCGTCACCGGAAAAGGCCAGCCGGCAAGCTGAGCACCGGTGGCCGCATCCAGGGCATACACCTGCCCATTCGAAAGAAGCACATACACACGCCCATCCGAAACAGCCGGCGTGGTCAAAATCCCGTACGTCGGTGTGGTGCCTCCGGTGGGCCACTGCCATACCGGTTGCCCAGAGGCGCTGTTCACCGCCGTCACCCGGCCGTTCCCGGTGGCGATGATCACCGACTCGCCCGACTCGGCCGGCGCTGCCCGGACATAGTCGGTGGCTTCGGTCGAATAGGGAAAGCCGGCCAACACCTGGCCGGTGGCAGCGTCCAGCCCGTACAGCTTGCCGTCGAGCGAGGACACATACAACCGCCCATCCGCTACCAGCACCTCCGACCAGATCCAGTTCTTGGCCTCAAAATCAAAGCCTGCCACCTGCTCTCCCGAGCTGGCCTCGACGGCATAGACCCGCCCGTCAAAGGCCCCCTGGTACAGCGTGCCGTCGCTTGGGCTCGGCTGGGCGGCCAGCGCCCCGCCCGACTCAAAATCCCACACTACCTGACCATTTTGAGCATCGAGGCAATACAGGTGATGATCCATCGCCGGCACATATACGCGCTCGCCGATGACCAACAGCGAGCCCCAGATCGCCTCCTCGGCCTTGAACGACCAGAGGGGCGCGGTGTGCGTTGCCACGTCGACGGCATACACCTGGCCGCTCGATGTCCCGAAATAGACAACGCCATCGGCATAGGTCGGCGCAGACAGGATCAAGTTGTCGGCCGGCACGCGCCACAGCTCCTGGCCGGTGGCAGGATCAAAGGCGAACAGGCCATAGAGCTTGTCCTGCTGCGACGAAAACCCAACAAAGGCCGTCTCACCGCCGACGGTCACGGGGCTCCAATAGAAGGTCTGGCCCTTAATCGTGCCCGTGGGCATGAACGTGGCCTTTTGCATGCCGGTTGCGGCATCCAGCATATAGACCTTTTGGGGCGTGCCGCTGATAGCATACACGATTCCGTCGGTCACGGTCAAGCCGGGCCAGGTCTGCGACAGCGGCGCAGCGCCACACCCCGACAAGAGAGAACCCAACAAGAGCAGCGCCACGGCTGCTCCCCACACACGACTACTCTTGATCAAATCATAGCCTCCTTGGGACGCCAGACTTCACACATCCCTATACGTATCAGGGACCGGATCGTATCCGCCAGGGCAAAGAGGCTGGCAACGAGCCACCCGCTTGAGGGTCAACCAGCTCCCCCTGATCGCACCATGCTTTTTCAGAGCTTCATAGCTGTAATGGGAACAGGAAGGGTAGAAACGACAAGCGGGAGGCAACACCCTCGAGAACGTCATCTGGTACAGGCGAACTAGACCCATAAAGATGTACTTCATGACGATCCGCTCATCAAACCCGCGCGGCAAAGCAACAGATCGACTGTCTGATCGATCTGTCGAAAGGATGCCTCCCGCAGCGGATGCCGGGCCACCAGTACCACATCCCATCCCGCAGCAACCTGTCCATTTCTGACCCTTACCCGCACTGCCTCGCGCATCCGTCGCTTCAGCCGGTTTCGCTCGGCTGCTTTGCCAAACCGACGGCCCACCACAAAGCCAAACCGGCTATATGGCAAGCTATTCGACAGGGTCGACAGCACTAACAAGGGGTGAGCCAGGGTGTGTCCCTCACGGCGAATGCGCTGAAACTCGACAGTCGACCGCAGACGCAGCTTGGTGCGCATGTCGTCCGGCCGCGAGGGTTGGCCTCATTGACCCAGCCGGCTGTGGCACAGGTCAACCGTAGGCCACACCCTGTGGCCCACCAGGTCATACCGCCAGGCGGCGGCGGCCCTTGAGGCGTCTTGCCTGCAACACCTGCCGTCCACCTCTTGTACTCATGCGCGCCATAAAACCGTGCACCCGCTGGCGGCGCCGGACTTTGGGCTGCCAAGTTCGTTTTGTCGCCATAATTTTACCTCGCCCGTGAAATTCGCAAGGTGCGATTATACCTTCTTTTTCGCCTTCCTGCAAATTCGCGAGGTTGGATGCCACAAAAAAAGGAAAACCCGGTTTCTCAGTGAAACCGGGTTTTCTGGTCGTTCATCCTCACTCTGTCGGCTTGGCCATCGCCACTAACCCGAGCGTCAGTTGCCGGAAAAAGCTCTTGGGTGACGTTTGTCCTTCGCCATATTGCAGGTCGCTGACCGTCGCCTGTACCTGCAGGCCGGTGGTCTCTAGCATAAACGGCGCGCCGACCTGAGCCAAAACCGCCTCACCCTTGGGTGCAAGCCTGGCCCGCAGCTGTTCGTCGTTGTAGGCATAGGCGCTCATAAGCACTTTGGTTACAGTCCGGATGTCGCTCTTGTCAAACAGCCAGACCTCAAAAGCGGTCACGTTATCCGGCTCACCCTGGCCGATCAGCTCCGAAATACCCACGCCACATTCGCCCAGGAATTCGCCGGTCGGCGTCTCGATGCTGAACGACTCGTCGTAGGTGTCCTCGCCCAGTTTGTAGGTGGTGATAAAGTGGCCCAAGGGCGGCTGGCCGATCCCCTTCCACTCCTCGGCAAGGGACACTTCCGCCTCAGACGGCGCCCCAGGAAGGGTGGCCGTCACCTCGCCTGCCTGGGCAGCACGTCGCTGCTTGGCGACGCGGAGGCCGATCCAACCCAGGACGAGCACCAGCAACGCCAGAATGAACACCAGGCACGGAATCTTGAGCCGATCTACTAGCCCTTTGCCGGCAACCGCTTCCTGCTCGACCTCAGGAGCTGCCGTCGCCTCAGGAGCGGCGGTGCCACCGAGCGCCAGTTGCAGATCGTTCATCTTGACTACCTTGTCGCTCCGGCCCTCAGCCTCGTAGGAGGCGACGGCGCCGCTGATCGCCTTTTGGATTTCCTCGGGAGCCCATGTCCCCAGGATCTCTTGAGCGCTGTCCAGATTCTTGTCAAGCGCGTACGAGTCGGCCACCAGCTTGACGAACTGGACCTTGCCCTCATCCCCCAGGTCATACGTTTGAGGGTTGCCCATCTTGGGTGGGAGCAAACCCCAAAACAAAAGCATGCCCAGCAGCAAGCCCAGTATCAGTCCGACGATAGCGCCTATAATCAGCTTTCTGTTTCCGCCATCCTGGTTCATCGCGGTCTCTCCTTTCTCGCCGTGTTGGCTCGCGGGAAAAGCAGTCTTAACAGTTATTTATTGTATCACAATGCCCGATTTTCGGCAAATCCAGAGGCCTGAAGTAAGCGGTTGGGGATTGGATGCTCGCGCATCCGGCTCCTACCCGCCTACAACCGCTTGCTTGGGCGCGCCGCTCAGGATCTCGACGCCGCCATCGCGGATGATGACCAGGTCTTCGATGCGCACGCCAAACTCACCCGGCAGATAGATGCCCGGCTCGACCGTCAGCGACATGCCGGCCTGCAGCGTGTCGGTTGACAGCCGGCCTGCTCCCGGCTTTTCGTGCACCGCCAGCCCGACGCCGTGGCCCAGCCCGTGGCCGAACTGGTCGCCATAGCCGGCAGCCGCGATCAGGTCGCGGGCGACCGCGTCGGCCTGCACCCCCGTCAAACCGGGCCGGATAGCGGCTTCGGCCGCCTGCTGGGCCTGTAACACGATGTCGAACACAGCCAGATACTTGTCGCTTGGCCGGCCAAGGCACACCGTCCGCGTCAGGTCCGAACAGTACCCATCGACCACACACCCCAAGTCGAACACGATCGGGTCGCCGGCCTGGATCGTCCGGTCGCCGGGATGGGCGTGGGGCAGCGCGCCGTTCGGTCCCGCACCTACGATCAGGTCAAAAGCCACCCTGCTGGCGCCGTGGGTGCGCATATAGCTCTCGATCAGCCAGGCTACCTGGAGCTCGGTCATGCCCGGCCGGATGACCTCCAGGGCATGGGCCAGCGCCTCATCGGTGAGTGCCACAGAGCGGCGCATCGCCTCGATCTCACCCTCATCCTTGAACATCCGCACCGACTCGACCGTGTCCTTGAGCGGCACCCATTCGACGCCGGATGTCGCCTGCGTCCACGTGGCGAGCTGATCGACCGTCACGTGCTGGCTCTCAAAGCCCAGGCGGCGCACGCCTGCACTCGCCAACAGGTCAGGCAACAGCTTCTGAAAATTGTCTGTAATCCGCGCCAGCTCCCAGTCAGGCGCCTGCTGGCCCACCTGCTCGTAGTAGCGGAAATCGGTGGCCAGCACCGCCCGGCTGTCCGTGATCAGCAGCAGGCCGGCCGAGCCGGTAAAGCCGGTAAGGTAGCGCCGGTTCTCAGGCTGGCTGATCAGAAGGGCATCAACCTCCCGCTCTGCCAGCGTTTGGCGCAGCTTGGTCAATCGCATCGGTTTCTCCTTTCAATCCGTAAGTTGCGCGTTCCGTGGAAGCAGTATAACACGGGCAACCATCAGCGTCAAAACGGCATCCTCACAGCAGCCACGATCGCTTCGGAGGCTCGCTGGTGTTCGACGGTCGGGCAGGCGGCGCGAAGGCTCATCTGTCACCCAGCCTTTTGAGCATGCGCAAGACCAGGAACGTGAGCCAGGGCGAGGGGTTCTTTTTGTCGGCGAACGACCAACCCTTCCACACCTGGTACATCGACGCGGCGGTGTACCGGCCCTGCCCGTCAGCCTGGGCAGCGATGACGGCGGCCATCTCCGCCAGGCGCGGGTCGCCGCGGGTGAAGGGAAAGTGGCTGAGAACGTCGGTCACATGCAGGACGTCGTACCAGACGAACGGATATTTTAGCTTGCGATAGTCGGTGCCGGCGCCAAACAGGTAGGGCTTGATCTCGGCCCGCAGCATCCAGTGCCGCAGCAGCATCTCTGCGCCGGTGTGGGCGGCAGGGCTGTCCAACCCCCCAGGCGTCTGGGCCAGCGCCTTCAGAGCATAGACGTTGGCGATGGGACACGGGTCGGTCTTGCGCCCCGGCCCGCGGAACCGGCCCAGCTCCGGTGCGGCCACGCAGCGCCAGCCGTTCTCCTCGACCAGGCCGGTCAGGTGATCGACCGCCCGCGCCACGCGCGGCTCCTCTCCCAAGCCCACCGCCGCCAGGGCATAGACCAGCGTCGGCGCGTCGCACAGAACCCACGCCCAGTGGTCCTGGTCATCGCCGCCGAACGCCTTGGGGATGCTGATCAGGCTCTGAAAGGCCCCCTCTGCCGACTGGTGGGCCAGCATCGCCTCGACGGCAGCGGCCACGCCCGGATCATCGGCCTGCAGGCCGAAATCGGCCAGCATGCTGAGCTTGTGCAGGGGATGGCCGGCGTCGTTGTGCCGCCGGATGGCATAGCCGGGCCAGGCAGCCACTTCGGCGACCAGTGCCTGCACCTGCGGGTGGGCCACCATCGCCGCGCGGGCAGCCTCCACCTCGACGTCGTCCTGTGGCCGGCCTTTCAGGTCGACCAGGGTCCGGTAACGGGTCCACGGCTCGTTTGATTGCAGCAGCCACTCCACTACAGATGTCTCACTCATTTCGCATCCAGCCCTCCATTCACCCCCCAGTGCTCTCTGATCTGTGCGGCGTGCTGCTTTTCGTCGCCGGCTTCTGCCTGCAACAGGCGGGCGATGGTCACCTTCCACCCTCTGTAGCGCACTCCCCTGTCCCTGTCCAGCTCCTCGGCGGGGATCGCCCGCACGCGCTCAATCAGATCGCGATGTGACCCTTCCACCGCAGCCACCATAGCCGACCAATCGGCCTTCTTGTGCTGCGCCACCAAATGAGCGTTGTAGGTCTGCCAATCGCGGTCGTGATAGGCGTAAAAAGCCGGAAGCTGGTCGGCCAGGACCTCATCGGCTGCTGCCAGGTTGGCTAGATCCCAGCCCACCAGGTGGGCCAACAGGTCCTGCACCGACCAGGCGCCGAGAAAGACATCGTCCCGCTGATCAACAGGCAGCCTGGCTGCCGCGTTGAGGATCTGTCGCCGCGCGTCGATCAGATCGGCGATGATCTGTTCCTTCTTGGCTTGCGCCTTAATCTTCATGATGTCGCCTCCCACACGTAGGCGGTCATCCGCCGCCTGGAAGAAAACCCCAGCCGCCGGTAGAGGGCCACAGCGGGCCGGTTCCCCTCGGTCACCACCAGATCGACCGTCCAGATGCCCACCTCCCAGGCCGACGCCAGCATCCTGGCCAGCAGCGCTCGGCCCAGGCCCTGTCCCTGGTATGCCGGAGCGATGGCCGCTGCCACGACAACCCCCCGGTCAGGCTTGGGCCGGACGAGCACGACCGCCCCACACACCTCCCTGCCGCGCAGCACGATCCCGCTCGCCTCCTCGACAAAAGCGCCGGCTCCCCCATCGCAGACCGCTTGAACCATCTGTTCCGTCTCCTCAAACGTGCTGAACTGGGGGTAGATAAGGGCATCGACCGTGTCGCGGTTGGCGTCGTGGAAAAGCTGCGCCACCCGCTCCAGGTACCGGTCTTCCCAGGCGATCAGATCGTAACCGGGGGGCGAGGATCGATCTGGTGGCCCTTTGGCCAACGACACCGACATGATCATCCGCTCGATGGCTCTGAAGCCGAGTCCAAGGTAGGCCTGGCGGATCGCCTCCAGGTGAGCTACCGGGTCGGCGTAGCTGGTGATATGCCGGCAACCGGCCTCGCGCAGCCGGGCCACCGTGTGGTCCAACAGCCGGGCGACCAGGTTCTCTTCTGAACAATCGGAAAGCAGGTGCACGAAGGAAATGCGCCCGCCCCGGCGCCCCACATACCGGTTGGCACGCCAATCGTGGGCCTCGGCCCGTTCCAGGTAGACAACCAGTCCCAGGCCCTGGTCGCCCCGGCAGGCGACCCAGCCGTCCATCCTGCCTGACCGGATTGCCCCTCGCAGCGGCTCGACCGTTACTGCCAGGTTCTCATCGCCCCAGGCGGCGGCGCCGGTCCGGACGTAATCGTCGATAACCTGTTCCGCCGCGCCTACCGCCTCGGCCAACGGGCGCGGCTCGATCCCACCGGCCGCGGTCATGCGACATGCCACAGCGAACGGGCGGCCTGGTACTCGTCCACGATCTGCCGGTGGACGCGAACATTTCTCAGGAACGAACGTCGCAGGTCCTCGTCGGCAATCCTGTTGGCCCACTGCTGCAGCAGATTGTAGGCAATGGCCAGGACCTCCTGAGCACCGGAGGCCTGCCCGGCCCTGAGCACGTGGTAGCAGGTCAGATAGATCCGCAGCGGCTCATCGGTGCCCTCCAGGGAGCCGGTTTGCAGGTAGGCCAGGATCTGATCCACGTGAACCCGGGCCTCTGCAGGCTTGCCTTCGAGCATCAGGACGCGGGCCAGGCCGGCCAGCGACTCCATCGCCAGGAAATGCTCGCCCAGCTCATGCCGCAGCGCCACAGCCTGCCTATAGATCTCAGCCGCCTCCGCCAGGCGGTTCAGGCTGGCTAGGGCATGACCCAGGTTGTTCAGAGCATAACCCTGATTCGAGCGGTGGCCGATCTGCCGTGTGATCTGCAGCATCTCCTGAGCGTAATTCCGGGCAGCCTCGTCATCGCCTAGGGTGTGGGCCACCAGGCTGAGGTTGGCCAAAGCAATAGTCTCGCCCTGCCGCTCGCCGATCGCCCGGCAAATCTGCAGCCGCCGTCCGTAATAGCCCTTGGCCGCGGGATAATCCCCCTGCGAGCGAGCGACCTCGCCCAAATTGTTGAGGGTAGCGGCCTCACCTTTCCGATCGCCTATCTCACGGCTGATCGGCAGCGACAGCTCATAGTAGGCCTGGCCCCGGCCATAGTCGCCGATGTAATAGCAGACAATGCCCAGCGCGCGCAGACTATCGGCCTCAAGCTGTCGCGATCGCGCCGCCTGGGCCAGCGCCAGGGCCTGTTCCAGGCGCGATCGGCACCCGTAGAAATCGCCCAGGCGCCACAGGCCTGTCCCCCACTGCAAATAACTGCCCGCTCCAAGAGCTGCATCTCCGGCTGCCCCCGCATGCTCGATGGCCCGCTGCGCCGCGGCGATGGCGGCCGGATAGTTGCTGATCGCCTGGGCATAATTTGCCTGGCGCAGGGCCACCTGCCCCAACCGCCTGGCTGCCCGTGGCCCGCCGTCGTCTAGCTGCTCGGCCAGCGTTGCCAAGATAGCCAGATCCCGGCTTTGCGCCTCGCGCTCCCCCAATAGATCGTACACCTGCTCGCGGGCCAGCAGCAGGTCAAAACGCTCCACCCGCTCCGCGCCGGCATCGTCCGGTGCGATCAGGTCGAGAGCCCGGCTCAAATGGGAGAGCGCTTCTGTGTTGGCAAACCGCGCTGCTGCATGTTGGCCGGCCAGCTTGGCATAGTGCCTCTCGTGCCGCCTGTCGCCGATAGCCGCCCAGTGACCGGCCAGCGCAGCAGCCTGGTCAGGGTCGCCTGGATAGGCTTCCTCGATCGCCGCGGCCACCCGCCGGTGTGCATCGACCTGCTGCGTACCGCCCAGGGTATCCAACAACCCCTCGCGCAGCTTGTCGTGCGCAAAGCGCCACCGGCCATCTCGGAACTCGAGCACAGCAGCGTTGGCGCACATGGTCAGCCAATCGCTCAGCTTGATCTGGCCGTTTAGCCTGGACATGACCTTCAGATCGATCTCGCGTCCGGCCACCGCCGCCAGGTGCAGCAGCGATCGCGCCTCGGTTGGCACCCGTTCCAGGCGTCTGAGGATAATCGTCTTGATCCCCCGCGGAAAGATCCGCGCCGGGAGAGACACCAGGCTCACATCGCTCAGCCGGCCGGCCTCTTGGGCCAGGGCGCGCACCACCTCGACCAGGAAAAAGGCGTTGCCCTCCGTCTCACGCTGTAACAGGGCCAGCACTTGAGTCTGGCGCCCCACCTCACCCAGCATCGAGCCGCTAAGCTCAGTGATCTCGCGCTCAGATAGCCGCTCCAGCTCGATCACCCGCATGCCCGGCAGCCGATCCGGCAGATCGGGGGTCTCGTCGTCCCGGTAGCTGCCGACGATCAACAGCGGCAGGTTGGCCACCAGCGGCACAAGCTGTCCAAGCACGTTGAGGCTCTCACTGGTCCAGTGCAGATCCTCCAGGATCAGCAGGGTTGGCGCTCGGTGCCTGAGAAAGGCGCCGACGATTGTGACCAGCAAGCGCTGCTCGCCGGCCTGCCCGCCCAATTCAAGCGCATCAGGCACATCGCACCCCAGCAGGGCGTCAATGTCAGGCACCACCGGCTTGAGTACGCCCGCCTCTTGAGCGCTGAAATCGACCGTGAGAGCCAGCCGCCGCAGCGGATCCCGCCACACCTGATAGGCCATGCCACCGCCGACAACGCCCTGGCCGCGGAGCACCACGGCTCCCTGGACCAGGGCGCGTATGCGCAATTCGTCCAGCAGGCGTGACTTGCCCACGCCGCTTTCGCCGCCGACAAGCCATGCCGACCCCTGTCCGGCCAGCGCACCTTCGAGGGCCGTGGTCAGCCTGGCCAATTCCGCCTGGCGGCCCACGAACTTGGCAGCCTGCAAAAAGCTCTCGCGGATGGCGCTGCTCTCGCGAGGGCGCGCCCGCCCCATCGCCTGGCAAAAAGCGACGATGCATGCCTCGGCATTGCCATAGCGCGAGCGCGGATCTTTGTCCAGCAGCCGGCCGATGACCCCGGCCAGGGCATCGGCCACTCCCAGCGCCTCTAGATTGGGGCTGACATTCAGGGCGCCGTCGATAAACCGGCTGATGTTGGTCAGATCGAAGGGATGGCGTCCGGCAAACATCTCGTAGGCGATGATCCCCACCGCATACAGATCGGCGGGCTCGCCCGCCGGCTTGCCCACCAGAACCTCAGGCGCCAGATAGGCAAAGGTGCCGACGGTGCCCCTGGCCTCATCGCGCGGCACCGACAGGCCAAAGTCGGTCACCCGGGCCATTCCATCGACCACCAGCACATTGCTCGGCTTGAGGTCGCGGTGCAGGACACCCTGCCGGTGCAAATAAACCAACACCTCGAGGACCTGGATCAGCAGCTCTACCTGTTCTGCAACCGGCTTGCCCATTCCGGCCTGGAGGATCGTCTGGGCGTCGTGGAGGTATTCCATAGTGAAATAGGGTTGGCGCTGCGCGTCAAAGCCATAATCCAGCACGCCGATAATGTGCGGATGGTGCAGCGAGGCAAGCGTCTGGAACTCGTTGGCCAGCGTCAGGCGCAGATCATCCTCGGCGGCATCAGGTCGTGCCATCGGAGCAATGACCCGTTTGAGGGCCACCGTCTGTCCGGTCAGCCGGTCGGTTGCGCGATAAACTGCGCCCTGGCTGCCGGTGCCCAACTGCTCGTACAGGATATATCGCCCGCCTATCAGGCTGCCGTCCGGTTCCATAAATATGAGCCAGAAACCCTTTCAGTGGTACAATGTTCCCAACGCCAGACCATTATAAACTCCGGTAGCCGATAAGTCAAGAGTGAAACACTTCTGATGGCACACCGGGTAACATTGTGACAGGCATGGAGCGAGCTTCGGATGAGAACCGTCAGTGTGTTTCTGCCCATTGTCCTGCTGACAGCTCTACTGCTCAGCGGTGATGCGACAGTCGGCGCGCGACCGGGCGGTCCGATCGGGCCGGTATGGGTCACAGCAGTGCAAGCCGGCATCGTGGACGACCAGACCGGGCTTGCCATTCCCGGCGCGCACGTCTCAATACCCGCGCTTGGGCTATCAGGCCGGAGCGATTCTGAAGGCAGATGTACCCTCGACGCAATCCCCCTGCCGGCGGTGGTGTATACGACCACCGTCGTGGTCACTGCGCCGGGCTATGGCGACTGGGTGCTTCAAAACGTACAACTATACGATGACAACCCACTCAGGCTGGATGCCCGCCTAAAGCTTGTGCCGGTCGTCATCGACATCTCGCCGCCCCGGGCACTGACCGGTGAGGCGCAGTATGACGGCCGGCCGGCAGCAGGGCAGCTATCTACTCCCAAATCGAGCCTCTACCCCCCGCTGACAATCCGGGTTGGCATCACCGGCCAGACGACGTGCACCGTCCCGCCGCCCATCCAATACGTCGAGGTGGTCGATTTCAATTCTTATGTCAAACACGTTCTGCCCAGCGAATGGTATGGAAGCTGGCCATCCGAGTCACTCCAGGCGGGCGCTATGGCGGTCAAAACCTATGCCTGGTACTGGGTCAACCAGGGTGGCAAATGGCCTGAATACGGGGCAGACGTGGTAGACAGCACCTGCGATCAGGTCTACAACCCGGCCTATTCCTATTGGAAAACCGACCAGGCGGTGGATGACACCTGGGGTCATCGCATGGTGCGCGATGGCAGCATTTTTCCGGCCTACTATTATGCCGGCGCATACAACGGCGAGCCGACCGACGGCAACCACATGACCCAGTGGGGATCAAAATACTGGGCCGACCAGGGCCAGACCTGGGATTGGATCCTGCATTTCTATTACTATGGCATCGACATCCAGGCCATAACATACCACCGGTTCATCCTGCCGCTGATCATGGCGGGCGGGGAATGACTGCGCCGGTGCAACAAAAAACCTGACGGGCTTGTCCCGCCAGGTTTCCTTTCACCACTCTGCGTTATCGACCCAGCTTGGATCGGTAAACAGGGAGACGGTTGACCCGCTGTGCAACGATCTCGCCAAAGGTGACATTCTTGGACACGGCGGGCAGGTAGACGGTATGAACGTGGATCGCCAGGGCAAAGGTACCCAGCCGTGAAACGGGAGCGCTGGCGATGCGGCTGGCGGGGTCCCAGGTCGTGGGCAGCTCCTGCCAGCGGCCGGCCTCGGGGTTCCACCAGTACAGGGCCGGCACGGTCGTCCCCAAGACCTCAAACTGCTTCAGCCGGCCGGCCGGCATGCGGACATCGATCACGGCCTCGCCTGTCAGTGTCGAAACAGGCGCATTGCCGTCCGTGTAAGCAGTCACAGACAGGGTGTGCAAGCTCCTGTTTCGAGGGATGACGGCCGACGGGATGCCTTCTGCCATCTCGATGCGCAACGTCTCGGAATAAGCTGCGCTGGGGACGGTCACCCGGGCCAAAGCAGAGGTCGAGTAAACGACCGCCGGCGCCGAAGGTCCGGTGTTGGCAGACGCCGTCAGGGGATGGATCCACAGATAGCGGCTCGTCGCCTTCCAAGGGTCCTTCTGGCCGTACCAGGGCGTATCGGGCTGAGGGCTCCAGCCATAGGGATCGACGGGGACATGAGACGCATTATAGACCGCGAAATGCAGGTGAGGGCCGGTAGAGCAACCGGTGTTGCCGGCATAGCCGATCGGACTTGCCGGGTCACGGCTGACCGCGTTGCCCACGGCTGCCCCCGACGCAAAGGATGACAGGTGCCAGTACTCGGTGGTATAGCCGTTGCCGTGCTGCACCTTGATGACGTTGGCCCGCTTAACCTGGCCGTCGCTGCACACGCTGGCGATCTCACCGGCAAAGATCACCACCCCATCGGCCGCGGCTAGCACAGCCCGCCCTGTGCCGAGCATAAAGTCGGTGCCGCTGTGCCCGTTGTAATAGACCCCATAGCCGGCGTCCTCCTCGCCGCGTGCGCCGCCGTCATAGCCGTTGAATTGGACGGCGTGGGTGTCGGAGGGAGAACAGCCGCCACGGCGCGACGAACAGGAGGCGGGAGATTGGTGATCAAAATAGGCGCTGACCCCACCGCCCTGACCCGAGGCGCTCGACTCGACTGTGAAGCTGGAATATTTATAGTCGTAAGGCAGGTCGAGGAACAGGACAAGCGGAGCCCAGCCGCCCGCAGGTTTGGTCAAAGGAGCCGGCAATGCGGTGGGTGCGGCGGTGGGAGACGGCGAGGCAGATGCCGGGAACGAAAAGTTGAACACGGAATCGCCTGGCCCGTTGTGCACATGGACGGCGATCAGGTTGTCGTCGAGTTGGAGGTAGGCGCCGATGTCAATCACGGCATCCTCAGCCCCGCCCTCACCCTGGCAGTCGCCGCCCCACTGCCCGACAAGCTGCCCATTCACATACAGCCACGCCCCGTCGTCGGTGGACAGGGTTATCTCGGTGTTGGTCGGCTCGGCGACATGGTAATGCAAGCGATAGTAACGGTCCTGCCCGCTGGGGATCGTACTGCTGTCGGGGAGTGACACATCGGTCCAGGAAGAGTCGTCGAACTCGGCTTCGTACCAGGAGCGGCCGCCCTCGTCGACAGGTCCGGCGCAGTCCTCGCCTACCGGCGATGCCTTCCACGTCTCGCCCATCGCCAGGATCGGGTCATAGACAGCCCAATCCGCCTGAACCACTGAGACCTGACTCAGCAGCAGGCAAGACAGAAGAATGACAGCCACCACTTTCAACCTGGACAAAACCCGCTCCTCTTGAGTTCTGTGCAGCTGCGTGCGGAGCGCACCCAAGCATGTACGACGGACGCTACCGCCTCCGGGTCTATTATAGCCCAACACGGCAAAAAGATCAAGTCTCGGCCTCCGATGTTTTCGGAACATCAAGGGCCTGTCCAGGGCCGTTGCCTGGTCCACCGCCTCCGGTACGCTTTCCAGGCCCGCCAACGCATTCCCCAGGACGGTCAGCGCGTACCCCTTCACATCCAAGAAGAGGGTGGTTACAAACCGCCGGTCTCCCCCCGCCTGTCCATTGGTCGCCAGCAGGCGCTTCGGCGTACTCTTTGGGCACCAACCGCTTCAGGCGCTCGATGCGTGCTTTTGTCCTGTTACGCCTGCTCCGGCTTGGGCGCCTGCCAGGAGATCCACTGGCAGGTGCTTTCGTCGTCCGGGCGATAATTCGCGCAGCTAAAAAACGGCCGGCCCTTGCGCGTGCGCTTTTGGATCACCGGGCCGCCGCACTGCGGGCACCTCACCCCCGCCACCGGGATCGGCGCGCTGTAGCGGCAGGCAGGCCAGCCGCTGCAGCCGACAAATTTTCCTCGGCGGCCGAACTTGACGACCAGCGGCTTGCCGCACTCGGGGCACAGCTCGCCGGTCGGCTCGGGCTTTAAATCGACGTGGGGCATGCTGATCTGCGCCTCATCCAGGGAGGTAACAAACGGGGCATAGAACTCGTGCAGCATCGGCACCCACGCCTGCTCGCCGGCGGCGATGGCATCCAGCTTTTCCTCCATCTCTGCGGTGAACTCGGCGTTGACAATGTCGGGAAAGTATTCGACCAGCAGGTCGTTGACGATGAGGCCAATGGGGGTGGGGATCAGCTTGCGGTCGACCCGTTCCACATAATTCCTCTGCTGCAACGTGGTCATGATCGGCGCGTAGGTGCTGGGCCGGCCGATGCCATACTCCTCCAGCTTACGGATGAGCGTTGCGTCAGTATAGCGCGGCGGCGCCTCGGTAAAGTGCTGACCGGGCAGCAGTTGGACCAGGTCCAGCGATTCACCCTGCTCCAGGGGCGGCAACTTGCTCCCCGCCTCCTCACCCTCCGCCGGCTGATCCTCGTCACGGCCCTCATCGTAAACCCGCAGGAACCCCTGGAACTTGACCTCCGACCCGGTGGCACGGAGCAGATATGGCCGGTTCTGGGGCACAGGCCCCGCCGCCACGTCGACCGTAGTCTGCTCCAAGACCGCCGGCGCCATCTGACTGGCCACAAACCGCTGCCAGATGAGGGTATACAGCCGCAGCTCGTCGCGGCTCAGCGAGGACGGCGAGCGACGCAGCGACGCCGGATCGCGCCAGACGCCGGTGGGGCGGATCGCCTCGTGGGCTTCTTGGGCGCGCCGCACCCGGGTCTTGTACTGGGGGGGCTGCTCCGGCAGGTAGGCCGGGCCGAACCGCTTGCCGATCACCTGCCGGGCCTCGACCTGGGCAGACTCGGCTACGTGCACCGAATCGGTGCGCATGTAGGTGATCAGTCCGGTCTGCTCACCACCGCCGACCTCCTTGCCCTCATACAGGGCCTGGGCCACCGCCATCGTCCGCTGCGCGGTAAAGCCAAGCTTGCGGCTGGCCTCCTGCTGCAGTGTGCTGGTGATGAACGGCGGCGCTGGATTGCGGCGTCGCTCCCGGCATCCTACCCGGTCCACCGCGTAGGACGAGCGCTGCAGGTCGTCGACCACAGCCTGAGCCGCTGCCTGGTCCCGTAGATCCGGCTCCTCACCGCTAACCTTCACCAACCGCGCCACAAAACTGCCGCCCTGCTGGCCAGTATCCGCCGATAGCTGATAGCTGTCATCTGACAGCTTTTTCAGCTCCGCCTCGATCGTCCAGTACTCCACCGGAACAAACGCTTCGACCTCCCGCTCCCGTTCGCACACCAGGCGCAGCGCCACCGACTGCACCCGCCCGGCCGACAAGCCCTTGCGGCCCATCTTGTCCCGCAGCAGCGGGCTGAGGGAAAAGCCCACCACCCGATCCAGGATCCGCCGTGCCTGCTGGGCGTCTACCCGCTCCTGCGAAATCTGGCGCGGCTCGCCAAAAGCACGGTCGATCGCCTCTTGCGTGATCTCGTGAAACTCGACGCGGTGGACCGGCACGCCGCGCACCTGGCGTTCCAGGGCCGCGAGCAGGTGCCAGGCAATTGCCTCACCCTCCCGATCTGGGTCGGTGGCCAAATAGACCTCCGACGCCTGGCGGGCCTCCTCCTGCAGCTTTTTCACTACCTCTTTCTTCTTGACGGGAATGACATAACGCGGGGAAAAGTCGTGTTCGATATCCACGCCCATCCGGTTGGCCGGCAGGTCGCGCACGTGGCCCACCGACGGCTCAACCCGGTAGCCCTTGCCCAGGAAGCGGCCAATCGTCCGCGCCTTGGCCGGCGACTCGACGATCACCAGCTTGGGCCCTTTTGCCAGCCGTTGCTCAGCCGCCCGTGAGGCGATGGTGTGCTGCGCAGGGTCCAGCGTATCGTGGGCAGGCGTGCGCCCAAAGCGCACTAACCGGGTGCCGCACACCGGGCAGGCGCCCTGCGTTGCCGGCCGGCCCTGCTCCCCCAGGAAAACGGCCTGTGCCCCGGCGATCTCCTGTTTCTTCCGGCATCTGACACAGTACCCCGTGATCGGCTCGTCCGTTTGGCCCATCTCACAAATACTCTTCCAACCCTTCGGCCTTTAATCGCTCTACGATCTCCTTGACCGCTTGGGCCTCGCCCTTGCGGCAGACCAAAAGCGCCGTGGGCGTGTCGACGATCACCAGGTCCTGCACCCCGGCCGTGGCCACCAGTCGTTTCCCAGAGCTATAGACGTAGGTGCCGGTAGTGTCCACAAGCACGGTCCGGCCCCCGCCGTGAACCAGGTTATCCCGCTGGTCCGTGCTCAGCAGCCGGCTAAGCTGAGCCCAATTGCCGATGTCATCCCAGCCAATGTCCACCGGCAGCACCGCCACCCGCGTGGCCTTTTCCATCACGGCATAGTCGATCGACACCCGTGGCGCGCGATCCCAGGCGGCTGCCAGCACCTGCTCCCGCTGGGGTGTGTTCCACCCATCGGCCAGTGACTGTAACGCCTCGGCGAGTGCGGGCGCCGACCGCGCAATCTCGTCCAGGATCATCTGCGCCCGCCAGGCAAAAATACCGGCGTTCCAATAGTATTCGCCGCTGTCGACAAACTGCTGCGCGGTGGCAGCGTCCGGCTTTTCGGTAAAGCGCCGCACCTGAAAGGCCGGTAGCTCGCCCACCTGGCTCAAAAGAGCCCCTCGCTGGATATAGCCGTAGCCGGTGTGAGGTTGGTTGGGGGTGATGCCCAGGGTCACCAGGTAACCGTCAGTCGCCACCTGCGCGGCGGCCCTCATAGCCCGGCGAAAGCCGGCTCCATCGGCGATATAGTGGTCGGACGGCAGGACCGCCATCACCGCGTCCGGGTCCCGCTGGAGCAGGACCGTCGCCGCCAGGCCGATACACGGCGCGGTGTCGCGCCGGCACGGCTCCACCAGCAGGTTCTCTGCCGGCAGTTCCGGCACTTGCTCCACTACCCGCTGAGCGTGATCCTTGCTCACCACTACCAACAACCTGGACAAGGGCGCCAGGGGCTCGATCCGCTGCACCGTCTCCTGCAGCATAGTCTGAGGGCCTAACAGATCGAGGAACTGCTTGGGGATGTGATTCCGGCTGCGGGGCCACAGCCGGGAGCCAATGCCACCGGCCATGATGACGGCGTAGAGGTGATCGTCCATGATAATCTCCATTGATGATTGGAATTTGGAAAGGCTTTATCCTTCCAAGTTATTCTATTGTGTATGGCGCCCTGCCCTCTCGCGCCAGCACATAGTGCATGCCGCCAACCTGGCGGACCATTCCCTTCAGCTCCATCAGCGCCAGCGTGCTGCTCACCTGGGCGATTGGCAAACTGACCGCCCGGCCCAGCTCATCCACGTGCACCGGCTCAGCCGAGATATGCCGCAATAGGACGGCTTCGGTTTCGTTCTCCGGCAGCACGGCCTGGGCTTGGGCCTGCTCGCTGACCATCGTCAGGTTCAGCTCCTCCAGCACGTCTGTCACGCCGGTGACCAGCTTGGCGCCGCCCTGGATGAGTCGGTTGGTGCCCCGGCTGCTCCTGGCGAATATGCTGCCCGGTATGGCAAACACTTCTCGCCCCTGTTCCGCCGCAAAGCCGGAGGTAATGAGCGCACCGCTGCTCGAATCCGCTTCGACCACAATCGTTCCCAGCGACATCCCGCTGATGATCCGGTTGCGCGGCGGAAAGTTGATCGCCTGCGGCTGGGCGCCCAGGGGGTATTCGCTCACCAGGGCACCGTGCTCCATGATCTGGGCGGCCAGGCGCACGTGCTGCTGCGGATAGATGATGTCGACCCCGGAGCCTAGCACCGCCACCGTCCGCCCGCCTGCGTCCAGGCAAGCCTGGTGTGCTTCGGCGTCGATGCCTCTCGCCAGCCCGCTGACCACTGTCACACCCGCCCGGGCCAGCCCGGCGCTGAAGGTGCGTGCCGCTTCCTTGCCATACGCCGACGCCTGGCGCGTGCCGACGATGGCTACCGCCCATTCATCCCGCTTTTCGAGCGAGCCGCGCACGTAGAGCAACGGCGGCGGGTTGTAAACCTGGCGCAGGTTGCGCGGATAGTCGGGATCGTCCCAGGTCAACGCCTGCACACCAAGGCGTTCCACCTTCCGGACCTCGGCGTCCAGGTCCACATCGGCCCGTAGCTTTTGCAGATTGGTCAGGGATCTTTTGTCCAGGCCCGATCGCTGCAGATCGTGAGCCTCGGCATGCCAGGCCGTTTCCAGGTCACCAAAGTAGTCGAGCAGGGCGCGCAATCGCGTCGCCCCGATACCATGGACTAGATTAAAGCCAATCCAGTATCGGATCTCCTCCAATACCCCCTCCCAAGTAGCTTTCAGCTTTGAACCGTTGCCTCAACAAGCGCCCGCTGATGGCTGACAGCTTTTAGCTGACCGCTATTCCGACAGACTGATGACATACAGTCTGTTGCCGCTCAAAAAGTAGGCGCGCTTGACGCTATCGTCCACGAACAGGCTGGTGATCCCTTTCATGACATCGCCCTTGTCGGCCAACTGGGTATCGCTCAGCTTGAACTGGCGTGTGAACTTGCCGTCGATGGCGCACTGGACGATCCGGCTGTTGCTGCTGTCGGCCATGTAAACCCAATCCGTCTCGTCTGGTGGATAACTCGACAAAGCCGTCGGGTCGCGGGGCATCAGGTCCCAATCAGCCGTGCTGAAATCAGCCGGTTGGCCCTGCATCAGCTTAGAGACGCGTCCGTCGGCATACAGCAGATAGATGCCGTCTCCGATCGCCATGTCCACCACGCCCGCCAGGTCCATCGACGCCAGCAGCCATTCGTAGGGCGCGCCGCTATAGCCGTCTGACGTGGCATCGTAGCGCCAGATTTTGTTGGTCTTGGGATCCAGCACGTACAAGCGGCCCGTATGGCTTCCGATTAGCTTGGCGTAATTCTCGGCGTCGCGGCTTGCCACAGTGAGAGCACGCCGTTCCCCGGTAGTTGGATCGTACTCGATCAGTACGCCGCCGCTCTCAAGGACGACCAAAGCCGCCCTTTGGCGTACGTTACCCTGGTCTATGCCCATCCACACCATGTCAACCAGGTCGTTCACCAAGATCCCATCCACTTGCTCGCCCCTCTTGACCACAACCTTCGAATCCGACCGCAGCGATTGCTGAGTGGTATCCAACTGGTAGTGGTAGACCTGGCCGGACCGGCGATCCATGACAAAAACGTGCATACCCTGGACGACCACACGGCTCAGATCGACGTCACCCGAGTAGCTTTTCAGCTCACCTACCCACCCTACCCGCTTGACCTGGTTGACCTGGTCAAGGCGCGCCACAACCTTTTGCCGGAGATCCAGCGCATCGGCGCGTTCAGGCTGGCGTTCGAGAAAGCTGTCAAGGCTGCTCTGCGCCGCTGCCAGATAGGTGCGCTGGGCGGCCCGATCGGAGACCGTGTTGGCCTGCTGCCAGCTATTGGTTGCCTGCTGCCACAGCGCATCCAGCTCAGCCCGTCGCGTATGTCCCCGCTGCACCAGGGTGACAGCGACGATCAAGGCGACGATAATCGGGATGGCAACGGCAATGCCGATAAGGATCTTGCGAACGATCTCACCCTGGGTAAGGGTACGGGCCCCTGATCGCGACCGGCCCCTCGGCGCCTTGTCTCGCTCGCTCACCTTGGCCGCACGCGATCCTGTTTGCCTGCCTGCTGACTTGGGCTGACCCATTCGAGCTGCTCCTCCAGCCGGTGCACGGTCCGGCATCATCTGCCGCATCAATGCCCGCAGCGCGACCCACACGCCGGCCAACGCCGCCGCCACAGTCTTGCCGGCCTTCTGCAGGCGCTCCCGCACATGCAGCTTGCCGGTCCACTGCGAGATCCGCTCCATGACCGGCACCTCTTCCACCGCGCCCGCCCTTCTCGGTGCGGCCTGCTCCTGCTCTGGGCCGGCGCCGCCATCGCCGACCGTCACCGCCAAGGCCGTCAGGTCATAATCCTGGGCCGCCTCCAGTAACCTGTCCAGCACCGCCTGGCTGCCGCCGGCCTGGCCCTCGGCCAGGATCGGACCCCATGTGTTGGGGGGCAGCGCGCGGGCCACATCGGTTTCGACCAGCAGCACCGCATCACCAGGACTGACCTGGACGTGGAACAAGGTGACGTTCACCTCAGAGCGATCGCCCAGCCGAGCAGCATCGACCTCTTCCGGTAGGATGTCGTCCAGCCAGGGCGAAGCATCGGGGAAACGGGTTACCATATCCTCGTGCATCACATAGACGGCCGTGGGTCCCGCCTGGGCGATAAACAGGTCGCTGTCGCGCAGAACAATGCAGGAGATGCCTGCCGTATGCCGCTCGGTAGGCAAGGAATTGCGATTGTCCTCAAAGAGCAGGCGGTTTGCCTCGCGCACGGCCTGCTGCAGGCCGGCCGTCACGCTGCCCCGCTGGCTGGTATAGGCCTGGCGAACGACCTCGGCAAGTTGCCTGGCCACGGTTTCGCGATCGCGGGCGGGAGTTTCGACAAGGGCATAAAAGTTCCCCCCCTCGCGTCCCCTGGCAATCCGAGACACCCGCTCGTCAACGAGGGTGTTGGTAGCCCCATCGTATTGGTGACCACCCACCACCGTCACCTGACCGACTGTGGTTCTGAGCATAGTTCCCTCCGAAAGCAAAAGCCGGCTTTCAGCAGTCAGCTTTCAGCAGTCAGATTTGGCGCTTTGGCCGGTAAGTCACGAAGTGGCTGATAGCTGATGGCTCCCATTATAGCCGTTCTTGACGAAAAGCGCAACCGGGAAGGGAGATAGAAGGAGCAGATTACTCCGTAAAGACGACCTCCCGGACATCGTACGCCGGGACGCAAGTCACAAGCAGGACCAGGTCGCCCTCACCGCGCTGCCATAGCTTGTGACGCTGGCCGGGGGCAATCTCGATCACGTCGCCCGGGCCGATGGCCTGCGTCTCGCCGTCGATGCGGATCTCACCCCGGCCGTCGAGAACGAAATAAGCTTCTTCCGCCTGGGTATGATAGTGCTCGCGGCTGGCTGTGCCGGCCGGATGCCGGATCTCGGCCAGCGTGTGCCGCGCCAGGCGGACCAGCTCGCGGATGATCGACCCGTCGTCGCCGGTGAACGGGTGGACGGCATTGCGGTTTGTTATGTGCATCATCAATCTCCTCAGAAGGGGATTATACCAGGGATCGCGCCGGACGCCAAGCACAGACGATTTGTCCCATGATGCACGAAATCGCCACACCCAGCGTGATGGGGGCCTTTGCCTTTCAGCACGTCTTGCTCACGTGCCTACTTTTGACACAGCCCTCGAAGGTAGCTATAATGATTGCTGTGATACTGGCGATCACCCGGGCACCACCAGCTCAGTGCCGAACGCCCCGGGCAACCGGGGGGCGGAGGCTCACCATTGCGAAGCGGCCCGGAGTGATAGGTACGTGTGGGGATGCTAGGGGCAGTGAACCCAGCTTGTGAGGGCCGATCACCACGAGAATCAGGCAGTGAATGCAATGACTAGAGAACCCCGGTTATCTGCTCTTTGTCTGTTTGCGATGCTCAGTCTGTTGGTAAGCAGTTGCACCAACAGAATTGCCCTGGACCGCGACCTTCGCAGGATGCTCGCCGAATTGCCCGCCATGCCGGACAGCGATTTGTTATCCGAGGCTTGGGAGACCGGCGGCGGCTCCGACTCCAGGTGCGACGGCAGACTCGTAAGTCGATTGTATGGAACTCAACGCCCAATCGAGGACGTTGTCACCTATTTTGAACAGGAGATGCTCGGCCGAGAGGGGTGGTCAGATAATCGACCGATCAGACCGCTTCGCGACATGCCATATGCCAACCTGCTACACGAAGATGGCTATCTTCTGGGAGTTTCGAGGGTTGAGAACCTGGAGGCCGCGCGGCGAGATCCGTCGTTTAGCCACCGAGATGTGATCATCAATCGGCCATATGCAACCCTTTATGAAGTCGGCCTAGTTCACATAAACGCAAGATATGTGGACCATTGTTGGGGGCATTGGTAGCCATGCTACCTCGGTAGCCGCATTGACTAACTTGGTTTAGCTCGTGCCCACTCAGGAGCGTGGGCACGAGTTGAAAGCGAGGCTAACGGCTTGGACGGTTATCGGTAAGTACCCGTCCTATTTGGAGAAGGCAAGACAACTGAGGGCTAATGTTCTGAACATTCCAGTAGAAGAGTGGAATGCCTTAGGCAGCAGAGCAGCACGATGGGTAAGGAACGTGCAATTTCTTGATGAAGCAATTACGCGTGGTGATAGCTTTCGCCTTGCAACCCCCTTTGCACAGGATTGGGCAGAGCAGGGAACCTTTTCCAGCAGGGCTATCAATTAGTAATTGTCAACGGGCAAGAGTGGCTGATCAAAATCCAGTAGGAGGTGACATGCATCGATACATGTTCACGGAACGGGTAAAAGAGAAATTCCGATACCTAGTAGAGGAGTACGGCTTTTCGGTAGCAGACGAAAGGTACGATCCCGATGCATTTGGAAATAGTCTAGTCGATTACCAGTCAGGTAAGACCACAATCAGAGTGTTGCTGGATAGAGGCGAAGTGACTATTGGTGTTGGCCCATACCCTCTTGCGTCGGACTGCTGGTTTGACCTGTCTAGCGTCCTTGAATTCCTGGCAGTACACACCAGCGAACCCCTATACATCTTTCCTGAGGAATGGGACAGGCATGACGACATGATTGACTGGCAAGTGTCAAGACTAGCGCACTTACTCCAGCAATACTGTAGCTCGGTACTAAGAGGAGAATTCACCAAGTGGAAGGAAATGGAGCAACTCAGAAGGAAGAAGTCAGAAAACGAATATAGAATACTTACAGGCCGGGATCCGATCAAGATAGCTTCTGAGAACGCACAGGAAAGAATACGGCAAGAAGAGCAGAGAAGACAGCAAAAGCAAGACAACCACACGCGGGATCTGGTTTTCTGAACGGCGATGTGAGCGATGCCCCTATTCCGTTCATGCCTACGTTCCACGTGGGCATGAACGGCCAGACGCTCCGCGCCTGCCGAAGGACACAGGCGGTAATGCAACACAGGTATATGGGCCGGGTTTCACACCCGGCCTTTTTTGTCGTTGTCGCCGGCTTGAACTGCGAGAGCCGGCTTACCCCTTTCCAGCTTGGGGTAACCTCGGCCAACAGCGAGCCTCTCTGCGCAGGCGTGCTCACCACAGCAGGGCGCTGGCTTTGCCGGGCAACCCCGTCCTCCATTCTTCCAATCCTGTTTCACTTGTGGTATACTGCGCCGGCGAAAATGCCCGCATAGGTTGAGCGATAGATTGCACGTACTACTGATAAATCCAAAATCCAACCTGCCCATCGAGACACGGACCTCACCGTCGTTGGGATTGGCCTATCTGGCTGCCGTGAGCGAGCAAGCCGGTCATCAGGTCCGTGTCTACGACGGCGACGTGGAAGAGCTGCCCCTGGAGGCTGCCCTCCGCGAGCTTGAGCCCCACATCGTGGGCATCACCGCCAATACCACCCAGATCACCGCCGCCTGGCGCGACGCAGCCCTATCCAAGTCGGTGAGCAATGCGCCGGTGGTCCTGGGCGGCCCGCACCCGACCGTGCTGCCCGAAGAATCGGCGGCCAAGCCATTCGTCGACGCGGTGGTCCGCAGCGAAGGGGAAGCGACCTGGGTCGAAATCCTGTCGCGCCTGGATCAAGTCGGGTCCAAGGCCGGCATGTCGTGGGATGGCATCCTGGGCGTCACCTTCCGCCGCGCAGACGGCAGCGTGGTCAGCGCCCCCGACCGGCCGTCGATCCCGGTCGAAGAGCTGGACGCGATGCCCTTCCCCGCCTGGCACCTCTTCCGCCTGGAGCAATACACCAACCTCCAGCCGGCAGTTGACCAGGTGAGCGGCCACAGCCTGCCTATCCTGACCTCGCGCGGCTGCCCCTACCGCTGTACCTATTGCTCGCAGATCGGCCCTCGCCGCTGGCGGGCCAGGTCGATGGCAAGCGTGATCGCCGAATGGCGCTGGCTGGTGCGGGAGCAGGGCGCGGTCGAGATCGGCGTCCTGGACGATTCATTCAACATCAACCGCCAGCGGGTGCTGGAGATCTGCCAGGCGTTGGTGGACGAGGGTCTGCACCACGTACCATGGATCATGATCAACGGCATCCGCGCCAACCTGGCCGACGAGGAGCTCCTGGGGGCGATGAAACGTGCCGGCTGCATCCGCACCGCCTTTGGCGTCGAAAGCGGCAACCAGGCGATCCTCGACGCGGTCGTGGACAAGCACCTGACCCTCGATCAGGTCCGGTCGGCCTTTCGCGCGGCGCGGGCAGTGGGCCTCGAGACGATCGGCTTTTTTATCATCGGCCTGCCGGGCGAGACTGAGGCCACCATGGACGACACGATCCGCCTTGCCTGCGAGCTGGACCCGCTGGTGGCCAACTTTTCGATCGCCACGCCATTTCCCGGCACCCAGATGTACGACACGGTCAAGGCCCAGGGACGCCTGCTGGCTGAGACGTGGGACGACTTCGTCTTTTTCGAGGGCAAGGCCCGCTTTGAGATGCCGGGACTCCCGGCCGATCTCGTCGAGCGCAAGTGGAAAGAGGCCTACCGCCGTTTCTACCTGCGTCCCAAGCGGATCGCGCGCACCCTGAGGCGCAAAGAAACCTGGCTGCAATTGCCACGCACATTGAGGATGGCATGGCGCACTGTGATGGGATAGTGATGAGCGAAGACAAGATCCGGTGCAGCATCGGCGTTACCGCCTACAACGAAGAGGCCAACATCGGCCGCCTGATCGAGGCACTGATCGAGCAGCGGCTGTACCAGGTCCAGATCGGCGAGATCATCGTCGTCGCCTCGGGCTGCACCGATCACACCGTGGAGATTGTCCAGGAATATGTGGCCTGTGACCCTCGCATCCAGCTTCACGTCCAAGAAAAGCGCGAGGGCAAGACCTCGGCCATCAACGTCTTTTTGGCGCACGCCAAGGAAGCGATCTGCGTCCTGGAGAGCGGCGACACGCTGCCCCATGAGGATGCTGTCGAGAGCCTGGTCCGCATGTTCCGCGACCCGGCCGTGGGCATGACCGGCGCTCAGAAAATGGCGGTCAACACGCCCGATCATATCGTCGGGTTACTGTCCTACCTCCGGCTGAAAATGGAGCACCAGCTCTGCCTGGAGATCCCGCGCCTGGGCGAGATGATCGCCTTCCGCAAGGTGCTCGACCGGCTGCCGCCCGACGTGGCCATGGACGAGGCGTTCGTCGAGGCTTTTGTCGTGCAGCGCGGGCTCCAGGTCCGCTATGCGCCCGACGCCGTGGTTTACAGCATGGGACCGCAGACCGTGAGCGATTTCGTCAAGCAGCGGCGGCGCAACTATGCCGGGCACCTCTACCTGATCGACAAATACGGCTATCGCGTGTCGAGCCTGCAAAATCGGCGGGTAGTGCGCATCGCTCTAGAAGAGGTGGGGGGCGCGCTCCGCCTACTGTGGACGCTTGTCTACCTGGCCATACTAGAGTTCTATTCACGGATGCTGGGCTGGTGGGACTATCGGATCAGGAAAAAGAAGCATGTCGTGTGGGACATGGCCTGGACGACCAAAGACCCAGGACAGGCAATGCAAAATCGGGCGGATCCTCCCCCCGGTTCTGACAGGAGGGAGTAGGCGCCATCAAAAACGCCAAATCCACACTCCTAAACCTTCTCAAGGTCGTGATCAGCCTGGGGCTGGTCGCCTACATCGTGACCCGTCCGACGATCCTGCACGCCGATTGGGGCTATATGCTGGCCAACTTGAGGCTGTGGCCGTGGCTGCTGGGGTTGGCCATCTATTTCCTCGCCATCGGCTTGAACGTCTTCAAGTGGCAATACCTGCTCAACACCCTGGGTATGCGCGTGCCCTATTCTGACCTTTTCCGGCACAACCTGGTCGGTCTCTTTTTTGCCAACCTGCTGAACATGATCGGCGCCGACGTGGCCCGTGGCTGGGACCTGGCCCGGGGCATGGACGGCACGCCGGGCGCAGCAGCGTCGGTGGCGGTGTCGGTCTTGGTCGACCGGCTGGTGGGCCTGGCTGCTTTCCTGGTCGCGGCGGTAGCCGGGCTGGTCTACGCCGTGCTCGGCCTGGGCCGCGCCGACATGAGCTGGCTGCTGACGACGATGATCGTCGTGCTGGCCGTCTATGCGCTTGGCTTTGCCCTGCTAATGAGTCAGCGGCTGCGCCGGCTGGTGGAAAAGATCTTTGGACTGGGTCCCCTGGCCCGCTTGCTGCCGCTCTATCGCAGGCTGTCAGACTCGGTACAGGTCTATCGCACCCACGCCGGGGCGTTGATCGTCGCCTTTGGGCTGGGTCTGGCCACCGTAGCCGGAACGTGTGTCGTCAACTACCTGGCGGCAATGACCGTCGGCGCCGGCGTGCCGGTTGCGTGGGTCTTTATTCTAACGCCGCTCACCGCCTTTGTCCCCTTTATCCCCTCCATCGCCGCCGGCCTGGGGGTCAACCAGGGGGTATTCGTTGCCCTCTATTCCAGCCTGACCGGCCTGCTGCCCGCGTCAGGCGCCCTGGCCATGTCACTGGTCATGCAGGTCATCATCTATGCCAGCAGCCTGCCCGGCGGTGTGTTGTGGTGGGGAAAGCGCGCCCGATCTGGCTAGTTTGCCCGAAACGATTTGTCAGCGGGCGTGTTATGTGCTATCATAACTTGAGCCTTGGGTGGGAAAGGCAGGGAGATTGAGGAACCGTTCGTCGCTGGTCGTCGCCATCTTGCTCGTGGGCGTCATGCTGCTGGCGCTTGGCCTGCGCCTGTATAACCTGAATGCCCAGAGCCTGTGGTACGACGAGGGGTTCAGCGTCTACCTGGCCCACATGAGCCCGGCCGAGATTATCAGCCAAACCGCCGCCGACATCCAGCCACCCCTCTACTACCTGATGCTGCACGGCTGGATAAAGCTCTCTGGCGACGACGAGCCGGTGGTGCGCGGCCTGTCGGCCCTATTCGGCGTTCTGACCGTGCCGCTCATCTATGGCGTGGCCGGGCAGCTATTTGGCCGCCGCCTGGCTGGGCTGCTGGCCGCCCTGCTGCTGGCTGTCTCGCCGCTCCACATCTGGTACGGCCAGGAAACGCGGATGTACACCCTGCTGATCTTCCTCTGCCTCCTGTCCACCTATTTCCTGCTGCTCCTGGTGTCGCGCCCTCAGAGAGTGAGAGAGGATCTCCTCCTCTGGCTGGCCTTTACCCTGACCACCATCGCCGCCCTCTACACCCACTATTTCGCCCTATTCATCCTCGCCTTCCAGGCGATCTACCTCCTGATCGTGTGGTGGAGGCAGGACTTTCCGGCGCGGCTGGCGCTGGGTGGGCTGGCCTCAGGCGTGGCCATCACCGTGGCCTACCTGCCCTGGCTGCCCCACCTGTTGACCCGTTATGGCGCCGACTTGAGTTACTGGCCGGGCCGGCTCAACCTCGGCGAGACCCTGGTCGATATTGCCCTATCGTTCGTCGGCGGAGAGACCCTGCCCGAGCACCCCGGCACCCTCCTGGCCCTCATCTACGCCCTGATCGCCTTCCTAGCCCTCCTAGCCCTCACCACCGACTCCGCCAACCCATCCCCCGAAGGGGATCTCTGCAAATCCAAAACCCCCTTTCTTCTCCTCTACCTCCTCCTCCCTCCCCTCCTCATCTTGATCCTGTCCTATGACACACCAAAATTCAACGCACGCTATGTGATGATCTCCCAGCCGGCGCTGCTGCTCATCATCGCCGGGGGCCTTGAAGCCCTGTGGCGGCGGGCCGGGCTGGCCCGCCTGCGGGTGTCGGCCGGCAGGCTGGTGGCTGCCCTGGCGCTCGTTTTTGTGCTCGGCGTTTCGGCCTACGCCGGCCGAAACGCCTACGGCAACCCTTCCTTTGCCCGCGCCGATTTCCGGGCCGCTATCCGCTACCTCCGCAACCATATCCAGGACCATGAGGCGGTCATCCTCACCTCGGGCCACCTGTTTCCCGTCTATGACTATTACGCGCGAGGGCTGGCTCGCCACCTGCTGCCCGACAGCCCCACCCTCGACACAACCCGCACCCTCGATTACGACATCGCCACGGAGCTAAACCAATGGCTTGCCGATCCGGCCAACCCCAAGGAAGGGGTGTGGCTGGTGCTGTGGCAGGACGAGGTCGTCGACCCGGTGGGCTATCTGACCGCGCTCCTCGACAAAGCAGGCGACGAGCAGCCTGTGACCAAGACCTTTCCGGGGGTGCGCCTCAAGTACTACCGCTTCCCCCAGGGGACGCGCTTTCCTGAAGGCGGGCGGCCGGCCATCGCCCATCCCGTCGACTTTAACTTTGGCAACAATCTGCGCCTGCTCGGCTACGACCAGACGGGTGAAAACCAGGTGACCCTCTTCTGGGAAGCTTTGCAGCCGCTCGACGAGGACTATCGTGTGTCGCTGTCCCTCCGCGACATCGCCGGCCAGGTGTGGGGCCGCTGGGACGGCCGTCCCACCTCCTACCTCTACCCGACAGACCGTTGGCGGGTGGGGCAGGTCGTCTTTGGCCGCTACGACCTGCCCCAGGTGCCCGGCCGGCCACCAGGTGACTATGGTCTGGAGGTTGGCGTCTATACCGAAGACGACCTGAGCGGTCTGGACATACTGGATCCGGCGGGCTTGCCCCAGGGCAAGCGAGCCATGCTGGGTGCGGTCACGCTGAATGGCTACATCGTTCCTGCCGACCAGTTGGCCGTACCCCACCCGGCACGCAGCGATCTGGGCGACGGCTTGGTATTGTTGGGTTATGGCCTGGATCAAGACCAGGCCCAGCCAGGCGACCGGCTGCGGCTCGAGCTGAGCTGGGATGTAGTGTCACAGCCACGGGGCAACGACGGCCTGCGGGTGCTCCTGACCGACGCCGCCGGTCAAACCCGCGACGCCGGCACCTTCCCACCGACCAACGCCTGGCATCCCACCGGCGTCTGGCAGGCCGGCCAGGCCTGGCGGGGGCAGATCGACTTTCGTCTGCCGATCCAGGCCCAACCCGGCGAGGCCCAATTGGCCGTCCAGCTCGTCAGCGCAAGCGGCACGTCGCTCGGCGGGGCAGTTACCCTGACGGCCATCCGCGTCCTACCGACCGACCGCGTCTTTACGGCGCCCCAACCTCAAGTGCTGCGCCAGGCCAACCTGGGAGACCAAGTGGCCCTGTTGGGCGCCGACCTGCCATCCGGCCCCCTATCGCCGGGCAGCATCCTGCGCCTCACTTTCTACTGGCAGGCCCTGGCTGAAATGGATGTGTCCTACGCCGTATTTGTGCACCTGCTGGGGTCAGACGGGCAGGTGCTGGCCCAGAACAACGGCGAGCCGGCCAACGGCCGCCGGCCGACCACCGGTTGGGTGGCGGGCGAGTATATCACCGATCCCCACGAGATGTCCCTTCCCCTGGATTTGCCGCCGGGCGGTTACGTCGTCGAAGTGGGGATGTACGACGCCGGGGCTCGAGGGTTGCCTCGCCTGGCCATGAGCGGCTCTGAGAGCCACGGCACAACCGACCGGGTTATCTTCGGACCAATTCAGGTGCAATGAGGAGGATTTATGATCAAGATTGTGACCGATTCTACTGCCGGCCTACCAGAGGCAATGATCCGCGAGCACGACATCCGGATCGTCCCCCTTTACGTCCATTTCGGCGAACAGGCATTCAAAGAGGGCGTCGATATTTCCAACGCCCAGTTCTACGAACGCCTGCGCTCAGCAGAGACCTTGCCCACCACTTCCCAACCGTCAGTGGGCGAGTTTCACCAGGTATTCCAAGAGCTGACGGACGCAGGGCACGAGGTTCTTGCCATGACCATCTCCAGCAAGCTGAGCGGCACCTTTAGCTCGGCCATGGGGGCTTTGGAGATGCTGCCGGGAGCGCCGATCAGCATAGTCGATTCGCTGTGCACCTCCCTTGCCTTGCGCCTGTTGGTCGAGGCAGCGCTGGACGACATCGCCGGCGGGGCCACACGCCAGCAGATCGTGACTCACATTGAAGAGCTGCGGGGCAAGCTGCACATCCTGTTCGTCGTGGATACCCTCGAATACCTGGCCAAGGGCGGCCGGATCGGGAACGCCAAGGCCTTCATGGGCACACTCATCAAGATCAAGCCACTGCTGATCCTGGAGAACGGCCTGATCGAGCCGTGCGAGCAGATCCGCTCAAAGAGCAAGGCCACGGCTCGCATGTTGGAGCTGGTCGAACAAAGGCTGGCCGGCCAGGGAGCGCAGGCCCACGTCACCATCGCCCACGCAGTGGCACTCGACGAAGCCCTGGCCTTCAGAAAGGAGGTCGTGGCCCGGTTGGGATGTGCCGAGCCCTCCATAAGCGAGATCAGCGCGGTGATCGGCACGCACACCGGCCCGAGGGTCGTGGCTATAGCCGCTTACGCCTGATCGGCCATTCGCCGCAGACCGTCGCCGTCGAGGATAGTGATCCTTTTCCGGCCGATGTCGATCAGACCGGCGCTCTTGAACGTATTGAGCGTCTGGGTCGTCGTCTCGCGGTAGGTCCCGATCTGTTCTCCCAAAGCCTGATGGGTCAGGCCGGTAATGGCATTACTCCCTTGCTCTTCGGCAAGCTGAAGCAGAAGCGAGGCCAGGCGGGCAGGAATGTTCTTGAACGCGATCTCTGCCAGGCGCGCTTCGGCATCTCTCAGGCGGCGGCCCAGCACCTCAAAGATGCGCAGGGCGACTTGTGGCTTGGTCGCCAGCATGCGCTCGACATCGGTACGGCTCATGACGAGCAAAACCGAGTCATCGAGCGTTTCGGCAAAAGAGCTGTGCATGCCCTGGCCGATAAAAGCCATCTCCCCAAAGACGGTCCCCGGCCCGATGGTGGCGATGACCAGCTTTTTGCCTTCTGGTGAGATGCGGTACAGTTGGACCCGGCCCTCTTTGAGCATGAACAGCACTTCGCCGGTCTCTTCAGGCATGTACAGGATCTTGCCCCGGTAAGCGGTGGTGATCGTCGTTGCCCGGTCGATCTCCTGCACTTCGGCTTCGCTCAGGTCGCGAAAAATGTCAACCATGCGCAGGTAACCGATCTTATCCCCTCCCTGGGAGGGGGTGGAGCTTTTTTCAGCCGGTCTGTCGGACATCTTCCACCTCCTGGCAAGCAGCACTTGGATTGAGCCCCGGATGCTCTTGACCAATCCCCATTATAGCCCAATTTGCCCCGCACTCAAAACACAAACGGCGTCACTTATCGGACAAGAACAAGGGCACCTTGTCCTGCCGGGATCTGGTCACCGCACAGGGCGAGGCTCAGGGTCGCATCTACTGCTGTCGTTTCCAGCAGAACGCAGGGTCGCGCCAAGATCGCAGGCACCGGCAGCGCGATTGTTGCGACGGGTCAAAGGCAGGCCAGAACGGGCGCGGCAGGTCTTTGAAATCCCCCTCCTCGAGCGCCGGCGCCTCGGCAAAGGTGTCCACAAAGAGCAGCCGGGAACCGGGGTGGCCGCCTGCATAGTCCAACAGGGCGGCCATGGCTTTGCCGGTGTAGGTAGTTTCCAACGACAGCCCTTCGAGCTCTCTGACGCGCCGGACGGCGTGCAACGCCTTGTCAGTGGGATGGGCATAGCCTGCCCCCATATAGCCCTGCAGGAGGGTGATGTCGCCGGGCTCAAAGTGCAGCGTCGGCACAGCAGGATCATGGCGCCGCAGGAACCTGGCCGCCCGGTTGGCCATGCGCGCGATCTTGACCGCGTTGGCCTGGTCCTCTTCGATGATCGGCACACCAACGGCGCGTGACTGAAGGTTGGCCAGCCGTGCTCCCAGCAAAAGACCGGCAAACGTACCGCACGATCCGACGGCACAAAAGATCGCTTCTGGCTCCCGCTCGCCAAGCTGTTTGATCTGGGACTGGATCTCCAGGGCAGCATTCACGTAACCGAGCACCCCCAGGACCCCCGAGGCGCCGGGGTAGATGAAATAAGGAGGGCGGCCGGTTTTGATCAGCCAGCGCCCGTACTCGCGCACAAAGGACAGCACCAGCCCCACATAATCCCCACAGAAATGGGCATCGATGCCCAAGGGAGGAGAGCGCCGCAGGTTCAGCAGGGCCTCGTCACTGATAGGCTGGCAGTAGTAGGAGCACACCGGCTGCAGGCCCAACTGGCGGGCGATCACCGCCGTGGCCAGGGTGTGATGCGAGCCGAGCCCGCCGCCGGTGAGCACGGCCCGCGAGCCCCTGCGCACGATGTCGGCAAAGACAAACTCAAATTTGCGGATCTTGTTGCCCCCGTAGATGGGATGGGTGAGTCCGTCGCGCTTGACCCAGATCTCCGCGCCCACCTCGGTCGACAAGCGGCGCATCCGCTCCAGGGGCGTTGGCAAATCTGCCAACGGCATAAAGGGAACGCGGCCGGCGAGGCCTGGGTATGCCTGGAACAACGGCCTGGAAGGAAGGGGGGTCAAGGAACCGAGCCGCGCAGTCTCTGGAACACCACCCACGGCCAGCCCGAGGTCATCTGGTCGGGATTGTTCAAGCCCCACGTAATACCTCCACTGCAAAAGAATGAGACGTTGACCCGCTCGGTCTGCAAAGGGATCACGGTCGAGTTGCGGCAGATAGACATGTCGGCCAGCGCGCGCGAGATGACCGCGTCGTAGCCTGCCGTGGCCAGGCGGCTGCGGAACAGCCGGTGCGTCAAGGCCCGCCAGCCCCTGGACCGGGCCAGAAAGGCCAGGACCTCGTTGGTGATCTGGACCGCGCGATAGTGCAAGCTAAAGCGTCCGCCCGAAAAGAGAGGCGCCACAGACCAGGCCAACCGGCCGCCATGACCCTGCCACAGATGATCGCGGCCAACGGTCCGGATCAAAGAGTCGAGCACCCGGCGCGTGGTGCGTATCAAGACCACTTCAGGCTCTCCCGGAAACAGGTCCAGGGGAGCAAGCAGCAGCCCGGCGGTGGGATAGTCGAGCCTTGGGGCCAGGCCCTCCTCAAAGTTACCCTCGGGCGATTTCAAGCCGAGGACGACCGGCGCCCACTGGCAAACCTCGATCGAACCGGGGAGCACGCGCAGGGCCCGGCCCTCGCCCGCCTGGCGCACAGCCTGGCAGTAAGACACCCCGGCGAACGCTGGGACCTCGCCATACTCCTGCGCGGAGCAGAGAAGCCTGACGCCGACGGGCGGCGGATCGAGCCTGGACAGGTCGATCATAGGGCCTCCGCCGGGTCCGGCTCTGGCGCGATCTCGGACAGCCAGAACCTGTCTTTGCTCAACAACGTGGGGAACTGGCAGCGGATCGCCCCGGCCAGGAATTGCCGGGCCAGGGTCGCCTGGCGGCGGCGCGGTGTTTCGCCGATTGCCTCCTGCACCAGCTCCAGCAGGTGCAGCACAGGGCGGCGGTTTGGATCGGCAAAGCGGGCCACAGACATCATCTCCAGGCAGCCCGAGCAATAGACGCACGTGGCGTCGGCCGGCACGCGGCGGTGGTCGAGGGAAGTGCGCCGTGCGGAAAGCAGCAGGTTGAACGGATCGTAGGCCGAGGTGTGCGAGAACCCTCCGCCGATGCCACAGCAAAGCTGATCCTCCCGGCTGTTGGGCGCCTCCTGCACCTGAGCGCCGATGGCTTCCAGCAGTTGTCGCGGCAGGCTGGCAAAACCGGGCGCCAGGGTGCGAGTGTGGCAGGAATCCTGCACGGTCACCGTCCGGTTGAGCGGCCGGATCGGCCCTAGATTGCCGCCCCGCAGCCGCTCCAGGATGGCCTGCTGGAAGGGGATGAATTCGATCCCCGCAAAATCGGCGCCAAACTGGGGCAGGATGTTGCCCAGCAGGTTGAGCCCGGCCGTGCACATCAGTGTCACCCGCTCGGCGCCGAGGCGCCGGAACCAAAGGGTAAGGCGCCTGGCCACCTGCTCCACGGCCTCGTACAACCCCATGCGAAACAGCATCTCGCCGCAGCAATAGTCGAGGCCGCCCCGGATCTCCATGCCCTCGAACAGGCGTGACGAGGTGAGGTACGGGGTGGTGATCAGGTTGCAGCCTGGATAGAGGAACTCGCGGGCCGGGCCGTTGTTGCGCCAGCCGGCCACGGTCTCGCGCTCCTCCTGTGGTAGGCGATCGAGGATGTAAGTGCGAAAGTTCGGGCGCGCGTGAGGAAGGAACCAGGCCGCTCGTGCCGGCAGGCCCTCTCGTAGGTACGCCTCGTGCCACAGGTCCAGGATGAGGTTGGCGGGGCGGCAGTCTTCGGGGCAAATCTGGTTGCAGGCCAGGCAGGAGGTACAACGGCGCAGGACGACGGAAGGGCGGCCCGGCCGCGGGCCGGCCGCAGTCTCGTCGCAGAGCCGCTCGATCTCATCCTTGGCCTGCGCCGGCGGCAGGTGCATCACCGGGCACTGCTGGAAACACTCGCCGCAGCCGGTGCAGCGCGCAAAATCAAACGGAGCGCGGGTGTATGGACGGTACACTAGGCCCTCTGCGCTTCTTGCATCGCGATTGCGCCTTCAGGGCAGGCGTCGGCGCACAGCCCACAGCCAAAGCAGGTGTTTATCAAATGCGCCCTGCCGTCCTTGAGCGCGCGAGCGCCGAACGGGCAGGCGGCCAGGCAGGCCCCGTGGCCGGTGCAGCGGGCCGGATCGGTGACCGACGTCCATTGGCCTATTAGCAGAGGAGACACGCGCTGGCCCAGCTCGCGGTTGAGGATGTAGGGCACGCAGCCGCAGGTGCAGCAGTTGCAGATGACATACTCGTTTTCCTGGTTCACCGGACAATGGATAAACACCATCTGCCACAGCCACTGCCGCCGGCACTCCTCCACGATCTGTTTGGCTTCTTCCTTGCCGATGACCCGATAGTCGTGGGGAAAGGCACGCAGCCAGGCCTCGACGCCGGTGCGGATGACAATGTCGGTTTCCACAGGGTGATCGCAGCCGTGATGCGTCCCCCGGCAGCGGCACGGGCCGACGGCGATCGGCCCCTCGATCCCGTCCAACAGCTCCATCACCTTGGGTGCGGGCGTGGGGCGTCCGGTGTCCCCCAGGTAGCCAAAGGGGGCCGCCGCGGTCCAGCCCAGCACCGCCCGCACCGGCCGGTTCTGTCCCACGCGGTGATACCGGCCGCGCAGGATCTGGTAGCTAAAGCCGATGAGCGGCAGCTCGAGGTAACGAGCAAACAGATAAAGCGCCCAACGCCGCAGGCGGCTGTGCTCGCCGGTGACGGCGTGCAGGCCCGACATCAGGGCCGCTCCGCCGCCAGGCGAGGCGCCACAGCCGGCCCTGCGCCGGGCCGGGACGGATCGCGGACGACCGCTCTGCCGGACCAATCCTCCGCCGGGCGGAGCTCGACCAACGGCTCGATGGCGCTCGGAAAAGGCAGCCACAGCACGCCGCCGGCCCGGTTCTCCAGCCAGGCCTGGGCCAGGGCCGCGGCGGGTGTCTCGGCCCAGCGGGCCTGTACCTGCCTCAAGATGCCGGCTGCCGGCTCCTCGTCGCCCGCCAGGCCCTTCAGCACGGCCTCCATGAGCAATAGTGGCGCAGAGGGGCCGTCGGCCGACAGCGCCCCGGCCAGCGCGCTAGCAGCGCCCGGCAGGTCGCCCTCCACGAACCTCTGCGCGGCCCCGAGCGCCGCGCTAAAGCCGCTGGCGGGCAGGTCGAGGTCGGTCAGGCGGGTCCAGGTGCGCAGGTCAAAGGCGTAGAAACGCCCCTGGCAGCCGGGCAGATGGGTATCGCTCACCCAGAACCGCCCCTGTCCGGGCTGCATCACCAGCGACCAGGAGGTCATGTTGCGGCAGATAGTTGCCCGGGCGGCCGGGTTGGGGTGCACAAAACCCTGGGCCTCACGCGGGTAAGGATCGCGCACAAAGGCGGCGGCTCTGGCCGGGGTGATCTGCCCCTGAGCCGAGGCAAAGAGCTGGCTGTAGGCGGTGAAGCGTGGAACGCGCTGCCACGCCTCTGCCTCCGGCAGCCCGCGGCTGTCGCCCCTCCGGTCGTAAGGGGCCAGGCCGTCCGAGCGGAAGCAGTTGGTAGACCAGATAGTGCCGGCATCCATGTCACGAACCGCATGCAGCCGGCCCGCCGTCTCCAACGCCACCGCCCGGCCTTCCCTGGCGCTGCCGATGATCACGATGTCGGCCAGGGGACGGGGGAGAGTGTCGGTGACGGTCCGGACCGCCTCGTCGAGGGTGGTGGCATATTGCAGCAGCCGCCGCAGGGTCAGGATGAACGGCGCCACCGGCAAGTCGATGCCCTCGACCAGCTCCCGATCCTTGAGGTAGGTGTTGTCCCAGGCGACCGATATGCCGGCCTCGTTCATGCCGGCGTTGGCCCCGACCGTGCCCACCGTGTTCACGGTAAAGAACGGGATGCCCTGGCTGGGACGGTAGAGGAGCACGGCTAGGTAGGGCTGGATGAGCGCGTGATCGGGATGCATCAGGTCATAGTTGTAGCCGTGGATCAGCGACCCGTCGGCTGTGGCCGGTCCGACGGCGGCGAACTCGGAGCAGCCGGAAACGAGCATGATCTCCCAGATGGCGGTGCTGACCAACGCCTCGATGGGATGCACCCCCACCGCATCGGCAATGCCCTTCATCTCCGAGACGTGCTCGGCCCACAGGGTGCGCCAATAGGAGGAAGCATGGTAAAAGAGCAGGGGTCGGGCCAAGACCTTGGGCACCGGTACCTGGTCGGTCACGTAGGCATAGGCCGCCTGCCGAAAGCCGTAGATCAGCTCGCGGGCCAGTGTCCCCTGCTGATAGCCCATTTCATAGGGCGTGCCGGACAGGTACAGGGCGGTGAGCCCGCCATGGCGCTCCATGCGGGCCCCTGCCATCACCCGCTCGTGCTCGCCAGCCGGCAGGGCGCGCGCCCGGGCAGGCAGCCACGCTCGAGCTGCATCCGCCAGTCTCATGGGCTAGTCTCCGCGCGCCCGTTCGGCCACGTGCTTGCGCAGGGCGGCCATGTCGCGCGGCGCGACGCGCAGCAGGAGCAAGGAGACAATGATCCCCCCGCTGAGGAGCAGCGTGGCGGCTCCCTGGAACCCGACGCGCAGGTTGCCCTCTGCCAGCCCCTGCTGAGCGCCGACGTACTCACTGACTGCGCCGATGGCCAGTCCGGTCAACGCCGAGATGGTGCTCATGACCACGCCGTCAGCGGCGGTGGCCGAAGAGCGTGTCTCCGGAGGGACGACGTCGTACAGGATGACGTTGATGGCCGGCATGATCAGGTAACCGAACAGCCCGAGGAAAAACCCGGCGACCAGCACGGCGGTCAGGCTCGTCAGCGAAAAGACCACGACGCTCAACACCAGCGCGCCCGACGTCGACAGCAGCGCCACCCACACGGCTGATAGCTCTGTGCGGCGCCGCAGGCGGTCGATGAGCCAGCCGCCCAGGACGGTGCCTGTCACAAAGCCAAGGATGGCAGGCAACAGTGCCAGGGCAGCGACATCCGAGTTTGGCGCAATCTGCCTGCGCACCAGGTAGGCCGGCGCCCAGAAGGAAAAAGCCCACCACGTCGAGCCCTGGCAGCCGTCCAGCAAATAAACCAACCAGGCGCTGGGAATGCGCAGTGTCTGCTTGAGCGCGGACCAGGTAAAGCGACCCGAATAAAAACCGCCGTCGAGCACCTCGTCCTCAGCGCCGCCCCTGGCCGGTTCGCGGACAAAGAGAAAGATCAACACTCCGAGGATGAGCCCTGGGATGCCAAAGATGCCAAAGAAACGACGCCAGTTGGCGGTGCCGAGCAGCCCGGTGATCAGCAGCGCCATCACGGTGCCAAGGGCAAAGGTGGCGCCCATCAACCCCATGACGGCCCCGCGCGAGCGGCGCGGGACCATGTCGCCCATCATGGGATAGGCCGACGTGGTGAACGCGGCCTGGAAAAAGGCCATGCCCGCCCGGGCCGAGATCAGTTGGCCCAGGTTCTGGACCATACCGGTCACCCAGGTGATGGCCGACCAGCACAGCACGGCGACGCCGATGACATTCCGTCGCTTCCAACGGTCGGCCAGCAGGCCAAAGAAGATGACCCCCACGATCAGGGTGGCATCGGTGGCCGAGCGGATCAAGCCCAGTTGGAGGTCGTTCAGGTTCAGGTCCTTGCTCAAGGGCTCAAAGATCGGTCCCAACAGCTCCCGGTCGGCCACCTTGATGGTGTTGACCAGCATAAGCACCACGATGACAAAGATCAAATACCCTCGACTAACTGGGCTGCGTCGCTTGCTTGGTTGTAGTTCTTCCACAGCTCCTCCGTATTGTGGGCGGTCTGAGGAGATCGACCTACTCCTCGGTTTCCGGTGTGGATCTGGCCTGGATCCGCTTGAGCGCCGCATAGGCGGCCGGACCCACCAGTCCCTTGGCCGAGCGCGCCCGGAGGGCCTGATCCAGGTCCGCGATGAGGTCGCCGGCATCCTCCAGCCCCACGCTGACGCGGACAATCCCTTCTCCGGTCCACTCCCGGATGCGCGCCTTCTGGGCTGCGCTCAGATAGGCGGCGGCGTCGACATACAGATCGGTCGGATAGTAGAACAAAAGGCTTCGGGCGTGGCCCAGCGACGTGGCGTAGGTGAACAGGCGGATCCTTTCGGCCAGGGTGATGGCCGCGCCCAGGCCCCCCTTTAATTGAAAGGTGAGCATCCCGCCTCCCGCCGACATCTGGCGCAAGGCAAGATCGCGGTGGGGGTGGCTGTCGAGCCCGGGGTAGACCACGCGTGAGACGGCAGGGTGGCCGTCGAGAAAGCGAGCGATTTCGAGAGCGCTCTGTGAGTGGCGGTCCATCCGCAAGGGCAGCGTGGTCAGGCCGCGCATGATCAGCCAGACATTGAAGGGGCTGATCGCTCCCCCCAGGTGAACGAGAGCCTCCTTGCGGATGCGGTGGATGCCGGCAGCGGGGCCGACAACCACCCCGCCCAGGGCATCCCCATGGCCGTTCAGGTACTTGGTGGCGCTGTGTATGATATAGTCCGCGCCCAACGCCAGTGGCTGCTGCAAGCAGGGAGTGGCCCACGTCGAGTCCACGGCGAGCAACGCTTTGGCCTCGTGCGCGATGGCGGCGATCGCCTGTATGTCGCTGATGCGCAGGACGGGGTTGGCCGGAGTTTCGACGTACACCAGCCTGGTATGGGGCTGAAGGGCCTGGCGAACCTGAGCCAGGTCACTCGTGTCGACCAGGCTGACCTGTATCCCCAGCCGGGGCAGGTGCAGCCCAAATAGCTCAACCGAGCCGGCGTAGCATACCTCGCTGGCAATGACATGGTCGCCGCTTTTCAAAAAGGTAAAGGCCAGCGCCGAGACGGCAGCCATGCCCGTGGCCAGCGCCAGGGCCGCCTCTCCCCCCTCGAGCGCCGCTACCTTGGCTTCCAGCGCCCGCGCCGTTGGATTTCCCCAACGCGCGTAGGCAAAGGGAGGCTGCTGCGACTCCATGGTCAGCGCGTCGAACAGGCTGGCGCCAAAGCCCGGCAAGCGAAAGGCCGCCGACATGTGAAGCGCCGGGGTGAGGGCGCCCGTGGTTGGGTCAGGCTCCTCTCCGGCATGGATGGCCAAAGTGCTCAGGTGGTCCCGGCCCTTGGCCCGCGCTTGCTTCTTCTGCTTCGAGTCTGCCATCGCTCACTCGCCTTCATCCGAGCCATGCCCGCGCAGAGGCTCGGCGGCCTGTCCTACAGGGCCTGGTAGTTCTGCCTGTCCTCCATCTCGCCCATGTAAAACTCTTCCATCGGGCGATCCGCCACCATCTTGCGGAACTCTTCCAGCTCTTGCTCTGCCACCGGGTCAAGCTGGGTGGGCTGGTGATTTGCCAGGATCTCGCGCACTCGGTCGCGGGCGCGGTCGAGCGCCGAGCGAGAGCCGGCCTCCACCCACGCGTCGTATGGCTCGCGTACCAGGAAATGAGGGATGAAATGCTCCTGGCGAAAGTGCCGCAGCGTGTGCTTTTCCGCGAGATAGTTGCCGGGGCCGGTATGTACCACCTCACGGATGACCTCCAGGGCCAACGATTCCTCGTCCACGGTGATGCCGCGCGCCACGCGCAGCGCCGCGCCACACAGCTCGTCGTCGAGGAGCAGCAGAGGGTCACTCTCCACCATGCTGCTGTCGAGGGTTCCACCGCAAGTAATAAAATGGACGCCGGCGAGGACCGCCTGGAGCAGGGTGGTGGCCCGTTCGAGTCCCGCCTGCACGTCTTCGGCTTTGGCCTCGGTGGTCGCGCCGACCCCGCGGCAGGGCAAGTCATAGTAGCGGGCCATCTGGGCCGACGCTGCGGTGATCAGCCCCGTTTCCACCGAGCCCAGGGCCACCGTGCCCAGGCGCATGTTGGCGATGGTCGACACGGTGCCATACAGGACCGGTGTCCCCGGGCGAAAGATCTGCGCCAGGGTCACATGGGCGAGGATGGCGGCGTTCTCCTGCGCCAGGAGCCCTGCCAGCGTGACCGGCGCCGTCGCCCCGGCGATGGCCTCGGGCGAAATGGCCAGGGGCTGGCCATAGTCGGCGCAGATCAGCAGCCCTTCGAGCTGCATCTGCAGCATTTGCAGAGGGCTGCCCACCGAGCAGATGGCCAGGAAGCGAGGGCGCTGCTTTATCTCCTGCTTGCCTCCGACGGCGATGGCCATCATCCGCATCATATCCAGGGTGGGGATGTAACCAAAGCAGCCCATGCCGAACGGCTTGTGGCTGTGGTGGGCCCACGCCCAGATCGATTCAGTATGGATAGTGGTCATCGGAATGTCGTTTGGCCAGACGTCCATCTGGCAGTTGTGGATCTGCTCGCAGGCATCGATGAGCTGGATGTGGCGCACCACGTCGGCGATGGTCGTCGGACGGCGCTCACCGGTGTCGGTGTCGATGATAAAAGTGGGAGTGCCAAGGCCGGCGAAACAGACCTGGTCGCCGCCGATCGGGAGGCGGAACTGGGCGTCGGACCCATACAGCGTAAACTGGGAAGGGGCCTGGCTCACCGCCCAGCGTACCAGGTGCTCTGGGATGCGAACGATGTTGTTCGAAGTGCCGACGTCGGCGCCGGCCTGGCGAAAGAGGTCTCGCGCGGGCGCATAGTCGACCTTAACGCCAACGTCACCCAGGACCTGCATCGAAGCGCCGTGAATTCGCTCCACCTCGTCTGGACTCAGCACTTCAAATCGGGCTGTCTTCATCGTAAGCCTCCTTATGCTCCTGGCGGATGGCGCCATTATAGCGCGATCTGCCCTGGAATACAAGTCAGGCCTCGGTTGCTCGTGCTCAAGGCCGATATTCAGCAGGCCGCCGCTTGTGCTTTCCGCCCTCTTGAGGTAAAATCCAGCACCAGTTCAGTTCTCTGTCCAATGCGACGGTTTGTGCTATAATACAAGGCAGTGTCGACCATGGAGCAAGTGAAATGAATCCAATCATCTTTACCCTTGGACCATTTGAAGTCCGCTGGTATGGTGTGCTGATCATGACCGGCGTCGCCCTGGGCGCCTATTTCGGCACGCGCCTGGCCCGCAAGCGCGGCATCAACACCGACCACATTTGGAATGTGCTGATCCTCGCAGTCATCCTGGCCATCATCGGCGCCCGGCTGTACCACGTCTTTTCCACACCGGCCGACTGCCCACCCGACGCTACCTATGCCTGTGGCTGGCCCTACTACAAGCATCACTTCTTCGAGGCGTTTGCCTTCTGGAAGGGAGGCTTCCAGGGTCTGGGTATCTATGGGGCCATCGCCGGCGGTGCCCTGGGCGTGGTCATTTACTCTTGGCTCAACAAGCTAAACCCGCTGGTCTTGCTGGACATGGGCGGCATCGGGCTGGCTTTCGGCCAGTTCGTGGGACGGTGGGGCAACTATATCAACCAGGAGCTGTACGGCCCGCCCACCACACTGCCGTGGGGAATTACGATCAACCCAAACCGCCTCCACCAGCCGCCTCCTGATGGCCGCTACGACCTGAAATATCACCCCACCTTCCTGTATGAATCACTGTGGTGCCTGGTGATTTTTATCATCCTGTACAACGTCTACTCCAGGCTGGGCCACAAGCTGCGCGACGGGGACGTTTTCTTTGGGTACATTATCCTCTACCCGCTGGGACGTTTTTTCATCGAGTTCCTCCGGCCAGACGCCTGGAAGATCGGCGGGCTGGCCACCGCGCAGTGGATCGCCATCGGCTGCGTGGTCGGCGGGGCGCTCATCATCGCCCTGCGCCACATCTTTTGGCGGCGCGAGCCGGCGAGCGCCGAGCCCGCTGCCTAACTCCGAACCTGGTCTTGACGTCGCGCCAAAACCAACAACCGCCCCTGCCTCTTACGAGGGCAGGGGCGGTTGCGGCATGGGGGCCCAGGGTGACCCTGAGCGCCCTCTTACCCTACGATCAGGCCGTAGGCATGTACTTGTCCATCAAGTCGGCCACCCACCGGTAGCGGAACGGCCGGCCGTTGTAGGCCTCCATGGCCGCGTAGCAGCCATAGACCACCTCCGCAATCGGCAGGGCTATGACGCCCACGCCCCACAGCAGCGTCACGATCAGCACCAGGGGCAGCAGCACCAGCCCGATTAGCACCAGGACCAGCACCGCGCTGGCAACCCAGGCCACGGTGAGCAGGATCGCCCCGCCCAAAGCCAGGACAAACAGACCCACGATGCCCGCCAGTTGAAAAATGGTCGCCTGCCGCGCCTGGTCGACGACATAGTCCGACTTGCCCTTGTGCGCGTACCAGATGATGGCCGGTATCACAACCCCGACGATGGCGCCGAGGCCACCCGTTGCCAGCCCTATCACCAGCGTCGCCAGGATGCTGGCATGGGCCAGCGCGGCCCAGTTCAGCTCGCTGCGGGTCAGCCCCAGATAGGGCGCCTGCTTGGGCACCACTGCGCTCGGCTTTTCCTCAACCGGCTTGACTTCCTCTATCAGTTTCACTTCCTCGACCGGCTTGACTTTCTCAACCGGCTCCACTTCCTCAACCGGCTTTACTTCTTCCACCGGCTTTTCCTCCTCCAGCCGCACAGTTTCCAGAGCCTTGGTCTTGCGCTTTGCCATCTTACCTCCCCAATCTACATTCTGCTCCCTATACGCCGTTCACGAACCAGAGTTGCAGCAGATCTCAGTGGCTGGACAAGCCGGCGGTTCTGCGCTATAATAGTCCCAACTGCGCGCACAGAGAAGAAACCGGTATGACAATGATGCCAGTCCCCTCCCCTGACGACGGGAGGTCGGATCTTACAGCAAAGCAGAGCGAGGTGACCGTGCCCGGCGCCGAGTCGTCGGCCTACCAGGTCGCTCTGCCTGTTTTTGAAGGGCCGCTCGCCCTGCTGCTGCACCTCATCGAGCGCCAAGAGCTGGACATTACCCAAGTATCGCTGGCCCAGGTGACCAACCAATACCTGGAGTACCTCTCCCAGGTGAGTGAGCGGAACCCCGACCACCTGGCCGATTTCCTGGTGGTGGCCGCCAAGCTGCTGCTGATCAAGTCGCGCGTGCTGCTGCCCCAGCCGGCCGCTGCGCCGCCCTCCGAAGAAGCCGAGTCGGATATCGGCGAAGACCTGATCCGGCAGCTTATTGTCTACAAACAGTTCAAGCAGGCAGCCGGCTGGCTGGGGGAGATGGAGAGCAGCGGCCGGCAGTCTTACATCCGGCTGGCGGGCACACCCGTTCTCGAGCGCGTGGCCGACCTGAGCGACGTCACCCTGAGCGATCTGCTGGCCGTAGTCCGCCGGGTGCTGGCAGCCCAGGAATCGACGCCATCTGTCAATGGCGTTGTGACCCCGTCGGCTATCACCATCGCCGATCAGATGGATCTGATCGAGCGGGAAACTCGCCACGGCCGGTCGCTCAGCTTCCGCCGGCTGCTGGAACGAACGTCCAATCGTCTGGAGATCATTGTCACGCTGTTGGCCGTGTTGGAGATGATCAAGCGGCTGAAGGTTACCGTCCGTCAGGACCGGCTTTTCGGCGACATCGAGATTCTGCGCTGCAACCAGGCCCAGCCTGCCAGCCCTAGCACGGCGCCCAACGCATCGAATGCCAGGTCCAACGGATCGGCGTGACGGCCGGGCACAAACGATTGGTGGAGCTCGTCAGACAGCGCGTACAGCAGGGTCAGCGCCACGGCGATCGGCCACGATCGCCGGCCTCGGCCGAGGGCTCGCACCCACAGGATCGCCAGCACGGCGAACACAAACATGTGCGCGGCGCTGCTGACCAGCAAATCCGGCCAGCCGCTCGCGACGTGGGGCAGATCGGGCTGGGCCGAAAGATAAAAGATCGCCCCCATCCAGGCGATGGGCGGCAGCCACAAGCACAGGACAGAAAAAAGGGCTCTGATCCTTTGAGAATAACCAGAGCTCTGTTGTTTGTGAACCGTCATCGTCTGTTTCTGGCTCGCTCCTGGGCGGCCTGGTAAGCGCCTTCCACCAACCCGGCGCGGGCGTCCCAGTCGAACTTGCGCCAAATCCGCTCCTGAGCGCTGCGGCCCAGTTCGGCCGCATATTCCCGGTTCGACAGCACCGCCAGCAGCGCCTGGGCCAGACCATCGGCATCGCCCGGCTCGGTCAGCAGGCCTGAGTGTCCGTGCTCGATATACTCCAGGTTCTGGCCCACCCGGGTCGACACCACCGCCTTGCCCATGACCATGGCCGTCACCCCTTTGACGGCGCATTTGCTGCGGTTGATCAGGCTGTCGCGGTAGGGGTTTATGGAAACGTCGGCTGCGGCCACGTACTGTGGCACCTGCTCGCGCGGGATCCAGCCGGGAAAGATGACCCGATCCGCTATCCCGAGTGACTGCGCTTTGGCCTTGAGATCGGTCACGCCGTCTCCCAGCCCGGCGATGACCAACCGAGCCTCAGGCAGCTCGCCGGCCAGGCGGGCCATGGCCTCGATCGCCAGGTCCATGTCGCTGCCGCGGGGGATGTGCCCCACGTAGATGGCCAGCGGCGCATCGCCCACGCCGAGCCGTGCCCGAGCCTCGGCCTGCTGCTCGGCAGTCACCGGCGGCTGGTCCCGCAACGCCGGATCGGGACCGTTGGGCAGGTAGGTTACCCGCGCCGGGTCCACGCCAAAGCCCCACACCTGGGTCTCTAGCGCGCGGCTGGCGACCGTCACGGCGTCGGCATGGAGGGCCAGCCACCGCTCCTGCCAGGGAAAGAGGCGTTTCAACAACGCCGGATAGGGGTTGACATCGGTCCACCCGCCGGTTCCCTCCCAGTCGTCGGTGTCGAGCACCAGCGGGCGCCCCGAGAACCGCCGCAGGTAGATGCCGGCCATCCCGCTGTAGCCGATCGGCTTAAAGACGTGCACCACGTCGGGCCGCAGGGCGACCGCCCGGCGGGCCATGCGCACCGGTACGGCGATCCGGCGCAGGGTGTCGTCGCGAGGCAGGATCATGTTCTCCAGCGAGACGCCCTCCTGGGTCCAGGCCCGGCCCGAGTCGTCGAGGTTGTCGTAGGGCGGCAGCAGGATGGTCACCAGGTGACCTCGCTTCACCAACGCCTGCCCCATCAAAAGAGCGCGGGCGCTCACCGTGCTCTTGGGCTTGAACGCAAAGGGGCCGATCATGACAACGTTCATCGTTTCGGCCTCCTTACCTGACAGATTCCCATTCATCGCGCGAGATCCCGGCCTGCCTCAGTAACCTTGCCAACAGATCAACGCTGATTTGCTCACGATGGGGATTGGGGATCGTAATGACGAGGTCACCTTTTACCATGTAGGGGTGCTTACTGCCGCCAAAGGGTCCTTCAAATCCAAGAGCTTGAAAACGCCGCACCAAGGTGTGCCACTTGACCGGCCTGAGCTTAGGCATATGTCGCGAGTTGCTCCAGAGGCTTGATGGTCACGTTCTCGATCGGGGGGATAGACAAGCCTTTCTGCAGGCGCAGGACTAGCCATCCATCCAACACATCCTCCAAGTTACGTCGGCATTCCTCCAATGTCTTGCCCGTGGCCCATACTCCCCGGCATTCCGGAATCTCGCCATAATAAGGCTCTGGATCAGAAATAATCTCATACCGTGCCTTGTCCATAGCCGCCCTTACATACTCTCGAATCATCGGACACCTCCTGGCAAGAGTATACCCCAAAATGACACAACCGGCAATTCGCGATGGTTGTTCCGGCATTTGAGCAGCCTCCCCTGGGGTGGTATAATGGCCGACGAAGGTATGTGGGGGAGGAATTCTCATGCGCAAACCGCTTAATCCGCGCGCCGTGGCCTTGACGGCGATCATGACCGCCATCGTCCTGGTGCTGACCTACCTGATCAGGGTGCCGACGCCGGCCAAGGGCTATGCCCACCTGGGCGACACGGGCGTCTTTTTCAGCGCATTCGCCCTCGGCCCCTGGGTGGGCGCCGCCGCTGGTGGTCTGGGGACCGCCCTGGCCGACATCGTAGGTGGTTATCCCCAGTGGGCCGTCTTTTCGCTGCTGATCCACGGCTTCCAGGGCTGGATCGCCGGCTGGCTGGTGCGGCGGGTGGCCGGCCTGGCGGGCCTGATCCTGGCCGCCGTGGTGGGCGGGGTGATCGTCGTGGCCGGCTACTTCCTGGCCGGTATCATCCTGTCCGGTACGGGCGCCGCGGTAGGCGAGATCGTGCCCAATATACTCCAGGTGAGCATCGGGGCAGTGTTGGCCATTCCGCTGTTTATCGCCGTGCGCCAGGCCTACCCACCCATCACCCGCCTGAGCAAATAAAAGGCAATCCCTCTCCCCTGGAGGGAAAGGGTGGGGGTGAGGGGAAATCCGTCCGTGAACGACGCCATCCTGGCCGAAGGGCTGCGCTTCGCCTACCCACCCCTGGCGCCCGATGCCCCCGCCCCGATTGTCATCGACGGGCTGGACCTGCGTGTCGGCGCCGGCGAGTGGCTGGCGGTGATGGGCGCCAGCGACGCCGGCAAGACCACCCTGTGCCTGCTGCTGGCCGGCCTGGCCCCCCACTTGACCGGGGGGCAGATGGAAGGCCGCGTCGTCGTCGCCGGGTGCGATACGCACGATCATCTACCCCCGTCCCTGGCCGGCGCGGTCGGGCTCCTCTTCCAGGAGGCCGAGGCCCAGCTATTCAACCCCACCGTCGAGGCCGAGCTGGCCTGGGGGCTGGAGAACCTAGGGCTGCCGGCCGCCGAGATCAGGGCGCGGGTCGGGGAGATGCTGGCCCTGTTTCGCCTGGAGCAGGTCCGGCAGCGCGCCCCAAGTGAACTATCGGGCGGCGAGCAAAAGCGGGTGGCGCTGGCCTCGGTGCTGGCCATGCGGCCCCAGGTGCTCATCCTTGACGAGCCGATGGGCGGGCTGGACCCGGCCGGGCGGAGCGAAGTGCTGGCCGCCCTGTCTGACCTGCGCCGAGACGGCTCGACGGCCATCGTCATGACCGAGAGCGATCCCGAAGCGGTGGCTGCCTTTGCCGACCGGCTGCTGGTGCTGGACGAGGGGCAGGCCGCCTTGGAAGGTCCGCCACGAGACCTGTTCTACCAGACCGAGAAGATGGCGGCTCTGGGTGTGGCCATCCCCCAGACTGTCGGCCTGGCCGGCATGCTCAACCGGCGGCTTGGCACGGCATTTGGCTTCTTGAGCCTGGCGCAGGCAGCCGAGGCCCTGGCGGTGCACCTTGGCTGACCCCATCCTCGAAGCTGCCGGCTTGTGGTTCTGGTATGGCGAGGGTGCTCCGGTTGTCAGGGACGTCACCCTGGCCATCGACCCTGGGGAGTTTGTGGCCCTCGTAGGGGCCAACGGTTCGGGCAAGACGACGCTGGTCAAGCATTTCAACGGCCTGCTCCGTCCCAGGCGCGGCCTGGTGCGGGTAGCCGGCCGGGATGCCGCCGGCCGCTCGATGGGCGAGCTGGCCCGCCAGGTAGGCTACCTGTTCCAGCGCCCCGAACAGCAGATCTTTAGCCCGACCGTGCAGCAGGAGCTGGCCTTTGGCCCGCGCAACCTGGGTCTGCCCCAAGCCGAGATAGAAGCGCGCGTCGAGGCCGCCCTGGCCCGCTTTGGACTGACCGCCATCGCCGGCCAGCCGCCGGCCATCCTCAGTTACGGCCTCCGCCGCCGGGTGACGTTGGCCTCCCTGGCGACCATGAGCCCGCCTGTGCTGGTCCTCGACGAGCCGACGGTGGGTCTGGACGCCCGCGGGATGGGGGAAATCTTTGGCTGGCTATCCGACCTGCATACCGAGGGGAGGACAATCGTCCTGGTCACCCACGACATGGCCCTTGCCGCGGCGTACGCCGGGCGCGTCGTCGTGCTCGGCCAGGGCCGGGTCATCGCCGACGGGCCGCCCGCCGACCTGTTCCGGCAAACCGACCTGCTGGCCCGTGCTGCCCTGGTCCCCCCGCCGGTCACCGTCCTGGCCCAGGCACTCCGCCCCCACGGCATGCGCGGCGACAGTCTGACGGTGGAAGCTTTTTGCGACGAGTACGTCGCTCTGGTGGAAACGCCATGAGCCAGCACTTTGACTTTTACCTGCCGCGCGACTCACGGAGATCCCCGCCAGGGGAGTGGCTCCACCGCCTGGATCCCCGCGCCAAGCTGTGGGCCGTGCTCCTGGCCGGCGCGTCCTGCTTCCTCTTCCGCAACGTCGCCATGCTGGCCGGCCTGCTGCTGCTGGCCCACCTGGCCCTGCTGTCCTCCCGGATCCCGCCCGAACGTCTGCGCTGGCTGTGGGCCCGCCTGCTCCCGCTGCTGGCCATGATCCTGGTGCTGCAGCCCTTTTTCGCCCCCGGCCCCGGGCCGGACCTGTTCCGCCTGGGACCGCTGCGCCTGACGGTGGCCGGCCTGTTGGACGGGCTGAGCTATGCCCTGCGGGCGGCGACGCTGGCCTTTGTCGCCGCCGTCCTGCTGCTGACCACCGATATAAACCGGTTGGTGCAAGGCCTGGTCAAGCTGGGCCTGCCCTACCCCTGGGGGCTGACGGTGGGACTGGCCATCCGCTACCTGCCGACTACCTATGGCCTGTTCGTATCGATCGGCGAGGCGCAGCAGGCACGGGGTTGGATCGTCGGCCAGGGGGGCCTTTTGCAGCGGGCGCGCTCCTACGTGCCGATCCTGGTGGCGACGATCATCGCCTCGCTGCGACTGAGCGATAGCCTGGGGATGGCCCTGGCGGCGCGAGGGCTGGGCTACCCGGCCCGCCGCACCGTCCTGCACGACCTTGCCTTCACCGCCGTCGACTGGCTGGCGGTGCTCGCAGTGACAATCCTGTTTGCCGGGCTGCTGGCCGTGCGCTATGGGCTGGCGTTCGGCGGCCAGACTTGGTAGCAAGCCTCAGTTTTTCCCCCTGGCGTTTCTCTAAACCCGTCATTCTGAGCGAAGCGAAGAATCTCTCCTGCCCAGTCAGCAGCTAGCGAAAGAGATTCTTCGTCGCTGACGCTCCTTGGAATGACAGGGCTGCCGATGTGCCCTGGGCTGAAAGGCCTAATTATGCTGGCTCACTACCCTTCGCCAGCCAGCGCTTGGCAGCGTCGGGCAGCTTGACCAGGGTGCTGCGCACCTGCGTGCACTCGGGCAAGGAGTTGAGGAACATCGGTCCGTACGATTTGGTCAGCACCCGCTTGTCGAGGATGACCACCACTCCCCGGTCGGTCTTGGTCCGGATCAGCCGGCCAAACCCCTGGCGGAAGCGCAGGATCGCTTCGGGGACGGCGTATTCGGCGAACGGGTTGTCAAAGGTGTCCGACCGGGCAGAAAAGATCGGATCGTCGGGCACGGCAAAGGGCAGCCGGACGATCACCAGCACGCTCAGGGCCGGCCCGACCACGTCGATCCCCTCCCAGAAGCTGCGCGTGCCCAACAGCACCGAGCGCGGTATCGTGCGGAAATTCTCCAGCAACTGCACCCGCGACACGCCTGCCCCCTGCTCATAGACGGCAATGTCCGCTTCGGACAGGGATCGAGAAATCGCCTGCGACGTGACCCGCAGTTGAGAATAGGAGGTGAAAAGGACGAGTGTCCGCCCCCCTGTGGCGCGGCACAGAGCCGTCAGCGCCTCTTCCACCGTCTTTTGATAGTAGGGCTGGTTCGGCTCGGGGATGTCGGTCGGCAGGTAGACCAGAGTCGAGCTCTTGAAATCAAAGGGCGAGCCGACTGCTAGCTCGTCAGCCTCCACAGCCGACAGCCGGCCGCGGATAAAGTCAAAGTTGCCGTCGGTGGCCAGCGTCGCCGAGGTAAGGATGACCGACTCTTTGGCGTGGAGCAGGTGCTTTTCCACCAACCCGCCGACGTGCAGCGGCGCGGCGTGGAGCGCTACCCGCTGCTCGTCGCTGGACACGTTCGCCCAGTAGATCTGCGCCCGGTCGGGCTCGGCGATGCACGCATTCATCTGCTCCCGGTTCTCCCGCAGCCTGGCCAGATAGCCGGCGCAGTCTTGGGTCAACCCCTCCAGGTCGGTCACTCCAAACCCATCGAGCTCAGTCAAGCCCCCACACAGCTTTTCCAGATCGTTGGTCACGCGGGTGAGCTGCGCCGACAGGTTATCCCAGTTCATCTCGACGTCGCTCCAGGCCGGCTGGATGCGCAGGCCGCTTGTCAGCCGCAGCCGCTGGTCATAGTCGCCCCTTTTCTGGCCGTGCTCCCGCAAAAACCCACCCAGGACATTGAAAAAGGAATACAAACCGGTCAGCGCCGACTCGATCTGCCGCTGGAGCCGGGCGACGTGATCCTCGAGGGTCGCCCACTGGTCAGGCGGGATGGCGCCCCGGCAGCGGGCCAGCACCTCGCCCAGGAACCCAGAATAGCGCCGCACGCCCACCGGCCGGGCCAGGTCGGTGAGGATCCGCTCCACCGCCCCCTGGTCGGCCTCGAAGCTCAACTGGCGCGTGATCGCTGCCTCCAGGTGATGGGCCTCGTCCACGATCAAGTAACGATATTCGGGCAGGACGTGCCCGCCATAGCGGTCCACCGCCACGTCGGACAGGAGAAGAGCATGGTTGACGACAACCAGGTGCGCCGTTTCGGCCGCCCGCCTGGCCCGGTAGAAGAAACAGCGTCCGCGCTCGCGAAAGCGGCAGCGATCCGACGTGCAGGTGTCGCTCTCGGCCGAGACCTTACTCCACAGCGCCTGTTCCGCCAGATCGGGCATGAACAGCTCGTCCCGCTCGCCGGTCTGGGTGCTGGGCAGCCACACCAACACCCGGGCCAGCATCCGCATCTCATCGGTCGAGCGGACGCCGGCCTGGCGCAGCACCTGCAGCCGCCGCTGGCAAAGATAGTTACTGCGTCCCTTGAGCACGGCAGCGCGGAACTCGAAAGGAAGCAGCTTTTGCAGGTCGGGTATATCCTTCTTGAAAAGCTGATCCTGCAGGTTGATGGTGTTGGTCGAGATGACCACCCGCTCGCTGTTCAAGTGGGCAAAGGTAGCCGCCGGCAGCAGATAGGCCAGGCTCTTGCCGGTGCCGGTGCCGGCCTCGACCAGCAGGTGCTGTTTCCCGTTCAGCGCGCCGGCCACCGCCTGCAGCATTTCCACCTGCTGCGGGCGATGCTCAAACCCGGCCAGGCCGTGGGCCAACACGCCGTCCGGCTCGAACATGGCGGTCAGGGCCTGGATGTCGAGGGTGCATGGCGTCTTGGCCGGGATGAGCTCTTCCGCCTCGGCCTCGGCGACGGAAAAGAGCGGCCCCAATGGATCGTCGGGATCGTCCTTGGCCCGAAAAGCAGACAGTTGCTGGCCGATCGATCCGCGGAAGGCGCTGCGGCCCTGGCCCTCTTCCACGCCGTGAAAGATCGGCCGGAGCGGCCAGTCTACGCCGTCGCCGGCCAGGCGGTTGATCTCGCGCAGGATAGGCGCCGGCAGCCTGGCGGCGTACTCCAGCAGTGCCACAAACAGCTCCTTGGCCGCCAGGGCATCTTCCAGGGCGCGGTGGGTGCACAGGTTCGGCAGGCCCAGCTTCTCGCCCAGCTTGACCAGGCTGTAGCGGGCAGCGTGGGGAACCAAGATACTGGCCAGCTCAAAAGTGTCAACGGCCAGGTTGGGCAGCGGGCAGTCATTCTGCCGCAAAAAACCGAGGTCCAGGCTGATGCTGTGGCCCACCACGGGCGAATCGCCTACAAAACGGCGGAGCTGGTTCACCACCTGGCCAAAGCGGGGCGCCCGCATCACCTGCTCGGAGGTGATGCCGGTCAGTTGTTGCACCTGGATCGGGACCGGCCGGCCGGGATTGACAAAGCTGGACCAGCTATCGACGACCTGGGATTGGACCGTGTCATTGCCTAGGGAAACACGAAAGCGCACGACGCCCACTTCCATGATGGCGTCGCGCCTGGGATCGAGGCCCGTGGTCTCTAGGTCCAGGGCCACATATGTTTGATGCATCGCTGCTCTTTCTAGAGGAGTGACTCCTTGCCTCTCCTGACGGCAGGATTATACCCCGAATGGTGGGAAAAGGCAAACAGCTTGCGCCGATGGTCGGTTCATGATAGAATGGCGGCGTGAATACCCTATTCTTTGATGTAGAAACGCAGCGCACCTTCGACGAGGTGGGAGGCCGGCAAAACATCCGGAAGCTTGGCCTGGCCGCGGCCGTCACCTATTCCACCACCGCCGGGGCCTTTTGCCATTACACGGAAGCGGACGTCGCCGGTCTGCTGGCCGAGATCGAGGCTGCCGACCTGGTCGTCGGCTTTAATGTGCTCAGCTTTGACTATGAAGTGCTGCGGGCTTATGGGCCGTTGAGCCCTCCTCAGACCGTAGACATGTTGGATCACATCTACCGCCGGCTCGGCTTCCGGATCAGCCTCGACAGCCTGGCCAAGGCCACGCTGGGCGCAGCCAAATCGGCCGACGGCCTGCAGGCGGTGCGCTGGTACAGGGAGGGCCGCATCCAGGAAATCTTGGACTATTGCCAGCACGACGTCGAGATCACCCGGCAGTTGTACGAGTATGGCCGGCAGAACAAGCACCTAAAATACCAGGATCGCAGCTACCGGGTGCAGATGGTACCGGTAAGCTGGTAAGGCAGATCGGCAGATGACCGGGGCGCGGCATGGTCTTTGAAGCGGCGTATCTGGAGCTCTTGCATTCAGGAGAATTAAAACGCCGGGTTGCGGAGGCCTATGCCTGCCTGGAAGCGTGCGACCTGTGTGGCCGTGAGTGCGGCGTCAACCGCCGTGAGAGCAGCGCCGGAGCCGGCTGCCACACCGGCGAGCAAGCAATTATGTCCAGCTACGGCCCCCACTTTGGCGAGGAGGAGCCGTTAGTCGGCAGCGGCGGGTCGGGCACCATCTTTTTCACCTGGTGCAATCTGCGCTGCCAGTTCTGCCAAAACTACCAGATCAGCCAGGAGGGTGAGGGCCACGAGGTCGAGCCGCAAGAGCTGGCTCGGATAATGCTCGCCCTTCAGGCCCAGGGCTGCCACAACATCAACCTCGTCTCGCCAAGCCACGTCGTGCCCCAGATCCTGGCCGGGCTGCTGGTCGCCTCCGAGGCCGGACTGCGCCTGCCGCTGGTCTACAACACCGGCGGCTACGACTTGCTCAAGACGCTGGCCCTGCTCGACGGCGTGGTCGACATCTACATGCCCGACATGAAATACGCCGATTCCGACGTCGGCCGGCGCCTGTCCAAGGTCGGCAACTATGCAACGGTCAACCAGGCGGCCGTCAAAGAGATGCACCGCCAGGTGGGCGACCTGGCCGTGGACACCCGCGGGGTAGCCCGGCGCGGCCTGCTGGTCCGCCACCTGGTCCTGCCCGAGGGCCTGGCCGGAACCGATCAGATCGTTCGCTTCTTGCGCGACGAAATCTCGCCCAATACGTATATCAACGTGATGGCCCAATACCGTCCCTGTTACCGCGCCTGCGACGTGCCGCCCCTCGACCGGCGCCCCACGACCCACGAGTACGCCGAGGCCGTACGCCTCGCTCAAGAGGCCGGGCTGCGCCTTGACGGGCGCACCGAGCGGTCTTGGCGGCAGGTACGGATCTAGAGCCCAACCGGAGGATACTTTGCTTCGAAACATCCTTAGTCGCAAACAATCGGACCTGGTCAAGGAGGAGAAAAAGTGGCTGGAGCGCCTGCAGTTGGCGTTGGCCGGCTTTGAAGTCACCCCTGAGGACCAGGCCACTCTGTCCAAGTCGCTCCACCAGCTCGACGAGCTGTTCCTGCTGGTGATCGTCGGCGAGTTCAACAGCGGCAAATCGGCCTTTATCAACGCCCTGTTGGGTGACCGCTTTTTGCCAGAAGGGGTGACCCCCACCACCAGCCAGATCCATATCTTGCGTTACGGCCCTGAGCCAGGCCGGGAAGTGCAGGAGGAGGGTGTGCTGGCAGTCACCTACCCCGCCGTCTTTTTGGAAGAGATCAACATCGTCGATACGCCCGGCACCAACGCCATCATCCGCAGTCACGAGCAGTTGACCCAGAACTTTGTGCCCCGCAGCGACCTGGTCATCTTTGTCACCTCGGCCGACCGGCCCTTTGCCGAGAGCGAGCGGGCGTTCATGGAGCAGATCCGTCAGTGGGGCAAGAAGGTGGTCATTATCCTGAACAAGATCGACCTGATCAACGACCAAGAAGTCACCAACGTCGTCGACTATATCCGGCAGAACGCCCTGACCCTGCTGGGCTTTGCGCCCGAGATCCTGCCCGTGTCGGCCCGCCTGGCGTTGCGGGCCAAGCTGCCCCAGAACAGCGCCGAGCGCGAGACCCTGTGGGCTGAGAGCCGGTTTCAAGCGGTGGAAACCTACGTCCTCAAGACGCTCGACGAAAAGAGCCGGGTGCAGCTCAAACTCCAGAACCCGCTGGGGGTGGGCGAGCGGCTGACCGGCCGCTACCTGGATCTGGCCCGTGGTCGGCTTGACCTGCTGGCCAAGGATGTGACCGCCATCGACAACATTGAGAGCCAGCTCGATATCTATCGCCAGGACATGCAGCGCGATTTTCGCTTCCGGCTGGTCGATGTCGAAAATGAGCTGCTGGCGATGAACAGCCGGGGCGTGGCCTACTTTGACGAGACGCTGCGCTTGGGCCGCATCCTGGACCTGGTCAACAGCCAACGCATTCGCGGTGAGTTTGAGCGGCAGGTAGTAGCCGACACCCCGCAGGAGATCGAGCGCGATGTGCAGGGCCTGATCGACTGGCTCGTGGAAAAAGACCTGCGCCAGTGGCAGGCCACCTTGGAATACCTGGACCGCCACCGGGCCAGGCTCCAGGCTGAAGCCGATGCGCGGCAGATAAGGGGCGACGACAAGATCATCGGCCAGGTCGGCGGCCCCTTTGAATACAACCGCCGGGCGCTTCTCGATTCGGTCGGGCGCGCTGCCCAGGAAGTAGTCACATCCTACGATCGCCAGGCTGAGGCCCGGCAGTTGGCTGAGGGGGTGCGCGACGCAGTGGCCAGCACCGCCCTGGTCGAGGTTGGCGCCGTCGGCCTGGGCGCAGTGTTGGTCCTTGCCCTCCACACAGCCCTTGCCGATGTTACCGGCATACTGGCCGCCAGCACGCTGGCCGTCGTCGGCCTATTGATCATCCCCACCAAGCGGCGCCGGGCCAAGGCCGATCTGCAGGCCAAGCTCGAAACGCTGCGCGAACAGCTCATGACATCGATGACGAAAGCGTTCGAGCAGGAGCTTGACCGCAGCGTCCAGCGGCTGCGCGAGGCGATCGCCCCATACACCCGCTTTGTCCGCTCTGAGCGGCAAAAACTCGACCGAGTCGAAGGCGAGTTGGCCCAGATTAGCAGCGGGCTGGGGCAGATCCGTTCCGAGGTCCAGGAGATGTAGAAAACACCGGACCCGTCAGGTTTAAGGAAACCTGACGGGTCTTGAATTTTCGGCCACAACGTGCTACAATAGGGGCGTGGAGGACGTCCTGCTGATCGCAGCCGACCGGCAGTTCCGGCGGCTGGTATATGCTCAACTCCTGGAGGAGGGGTACTCGGTGCTGGCCCTGCCTTCGCTCGAAACCGCTCTTGCCCACCTGCTCCGCGGCGGCGAGCCGCCGCGGTTGGCGGTGCTCGACCTGCACGGGCAGTTGGTCACCGGCAGGCAGATTGACGACCTGTCGCAGTTGACCGGCCGGGCTCCCCTGATCCTGTGTGGCGGAGCGCTGGATCGCGCCACACTGGCCCAGGCAGACCTGCCGCCGGCCGGGGTGCTGCTGCGGCCCTTTACCGTCGGCGATCTGCTCCAAGAGGTGCGGAGGGCGCTGCCATGACCGGCTGGCGACGGGGACTCGCCGTCCTTCTATCCGTCCTCGTCGTGCTGGGTATCCTTGCTGCTGTCGTTTTGCTAGGCAGACCGGGTGGATCAGTCGGCACACCGATGCCGGGCGAACTGGCTCCCACACTCACCGTCGAAAGCGACGACCGGTTGGAGGAAAGAATGGACATGGTCAAATATCAGATCCGCGACCGGGGTGTCACGGATCCGCGCGTGCTTTACGCCATGGAGCACGTGCCCCGCCACGAGTTCGTCCCTAGTAACTATGTCGACCAGGCCTATGCCGACCATCCCCTGCCGATCGGCCATGGCCAGACCATCTCCCAGCCCTATATCGTCGCCCTTATGACCGAGCTCCTCGAGCTGAAAGAAACCGACCGCGTCCTGGAAATCGGCACCGGCTCCGGCTACCAGGCCGCCATCCTGTCCGAGATCGTCGCCGAGGTTTATACTGTGGAAATCGTCGAGCCGTTGGCCGCGGAAGCGAAGGAACGCCTGGAACAGTTGGGCTACGAGAATGTCCACGTCCTGTACGCCGACGGCTATTACGGCTGGGAGGAGCACGCCCCCTACGACGCCATCATCGTCACCTGCGCCCCCGACCACATCCCCCAGCCGCTCGTGCAGCAGTTGGCCGACGGCGCCTCGCTGGTCATCCCTGTTGGCCCACCCGGCGGCTACCAGACGCTGTGGCAGATCACCAAGCAGGGCGAAGAGATAATCAAGCGCAACGTCACCGGCGTGCTGTTCGTGCCATTAACAGGGGAACACCAAGACTAGAGTCTACGCGTCCTCATAGTCCTTGCGGAAGATCAGGATATCGCGTATCACCCGAAAGCCAGCCGATTCGTACAGATCAAGGGCTGGACCGCGAAAGCTGTCCGTTTCGACATAGATCCGGCCGGCGCCGTGAGACTGGAGCCGCCTCAAGCCCTCGCACAGGATAGCCCGGCCCAGACCCGCCTTGCGCCAGTCCGAGTGCACGCCTAACGGCTCGACCTGGCCGCTGACCTGGTCGCCCTCCTGGTCGAGCCAGCAGATGCAGAACGCTGCGAGGCCACCGTCCGGAGCGACGGCCACCAAGTCCAGGTCCTGGACATACTGTGGCTGGCGCAAAGTGCGACTGCGCCACCCCACCGTCATGTTCTCGGTTTCGAACACAGCCCGCTGCAGGTCGACGTAGGCGCCAACCTCGCTCTCTCCCGCCAGAGGGCGGATGACGACACCGGCCGGCAGGGCATAATCGGCCACCGGCGTCTGAGCCGGGCGCAGCATCAATACTTGTGACCACGAATCTTCGCCGACGTCGGCCTGCGAGGCAAAGCCGGCCTGCTCCAGGTCGTGGATACGGTCGGCCTGGTCGGCAAAGACATTCACATACCAACAAGGACGCCCACTGGGAGTCCCAAGAATCTGGCGGGCGCGGCCATCGGCCCAGGCCAGGAGCTGACGATGAAGGTCCCTATCGGCCGCAGGATGACACGCATAGTCGATCGCCCACAACGGGGTCTGCATCACCGCCCAGGCGAGCAACTGCCCGCCCGCATCGACCCACAACCCGACATTATCGGGATAGTCGAAAGCCCAGGAGCTGAGACGCCAGGGCAGGTCGGCCACGTGCGGGTTGTCGGCAGGAGCCTCATGGACAAGCGCCGCCATGGCCCTCAGGTCTGCTTCGCCGGAAAACTCGCGGCGGATTATCTTGGTCACAAATCCTCCTCCTTGATGCCCGCCAGCTTTCTGGCGAGCCGCATTTTGTCTTCCAGGTTGGCCAGCCGAGCCAGCATGATCCGCTGCGCCTGGGGCGATCCGGCCCCGTGCATCGACTCGGCCAGGTAGGCCGCCGCCCCCGGCCCCAGCGTCAGGTTCTCGGCCAGGCGCAGCATCCGGTAGCGATCCTCGGTGGGATAGAGGTCCACGCTGTGCAGGTACTTTTCCAGGTAAGGCCCCACCTCAGGATGGGCCAGGTCCCTCTCCGAGGGCAGCGTGACCAGCAGGCCGCCGGCGATGTCCTGGGCCAGCCGCGCGATCTCGTAGGGGAAGCGGGTCACATTGAGCTTGCATACGTTCGCCAGCAGCGGGTCGATCAGATAGGTGCCCGAAGCGGTCGGCCGGCCCTCCGCCGAGCAGGCGATGCCGCAGGCGTAGATCGTCTCGTTGAGGTGCACCATCTCCACGATCTTGTCCTTGACGTGCGAGGCCTTGTCGGTGCCCTGGTAGCAGGCCAAAGATTGGGCCGTCCCGATCAGCACGTCGCCCACGCCCACCTTGCAGCCGCCGTAGCTCTGGCGATGATAGCCGGCAAACCGCTCCACCAACAGCCGGCTAAAGCTGTACTCGCCGGCCATGAACACCCGCTCCCAGGGAACGAACACGTCGTCCAGGACGATCACCGCCTCGTGCCCGCCGAACTCGCGGTTGCCCACGTCGAGCCGGCCCTCTTCCAGCTTGCGCGTGTCCGATGGCTGCCGGCCGTAGATCATGACAATGCCCGGCGCGTCAGCCGGGATGGCGCAGGATACGGCATACTCCTGGTCCTGCTCCGTGAGCGCCTGCGTGGGCATGAGGACAATCTCGTGCGAGTTCAGCGCCCCTGTCTGGTGCAGCTTGGCGCCGCGCACCACGATGCCGTCCGACCTCCTGTCGACAATGTGCACAAACAGGTCCGGGTCGGCCTGCCGCGACGGGCTCAGCCGCCGGTCGCCCTTCGGATCGGTCATCGCCCCGTCCACCACCAGGTCGCGCTCCTGTACCTGCTGCAAGTAGCGGCGGAACCTGCCGTGGTAGCCCGTCCCCAGGGCCTGATCCATCTCGTAGGTCACCGAATCCAGGGCGTTTAAGGCATCCATGCCCACGCAGCGCTGGAAACAGCAGCCGGTCGCCTGCCCCAGCAGGCGCTGCATCTTGACCTTGGCCACCAGGTCGGCCGGGCTCTGGTGCAGGTGGGTGAAGCGGTTGACCGTCTGGCCGGTCAGGTTGGAAGTGGCCAGCATCAGCCCGGCGTGCTCCGGCCGCCGGGCCAGCTCGTAGGTCATGGCACAGGCGTTGAGCGACGGCCTGACCAGCGGGTGGTCGACCAGGTTGTCGACCTCTCGGCCCATGACGAACACCCGCCTTTTCAGCCTGCGCAGGCTGTCGATATATTCGTCCTTCGTCATCAGCGCCATGGCGACACTCCTCCTATCACGGCTGACCCTGCCCGCGGTTGTACAGCGCCAGCCCCGTTGGGTATCGGTCTAGAGGCCCCGTGTGGCGACCTATAGCGGCAGCGGCACCGTCTCCTCGCGGCCATCGCAGTACTTGACAATGACCGACTGTTCGTCTGGCGCAATGCTGACCTCACACGCGCCAGAAAAGTTATAGTTTTCCCACATCCCGGTGGTTGTGCTCAGGCTCGCTTCCATCTGGCATTCGAAGGTCATCACGACCCGTCCCGAATGCCGGTCAACGACCTTGTAACAAGTCGTTTGTTCCAGATCATACAGGCCGCCGTGAGGGAGACCCTCTTCGACCACCACCTCAAAGCGGCCTGTCCGTTGGTCACGCATAGTGAGTCTCGCCCATCGCGGCCGTGTGCCGCGCTAGTATTCGTCCTCTGGACGGTGTGTGCCGTCGCACAGCGGCATGTTTTTCGACCGCCCGCAGCGGCACAGGACAACCCGGTTGCGCGTTTCAAGAGGCTGTCCATCGGCTCGCTCGATGGGGATGTTGCCGGTCACCCACAGAGGGCCTTCTATCGGGCCATCCGAAGTGATCTCGGTGGTCACCGCGATCTGCTGAGGGAGATCGGGCTCTATATCCTCCTCACCCTCCTGGATCGAATAGACATACGAGCCGGACGGGCAGCGTTCGACCATGGCCATGACCAGCGCCCGGATCTCTGTGTCGTCGGTATGAGAAAGCATCTGTTCGATGCGCCTGAACCGGTTCGCACAAAAACCCGATTGTGAGCACAGCGAATAGTCGCGCTTGACGACAATGTTGGTGCCGCCTGGAAGAGTGACTTGGCGCTCTGCCGTGGCTCGGGTATCGGCCGATTCGGTGCCGTCAAAATCGACCAGGGCATGGGTGACATCGCAGAACGGCTTGAAACTAGACTGCCCGCAGCGGCACAGCTCGTACGTTTCGGGGGTCTCAATCGCCTCTCCCGTTTTCCAGGTAAGCGGCTCCCCATACTCCGACACAATCTGTATCTTGTGCACCAGAGGGATGCCCCCGTGGACCACGTACGGCCCGTCTCTCGTTACTACAATTTTCTTGATCTGATTGAGATCGCCTTCGCATCGCTTGGTCATCGCTCTCTCCCGCATTGTATAGAATAATCCGGTTGGCACTCCCTCGGCCTTGAGCACAGAGATCGACCGCCCTTTGCGAGATTGAGCTTCGCTGGCTGGCCACCTCCACGCCTTGTGCAAGCAGAGCCGTGTCGCGCGTTGCTACCTATGCTTGCCGTACCCCGGGCCCATGAGATTGTATCACCAGGGCCTGCCTTTGTCAACCATATTCCCGCGACGCAGACCCTGTCAGATCGGTGGTTCTTCGATTCTGGGCCTGGCTTGCTACAGCTTTGACTTTGGGGATCCTCTCCAATTTTCATTATGGGTTAACACTCAGGCCGCTCGGAAGAGATATCAACAACACAGACTGGCTGCACAGCCGATGTCAAAAGGTCCATGTCGCCTAATGGTTGGGCTGACATCAAGTCTGGCGGCGCAGCAGCATAGGGCCCATCCGGTCAATCAGCCAGCCAAACAGCGTTTCCAGCCACGGGCTTACGCACAGGATGCCCGGCACATAGATCACCTTCCGTGGGCGCTGCAAGAGCCGCCAGATACTGCGTGCCACGCTTTCTGAAGAAACCGCCAAGCGCTCGGCGGGCACGGGCCGCCCACCGGGGCGAGCCTTGGCGTTGTGGTAGAACTCACTGGCTACTGACCCGGCACGCACCACACTCACGTGCAGCCGCGTGCCTACCAGTTCGCGGTACAGCGAGCTGGTAAACGCGTCAAGGAAAGCTTTGCTGGCCGCATAGACGGCAATGCCTTGGTTGGGCATGCTCCCAGAAATCGAACCCACATTAACGATATGCCCACCGTTGCCCTGGTGCATGGCAGGCAGGAACAGGCGCGTCAGGTGCATCACCGCTGCCACATTGACTTGCAGCATCTCATAGGCGATCTCCCAGGGCATTTCGCTGTAATAGCCGTACCAGCCCAGCCCGGCATTGTTAACCAGCACATGCGGCACGCCGCTGATTTCCACGGTCTGGGCGTAAACTCGTTCACGCTCCTCCGGCAGCGAGAGATCGGCCGCGATGACCTGCGCCTGCCCGCCGGCAGCCTGGATGTCATCGCTCAATTCATGCAAACGCTCCAGGCGACGCGCCACCAAAACCACCCGCATCCCTTGCCGGGCCAGCTCGCGCCCCGTGGCCGCGCCGATCCCGCTCGATGCCCCGGTGACCAGGGCGATCCTATCCTTCCATCTGTTTTTCATGTTGCTTATCTCCTGGCACCAAGCCGCGCGGGGATCCAACATCACCGTTATGATTGGATGACTCCATGAGTGCCTCGACGCGCCGTTTGTCGTGGAGCTGGTCGAACGCGTCGATCCATCCAACATCCTCCAGCGGCAGCAGCGGAAAGCGCTCTATCACCGCCCGCGGAAAGATGCCGGCGCCCGCCCGGCTGGGGTTGCCGTGCTGATCATATATTTTCACGCGGAACAAGCCGGAACTTGAATTCTTTTTGTAAGAGTGGACACAATCAACAAAACACGCTTTCGCTGACTACTCGAATCCTGATCCAGGTACACAGAGGAGTGGGGAACTTGAGTGAACTCTCAAAACAAACCGTCATTGGTCATGCCTGACCAAGTCCTCGCTGAGCATCGCCCAACTGGGCACAGGCGACCTCAGCGGTTAGAAATCAGGCACTTGTCAGGAGGGCGCAGTTTCGTCCTCAACCTCAGCGTCTTCTATTCTTACCCCTCGTCCTTGGCGCAGGCTTTGCCTGGCCGCCTCAATACGCTGCAAAAAGCGTGGGTCGTTTTCGAGCCGATAATCAAACCAATCATCTTCCGACTCGAATCCGATAAGCACGCCGGCAGGCTTCCCGTGACGAGTAATGACTACCTCCTCGTCTTCTGCAAGACGCAGGTATCTTGATAGATCATTCTTGACTTCGCCTAGTGCCACTCGTTTCATTCTCGCTTTTCCACCCTTTCCAACCAGGCATCCGCTTCCGACTTGAGAACGATTCCGAGAACCTCTACAGAATTCCCCGATACGTCGTAGTACACCCGAATCTCACCTACTCGCAGTCGAAACTGCGGACGCGACAGTCCTCGAAGACGCTTGATGCGGCTCTTGCTCTCCGTCACAGGGTCGTGTCGTAAGTGCGTTTCGATCGCGTCACGCACTTTTGCACGCCAGTGCGCCTTCAGGGTTCGTAGATCTTTGACGGCTGCTGGTGATAGAATGATCTCGTAACGCATTCTGGCTATATTATAGCTAAAATCGATTCTGGAGTCAAGTTTCTTACCCCTCCAGACTGATATTCTCATTTACTCGAATGATCGCCTGCACACTATGCAAAAGCTCTCGGACGCGGCGCTACACATGATTCCTCAGCATCAGCTCCTTCGGATACGGCCGCAAATATACCTGCTCCCACACCCACCCCGGCACCACGTGCCGCCGCATGTAATGCGGCAACAACGTCCGCGGCTCTGCCACACGACATGGCGCGTCGAGGGCTGCGGTTGATTGGGCAGCGTTTCTTTACAGCCTCTTTGCGCCAGGGGGAATCTTACCAGCAAGAAAAGCCCTGCGCTGGCCCTTGTTACCCAGGTCCATCTGGAAAGGGATCCAGTTGCCGTCATCGTCAAGGACTGCCATGTTCCACGGACCCTGTACATGATCGCTGAATTGCCACAGGATATGATAGCCAGACAGATTTGAGAAGCCTTCGCCGTCCGCTTGAAGAATACCACCTGCGGCGCCCCACAGCTCGCCCTGCACAGCATGAATGGCCTTCCAACCGTCACCAGCGTAGGCGCCCTGTAAGATCTGGAATGCATAGATGGCTTTGACTGTGGGAAGATATCCTTTCAGCCAGGTCGAAGCGGAGGCTGGCCGGCCATCTTCTATGCTCTCGAGGAACTCGGCGATTTCCTCGGCCCCCAATCGCCCAGCTTCAACTCGATTCTTCTCTACAACCGCAATTTCCTGCCCATCTGGATGTCGAATGATGAGTTGGGCCCACTCGTCATCAGACCCTAGCTCCACCGTCAGCTCAACAGCAATGCCCTCCATCATCAAGCGACCGCGAAGCTGTGACATGGGCACCGACAAATCCTTCTCTGCAAGGACTCTGATATAGTAGCCCATGGCATTCTACCCCCCTGCTAAACGTGATTGCGTAGCATCAGCTCCTTCGGATACGGGCTCAGATACACCTGCTCCCACACCCACCCCGGCACCGCATGCCTCCGCAGATGGTGCTGGAGCAGCGTCAGCGGCACGATCAGCGGCACCATCTCCTGCCGATAGTCCTCGATCAGCCCAAGCAACTCCTGCTTGTCCTCGCTCGACAGCTCCTTCTTCAGATACCCCATCAGGTGTTGCAGCACATTCACATGCTTCCGCCGCGTCCCCAACAGCGTCAGACCTTCCATGAGCTTGGGCCCGTAGGCCGCGATCAGCTCCTCCCAGGGCAGGCTGCCCGCCTGCGCCACCAGCCGCCCCAGCTCCTGGTAGTGCTTGATGCTGTG
>DAOUGI010000029.1:0-101300 GCA_034429215.1 Anaerolineae bacterium | reverse complement strand
CCTCTCCCCCTGGGGGAGAGGGCTGGGGTGAGGGGGAAATGCCACCTTGCAAGCGCTTACCCAGAATCCTGAAACACACCCTTGATCTCAAACAACTGCAGCGGAGGTTGACGAAAATCCACAATTGTGGTATATTCGTCCATCATTTGGCAACCCATGTCATTCCTGATCATCACACAAGAGGAAAGCATGCGATGAACACAGCCTTGATGCACAGCCAAGCCGCTCTCGACAGGCTGGAACGGGAGCGCACAGAGACGGTCGAAAAGGCAGAGAACCTTCGAGCAGATCTGCGCCGGATGGGCGAGCCAACCGCCGACGAGGCCGACATCGACGCCTACGAGCGGGAGAAAACGCTGGCCCTGGTCTACAGTCTGGAGCGCAAGCTGGAATCGCTCGATCGGGCCATCCACCTGGCGCAGAATGGCGCTTACGGCATCTGCGAACAGTGTGGCCAGCGTATCGATCCGGCCCGGCTCGAAATCCTTCCCCAAGCGACCCTGTGTCTGCGTTGCCAGCGGCTGTTCGAGCAGCGGAATCGGCGCGCCCTTATACTGTAGCCGCCCGCAGCCGCCCGCTGCGCCCACCTGCCGGGCACCATACGGCATTTACCCTTTGACAAACAGGCGGTGCGGTGCTACAATCTTGCCGACTGGGCAAAAGGCATAATTTCGGAGCCGAAATCACCAGGTTGTGACATTCTCGCAGCAAGAGTGAAAGCGCGCCAGGCTCACCAGCCTGGCGTTTGCCTGAAAGATACCATGAGCTTCATTTCCTGCTCGGCCTCTTCGCCCTTGGGGGAGAGGGTCAGAGTCAGGAATAGTCTATTATCTAGGGAGGTTTTGATGACAGACAGAAAGATGGTCGCCATTGATGGCAACGAGGCCGTAGCCTATGTTGCCCACAAGGTCAGCGAGGTCATCGCCATCTACCCCATTACACCCTCCAGCACGATGGGCGAGCATGCCGATGACTTTTCGGCCGAGGGCCAGACCAACATCTGGGGGACAGTCCCCCTGGTAGTCGAGATGCAGTCCGAGGGAGGTGCCTCCGGTGCCGTCCATGGCGCCCTGCAGACAGGTGCGCTGACCACCACCTTCACCGCTTCCCAGGGTCTGCTCTTGATGATCCCCAACATGTTCAAGATCGCCGGTGAGCTAACCTCGACGGTCTTTCACGTCTCCGCCCGGAGCCTGGCCATCCACGCCCTGTCGATCTTTGGCGATCACAGCGACGTCATGGCCGTCCGCTCCACCGGCTGGGCACTGTTGTGCAGCAACTCGGTGCAGGAAGCCATGGACCTGGCCCTCATCTCCCACGCCGCCACCCTGGAGGCGCGGGTGCCGTTCCTTCACTTCTTCGACGGCTTTCGCACCAGCCACGAGATCAACAAGGTCGAGGAGTTGACCCGGGAAGACCTGCAAGCCATGATCGACGACGAGCTGGTCATGGCCCATCGCGCCCGTGCCCTTAACCCCGAGCGCCCGTTCATCCGCGGCACGGCTCAGAACCCTGACGTCTACTTCCAGGGCCGGGAGACGACAAACCCCTACTACCTGAAAACGCCGGCCATCGTCCAGAAAGCAATGGACAAGTTCGCCGGCCTCGTCGGGCGCCAGTACCACCTGTTCGATTACGTCGGCGCGCCCGACGCCGAGCGAGTTGTCGTTATGATGGGCTCAGGAGCCGAGGTCGCTCACGAAACAGTCGACTACCTAACCAAGCGCGGTGAGAAGGTGGGCCTGCTCAAGGTACGCCTCTACCGGCCGTTCAGCGTCGAGCACTTTTCCGCCGCCCTGCCCAAGTCGGCCAAAATCATCGCCGTGCTGGACCGGACCAAAGAGCCGGGCGCCGCCGGCGAGCCGCTGTACGTAGACTGTGTGACGGCGTTGGTTGAAACGGGGCGGACGGACGTCAAGGCCGTCGGCGGCCACTACGGCCTGGGCAGCAAGGACTTTACCCCGGCCATGATCAAAGCTGTTTTCGACGAAATGACCAAGGCCGATCCGAAAGAGCGCTTCGCAGTAGGCATCACCGATGACGTGACCCATACCAGTCTCGACCTCGACCCAGCGTTCAACATCGAGCCCGACGACGTAGTTCGGGCCCTGTTCTATGGCCTCGGCTCCGACGGCACCGTCAGCGCAAACCACAACAGCATCCGCATCATCGGTGAAGGGACCAGCAACTGGACGCAGGGCTACTTTGAGTACGACTCGAAAAAAGCCGGCACGGTAACCGTGTCGCACCTGCGCTTTGGACCCCGGCCGATTCGCCAGACCTGCTTCATCAACTCGGCCAACTTTGTGGCCTGCCACCAGTTCGTCTTTATGGAAAAGTTCGATGTGCTGGCCCCGGCCGTCAAAGGGGCAACCTTCTTGCTGAATGCACCATACGGTCCCAACGAAGTGTGGGACAAGCTGTCCAGGCAGGTCCAGCAGCAGATCATTGACAAGGAGCTCAAGTTCTACGTCATCGATGCCTACCGGGTGGCCGAAGAGACCGGCATGGGCGTGCGCATCAACACCATCATGCAGACCGCCTTCTTTGGCATCTGTGGCATCCTGCCTCGCGACGAGGCAATTGCCGCCATCAAGGATGCCATCAAAGAGACCTACGGCTCACGGGGCGAAAAGGTCGTCCAGCGCAACTTTGCCGCCGTCGACCAGGCTCTGGCCAATCTGTTCCGGGTCGAAGTGCTGGACAAGGTCACCAGCGACTTTGACATGCCGCCCGTGGTAGCGCCCGAGGCGCCCGATTTTGTCAAAGAGGTACTGGCGCCGATCTTGGCTCGCAAAGGCAACGAGCTGCCGGTGAGCAAGTTCCCGCTGGACGGCACCTATCCATCGGCCACCACCCAGTGGGAAAAGCGGAACATTGCCCTGGAAATCCCGGCCTGGGATCCCGACATATGCATCCAATGCGCCAAGTGCGCCTTCTCCTGCCCGCACGCCGTCATCCGCTTCAAGATCTATGACGAAAAGCTGCTGGCCGGCGCGCCACCCACTTTCAAGTCGGCTCCGGCCAAAGGCAAAGAGTACGCCGGCATGGTAGCCACCATTCAGGTCGCACCCGAGGACTGCACCGGCTGTGGCCTGTGCGTCCACGCCTGCCCGGTCAAAAACAAGCAGCAGCCAGACCGCAAGGCGATCAACATGGTCGATCAGATCCCCATCCGCACCGTCGAGCGGGAGAACTATCAATTCTTCCTGGGCCTGCCCGAATTCGACCGGACGCAGGTCAAGACCAACTCGGTCAAGGGCTCTCAACTGCTCCGGCCACTGTTCGAGTATTCGGGCGCGTGCGCCGGCTGTGGTGAAACGCCCTATGTCAAGCTGCTCAGCCAGCTCTTTGGCGACCGGGCGATCATCGCCAACGCCACCGGCTGCTCCTCGATCTACGGCGGAAACCTGCCAACCACGCCGTGGGCCAAGAACAAGGATGGCCGTGGCCCGGCTTGGTCCAATAGTCTGTTTGAGGACAATGCCGAGTTTGGTTTTGGCTTCCGCCTTACCGTCGACAAGCACACCCAATATGCCCGCGAGTTGGTAGGACGCCTGCGTGGCCTGATCGGCGACGAACTGGCCGACGGCATTCTCACCGCCCCACAGGCGACCGAGGCCGACATCGCCGCCCAGCGCACCCGCGTGGTCGAGCTCAAGACCCGCCTGGCGCCTGCCGTCGGGTCCAACGACGAAGCCAAGCAGCTAGCGAGCCTGGCCGACATGCTCGTCGTCAAGTCAATCTGGATCGTAGGTGGCGACGGCTGGGCATATGATATCGGCTACGGCGGCCTGGATCACGTCCTGGCCTCGGGCCGGAACGTCAACGTCTTGGTTCTCGACACACAGGTCTACTCCAACACCGGCGGCCAGATGTCCAAGGCGACGCCGCGGGCGGCCGTGGCTCGCTTCGCCGCCGGCGGCAAGTCGACGCCGAAAAAGGACCTGGGCATGATCGCCATGACCTACGGCAACATCTATGTCGCTCAGGTAGCCATGGGCGCCAGCGACTCGCAGACAGTCAAGGCTTTCGTTGAGGCCGAATCGTTCGACGGCCCCAGCCTGATCATCGCCTACAGCCACTGCATCAACCAGGGCATCAACATGCGCACCGGGTTCGATCAGCAGCAGTTAGCCGTCGACTCGGCCGCGTGGGTGCTGTACCGCTACGACCCGCGCCGGGCAGATCAGGGCCTGAACCCACTGCAGCTCGACTCCAAGGCGCCCAAGATCCCGTTCGTGGACTATGCCTACAACGAGACGCGCTTCAAGATGCTGACCCAATCGGATCCAGAGGCAGCCGCCCGGCTGCTCGAGCTGGCCCAGCAGGACGTGCGCAAGCGCTGGCGGTTGTACGAGCAGATGGCCACACTGGATTACAGCCTTGAAGCTGGCTCGTAGGGGTGATCTCGATAAAAGACCGAAATAGGGAGAAAAAGCCATGATTGATCTATCCACAACCTACATGGGCATACCGCTCAAAAACCCGATCGTTCCATCGGCGTCGCCCCTGTCGGCCGAGCTGGACACGATCAAGCGCATGGAGGACGCCGGGGCCGCAGCAGTAACCCTGCCGTCCCTCTTTGAGGAACAGGTCGAGTTCGAGGCAGAATCCCTGGCCTACTTCCTGGAGCTGGGCACCTACAGCTATGCCGAGGCGCTGACCTACTTCCCGCCGCTCAAAGAGTTCCGGCGCGGCCCAAAAGAGTATGTCGAGCACATCCGCAAGGCCAGCCAGGCGGTGGACATTCCGATCATCGCCAGCCTGAACGGCATCAGCCCCGGCGGCTGGACCAGCTACGCCCGCCAGTTCCAGGAGGCAGGCGCAGCGGCGGTCGAGCTGAACATCTACTACCTCCCGACCAGGAGCCAATTAACCGGCGACGAGGTCGAACAGCTCTACACGTCGATCGTGGAGGATGTGAAACAACATGTAACCATCCCGGTCGCGGTCAAGATCGGTCCGTTTTTCAGCTCACTGCCTAACATCGCCGCCCGCCTGGATACGGTCGGGGCCAACGCCCTCGTCCTGTTTAACCGCTTCTACCAGCCCGACCTGGACATCGAGTGCCTCGATGTCCAGCCTCGCCTGGTACTTAGCACATCGGACGAGATGCGGCTGCCGCTGCGCTGGATCGCAATCCTGTACGGGCAAATCAAGGCCTCTCTGGCCCTGACCACCGGCATCCACACACCGGAAGATGTGCTGAAAGCGGTCATGGCCGGCGCCGATGTGGCCAACGTCTGCTCGGTGTTGCTTCAGGAAGGGGTGGGCAAGATCGGCGACCTGCTGCATGGCATCACCACCTGGATGGAGGAGCACGAGTACAAGTCGATCTCTGAGATGAAAGGCAGCCTGAGCCTGCGATCGGTCCCAGAGCCGGCGGCCTTTGAGCGCGCTAACTATATGAAGGTGCTCAAGAGCTACAAATAGTGCTGGAGCAAGTCGAGAGGGTAGCTTTGCTCACGCAGAGCTACCCTCTTCTTGCAAGTCCGTCATGCTGAAAGCTGATCGCTGATAGCCACCAACCATGGACCTAAATCAGCTAACCGAGCTAAACGAAAAACGCCGAGCCATCCGGCCACTGCTCTCGCCGACCGACCCGGCCGACGCCCTGACCAGCTACTACGCGCTGTGGCACGATCCGCGCCGGACACGGCTCATCCTGCATCACGACAGCCATGAGCGCGTGGACGGCTTTATCACCGTCTCCCAAACGGGCGTCGACCTCTTCCGACCGTTGGTTACCCTCCGCGCCCCGGACGACATTGCCGCAGCAAAGCTATTGCACATGGCCTTGACACCCGATCGACCCTGCTACTTTATCGTTCCGGTCACACTCGCTGCCGTCGTCCGCAGCCAGATCGAGACAAGCCGGTCGAGCCTGAACCGCATCTACCTCCTGGACCCGGCCAGATTCCAGCCGGTCATAAACGTCCTGGTGCAGCGTGTTGGCGCCGCGGACGGCGCGCCGCGTTTCGAGATCGAGTCACAAGGCGAGGTCATGGCCATGTCGGGCACTAACTGGCGCTCGCCGGCCTTTGCCGAGGTGTTTGTCTATACCCACCCGCGTGGTCGAGGCCGGGGATGGGGCCGCTCGGTCGTGTCGGCCTGCACCACTGCCCTGCTTGAGGAAAAGCTGCGGCCGTTGTACATCGTCGACGAGGGAAATGAGACCTCTATTCGGACCGCCGAAGCAGTGGGCTATGTAGACAGTGGCCTGCGCGAGTTCGCGGGCGAGGGCAAGCTAAGGTAGCAGCTTACCGGTCGCCTACATCAACAGACGACCCGTCCGGCGCGGCGATCCGTTCGCCTTCCAGCCTGAGTGATACCACCTGCGACACACTGTCGTCGCCCATCGATACCCCATAGATGGTGTTGGCCGCCTGGATCGTACCCCGGTTGTGGGTGATGACAATGAATTGCGTGTGGCGGTTCAGCATCTCCAGGGCATGGCGAAAGCGGCCGACGTTCGCCTCGTCGAGCATGGCATCCACCTCGTCAAGGATGCAGAACGGCGGCGGATTGACCTCCAGGATCGAAAAGATGAGCGACACGGCCGTCAGTGTCCTTTCCCCACCCGACAGCAGGGCCAGCGTCTGAGGCCGCTTGCCCGGCGGCTGAGCGTTGATCTCAATGCCGGTGATGCTAATGTCGTCAGGGTCGGTCAGCGTCAGCCGGGCGCTGCCCCCGCCAAATAGCCGGCCAAAGTTCTCCTTAAAGCGCGCGGCAACCTCTTTGAACGTAGAGTGAAACTCGCGGCGCATGACCTCGTCCAGCTCGGCGATCACCTCCCGCAGGCTGCGGGTTGCCTCCTCCAGGTCGGTCGCCTGCGCGGTCAGAAACATGTACCGTTCCTGTACCTCGGCATGTTCGGCCGGCGCGTTGGGGTTGAACGGCCCGATCCGCCGCATCTGGCCCCGCACGTACTGGATCTCTTCCTCCAGCCCTTCTGGTAGCTCTTCGACCACAGGCAGAGGGGCCAGGTCATCGCCCAATGGCAAGCGCAACTGATCGACCTCACCCTCCGCTGGCTCAAGCCCGGCCGGAGCCAGCCCAAAATCGTCCACCACCTGGTGGCGGAGCCGTTGCAGGCGGTCCTGCTGCTGGCTGAGGGCCAGAGTCGCCTGGCCATGGCTGCTCTCCGCCTCGCGCAGCCGGGCCCGAATCGTCGTCTCCTCCTGTTCCAGCTTTTCCAGCTCGGCCTCCACCGTCGCCATCTCGGCCTCGGCCGGTTCCATCTTTTGGGCCAGCGCTGCCAACCAGCCCTGGACGGCCGATTGGCGGGCAGCCCAGGTGTGGATCTGCTCGCCGAGACGAGCCTGCTCCTGTTCCAGGTCGGCGATCCGCTTTTGCTTGGCCTCTACCTGCCTGTCGAGCTGAACCCGTGCCTGCTGGAGATCTGCCAAACCGGCACGGCGGTGCTCCCACGTCTCGCGGGCCACCGCCGCCGCCGTGCGGGCATCGGACAGTTGTTGGTAGAGGAGGTCGCCGCGCAGCCCGTCGAGCGCGCCCTGTGCAGCCGTAACCTTAGCCTCAGCCGCCTGGGCCTCATCGGCCAATCGGGCAAGGCTGGTCCGCAGCCCTGCCTCGCGAGTGCTCAAGTCGGCTGCTTCTGCGTCGAGCCGGGTCAGCAGCTCACGCTGCCACGCCATCTGCTGAAGCTGCTGCTGTCTGTCGCGGTCCAACCCACCCTGCTGCGCTTCGAGCGCCGCGGCGGTTGCCTGCTTCTCCCGCCTCTTTACCTCCAAGCCCGCTACCGCTGCCCGCACCTCCTGCTCGGCGGCATGCGCTCCGACCAGCCCTGCTTCGAGCTCCTCGTTGTGGGCTATCGCTGCTGCCAGATGGCCGGGCAGATCGCGCCATTCCCGCTCGCGGGCCAGTACCTGACCGTGAGCCTGGTCCCGGCCTTGTCCGCCTGTCAGCGAGCCGCTCGACCGCAGCAGTTCCCCGTCCAGCGTCACAATATTAAACCCGCCGGCCAGGCGCCCAAAAACACGCCGGGCGGCCTTTAGCTCCCCGACGACCACCGTCCGGCCAAGCAGCATCTCCACGACCGGTGCCAGGCGTGCCTCGGCGCTCACCAGATCGGCCGCCACGCCAATCACGGCGCCCTGCACATCGCGCGGTACCTCCACTCGCGAGCCGGACCGGACAGTGTCCAGCGGCAGAAAAGTGGCCCGGCCTCGTTCTCCGGCCTTCAGGTAAGCCACAGCCGCCTCGGCCGCGGGCCACGACTCAACAACGACATCCTGAAGATGTCCGCCCAGCGCCACCTCGACGGCCACCTCATACTTGGCCGGAACCTGCAGGATCTGTGCCACCGTACCCAAAATACCCGGCAGCGCCCTCCCTGCTCCCGGTTCCAATCCACCTGCTGCTTCACTGCTGATCGCTGGCTGCTGACCGCCAGCCCTCAACACCGCGCGAACGCCGGCGTGCAGGCCTTCCCCCTCAGCCCGCAGGCGCGCCAACAGCTCAGAGCGGGCCTGGAGGCGTTCCGCCTGACGTTGAGCTTCGCCCAGAGCAGCGCGCAGATCAGTCTGGCGTGACTGTGCCTCGACCAATGCAATTTCGAGGCGACCTCCTTCGGCAGTAAGGGCTTTTTCCTCAGCCTTGACGTGGGCCTGCCGAGTGGCAAGTGCTTCTATCTGCCGGCCCAGCTCGGCCGCCTGGGCCTCATGATCTGAGGCCGCTGCCTGGTGTGCAGCTCGGTCGCCGGTCAGGGTCCTACGCCGCTCGTCGATCTGGCTCAATCGATTGCGGGCATCGGCCGCCTGGCCGGTCAAGTCAAGGACGTGCGCCTGGGCGCCGGCAAGCTGGCGAGCCAGGGCGGTCCGCTGCCCCTCCAGCGCATCCAGATTGCCCTTTATCCGACCCGCCTGCGCCTCGCGATCCTTGAGCGCTACCTGGCAATCGCCCACCTCTTTCTCAACCAGAGCGATCCGCTCGCCCATCGACCCCGCCTGTGACCCGATCGCCGTCACCTCACCGTCAAGCTCAGCCGCCTGGCCCGCCAGCAGGCGCGTCCGCTCCTGCCACACCGCCAAGTTGCGTTGTATCTCTTCCCGCTGCCGCTGCAGATCGCCTCCCTCCTGGCGCCAGCCGGCCAACTGCTTGCGCAGCTCGCCGTGGCGGGTACGCAGCTCGGCCATCCGCGCATCAAGCGTTTCCAATGCCGCGCGGCGGTGGGCCAGCACCTCCTGGCGGCGTGCCAGCGCGTCGCGGGTGCGGCGCAGCTCCAACTGCTCGTGGTGCCAACGATAGCCATACCAGGTACGCAGCAGCCCATTCAGCTCCTGGCTGAGGAGCGTGTGGCGCTCAGCCCGCTCTGCCTCGCGCTCCAGGCGGCGCAGCAACGGCACAATCTCGTTGACAATGTCGTTGATCCGCAATAGGTTGGTGTGAGTCTCTTCCAGGCGGGCAAGCGCATCAGTCCGCTTTGACTGGTACAGGGTGATCCCGGCTGCCTCCTCGAACAGCGTGCGCCGTTCCTCGGGACGCAGGCTCAACACCGCATCCACCAGGCCCTGGCCGATGACCGTATAGGTCCGCCGCGCCAGGCCAGACTTGGCCAGCAGCTCGTTGATATCGCGCAGCCGGACCCGGCTGCCGTTGAGCAGGTATTCATTCTCGCCAGAACGGTAAGCGCGGCGGGTGAGGGTTACTTCGCCAAAATCGACCGGCAGCCAGCCGTCGCTGTTGTCAAAGGTAAGCGACGCCGAGGCCATCCCCAGCCGGGCGCGTTGGGCGCTGCCGGCAAAGATCATGTCTTCGGTGGACTTGCCCCGCAGAACGCGATAACTCTGCTCGCCCAGGACCCAGCGGATGGCGTCGGCGCAGTTGCTCTTGCCCGAACCGTTTGGCCCAATGATGGCCGTGATCCCATCATCGAAAGCAAAATCGGTGCGGGTCGCAAAGGTCTTGTAGCCCTGCAGTTCGAGACGTTTGAGCCGCATAGAGATGTCCACACAAAAAGCGGGGATGGCGCTCCCCGCCCTCAGTTCTTGTCATTATAGCCTACTCACCGCCTTTTGACAAGCACAGCCGGCTCCAACGTAGAGCAGGCGCATAATCTGTTTGCCCTGCTGGATCGCTTGATGCAACTTGACCTGGCAGCAACGGCAGTATATACTGTCAGGCAACTACTGGCCTAAGCCAGGAGCCAAAAGGAGATTGGGATGGCAGAACATCAGTGGGTGAAAGAGTTTCCGGGAACGATCGAAGTATGTGATGCGAACGGAATTCTGCTGGAGATGAACGATCGGGCCGCGGCCCAGGAAGGTGACCGGCAGTTGATCGGGACGAATATCCTCAACTGTCACCCGGAACCGGCCCGCACCACGCTCAAGCAAATGCTCGAGAGCGGCCGGCCGAATATCTATACCATCGAAAAGAAAGGCCAAAAAAAGCTCATCTATCAGGCGCCTTGGTATATCGATGGCAAGTACGCAGGGTTTGTCGAGTTAGCGCTCCCTATCCCGGAGACCATGCCCCATTTCATTCGGAAGGGTTAGCCCGCACCAGAACCTTCAACACCCCGGGCTGCGCCGCCAGCTCATAGGCTGCCAGTGTCTCGTCCAGGCTCATCTCGGCGTGGATCAGCGACGTCACGTCGACCAGCCCGTGGGCCAGCAGCCGCAGCGCCGCCCCGAACGGCCCGCAGCGCGAGCCCACTACCCGCACCTCGTCCACGACCAGGCGCGACAGGTCGACCGCAGCCAGTCCGTGGTAAGTGCTTTTCAGCGCCAGCGTTCCCCGCGGCCGGACCAACCGTTGCGCCGACTCGAAACCCTCCGGGTTACCGGTGCACTCCACCACGATGTCAACCCCTTCCAGCCCTTCATCGGTCAACCGCGTGTCAATGCCGCGCCTGCTCAGGATGGCCAGCTTTTCCTCGTGCCGGCCCACGACGGTCAGGTCACAGCCGGTCAAGGCCAGCACCTGCGCTGCCATTAGTCCTAGCCTGCCGTCGCCCACTACCACTGCCCGGTCAGTGGGCCGGACATGGATCTGCTCCAGCAATTCACAGGCCGCAGCCAGCGGCTCGACGAAAACCGCGGCCCGATCCGGCACCTCGACAGGCACCGGGTGCAAGTTGGCGACCGGCAGGCAAAGGAACTCAGCCAGCGCCCCATCGTGGCCGCGAATCCCCAGGGCAGTGCGGTTGGAGCAGTGCTCCTGCTGGCCGGATCGGCATATCTTGCACACGCCACAGCCGATGTTGATCTCGCCCACCACCCGCTGGCCAATCCACGACCGGTCTTCCGCCCAATCCACTACTCCCACGAACTCGTGGCCCGGCACCCCCTGAAAACTGGCATAGCCTTGCACCACTTCCAGGTCGGTGTTACAGATGCCAACCAGGGTCGTTCTGATGCGCGCCTCGCCAGGTGCCGGCACCGGCTCTGGCCTATCGGTGACCAGCCGCAACTGGCCGTCAAAGACAACCGCCTTCATCATCCCCTGCTTTCTAAAAGCCTGGTAGGTCCTGTCAAATCAGCGCCTGTAGCCATACAGCGTCACCATCCCATCTTCCATGACGATCCGTTCCAGGCACAGCGCAGAATCAGGTGGATACCAATCAAGCGCCCCTTGGATCATCTCGGTCACTTCATCCTTGACAAACCCAGGCGCCGGGAACCCTGCGACCGAAACCATCTGGAGTTCTATCCGCGGCAGGCAGTTCTCTATCACGACCACGCCCTGCGCTTCGGCGCTCACATTCAAGCCCAACACGGTCACGTTCCCGGTCACCACCGCCTTGTCGCGGTCGAGGTTGACCTGCACGTCACGAAAACCCAGGTCGGACGATTGGGTAATCAAGGCGGCGATCTCGCGGTTAAGTACCACTTCCCTATATCGAATCTCCACCTGGCGCCCAACGGCCGAGTGAGCCATCTCGGCGTCAACTTGTCCCAGGCTGTTGAACTCTGGATCCGACAGGACGAGCGGGCTGCTGACCAGTGTTCCTGAGCTCTGGCCGTTCAGTCCCTGCCCGCCAGACGCTGGCGCCGGCGTGCCCGGCCCGGTCACGGCCTGCAGCTGCGCCACAGCCGTCGGCGAAGGCATCAACCCGCCTTCTGGCGTCTGGCCCCCCGCTCCAAAAGACTGAGCATCGAGAAAACCGGCTGCCCCCGGCGCTGTCCCAGCCGGCCGTGGGGGCGGTTGGTTCAGAAGCGCCACGGCAGTTGCCTGGCGCTCGCGGAGATACTTCTCCAGCCCAAGGTTCATTTCGTCGCTGGCCAGCAGGCCCACACCCACCGCCACCGCCAGCCACAACGCAAGATTGCTGACTGCCAGAACTGTCAACCAGATCCGGCGTGACTTGCCGCCAAACACGTTACTACAACCATCCCTCCCGGCGATACCACTCCACTGTCTCGCGTACGCCCGTCTCCAAGTCGTACCGCGCCTCGAAACCCAACTCCCGCCGCGCCTTTTCCCCCGAGAACAACCACGACCGCTGCCGCACCTCAACCAAGCGCTGATCGTTCAACAGCGCCGGCCGGCCGGTCAGCCGCCCCTTTGCCGTGGCCACGGTTGCCATCGGGCCCAACAGCGCCAGTGGAACGTTGATCCGTACCGGCCGCCTGTCCAACACCCTGGCGATCGCCTTCGCCAGCTCAGCGTAGGTCGTCGCCGATCCACAGCCAAAATAGGTCTGGCCCACTGCCTGCTCTTGCTCCAGCGCCCGTACCAACAGATCGACCAAGTCGCACACATGGATCAAACTGACGTGACGCTCATCCTGCCCCAGTTGTAGGTTCAGGCGCAGCTTGATCGCGCGGAAATAGGCGTGAAAATCCTTGTCGCGCGGCCCATACACCGCCGCCGGCCGGACGATCGTCACCGGCAGCCGGCCACTCTCTGCACCGGCCAACCCCTGCAGCGCCTGTTCAGCAGCCAGTTTGCTCTTGCCGTACCAGGTCACCGGCTGCGGCGGGCGAGCTTCGTCCACAACATCACCCGGTCCGTCCGACGGCCCGGCAGCCGCCACACTGGACACGAATAAGAAACGCCTCAGCCTGGGATTGGCCTCCAGGCAGACCCGCGCCAGCGCCTCAGCCCCTTGGGTGTTAACCCGCAGAAAGGTCTCTTCGTCCAACGCCCGGGTCAGCGCCGCGCAATGACACACCGCGTCGACACCCCGAATCGCCGCCCGTAGCTCTGCACTGTCGCACAGATCGGCGTAGGCCCACTCCACCGGCAGGTTCCGGACAAAGGCCAGGTCACTGGTCCTGCGCACCATGCACCGCACCCGGTAGCCTCTCGCCAGCAGCGCCTCGACCAAGTGCGAGCCGACAAACCCATTGGCCCCCGTCACCAACACCAGGCCATCCAATTCAGTCACAGGGCCCTCAAAGAACACAAGCCGCCCGAAGTGAGCGGCATGTTTGCGGCAAATATCAGGTTGTATCCGGCATTGCCTGGCGCGCCGGAATTACACGGTGTTGTGTTCATCAACCCACGTCACAGAGCGTCACGGCCGCAGTGTAACACACAGCCAGCATCTTGTCAATACACGGCAATCGCCATACAGGTCAAGGCAAAGCTACTTTGTTACCCAAGCCGCCCGGTGGTATAATATAGCCCGATCGGAGGAAAGAGTTGCCATGAAACGCGAATACCCTGACGCCCCTATTGTCGGCGTCGGCGCCATTATCTGCAGCGGCGCGCGCATACTCCTCATCCACCGCGGCCGCCAGCCCTCCAAGGGCCGCTGGAGCTTCCCCGGCGGCGGCGTCGAGCTGGGTGAGACCATCCACGACGCCGTCCGCCGCGAGGCGTTGGAAGAGACCGGCTTACAGGTCGAGGTCGGTGACCTTGTCGCCATCGTCGACCGCATCCTCCGCGACGACACCGGCCGCATCCAGTATCATTATGTCATCTTGGATTTCCTGGCCCGACCCGTGGGCGGCATCCTGCGACCCGGAGACGACGCTGGAGACGTCTGCTGGGCCAGCCTCGCCGACCTTGACGATCTGGACGTGACCGAACAGGCAAAAGAGATCGCCCAGAACCTGCTGAGTGCCAGCCAGCCAACCAACCCACTAACAACCTCTTTCGCATAGCATTTACCACCGCAATAGAAAAATGGTGTGCGTTACTGCCTCCACACCATTCTGACTACGCGAATATAGTTGCCACTGGCCAACCAGTCACCAACAATCCCTACTCATAGGCTGGCTAGCGCATTCCAACGCATCCTCGATATCTGTGTCCTTCGTGTCCTCTGTGGTTATGCTGTCTTCCAGAAAACTTAACTGCCCACCAGCCGCCGGAGCTCCGCCTCATCGATCACCTTCACCCCCAGCTTTTGCGCCTTGTCCAGCTTGCTGCCGGCCTTCTCGCCGGCCACCAGGTAATCGGTATTGCCGCTGACCGCGCCGGTCACCTTGCCGCCGTGAGCCTCGATCAGCTCCGTGGCCTGCTCGCGGCTCAGCGCCGGTAGTGTGCCGGTGATGACAAAGATCAGGCCCAGCAGCTCTTGCGCCCCGGCCGGTTGGATCGCCTCTACCGTGGTGCACACCCCGGCCGCCTTGAGCCTGTCCACCAGCCGCCGGTTCGGTTCGTGGCTGAACCACCCGGCGATGCTGTCCGCCAGCTTCGGCCCGACACCCGGTATTTGCTTCAAGTCGTCAGGCAAAGCACAAGCCAACGCCTCTACCGACCGAAAGTGATCCATCAGCGTCTGGGCATTGACCCCGCCGATCCCCTGCACACCTAGCGCCGCCAGCAGGCGGTCGGCCGGTCGCTGCTTGCTGGTCTCGATCGCCGCCAGCAGGTTGCTAACCTTCTTATCGGCAAACCCTTCCAGCTCCAGGAGTGGCTCGGCGGTCAGGTGATAGATATCGGCCACGTCGTGGATCAGTCCCTTTTCCACGAACAGCTCGGCCTGCCGGATGCCAAACCCTTCGATGTCCATCGCCCCCTTGCTGACAAAATGCTCGACGGCCCGCACCAACTGCGCCGGGCAGGCAGCGTTGACGCAGTAATAAGCGACCTCACCCTCGGCGCGCTCCACCGGCTCACCGCACGCCGGGCAGTGGTCGGGCATCTGCCACGGCTGCGCCTCGGGTGGGCGCAGCTCCAACACCGGCCCCAACACCTGAGGGATAACCTCGCCGGCCCGTTTGACGGTCACCATGTCCCCCTCGCGGATATCCCGCTCAGCCACATAATCGGCGTTGTGCAGCGTCGCATGGCTGACCGTCACCCCGCCGATCCGCACCGGCTCCAGCTCGGCCAGCGGGTTCAGGCTGCCGGTCCGCCCCACGTTGACCATGATCCGATTGAGCCGGGTCACCGCCTCGGCTGCCGGATACTTGTAAGCCACCATGCCCCGCGGCGCGTTGCCCACCACACCCAGCCGCTCCTGCGTGGCGAAATCGTCGATCTTGATCACCAGCCCGTCGGCCTCGAAATTGAGCCGGTCGCGCACCTCCCGCCAGCCGGCGACATACTCCACCACCGCCTCGAAATCGGTAAAGCGCCGGCGCTGATCGCTGACCGGGAAGCCCATCTTCCGCAAATACTCCAGCGCCGCCCATTGGCTGCGAAGCGCCGGCCCGCCTTCCATCTCTACTACCTGATAACAAAACAGGCTCAGCGGACGTGCCGCGGTGATCGCCGGGTCCAGCACCCGCAAGCTGCCCGCCGCCGTATTGCGCGGATTGGCATAGGTTCGCTTGCCGGCTGCTTCCTGCTCACGGTTGAACGCATCGAACTTGTCGAGCGGCATGTAGGCCTCACCCCGCACCACTAACCGCGCTGGCGCTTTCTCCCGCCCGCCGTCCCCCGCCAACGGGATGCGCAGTGGCAGTGCCTTGACCGTCCTCAGATTCGAGGTTATCTCCTCACCTCGCAGCCCGTCGCCGCGCGTCACCCCCAGGTTGAACAGCCCGTCCTGATAATGCAGCACCACTGTCAGCCCGTCGATCTTGGGCTCGACGATATAGGCCGGCTCCGGGTAGTCGCTGGGCAGCAGCCGCAGAAACCGCTCCCGCCAAGCACGCAGCTCCTCAGGGCTAAAGGCGTTGCTCAGGCTCAACATCGGCCGTGGGTGCTCGACGGCGAGAAACTCCTCGCGCACCTCCCCCCCTACCCGCTGCGTCGGCGAGTCGGGCGTGATCAGCTCCGGATGGGCTGCCTCCAGCTCCTGAAGCTCCCGATACAGCGCATCATACGCCCCGTCGCTGATCACCGGCTCGTCCAGCACATAGTACCGGTAGCTGTGATAGCGCAGCTGCTCACGCAGCTCTTCCGCCCGCTGCAAAGGGTTCATGGACATTCCCTCCTCCACTCCCGATTCTATCACCGAACACAGCCCACGGCCAAGCTCCCGACTCACAAGCAAGTCGTCAAAAGGGAAAACAAGGAGACCGGCTCACCTAATCTTTGGAAGAATGCAATCGACTGTTGCGGCGCAGCGCCTCGGCCAGCGCAGGGTCCTCAAATGTGTCTGCCACCTGCGCCGCCTGTTCCTCGGCAGTGCGCTGCCAGCGTTGGGCCGCGCGCTCATCACCCGCCTGCCGGTGCCACGCTGCCAGGGCCAGCGCGACACGCCAGCCCGCGGGACGGTTGCCCGCTTTGTCGGCTCCTGCCCAAGCTGCCTCCAGGTCGATTCTTGATGCCAGCGCGACACTGCGCAGCGCCGCCGCCGCGGCCCTATCCCACTGGCCGATCACCTCTTCTAGTTCCAGCACACGCTCGGCTGCCTCGACGGCACTCGCATCATCGCCTAGCGCCAGCGCCACCTCGCCCCGTGCCAGCCAGGCGGCGACCAGCACCCCCGGTCGGCCGTCGCGCTGTCCTGCCTCAACCGCTTCCCCGGCATGGGCGAGCGCCGCATCCCTGTTGCCTGTAGCCAGCTCGGCCAGAGCCAGCGCCGCCAGCGACTCTGTCTCGTGCCAGGGCGACTCTCGTCGCCGGGCCAACGCCAGCGCGTCGGCAGCCAGGTCATAGGCGCGAGACGCATTGCCCAGATGACGCTCCATCTCAGCCAGCCTAAGCTCATAGCGCACCACATCAAGCCGCTCTCCCAGGCGGCGATACCCCGCCACAGCTACCTGTAGGTTCGTCCGCGCCGCCCCCCACTCCCCCAATCGCATCTGGCTGCACCCCAAATCGCCTTGAACCGCCAGCTCCACCCACGTGTAGCCGGTCTGGCGGGCAATAGCCAGTGCCTCAGCCTGGTGTTCCGCTGCCGCCGCGTACTCTCCCCGCTGGTAGAGTACTTCCGCCAGGTCGCTCAGTGTGAACGCCAAATCCGTAGGCAGCGCGTGTGGACTCCGGCGCAACAACTCCAACGCCGCCTGCTGATAGGCCAACCCTTCTACGGCATCGCCGGCCATCACGAGAGCGTTGCCCAGCTCCCGGTTCGCAACAGCCACATAGCGCAGCATGCCAGCCTGGGTTGCCTGCTCCAGGCATTGCTCAAACACACACCTTGCCTCGTCCAGGCGCCTCTGGTCCTTCAGTGCAATTCCCAGTATCGCCTGAGCGTACAGCAGCTTCTGCACATCTCCTAGCGCTTCGATCGCCGCCATCAACTCGGTGCAAATTGCCTCGCTGCGAGCCGGCTCGCCGGCCTGGATGTAATAGCTGGCCAAGCTGAGTAGGGCAACCACACGCTTCTCTGTCCAATCATGGGCCTCGGCCAGCGCCACAACCTGCCGGCACGACGACTCGACCAACTCTCGCTGGCCCAGCACCCCCGCCAGCTCCATCACCGCGTACAACAGCCGATAACCTCGGTCCGGGTCCGGCGGCAGACTGTCGGCCAGTTCAGTAGCCCGGCGGTAACGATCCAGGGCCTCCTGGATCGCCAACCGGGCCTGAGCCGCCTGTCCGGCCCGCTCGGCCCAAGTGATCGCCTTATCCAAGTCACCCGCCAGCTCGTAATGGCGCGCTAGCTCGCCGGCCACCGGGTCTGGATCGCCTGCATTCCGCTGCTCCAACGCCTCGGCCACCCGCTGGTGCAGCCGTTTGCGCCGCGCCGGACTGATCTCGGCATAGGCCACCTCGCGCATCTTGTCATGGTTGAAATCATAGCGCTCGGTCCGGCCGGTCGGATCCTCGCGGATCACCCTGGCCCGCAGCAGTTCGTCCAACACGTCAAGCAGCGTGTCCTCGTCAAAACGCCCGGCCAGCCGCAGAGTATCGAAATCAAACCGCCGGCCGACGACACTGGCCACCGCCACTACCGCTCGGGCCGAGCTGCCCAACCGATTCAGGCGATGTTCCAGCAGGCTGCGGATCCCGGCCGGCACCCACCAACCGTCAGTCTCGCGGCGGCGCCACTTACCCCCCGCCCGGTAGATCGCCCCCTCCTCCACCAGCGCCTTGACAATCTCTTCGGCAAAAAACGGATTGCCCTCCGCCTCCTCATATACCAGCCTGCCCAGCTCTTCAACAGCGCCCATATCGCCGAACATAGCTGCCACCATCCAACTGGTCGCCGCCCTGTCAAGCGGTTCCAAGTCCAATGCCAACACCTCACGCTGCCGAGCTAGTTGGCGCTGCAGCCGAGCCACCGGATGATCGCCATCCACCTCCTCGCTGCGATAGGTGGCGCACAGCAGCACCGGCGCCTGCGCCAGTACCCGGGCCAGGAAAGCAAATAGCTCCAGGCTGGATGCATCGGCCCATTGTAGGTCGTCCAGGCAGACAATCACCGGTGCGGCGGGTGCTCCGCTTGCATCGGCGTCTATGGCCCTGACATCTCCCAGCACACCAGCCACGGCATTGAACAAGCGAAGTTTTTCAGCCTCCACATCTGCCGCCGGCTGCGCCGGCGTTGACGCTCCGGCTTGGTCGGCAGCCAGCTCGGGAATTATGGCCGCCAGCGGCTGCACCATAACAGCGTCCTGCCATCTCTGCGGCATCTGCCGGTAACACCGGCCCAGAATTTCGATGAAAGGCTGGTATGGCAGCCGCTCTGCCTCATAGCTCTTGCCCAGCCACAATTGTGTGCCATCACTGGCTGCCGCCAGCTCCTGCATCAGCCGGGTCTTGCCCACTCCCGCCTCACCGCGGATGAAAACCACCGGCCCTTCACCGCGTGCCGCCGACTGTACGGCCTCCCTCAGTCGGAAAAGCTCCGCCTCGCGGCCCACCACCGGTGCCCGAAAAATCTGCTCCACCCGCCCGGCGCGGGGCTCCAGCAGGCTGTCGGTTACCACCGTGTCTGCCCAACTGCGCAGGATGACCAGCATCTCCTCCGCCGACGCGAAACGATCGGCTGGACTCTTGGCCATCAATCGCAGCACCAGCCGCTGCCACGGCTCCGGTACCAGCGGCAGAAGCTGGCGCAGCGGCGCGGGCGCCGACTCGATTTGCTGGACCAGGATTGTTACCGGATCGTTGCCCGGGAAAGGATGGCGGCCGGTCAAGATCTCGTACAGGATGATGCCCAGAGCATATAGATCGGCGCGATGGTCCACCACCTGCCCTCTTGCCTGCTCCGGCGCCATATACAGCACCGTGCCGAGCAGCTCACCTGCCTGGGTCAGCCGCACATCCGGTCCGGCGATTTGAGCTAGGCCGAAATCGGTCAGCTTGAGATGGTACGGGACCTGTGTCGTCGCCAGCAGCACATTTTCCGGCTTGAGATCGCGGTGAACCACCCCCTGGGCGTGGATGTAGCTCAACGCCTGGCAGAGCTGGATCGCCAGCGGCAGCAGCACATCATGACCCAGCCGGCCGCCGTGGCTCTCGATCAGCCCGCGCAAATCGCCGCCGCCGACATACTCCATCACAAAGAAGGGTCGATCCTTCACCTGACCGTGATCGTAGACCGACACAACGTGGGGATGGTTCAACCCTGACAGAGCGCGGAACTCGCGGCGGAAACGCCGTTCCTGATCATACAGACCCGGCCGGGGTGACAAGATCTTGATCGCCACCGGCTGGCCAGTCTGTTCATCGTACGCCCGGTACACCAGGCCCATACCTCCCTGGCCGATCTGCGCTTCCACACAATAGCGATCCTTTAGCCGCGTGCCGATCACACCTCTTCCTCCCTCACGTTGATAAACACAGCCTCATTCTATCACCGATTCGCTTCCAGGGCAAAGGGCTGGATCGACGCCCGGTCAATTCAGCAGCCCTCCGTGCCCACAGTGGCCAGCCACTCGCGCGCCGCACGCGGCGCGCGCAGGTGTACCACCGCCAGATGGGCATACTCGGGCTGTGCAAGCAGCACCGGGTACTCCCTTCGCCGCCGCCGATAAGTGGTCAGTCCCCACCACAAGATCGAATCCCGGGCATAAAAGTTGGCCCATCTCTCCCGGTTGCCGTTCCACAGCTCTTCCTTCGTCACCACCCGCTTCACCGTCCGCCGCATTAGCTGCGCCATCGTCACCAGCAGAGTATAGTCCAGCCAGACGATGGTGTCGGCCCGCCCCCAGACAATGTCGCGCGCCGAGCTATAGTTGCCGTCCACCACCCAGGCCTCCCTGACCAGCGCCTGGGCCGTGCGCTCGCGCAGCACCTCGCGCTCGGCCGGCGTCCAATTGGGCCCCCAGTTCAACGCATCCATCTCCACGTGTTGAATACCCAGTCGCTCGGCGAGCTGCCGGGCCGTCGTCGTCTTACCCGACCCCGTCGTGCCGACCACATTGATCCGCCGCCCCAATTGCCCCCGCCCCAGGTTCAACATATCAGATCCTCAATTTTCTATTTGCAGATGTGCCGGCACCCGCCGGACCTGGCAGGCCCGTGAAACTCCTGCCAGGTCCGGCCTCACACCCATCACCACGCCTTTAGCACAACCGGTAGGTGTATAAAGTAAATTAGCGGAGAGAAACCCTCCCCATACCAGTACCCCCCGCTCACCACATAACTGGGACTGGCCGAGTAAGGCTGACTGGCCGCCCCCTGCCCCGCCGTGCTGTTGACCGCATAGCTGGCCGAGCTTACCGGCTGACCGCCCCCACCGATCACGTGCCATTCCAGGTTATAGCTGGGTGATGTCTGGGCCAGCGCCGACCCGCCTATCGCGACCGCCGCAAGCAGAACCATCAGACAGACCGTGAACGCTGCTTTACGCTTCATCGTCCCCTCCTACTGCAGCGTCACATAGATGTAGATCAGCCCTTCACCCTTGTCCAGCGGCTCCAGCGCCTTCCCCAGCACCGTCCCCGGGGCCGCCATCGCCACCCCATCGACCAGCACTGTGCCTACCTTTGCCGCATGCCCTGCCGCGCCGGCGTTGGCCAGCAGGTCGCCAACCTGGATCGCTCCGCCGGCCGCGCTGGCCTTGACCTGGCACGGGCCGCGCACCACCACCAGCATATAGTCGCCGGGGGCCACCGGCTTCGCCTCTGACAACGGAATCTCACCATCTGGACCACTGGCCCCGGTGGGATCGCCCTCAGCGGCGAGCCGCTCTTTGGCATAGCTGGCCGATACCACGCCAAACACCGCCGTGCTGCCCGCCTCGCTCGCCTTGCGAACCTGGATCACCCGCGGCAGCCCTTCGGCCGGCGCGTCGCCCAGCCCGGCGATGACCACTACATCGCCTGGTTCGAGCGGTTCAGTATCGCCATTCTGTACCACCTGCATCGTCGCGCCCAGCGAATGATAGTTGAGGGAGTACAGGTTGTCCCCTGTGTACAGTCCATAGTTGTTGTCGGCCGCGCTGGTTGCACCGTGCACGCCATCATAGTTGGCGCTCCAGCCCCACGTGCCGACACCCTCAACACTGTTGCCCGACACGCCTGAGCCGCTTCCGTCATTCTGGCCATACACGCCCAGGCCGCCGCCGGTGCCCGACTTGTAGCCATACATGCCGTAGGTCCCATCACCCCCTGTGCCATACACCCCATAGTCGCCAGATCCGCCTCCAGTCTGGCCGTGCACCCCGACGTCAATGCTGCTGTAGCCACTCACGCCGCGGCCGCTGTAGGATCTGCCATAAACCCCGCGGCCGGAAGTCGCGTTTTCGCCACGCACACCTGAATTGGTGCCCTCACTCACGCCGTACACGCCAACGCCGTTCATGCTCTTGCCAAAGACACCGGGTGCAACAAAGTTGTTCGCCGTGAGGGCGGCGCTGCTGTAGCCATACACACCGACTCCATTAAAGCTGGTAAAGTAACCGCCAAAGCCATGCGCCTGGGTCGCGCCTGCGTCAGTACCCGAAACGGCATAGCCATTCTCTGTGTAACCATATAGACCATATCCACCGGGCGAGGTACCATAAACGGCCATGCCGGTGGCCGCCTCACCCCATATCGCTGCACCGGTGGCTGGGTTGGCACTGTTCTTCACCTTTAGCAGCCAATTCCTGTCGAACGAGCCCCAGATCTGAGCGCCGGGTTTCAGGCTGAGCGCGTAGGGCACCGGCAACAGATCCTGGCGTGGTGACAGCCATTCGCCGTTGACATAGATCTGCAGCCACAGTCCTTGCCCGTTAAAATGGTAAGGGTCTACCTCGAGGCCCACGTTGAACAGGCCGTTGTCCACCCCTACGTCTACCACGCCGCTGTCCCACTTTATCACCCCGGCAGCCGGGTCGTCGTACACCCGGAACCGCATCGGAAAGGTGCCGTCCAGCGGCACGCCAGTTGGATCGGTCAACCGGCCCTGATAGTTGATTGTGCCCGCCACCGGGTCGCCTGGCGCCAACAGAGCCGGAATCGCCCCTGCAGCGCCGGCTGCCAACACCAGGAACGTCACCACCGCAACAACAACCCACATCGTCCGAGTTTTCATCGTGTTCGCCTCCCATGGGGAATTATCTGGCCCAAGGCCATAAAGGTGCCTACACCGCGATTCTGTTCCTCGTGATGTTCCAAGGGATCCAGCTACTCTGTCGATAGGCTCCCTCCTTTTCGGCCCGGTCATGGCCGGGCCTCGATTTCCCGCCGCAGCGCCATGGCCGCAGCGTTGCTCGGATCGAGTTGCAGCACCCGCTCCACGGCCAACAACGCCGCCTCCCACTCGCCCAACTGCCCGTAGCAGCGGGCCAACCCCAGGTGGGCACTGATCAGCTCCGGCTCCCAGTGCACCGCCTGCTGATAAGCGGTCAGCGCCTCGGCCACGTGACCCTGCGCCAACTCTGACTCGCCTAGGTGTCCAAAGGCATAGCCGTCGGTGGCGTCCAGGTCTACCGTCTGGCGGAACCGTGCCGCCGCCTCGGCGAAATTCCCGCCCTCCAGATCGACCATCCCCCACGACGTGTACAGCATCGCGTGGTTGGGGGCCAGCGCCGTCGCCTGCCCATAGGCTGCGTGAGCCAGAGGTAGCTTGTCCGGATCCCAGTGATTGCCCCACGCCCCATACAGCTCACCCAGCACCGACCACCCCCGCCAGTCCCCCGGCCGCAGATCGCGGGCGGTCAGCAGGCTGGCCTCGGCCCGCTCCAGCCAGGGCAACGGGTCTTGGGCCGATCGGGCTGCGTACAAGTACGCCGAGCCAAGCGCCCGCCGGTAGTCCGGCTCAACCGGCCACAACTCCACCGCCAGTTCCCCGGCAGCGGCCGCGCCGCTCCAGTTTCCCATCCCCGCCTGCCGTTCGGCGCTCCTGGCTGCCACATCGGCTGCCATCGGCCTGAGGTTGGCCACAACCACCGCCGAGCCCACTGCCAGCACAACCGCCGCGGCGGCCACCCACTGCCATGCCGGCTGAAGAGGCCGCCGGCTGCCCGACGCCGGCTCCCCAGGCAGCCGCGACAGCGCTACAATGATGGCCATCACCAACGCTGCCAATGTCGCTGTGGCCGTCACATCAAAACTCACCAAGTTGCCGACTACCTGGGCTGCCAATGTCGCCAGACAAACAAGCAGCCAGGTCCGCCGCCAGGAGGCGCCCGCCGTCCGCAGGGCTCGCCCGGCGATGGTCACCAAGACCGCCGCCAACGCCAACTGTGCCGCCAGGCCCACAGCCCCGCCCGTGACCAGTCCGTCGAGCACCAGGTTGTGTGCGCGATCCACGATCAGCCCACGGCCCTGGTAGTAGACGAGCTGCGGTGGGTAAACCTGGGGAAACTGGAGCCCCAGCGCATCTGGGCCATAGCCGAGCCAGGGCCGCCGGCCAATCAACTCCGCAGTCGCCTGCCAGATCGTCCGCCGCGCCGCCGCTGAGCCCTCCTGTGCCGAGCCGAGGCCGATCGCCACTGCCAGCCCAACCGCCAGCGCCGCCACTACGCCGGCAGCAATCGCCGTCTTGAGCCGTCGACCTGCCCCCAGCCGCATCCGGGTCCAACACCCCGCCATCGCCAGGGCCCCCAGTCCCACCCCAGCCGCCAGCCACGCTCCGCGGGCCAGAGTCAGCCCGATCACGGCCAGCTCGGCTAGCGCCAGGATCGCCCCGGCTACCCGCAGCCACCGCCGCCGGGCCGTCCAAGCCCAGGCCAGGGTCAGCGGCAGCACCATCGCCAGGTAGGCTCCCAGGAAATTGGACCGGCCAAGCGTAGCGTACACCGGTGACCGGGCATCGCTGACCAGGGGCACAGGCTGCCAGCCGAGCGCCTGGGCTGCCGCCAGGCACACCAGCGGCGCCCCCGTCGCCACAATCACCCCCACCAACCGTTCGATCTGGAGGCGAGTTCGCAGCCGGGCAGATACGATCAGGAACAGCAGGAGATAGCTCAGCAGAGTCAACAGGCCCTGACAGCGTTCGTAGCTGCCCCACAAACTCAGGCCAGGATCCACCGCCAGCGCTGTGGCCAGCGCCCAGGCGCCGCCCAGCGCCAGCGCTGGCCACAGCAGGGGGTTATCGCGCAGATCGTGCCCGGGCGAGCGCCGGGCCATAAGGCAATCAACACGCCAGCAGCCTGCCATGATCCACACCAAGGTCCTGACCACCGCCACCTTTGGCAGCTCAAACGGCTGACTGCCCCACAGGTTCACCACCAGCGGCGTCAAACAAGCCGTCAACAGCCAGCCGGCCTCCACCAGACCATCAGCCAAGCTGGCTTGCGGCGTTGCCTTGTCCACGACTGCCCCTCCAGACCGCAGAGATTCTGCCATGCCCAGACCGCACCATTCTACCCCGACAACCCTTAACAGGCAAGTTGAGAACCGCAAGCATTTGACACACTGGGTCAAATATGGTATCTTGACAAAAAGTCCTGAACAGATCAGCTGCTAAAAAGGAGGCACGCCTATGACGACGTTAATGCTTTCCCGGCTGCAGTTTGCCACCACCACGATCTATCACTTTTTCTTCGTTCCCCTCACCCTCGGCCTGTCGATCCTGCTCTTCCTGCTGGAGCTCCAATACGTCCGCACCGGCCACGACACCTACAAGCGCATGGTCAAGTTTTGGGGCAAGCTGTTCCTGATCAACTTTGCCCTGGGTGTGGCCACCGGCATCGTCCAAGAGTTCCAGTTTGGCATGAACTGGTCCGACTATTCGCGCTTTGTCGGCGACATCTTTGGCGCGCCCTTGGCCATCGAGGCCCTGCTGGCCTTCTTCCTCGAGTCCACCTTCCTGGGCATCTGGATCTTTGGCTGGGACAAGCTGTCCAAGGGACTGCACGCCGCAACCATCGGCCTGGTGGCCCTCGGCTCCAACCTGTCGGCCCTCTGGATCCTGATCGCCAACTCGTTCATGCACGAGCCGGTCGGCTATGTCCTGAACAATGGCCGGGCCGAGATGTCCGACTTTGGCGCCCTGCTGACCAACCCCCACGTCTGGATGCAGTTCCCCCACGTCTTTTTCGCCGGCATCACCACGGCCGGATTCTTTGTCCTGAGCATCAGTACCTATCGCCTGCTGCGCAAGGGTGAGAATCGAGACCTATTCCTGCGCTCCTTCCGCTGGGCGGCGGTCTATGCTCTGATCGGCGCCGCGTCGGTCGGCCTTGTCGGCCATGCCCAGGGCCAGCGCATATTTGAGGTCCAGCCGATGAAGATGGCCGCCGTCGAAGGGCTGTGGGAGAGCGCCGATCCGGCTCCCTTCTCCGTGTTCACCCTCAACCCGGCCAAGGAGGGCAGCTTTTCCATCGAGATTCCGGCCGTGCTATCGTTCCTGGCCTTTAACCGCTTTTCCGGCAGGGTAGAGGGCATGAATGACCTCCAGGCCCAATACCAACAGCAGTACGGCCCAGACAACTATATCCCACCGGTGTTTATGATGTATTGGGCTTTCCGCTGCATGTTCATCCCGGGCGTGCTGATGATCGCCGCAGCCCTCGGCGCCCTCTTCTTGATCTTTACCAAGCGCCTGGAGCCAATCCTCAGCTGCAGCCGAGGGTTCTGGCTTTGGTTCCTGCGCCTGCTGCCGCTGGCCATCATCCTGCCCTACCTGGCCAACACCGGCGGCTGGCTGCTGACCGAGCTGGGCCGCCAGCCCTGGATCGTCTATGGCCTGAAAAAGACGGCCGACGCCGTCTCACCGAACCTGTCGCCGGGTATGGCCCTCTTTTCGCTGGTGGCCTTTATCATCGTCTACGCCGCGCTGATGGTCGCCGACATCTACCTGCTGGCCAAGTACAGCCGCCAACCGGTGACCTCCGAAGACGCAGAGCCTTCGGGCTATTGATGGTGAAAAGGGAGAACTGAGATGGAACTCAACACGGTCTGGTTTATCCTCGTATCGATACTGTTCATCGGCTTTTTCTTCCTGGAGGGGTTCGACTATGGCGTTGGCATCCTGCTGCCCTACCTGAGCAAGGACGACACCGATCGCCGCCTGATCCTCAACACCATCGGCCCCGTCTGGGATGGCAACGAAGTTTGGATGATCGCCGCAGGTGGAGCCATGTTCGCTGCCTTTCCCAACTGGTATGCCACCCTGTTCAGCGGCTTCTATCTGCCGCTCCTCCTCATCCTGCTGGCCCTCATCGTCCGCGCCGTCGCGTTTGAATATCGCAGCAAGGACCACCGCCCATCCTGGCGTTCCCTGTGGGACACGCTCCTCTTTGTCGGGAGCTTTGTGCCGGCCCTGCTGTGGGGTGTCGCCTTTGCCAACCTGATCCGTGGCGTCCCGATCGACGCCGACATGAACTACACCGGCGGCTTTTTCAACCTGCTCAACCCCTACGCCCTGTCCGGCGGGCTGGCCACCCTGTTCCTTTTCACCCTGCACGGCGCGATCTTTCTTAGCCTCAAGACCAAGGGCGACCTCATGGATAGGGCTCGCGCCATGGCCGGCCGGCTGTGGCTGCCGGCGGTAGTTATGGTCTCCCTCTTTGTCATCCTGGGTTATTTTGCCACCGACATGCTCGCTCACCGGGGTGCCCTCTTTGTCATCGTATCTGTGCTGGCCGCTGCCGCTCTGTTGGCCGCCGGCTGGTTCATCCGCAACCGGCAGCACGGCTGGGCCTTTGTCATGACCGGCCTGACGATCGTGCTGGCCGTGGCCATGCTCTTCCTCGGCCTCTATCCGCGGGTCATGGTCTCCAGCATCGACCCGGCCTACAGCCTGACCATCGACAACGCCTCCTCCACCCCGTACACCCTGCGGGTGATGTCCATCGTCGCCCTGATCTTTGTGCCGATCATCCTCCTCTACCAGGGCTGGACCTACTGGATCTTTCGCAAGCGGATCGGGCGCGAGGAAAAGCTCGAATACTAATGAAGCTGGACAGGCGGCTGTTGCGCGGTGCGCGCGCCGCCCGGGCAGATCTGGCTTGGACGGTCGGACTGGGCCTGCTGGCGGGCATTGTGCTCGTCGGGCAGGCCCGTGTCTTGAGCCGGGTTATCGACCAGGCCTTCCTCGGCGGCCGGTCGCTCGACCTCGTTCCGCTGCTGGGCCTCCTGGTCGCCCTGGCCTTGCTGCGAGCAGCCCTCACCTATGCCGCTGAGGTAACCGCCCAGCGCGCCGCCGGCCAGGTCAAGGGCGATCTTCAGGACAGGCTGTCGGCCCACCTGCTGGCCCTGGGACCAATCTACGCCCGCGGCGAGCGTACCGGCGAGCTGGTCAACACCGTGGTCGAAGGCGTCGAGGCGCTCGACGCCTACATCCGCCACTACCTGCCCCAGGTCGCCCTGGCCGCCCTGGTGCCGGCCGCTTTGCTCCTCTTTATCTTCCCGCTCGATTGGATCTCAGGCCTGGTGCTGCTCCTTACCGCCCCGCTCATCCCCATATTTATGATCCTGATCGGCAACCAGGCCGACGCCATGACCAAACGCCAGTGGCAGTCGCTCAGCCGCATGAGCGCCCATTTCCTGGACGTCCTCCAGGGGCTCACGGCGCTCAAGCTGTTGGGCCGCAGCCGGGAGCAGATCCAGGTCATCGCCCAGATCAGCGACCGCTACCGGCAGGCTACCATGGGCGTGTTGCGCGTCACCTTCCTGTCGGCCCTCATCCTGGAGATGGTCGCCACCATCGGCACCGCCATCGTCGCCGTAGGGATCGGGCTGCGCCTCCTCTACGGCCACCTGGAGTTCGAGCAGGCCCTCTTCGTCCTCCTCCTAGCTCCCGAGTTCTACCTGCCGCTGCGGCTCCTGGGCGCTCGCTTTCACGCCGGCATGTCCGGCGTGGCCGCCGCCCAGCGCATCTTCCACCTCCTGGAGACTCCCCCTTCCCTCTCCCAAAACTTGTATCCCGCACTTCCTAGCGATCAGGCCAAAGAGCCCAGTACAGGATCGAAATCCAAAATCGAAAATCCAAAATCGAAAATCCAATTCCGCGACGTTTTCTACAGCTACGACGCTGGTCAACGCCCGGCGCTCAACGGCCTCTCTTTCGACATCCTGACCGGCCAGAAAGTAGCCTTGGTTGGGCCCAGCGGCGCAGGCAAGACCACCGCTGCCTACCTCCTGCTGCGTTTCATCGAGCCCGACCGGGGGGTCATCACTGTCGGCGGTCAGCCGTTGTCCAACATCCCACCCCCGGCCTGGCAGGAACAGGTAGCTTGGGTGCCACAGAACCCCTACCTGTTCTACGGCACAGTGGCCGACAACATCCGGCTGGCCCGCCCTGACGCCGGCCTGGACCAGGTGATCGACGCTGCTCGCCAGGCCAACGCCCACCTGTTCATCGACGCCCTGCCCCAGGGCTACGACACGATCGTCGGCGAGCGCGGTGCCCGGCTGAGCGGCGGCGAAGCGCAGCGGATCGCCCTCGCCCGCGCTTTCCTGACCGGCGCCCCGCTGCTGATCCTCGACGAAGCCACGGCCAATCTCGACCCCCACGCCGAAGCTCTGATCCAGGAGGCCACGGCATCGCTGCTGCGGGATCGTACCACCTTGATCATCGCCCACCGGCTGGGCACTGTCCGCCGTGCCGACCAAATCCTGGTCATGGACGGCGGCCGGATCGTGCAGCAGGGCACCCACGACCTGCTCCTACAGCACGATGGGCTATACCGGCGCCTGGTCGGCGCCTATGTGACACCCTTTGACTATGGATAGCCAGGCTTCCCCCCTCCACTCCACTCAAAAAAGCCCGGTGCGCCAATTGATCGGGCTGATGGCCCCTTTCACCGGGTGGATGATCCTGGCCGCCCTGCTGGGCGTAGCAACCATTGGCAGCAGCATCGGCCTGATGACCCTGTCCGCCTACCTGATCGCCCGGGCTGCCCTCCACCCTTCCATCGCCGACCTGAGCCTGGCTATCGTCGGCGTCCGCTTTTTCGGCATCGCCCGCGGCCTCTTCCGCTATGGCGAGCGCTACGTCGCCCATCACGTCACCTTCCACCTCCTCGCCCGGCTCCGCACCTGGTTCTACGCCGCACTCGAGCCCCTGGCCCCCGCCCGACTGCTACACTACCGCAGTGGCGATCTGCTGGCCCGCATCGTCGCCGACGTCGAAACACTGGACAACTTTTACCTGCGAGCCATCGCCCCCCCGGCCGTAGCCCTGCTGATCGCCCTGATGGCTGCCTGGTTGGTCGGGCGCTTTGATCCACGCCTGGCCGCCGCCCTTCTTGTCTTTTTCCTGGCCGCAGGCGTAGGCGTGCCGCTCCTGGCCCGCCACCTGAGCCGCCCCGTGGGCCGGCGCATGGTTCAGCTCCGCGCCACCCTCAACGCGGCCCTGATCGACGGCATCCAGGGCCTGGCCGAGCTGCTGGCCTTCGGCCAGGCTCAACGCCACCTCGACCGGGTGCAGGCCCAGCGTCGGGAAATGACCGCCCTCCAGGCCCGCATGGCCCGCATCACCGGCCTGCACCAGGCCCTCACCAGTCTGTTAATGAACCTGGCCACCCTGACCTTGGTTGCCCTGGCCATCCCCCTGGTCCGCAGCGGTCAGATCGACGGCGTCTACCTGGCCGTGCTGGCCCTGGCCGTCCTGTCCAGCTTTGAGGCGGTCCTATCTCTGCCGGCAGCGTTCCAATACCTGGACAACAGCCTAGAAGCGGCCCGCCGGCTCGACGAGATCACGACCGCCAGCCCCGCCGTGACCGACCCTCCGCCGCCCTGGCCCACCCCCGGCCGTTGCGATCTGCAGGTCGACGACCTCTCTTTCGCCTACCAGTCCGGTGAGCGGCCCGCTCTGGATGGGGTCAGCTTCTTTCTGCCTTACGGCAGCCAGGTGGCCATTGTTGGGCCGAGCGGGGCAGGCAAAACGACCCTGGCCAACCTCCTGCTCCGCTTCTGGGACTGTCAGCCAGGACAGATCCGGCTCGGCGGGCGTGACCTGCGCAACTATGGCCAGCAAGAGGTCCGGCGCCTGATCGCCGTGGTGGCTCAACATCCCTACCTGTTCAACGCCACCATCCACGACAACCTGCTCCTGGCCCGGCCCGAGGCTTCCCAGGCCGACCTGATACAGGCTGCCCGGCAAGCTCAGATCCACGATTGGATCGCATCACTGCCTGAAGGCTACGACACCTGGGTCGGCGAGCAAGGGCTGCGGCTGAGCGCCGGACAGCGCCAACGACTTGCCATCGCCCGCGCCATCCTGCAAGATGCGCCGATCCTGATCCTGGACGAGCCGACTGCGAACCTGGACGCGCTGGCCGAGAGGGAAATCCTGACCACACTTCAGGGTCTGGCGGTCGGACGCACCTCACTGCTCATCACCCATCGCCTGCTGGGGTTGGAAACTGCCGGCGAGATTCTGGTGTTGCACGCCGGCCGGGTCGTCGAGCGGGGACGCCACCACGAGCTGATGCAAATGGGAGGGCTTTACAGCCAGATGTGGGAGCTGCAGAACCAGATCGTCTAAAGACTAGTACTGCATCCTACTGCGCAGGGCCTAGCCGGTTACTCCCCTACCTCCTCCCTCAGGGGGATTGAACCAATAGGAATTGAATGTTACAATTCAATAAGCTATTTTGCAGAGAACATCATGCTAGACTCAGTTGCACGGCCACAGATCCTGCACTCCCCCATGGATCTTTCGCATGCGGGGCAGTGCGATTGCGGCCCTGCGTGCGTGCTTGCTCTCCGGCACCACGCCCCAACGCTGCTCCCAGCCGAGCCGTTGGTAGCCCAGGCCCCGCTCTATCCCATTTCGTCACAGGGCGAATGGCAGGTCACCTTCAATCCGGCCGGACCGGTCGGTGTAGTGGCGCTGAATGCTACTGCCTGCCGCGTGCTGGCCGCCTTTGACATACCCACCTGCGTTGACGGGCTGCCCGCACGGCTGGTGGACCTGCCCGCCGCTGCAGCACAGGAGGCAGCGCACACCCTGACCCAGGTAGGGCTCCTGCGCCCCTTGATCACACCATCGACCCAACCGGCTTCTTCCCCGATCCTTTCGGCCTGGCTGCATATATCGGAAACCTGCAACCTGCATTGCCCTTACTGTTATGTCCCTCATCGCCCTCGCACAGCCACCCCGGAGATGGGGCAACACGCCGTGGATCGGTTGGTCGATCTGGCCACCCGCCACAACTACACCGCGCTCCAGGTCAAGTACGCCGGCGGTGAGCCGACACTAAACCTGCCGGCAGTCTGGGCGACTCACGATCACGCCGTCCGTCGTACTGCCGAAGCAGGGCTGGAACTGCAAGAAGTGCTGCTCACCAACGGGGTTGATCTGTCGGATGCGACACTGAGCTTGGTCGCTCAAGCGGGAATGGGGCTGGTCATCTCCTTGGACGGGGGTCCGGCTCACCACAGCCAGACAAGGAACCGGCCCGACGGCTCACGGACTTACGACTCGGTGGTGAGCACCATCGACCGGGCGTTGGCCCACGGCCTGCGGGTGGACATTTCGATCACCCTGACGGCACTGAACCTTGACGGCGTGCCAGACGCGGTCGCATTCGCGCTGAGCCGGAACCTCCCGTTCAGCCTGAACTTTTATCGCGATTGCCATACCGGCCAGAAAATGGCCCGGGCCGTCCTATCACACCTCCAGCCCGATCCCGACCGGCTCATCCAAGTCATCGGCCGGGCATTGGCCCTCGCCGACCAGCACCTGTCCTATCCTCTGCCCTTTACCGGCATCCTGGACCGGGCTCGTCTCGACCTGCCACACCACTACCCCTGCTCTGCCGGACGCGACTATCTGGCCATCGACCCAAGGGGCCGGGTGGCCGCCTGCCAGATGCTGCTTGAGGAGCCGTGGGCCGACCTGGAAGACGCCGACCCCTTGGCTACTGTCCGCCGCCGTGGCGAGAACACCTTCAAATCAGTGCTGGATCGTCCCGATTGCCGATACTGCCAGTGGCAGACGGCTTGCAGCGGCGGTTGTCCCCTGCTGCGCCAGACCCCGCTGCATCACTCCTACTGCCGTGTCTACCGCACCCTTCTGCCCGAGTTGGTGCGGCTGGAAGGCAAGCGCCTGATCGCCCTCAATCACTCCTCGTAGCACGGTCAGAGATCGCTTCAGCCGCTCCGCCAGTGCCTTCAGCGGTTCACTCCCTCCGCGGATCCGTCCGCCGGATAATATCGCTCACCGCCGTCTGATTAAACCCCTTGAACCCCTCGCCGCGCTGAATGTTCTCCAGGTGACTGCCCACCGCCCCCTGTTCCGCAAACCGCGCCCGCTGTTTCCCATTGATCAGCCCCGCCGTCGCCAGCCGCTCAAGCCGGTCCGTGTCCACCGCCCAGCGCTCGCCCTGCGTAAAAGCCTGCCGCAGGTAGGTGAACTCGCTGAACGGGTGCAGCGTCTTCACCCCCCAGCCTTCCAGCCCGGCCGCAGCCGCGTCGAAATCGAACCGGCCGGCCAGGTGATGCAGCCCTGCCCCCAGAATCGACTCGCCGTGCAGCGCGCACCACAACCCCACCGTACCCAGCTCCTGGCGCGGTAACAGCAGCTCCCTTGAGAAATCGCTCGACACATCCTCCGGAGTCAGGTCCACGTCGGCAAACACCGCCAACCGGCACACCGGCTGCTCCATCACCTGCGCCCCCCAGCCGGCCTCCTTGCCGGCGTAGAACCGTTCGCGCCGGTGAAAGCCCAACGCCTCCAAAATCTGGATCAATACCGAGAAAACCTCGCGCGAGCTGCGGAGGGCTTGATGGTCGTGATTGGCCCAGCCCAATCCCAGGCCATCCTGCCGGCTCTTCTGCGCCTGGCCGGCCCGGTTGCGCTGCTGCCAATAGATCCGCTCCGCTGCAAAAGCAACCCACGCCGCCGTGTCAGCGCCTAGCTCGTCGGCCAGCGAGCGGGCCAGCTTCAGCGTCTGCTCCATCCCCTCCCGCGTGTCCTCAAAACGGCGCGACCGGGTTGCCCACCGTTCCAGGGCCTGGAGGTAGCGGCCGGGATAATCGGCCGGCATCTCTGTCGGCAGCGTGCCCCGATACCCCCGCCGCTCCGCCGCCAGCACCTCCCTGCCGGTACCGTCGCGCCACACCCCGGCCCGCCGGAACGGGCTCAACGGCGAGCCCTCGATCGTCGCCGCCACCCGCTGAGCCGCCAAGAAGTGGCTCACCTCCTCGACCTGGATCGCCGCCGCCACCACGTCACCCGCCGGAGCACCCCCCGACCGGAAAGAGTGCCGCCCTTCCCCGCGCAGCACAACCAACGGCAATATCGCCCCCGGATGCCGGTACACCACATCGCCCGGGTCTGCTGGCGACCCCTCAGCCTCAAACCCCAGCTCCGCCAGCTCACCCCGTACCGCCTCGCCGTCGGTCAGAACCAGGTGATCCAGCCAGTCTATCAGCCGGCCGCTGGCCTGCTGGTACAACCGGTCAGCGAACGCCCGGAACAGCGGCATCTCCGCCACAAACGGCTCCAGCCGCTCCATCAAAAAATCCTCCGCCTCAGGATGGCGCCTCCACTCAAACTGCTGCCCTGGCATTGTCATCTCTGCCTCCTACTTGTCATTCTCGCTGCTGTGCCCGGGATTGACCTTGGCCGCCGGATCGATCCGGTTCTTGGCATAGTTGGCCGCCACCGCTGCTTCGCCCGTCGCCGTGGCGATCAGCTTCAGCTTGCCCGTGTAGGTAACCAGGTCGCCCACGCCATACACCCCCGGCAGATTCGTCTGCATCATGTGGTCCACCACGACCGCATTCTGGACGATCTGTAACCCCCACTCCTTGATCGGCCCCAGGTTGGCCAGAAAACCCATTCCCAGCACCAGGGCATCGATCTCCACAGTATTCTCCTCGCCCGTCCTGTTGTCAAACAGGGTGGCCGCCTCGATCCGGTCCGTCCCGTGCAGCGCCTTTAGCTCCTGGAACATACACACCTCGCACGGCGACGTTAGCAGCTCCTTCACCGTTTCTTCGTGAGCCCGAAAACGGTCGCTGCGATGGACCAGCCTCACCTCGCGGGCGATCCCCAGCAGCCGCTGCGCCCAATCCACCGCCGTGTCGCCGCCGCCGACCACCATCACCCGCTTGCCGCGAAACGATTCCAGGTCCTTGACAAAGTAATAGATCCCCTTGCCTTCCATCCGCTTAATGTCTGGGATATCGAGCGTCCGCGGTACAAAGGCGCCCACCCCCGCGGCGATGATCACCGTTTTGGTCAGATGGACATTCCCTGGTTCCGTGTGCAGCGCGATCGAGCCGTCGCCGCGGTGATCGAGCTTGACCACCTTCTCGTTCAGGCATACCGTCGGCGAAAAGCGCATCGCCTGCTCCACCTGCCGCTCGACAAACTCCTTGGCCAGCACCTTTGGAAAGCCGGGGATGTCATAGATATACTTCTCCGGATAGAGGGCCGCCAACTGTCCTCCTAACTGCGGCAGGCTGTCGATGATCTTGGTCTTGGCCTCCCGCAGACCGGCATAGAACGCCGCATACAGCCCCGACGGCCCCCCGCCTATAATCGTGATATCCAATATCTCCCCGCTCATGACATCCGGACTCCTCAGGCTCACAGTTTGGCGCCCATTCTATCCTGAACCGCCAGAAAGTGCAATTGCTCTCCTCCACCCTGCTTAACATTTACAGAATTTTAATAATAAATAATTGACAAAAACTCCTGCCCATGCTATAATATCATCTTGTACGGGCGCATGGCATGTGCCCGCTCGTAGTAGCGATTCAATCGCTCCGGCATAACAAAAGACGCGGCCTGATCACCCTGGTTGCCTTTGTGTGCAGCTAGTCCCCGATCCGAAGGGGTGTGGGGTTTGTGGTTAGGCTTTCTCAAAGGAGGAATCATCTACCAATGACCGCCGATCTGATCATCAAAGACCTCCACGTCACCGTGGAGGGTCAGGAGATCCTGAAAGGGCTAAACCTGGAAATAAACAAGGGCGAGGTCCATGCCATCATGGGCCCCAACGGCTCGGGCAAAAGCACCCTGGCCAACACCCTGATGGGCCATCCCGCCTACCACGTCACCGAGGGCGAGGTTTGGTTCAAGGGCCAGGACATCCTGAAACTGACCCCAGACGCCCGGTCGCGCCTCGGCCTCTTCCTGGCCTTCCAATACCCAAGCACCATACCCGGCGTCAGCGTCTCTAACTTTTTGCGCACCGCCCTTAACGCCCGCTACCAACAGCCCGGTCAGTCTGGCTCGGGCAACGGCGAAGGCGAAGGCAAAGGCCTATCGATGCGCGACTTTCGCGACATGCTCAAGAACCGCATGGCCATGCTCCAGATGGACCCCAGCTTTGCCCGCCGCTACCTGAACGACGGCTTTTCCGGCGGCGAGAAAAAGCGCGTCGAAATTCTTCAGATGGCCATGCTCCAGCCCGAGATCGCCATCCTGGACGAGACCGACTCTGGCCTCGACATCGATGCCCTGCGCATCGTCTCCGAGGGAGTTAACCAGCTCATGAGCCCCAACATGGGCGTGCTGGTCATCACCCACTATCAGCGCATCCTCGACTATATCAAGCCCCACCGCGTCCACATCCTGCTCAACGGCCGCGTCGTCATGTCCAGCGGCCCCGAGCTGGCCCTCGAGCTCGAAGAACGAGGCTACGACTGGGTCAAGGAACAATTCAGCCAACCGCCGCTTGACACTGGGACCACCGCCTAGAAAGGGATCGATCATGCCGAAACCAACCGCAGACGTCGACCCGGATGCCTACAAATACGGCTTCCATGATGAAGAAAAGTACGTCTTCAGGAGCCGTAAAGGGCTCGGTCACGACATCGTAGACCAGATCTCGTGGATGAAGGGCGAGCCCGACTGGATGCGCGCCCTGCGCCACAAGGCACTGGACATCTTCTATGCCAAGCCGGTGCCAACCTGGGGCGGCGACATCTCCGGCCTGGACTATGATGACATCTACTATTACGTCAAGCCGGTCGAACAGCAGGAACAGAACTGGGACGAGGTGCCAGAGGAGATCAAACACACCTTCGACCGCCTGGGCATCCCCGAGGCCGAGCGCAAATTCCTGGCCGGCGCCGGCGCCCAGTACGAGTCCGAGGCGGTCTATCACAACCTCAAGAAAGAATGGGAGCGGCTCGGCGTCATCTTTGTCGACAGCGACACCGGTCTGCGCGAATACCCCGACATCTACAAAGAGCATTTTGGCACAGTCGTGCCCGCCGCCGACAACAAATACTCTGCCTTGAACACCGCCGTGTGGAGCGGCGGCAGCTTTGTCTACATCCCGCCCGGCGTCAAGGTCGACATCCCGCTGCAGGCCTACTTTCGCATCAACACCCAGCAGATGGGCCAGTTCGAGCGGACCCTGATCATCGCCGACGAGGGCTCGCAGGTCTCCTACGTCGAAGGCTGCACCGCCCCCATCTACTCCACCGCCTCCCTGCACAGCGGTGTGATCGAGATCATTGTCAAAAAGGGCGCCCGCGTCCGTTACACCACCATCCAAAACTGGAGCCACAACATCTACAACCTGGTCACCCAGCGGGCCATGGCCCACGAGGACGCCACCATGGAGTGGGTCGACGGTAACATGGGCAGCCGCCTCACCATGAAATACCCCGCCGTCTACATGGTCGGCAAGGGTGCGCGGGCCGAGATCCTGTCGATCGCCTTTGCCAACACCGGCCAGCACCAAGACACCGGCGCCAAAGTGATCCATGGAGCGCCGCACACCACCTCCTCCATCACCGCCAAGTCGATCAGCCGCGGCGGCGGCCGGGCCGGCTACCGCGGCCTGGTCAAAGTCCACAAGGGAGCCACCGGCGTCAAATCGAACGTTGTATGTGACGCCCTCATCCTCGACGACAAATCCCGCTCCGACACCTACCCGGTGATGGAGGTTGACGAAGAGAACGTCAGCGTCAGTCACGAGGCCACCGTCAGCAAGATTAGCGACGAGCAGCTCTTTTACTTGCAGAGCCGGGGCATCCCCGAAAAGCAGGCCATGCTCATGATCGTCAATGGCTTTATCGAGCCCGTCGTCAAAGAGCTGCCCATGGAATACGCCGTAGAAATGAACCGCCTCATCCAATTGGAGATGGAAGGCTCCATCGGCTGAGCAACCCTTAGTTGCCTTTGTGTCCCTAGTGGTTAAGTTGTTTCCAAGGAGCAACTGTTGAACACAACCATAACACGCAAACGAGACATCAAAACATCCCTGCCGCCCCACGGCTTTACCGACCAGGCCTTCGACGCCCTGGTCGACGGCCGCGGGCCCGACTGGTTGGGCGAACAACGTCGCCAGGCCTGGCGCGCCTACGGCGAGCTCGAGCCGCCCAAGTGGCGGCGCACCGACCTGACCAGGCTTGACTGGGGACAGCTCATCCCCTACGCCCCGCCGCAGGCGCCGGTGTCTGACCTGGCTGCCCTGCCGCCCAAGCTGCACGACGCCCTGGCCACATACGGCCGGCGGGCCGGCCTCCTCCTCCAGCGCGATTCCGCCCGTGTCTACCTCGAGCTGGCTGCCGACGTACGCGCCCAGGGGGTCATCTGGACTGACCTGGAGACCGCCGCGCGCGACTATCCCGACCTGGTCCGGCCCCACCTGCTGGCCGGCGCCGTGCCGCCTTCCGCCGACAAGTACACCGCCCTGCACAGCGCCTTTTGGAGCGGCGGCACCTTCCTCTATGTGCCCCGCAACGTCGAGGTCGCCCTGCCGCTCATCTCCGTCCTGTGGGAGGAAATGCCGCAATTGGCCGTCTTTCCCCACACCCTGCTCGTCGCCGAGCCCGGCAGCCGCGTCACCCTGGTCACCGAGCTGCTGTCGATGGGTTGCGATGCCTGCCCCGACACCTACCATGGCAGCGTCACCGAGCTTTACCTGGGAGAGAACGCCCAGGTTCGTTATGTCAATACTCAGGATTTTGGCCGCCAGGTCTACGACCTGAGCACCCAGGCTGCCGTCCTTGGCCGTGACAGCCGCCTCGAATGGCTGAGCGTCATCCTGGGCGGCAAGGTGAGCCGCTCGTCGCAGCACACCTTTCTGCGCGAGCCGGGCGCCGAAGCGCTCATCACCGGCCTCTACCTGCCCGACGGCAAGCAGCACATCGCCTTTGACACCCTCCAAGATCACATCGCCCCCAACTGCACCAGCGACCTCCTCTACCAGGGCGCGCTGCTGGGTCGGTCGCGGTCCGTCTACGAGGGCACCATCCACGCCTGGCCGGGCGCCCAAAAAACCAACGCCTACCAGCACAACCGCAACCTCATCCTCTCCCCAAAAGCGCGGGCCGATTCCCTGCCCAGGCTCGAGATCGAGAACAACGACCTGCGCTGCACCCACGGCGCCACCGTCGGCCAGGCCGACGAGGATCAGATCTTTTACCTGATGAGCCGCGGCATCCCCCGCAACCAGGCGCTCCGCCTGATCGTCGAGGGTTTTTTCCAGCCCGTGCTCGATCGCCTGCCCGACGCCCTCTCTGGCCTGAAAACCCGCCTGGCCGACGCCATGTCGGCCAAGATCGGAGCCTGACAAATGTTAAACCCACAATCGATCCGTGCCGATTTTCCCATCCTGTCCCGCCAGGTCCACGGCAAGCCTTTGGTCTACCTGGACAACGCCGCCACCTCGCAAAAGCCCGAGGCGGTCATCCAGGCCATGGACGACTACTACCGTCGCTACAACGCCAACATCCACCGCGGCGTCCACACCCTGGCCGAAGAGGCCACCGAGGCCTACGAGGACGCCCGCCGCAAGGTCGGCCGCTTTATTAACGCTCGCGGCCCGCGCGAGGTCGTCTTTGTCCGCAACACCACCGAAGCGATCAATCTGGTCGCCTATTCCTGGGGTCATGCCAACCTTCGCTCCGGTGACGTCATCATCCTGACCGAGATGGAGCACCACTCCAACCTGGTCCCTTGGCAGCTCCTGGTCCAGGCCACCGGCGCCCAACTCGAGTTCATCGGCCTCGACGCCCAGGGCCGGCTGCTTCTCGATGACCTCGATCGCCTCCTGTCCGCCCACGGCGGGCGGGTCAAGCTGGTCGGCGTCACCGGTATGTCCAACGTCCTGGGCACCATCAACCCCGTCGCCGGCATCGCCGCTCGGGCTCACGCCGCCGGCGCCCTGCTGCTGGTGGACGGCGCCCAGAGCGTGCCCCACCTCCCGGTCGACGTTCGCGCCCTCGACGCCGACTTCTTGGCCTTTTCCGGCCACAAAATGCTGGGGCCCACCGGCATCGGCGTCCTGTGGGCCCGTCGCGCCATCCTCGAGGCCATGCCCCCCTTCCTGGGCGGCGGCGACATGATCAAGACCGTCGGCCTGCGTGCCAGCGAGTGGGCCGAGCCGCCCCACAAGTTCGAGGCCGGCACCCCCAACATTGCCCACGCCATCGGCCTGGCCGCCGCCATCGACTACTTGACCAACCTCGGCATGGACCACGTCCACGCCCGTGAGCAGGAGTTGGCCGCCTACGCCCTCGAGCGCCTGTCCGTCGTGCCCGATCTGCACATCTACGGCCCGCCCGCCCCGGAGCGAGGCGGCGTCGTCAGCTTTAACCTGATCAAGGACGGCGAGCTGCTGATCCACCCCCATGACCTGGCCTCCATCCTCGACCACGAGGGCGTCGCCGTCCGCGCCGGCCACCACTGCGCCCAACCCCTAGTCGAGCACTATGGCGTGCCGGCCATGGCTCGCGCCAGCTTTTACATCTATAACCTCGAGCAAGAGATCGACATCCTGGTCGAAGCGCTGCTCAAGGCCCGCCGCATATTCGGACTCGCATAGGCAAGATCATGGACGATTTCTACCGCGAAGAGATCCTGGAACACTATACCCATCCGCACCACTACGGCACCCTCGAATGCCCCGACATCACCCACGAGGACCACAATCCCCTGTGTGGCGACCGAGTGCGCTTTGACATCGACCTCGACGACGACGGCCAGACTGTCAAGGACGTCCGCTTTTCCGGCGTAGGCTGCGCCATCAGCAAGGCCTCCGCCTCCATGCTCAGCGACCTGATCGTCGGCAAAAAACTGGACGACATCAAAGCTCTCACCAAAGATGATGTCATGGACGAGATGGGCCTGGACCTGGGCCCCGTCCGCCTCAAATGCGCCCTGCTGCCCCTCAAAGTAGTCAAGGCCGGCGTCTACGGCCTATCCGGCGATACCGACGAGGCGGCTACCGACGACACAGAAGATGATTGGTAGCACCTCGCCCTCCTGTCGCTCCGTAAAGACGCACGACCGTGCGCCCGCTTGCAAGGAGAAAAGCTAATGCCCCTCCTCAAAGCAGCCAAGCTCGCCGACGTCCCGCCCGGCACCGTCAAGGTTGTCGAGCCGGACGATCAAGAGATCGCCCTGTGCAACGTCGACGGCCACATCTATGCCATCGCCAACTTCTGCACCCACGACGACGCCCCGCTTGACCAGGGCAGCCTCGACGGTCACGCCATCGAGTGCCCCCGTCACGGCGCCCGCTTCGACGTCCGCACCGGCTCCGTCCTGGCCTTACCTGCCATTCTTCCTCTTCCCACCTACCAAGTCAAGGTCCAGAATGGCGACATATTCATAGAGGTAGAGTAAGCGATGCCAACCAAAGATGAAATCCTGACCGCCCTAAAACAGGTCTTTGATCCCGAGATTGGCGTAAACATTCTTGACCTGGGCCTCATCCGCGGCCTCGACCTGGACGGGACCCACGTCCACGTCGACCTGACCCTCACCAGCCCTGGTTGCCCCATGGGCCCTCAGATGATTCGCGACGTCCGCGCCGAGCTGGCCCGCCTGCCCGGCATAGAAAAGGTGGACGTCGACCTCGTCTGGAGCCCGCCCTGGCATCCCTCCATGATGAGCGACGCCGCCAAAGACGAGCTAGGCTATGACGAAGACCTTGGCCTAGGCTACACTCGCTAGCTTTCGCCGCGCCATCCTTTCTTCTTAGGACAAGCCTCCCGCAGGCAAGGTCTGCGGGAGGCTTGGGCATTTTTCTCTTCTGTCGCTCTTTGTGGTACAATCCTTATACTACAAAGGGAGGAACCACAACTGTGAGCAAGTCAGTAATAATCGTGTCGGGCCTGCCCCGCTCCGGCACATCGATGATGATGAACATGCTTCAGGCTGGCGGCCTGCCGCTTCTGACCGACAACATCCGCACCGCCGACGACGACAACCCCAAGGGCTACTACGAATTTGAGCAGGTCAAGCAGATCGAGCAGGATCCCTCCTGGCTCGAGGATGCCCAGGGCAAGGTCGTCAAAATGATCTCTGCCCTCCTCAAGCACCTGCCGGGCGGCTATCATTACAAAATCATCTTCATGCGTCGCAAAATCGAAGAAGTCCTGGCCTCCCAGCGCCAGATGCTCATCCGCCGCAACGAGCCCACCGACACCGTCGCGGACAACAAAATGGCCGACCTCTACCGCCGCCACCTCCAGCAGGTCGAAGCCTGGCTGGCCAAACAACCCAACATCGACGTCCTGTACATCACCTACCACCAGGTCATCGCCAGCCCTCGTGAGCAAGCCGAGCAGATCAACGCCTTCCTCGGCAGCGGGCTCGACGTTGACGCCATGACCGCCTCCGTCGACCAGATGCTCTACCGCCAGCGCGCATAAACGAACGTCTCAAATCAGAAACCCGGTTTCTTGGCGAAACCGGGTTTCTTGCTGTCCGCTAGACGCTTCACCTTACCGGAAGCGGCCGCCTTCGACAGAATCCATTTGCCCTTAGGATCTATCAATCTGTCCGATCAGCCGCTTTGCCTCCAACTGCACCAGCTCCGGGAACAGCGCCTGGTACACCTGGCAATAATCCCCGTGCAACGCACTCTTGCGCAGCAGCGGACACCCCCCGCTGCACGCCGCACGCCACGCACAGGCGCCGCACTCGGCATCGTCGTCGACCGACCTGAACAGTTCCTCCCCTCGCCGCCGCACTGTGCACAGCGGATCCTCGTCGGCCAGCGTCGTCCACGGTTCTTCCATCAGCATCTGGCACGCCGATACCTGCCCGGCCGTGCCCACCACTAGATAGTCCTGCCCGGCCGAGCAGGCGTGGCTGTGGGGGATATCCAGCCGGGTGCGATCCAGGATGCCCGTCAGAGGCAGCGGATAGGTTGGATGGGCCTGAACAATGGCCAAAATGCCCTGCATCGTCTCCAGCAGTTGGGCCGGGCTGGGGCTCAGCGGGCCGCGGGTCGACCGGCCCTTGCCCGGATGCGGAGTGCACTCCCGGTAGAAATTCACATTGAACGGCAGGGCCCGTTCCAGCGCAAAAGCCACCGCCTCGCCGGCTCCGTCCAGGTTTAGCGACGTAACCGTTATCGAGATGTTGGGCCTTAGCCCTCGTTCCACGGCTCGTTCCACCGTGTCGGTCACGGCCGCATAGGTACTCCCCCCATCGGGCATGGCCCTCAGCCGGTCATGAGTTTCCGGCCCTCCGTCCAGGGAAACCATCAACCGCATCCCCGCCCGGCTGACGAAATCGAGCATCGCATCGGTCACCCCCACCCCATTGGTCAGGAGGACCTCCTCCAGCATCAGGCCCGCATCCGCCATCCTCTGTGCGGCATAATCATGCAGCGCCTCGACCAGGGCAAAGTTTAGCGTGGGCTCCCCTCCCGCGTATTTGAGTTTCAGTGAGGTATATCCGTGACGGGTGGCCATCTCCACCAGCCGGTCGACCGTCTGGCGACCTACCTCCCACGCCATCGTCTGCGGCTGCTTGCGAACGTAGCAATAGGGGCACCTCAGGTTGCAAGCTTCGACGACGTGCAGCCAAGCAGACAGGGTCGAAGGGCGGCCGGACGATCCCTGCAAGGGCGTGGTAACGCCGCCTTCTACTGGGTGCAACAATCCGATCTGGACCAGCTCTTGTGTCGCCTCCAAGGCCGTGGCCGTCGACATCCCTGCCAGGCGGGCAACGGCCCCTCTGAGCGTGACCGGTGAATCAAAAGCAGCCAGGACCTGGCCGGCTTCTGCGTTCAACGCCGACACCCCAACCGGCCCGGCAGGATTGAAACACGCCTGCCATCCATCGCCCACCGGCATCGACACGATCTGCCTCTCCTTGATCCATAGACCGGCAATGGTCTGCCCTGCCGGTTCGCGGGTCACGTCGGCGGCGCAGGCGCAATCACAATCCAACGCAGGGACAGAGTTTCCCTGACCTTGAGCCGCCAGGGCAACGGATCGCTCAGAGGCGCAGGCGCAATCGCAATCGAGGAACACAGTTGCAGACGGGGATCCCACCACTATAGGCCGAAAGGGCGAGCTACCCTGCACCGGATCTATCCTGGGCCGGATGTATCTGCCGGCCTGCCGGCCCTCGCCCATGCTCAGATCACAAGCACAGTCACAATCACACTGGCCCAATCGTAGATCAGGCATCGAGGCATAGAGCACCGATCGATTTTTAGCCGCATTATGCCGCATGTCATCCCCTATTGGTCAGACTAGCGTTATTGTACCATTTCTGTCAGTCTGATCCAATCCTCTAGGGGGTGTATCTCTAGGATTAGAATGCTACCCTGTGGTACTAGACCCGCCTGCTTCCCTTCAGCCCTTCCGCCCTCGCAATCTCCACTCTGTGCCTCAGCGGCTCCATTCACACCCACAGATCCGGCGGCCCAAACATCCGGTTCAAAAACTCCTGGTAGCGAGTGGGTCGTTTCAGGCCCTGCTCTTCGGCAGCCTGCTGCGCGTATTTGTGCAGCATCCTGATGCTCAGGTTGTCGTGCAAGGTCCGTTTATGCAGGCCTTCTTCGGCCCTGGTCAGATCGAAGTACTGATCCGCCACCAGCTCGTCGTAAGCCAGCGACAGGCTAATGTGCCGCACTGCAGCTAGCAAAGCCGGTTCGGACTCCACAGGTACTGAAGGGTTCTCTGCAAGTTCCTGCCCAAATGGGGGTGAGTTTGACTCCTTGGGATCTGTTACCTGATCCAGCGCCAGGTAAGCTTTGAGCATCTCTATCTTGCCCAACGTGCTCCAATAGGGTAAGGTTGCTTCACTCTTTCGTTGGTGCTGGGCCATCGGCGGCATCGCTCCCTGGGCAGGAAAGAGATACTCCTCAGGCAGCAGCAGCGTTGCTTGCCGCAGGGCTTCCGGCACGGCCTCTGCCTGGCCGACGTAATACAACAGCCAGCCCAGATTAGTCCAAGCCAGCGCCTGCTGGCCCACCAGGCCGATCGCACCCGCCAGGGTTGTGGCTCTCTCCAGATCCTTGCGGCTCTTGTCGGCCAGTTCCTCCGCCTCTTCTTTTCTACCAAGCTGATACTGCGCGCGCGCCATCTCCCGGTAGACACATCCCCGCTCCAGCAGCGCATCCACCCGATCGGCAGGGCTGTTGCGCAACAGGTTTGCGGCCTGGTTCGCCTCCTTCAGCATCTCCTCAAAGGCCCCGGGCTCACGATGCCGTTCCGCCTCGGTGAGCGAATCCCATAGGTAACGGCGCGCTTTGGCCCGCGTCAGATACACCAGGCCCTGCACCCGAAAAGTGATCAGCTCCGACGCCACCTCCAGGGCCCGATCGGCATAGCTCAACGCCGTCCGGTGATGATCGTCGTACAGCTCCACCAATGCCCGCACATTCAGGGTGAGGGCCAGCATATACTTCTGGCCGCTGCGTTGGGCGAGGCGCTCCCCTTCTTCGGCAAGCAGGCGCGCGTGATGGGACTGCCCCGTCAGCGCCATCGCGTAGGATAGGTTATTCAACGTCAGCACCAGGCCGGCCATCTCCAGCCGCCGCTGCAGCATAGCCGAGCCCTGGTAGTGCTCTACCGCTCCAAGATATCGGCCTTGTTGCCGGTCCAGGTACCCCCGATAGTTGAGAGCCAGGCCCTTCAGAATCCTGGCCTGCCAGCGACGGCCCTTGACCACCGGTGTTTCTGGCGGCGTTTTCAGGACTTCGCTCGCTTTTTGCTCGACCGTCGTCAACAACGATCTGGCCTCTTGCCAATCCTTTCCTTCCGCCCGCTTGATCTTGGCCACGGCCCGGTAGAGCTGCAGGTGGGTCCAGGCCAACCCCAATGTCCCTGCCTCCTTGCCCCATCGCCTGCGAACTTGGTCAAAGATGCCAAGGGCCGCTTCGGGATCGCCTTGCAGGAAAAGTGCCCGCATCCCCCACCGCACCGCCGTGTCCACCTCTGCTTCGCACGGGATAAAACCGGCGAACACGTCGCCTGACTTTAGCAAACCCATAGTGCGCAGGAACTCGGTGCGCAGCAGCATGTCCATCTCAATGTCTCGCGCCCCCAGCGCCTCCTCGGCCAGCCAGAAATACATGGCAAAACCCATCGGTGGACTGTGGCGCAGCCGGTAGTGCATTTCCTCCGCAAGCGCCTGCCGCAGGCGAGCGTGGAGCGGCACAGCCACAGGGACGAGCTGCTCGATACGCCGCTTCAGGTCGCGCGTCAGGTTCCGGTAGTATTCTCGGATAGAAGCATAGACACAATCCTTTTCCTCGTCGCTGGTCTTCATGAGGATATGCTTCTCCAGCAGGGTGTACATTTCGTCGTGGAGGAAAACACGGCGGTCGCCGGGTCGAACTTTGACCAGCGCCAGTTGGGCCACCTGATCCAGATATCCGGTCACCGTGTACACATCCCACTCCCCGCCGGAGGTCTTGAGATCCATGACACGGGCCAGCAGCTCTGGTGTGGCTCCCTTGCGCAGCCAGGCCATGGCCCGGATCGTTTCGCCGACAGGGGTAGGGCTCTCCTGGATGCGGACGACCAGCGCCTCCTCCATCTCCCGCTGCCACACCTCCATACTGCGCTGTCGAAGCTCCTCGAGCATGCGGCCAAAGGCCGGTGGCAGCATCCAGCCATGCCCCACCATGTCCGCCACCAGTGCCAACAAGATCGGCCTGCCCCCAGTCAACAGATGGGCAACGCCGCTTCGCTCCTCGCCAAAGGCCCACAGCCGCGCAGCGGCATCCCCGTCACCTCGGTTTCCCTCTGCCTGGGCAATCGTCCTCAGGTAATCCTTGGTTTCCTCCTCCGAAAGGGCCCCCAGCCGGGTGTGTTGGAGCAGGAGGTAGGGGTTCTGTTCGCGTAGAGCTTCCAACCGTTGTTTAAGCCGGCCCGGACGCCCGGCCAAAAGTATGACAATGTTCCCCCGAAGCGCAGCAAAAAAAGATTGCAGCAGCCACTCGCCGGCGCTTGGGATCGGCATGTCTCCGTCCAACCCTTCATGAAAAGGATCGCGCTCGTACTCCAACACCTCCAGCGTGTCAAAGGCGAGCACAACTCCGTCTTCCGTCAGAGCCTTGAATTCATCGAGGAAAATCGTGTCCAGCTTTTTGGTCTGCTCGCTGGCCGTATCCATATCACCGGCTGCTCGCGCCTGTTCTAGGGTGGCCAGAACCTCTCGGCTTTGCCCAAAAGACCATTCCCCCAATACCTGTACAATCCTGCGGATCAACCCCTCGACAGTGTGAACGTCCACATGATACAGGTCAACGACCTCCTTGGCCACGCGACATCCGGCCAATCTGTCGGCTCCGCTCCCCCGCTGGCTCTGTTCCAGAATAGCCCCCAGCAATGCCGTCTTGCCAATGCCGCCCTCTCCCTCAAAATGCAGCAGGTGAACCCCTCCGCGGCCGATATACCATTCCGTCTCTTTGAGCAGTTCCTGGCGCCCGATCAGGGGGATACGACGTGCGCCACTAAACTCGATGAGATTCATGCTTCCCTCCCTTGTGCCTGCCATGCCCCTGAAGCACTGGCCAGGCCGCCCGGAAGCCGAGCAGCTTCCTCCAGCCTGGCGTGCAGATCGGCATCCCGTGCCTTGAGCAATTCCGCCGCGGCGCGGCGGACACTGCCGACCAAAACCACACGCCCAGGGGAATCGAATGCCGCTTGGCTCAGCCAATACTTGCGTAACAGGTTAAGAACGCCGATAGCGTGAGCAGGGTACTCCACCATATCGGGCTTGTAGCTGCCATATATCTCCATCATCTTCCGGATTGCAGCGTGCTCGAGGACTTCCAGCAGGCATACAGCCTCCAGGTAGCTGCGCACGCGCTCCCGCTCATCCATCGGCACGCGAGAAAACGAGTGGTCCAACAACGCCTCAAAGGCCTTCTCCCTATCTCGCGTAACCAGCAAATAGTTGAGCAGGGGAAGGCCACCGCTGGACTCCTGGACCGCCGCAGCCTTGATCCGGCCGGTTGACAGGCCGGCTTTCTCAAGCTGGCGCAGCTGTTTGCGCGTTTGCCCAACCTCAAAGGGAGTGAATAACCATCGTTCCCCTGCCTGAAAGGCGGGAGTACGCCAGCAGACCTGAGAAGGATGCACCAAAGCCATGATCACAAGAGAGCGGCGCTGTGCCACATACGGCCGCAGGACGGCATCTTCCAGGAATCTCAGGTTTTCATCCATTTGGGGGGGAACTGCGTCGAGCAGAAGAATGGCGCCTTCGCTTCCGAGCTGCTGCTGCACCCTTTCTTCCATCACCTCGACGTACTGCTCCGGCGAGCAGAACTGCGCTCGCTCCTCCAGATCCAGGTATGTGGCCAGCGGTGACACCCGCGCATCATCCTCCGCCAGGTGCCGCAGCAGCCAGGTCTTGCCGGCGCCCCGTTCGCCGGCGAGAAATAGCACCCGGTCCGCTGCTGCAACCTCTGCGTCCCATCGATGTGCCTTCCAGGCGTCCACCTTCGATAGCAACCAGCGATATACCCCATCCCGCGCCACGAAAAGCGAGGGCTGATAATCGGCCGCAACAACAGCATCAGTAGTCATTTCTTGCACCCGACCTAGACCCCCTTCACGCCAAGCCACGCAGATCCCCTTCAGGGGACCGAAGCGCAGCAGAATGGGAGGGGGCCGCTACGATTTCCAGGAACTCGTCCGCTGCCAGTGGCTTGGGCTGAGCGATCCGGCGGATCAGCCTGTTGCCCAGCCTGACCAAACAGGCCGGACTGCCCTTTGCGCTTTCGACCAGTACCTTGTCAGGCTCCGCCATCTCCTCAACCCACCCCTCCAGTGCCGGCTGGCCGACCGGGAGCATCAGCCCGGCTCGTTGCAGGCGGTGGCGCAGCAAACCGTTCAGCGCGCTCTCGTTCCACACAATCGGCACAGGAGTGATCGGGCAGTCGACGGGTTCGGCCGGCACGAACACTTTTGGCACCACGTGGCGCGGAGCCAAAGAAGGCAGCCACCGCTCCAGAAGCGACTCTAGCACCATGTCAGTGACAGCCTTATCCGAGCAGGCGACATCCACCAACAAGAATGTATGCTTCATGCCATAGGGCTGAAAGCGCGGAATATCCCAATTCATCTCCCCGCCCCACGTCTCACGCGAGCGCGCGGTAACGGTGAGCGCCTCCTGTAAGAGCTGTCCATCAGGATCGTCCGGTGACAGCCCTGCCGCCTGTAATTGCCGCAACAGCGGAGTCAGTCCACCGGCAGAGCCTAGTAGTAGCTCGGACAAGCCCCGCTGTTCAGTCTCGGCCAGGCCCAACAGCCCGTAGGGATCGCGGGCCAGGGCCTGGCCCAAGGCCGCTGCGATCGCTGCTTGCAGGGTTTGCCCCAACTCCTGGGGAGACGCACAGGAAAACAGGGGCACAAAGACCGGTAACACACCCTCCACAGCAGAGCCGATCAACCCACTCTCATAGCGGATCATCCACATCAACGCGCTCCGGCCGCAGGTGGGAGGAGCAATCAAGATGCTGGGCTGCGGCGCAGTCACCTCTTCCCACACCGGCGACAACCGGTAGAACAGATCTGGGAGCCGGGGATCCTGTTCGGCCTTCTCTGGACCGAACGGATTGAAATCCAACCCCAGTCGCTGCACCCCCTGTTGGATGATCAGCGACTCGCCCCGCTCCTCGGCCCACAGGGCCGCCGTCCTCCCCCTGTTGTGGGGCAGAGGCAGCGCTTCCAGTTCCCACTCTCGCAACCGCTGCCTGATCTGCTCGTCCCGTTCTCCCCAGCGGCGGAGCAAATAGTGACCTCCCGCGCCGCCGTGCCGGAACAGGACATATCGCACCGCCTCCGGATCGGGGTGAACCTGCTCCAACCAATCCACCACCGGCTCCGCTGCCTCCAGGCCGACCGCTCGGAACCCCTCAAGGACGTCGTACAAGGCCTGCTGTGAGGCTGGGGGTGTCGGTTTCCGTAGATGCCGGATGAGCGGCTGAATGCCCAGAAAAGTCCGTTCATTCGTTGCCTGGCGCCACTCCCAGGCCAGCTCGTCGACCTGCTTCTGCGCCTCGTCGAGCTGCCTTGTCCGCAGGCAGCGGCCAAGCTGCTGGCGTAGATGGTGCAGCCACTCTGGACGGAACACGTTGCGCAGCTCCCGGAGAATGTCAGCATTTGCCCTGTGCTCGGTCCACAAAGACATATAGCTCCGGAATGCGCGATCAGAGGGCGTCATATCGCGCAGGGTGTCAATTCGTTCGCGCTGCACCTTGAGTCGCTCTGTAGCCTTCTCCCGCTTCTCTTCCCGCTGCCGCTGCAGCTTGGTATAGATCTCCCACACCCCCACCAGCCCTGCCACGGCGGTAAACATCCATTGCAGCGGGCCGGCATTGAACAGCACGGCAAAAAAGTGTTGCCAACGCGACGCTCGTTCCGACTCGGGTTGGATGACCGGCGCGGATGAGCTTTTGAGATCCGTGCTAAGGAATGCGCCGGTTCCCTGTGCGTCCGTGGTCTCCACACGCACGACCAGCGGCACCGGGTCCAGGTTAGCAGAAGGGGCACGGCGGACATAGATCTGGGCCGGCGTGACAGCGCTCTCCGTCAAGGCCAGATCCAGGGGAACAACCGCCGGGGCGATAGCACCCTCTCCATCGGTAAACTCCAGGCCTTGCCCCAAAGGTCCAAGCTCGACGGTATACGAAATCGGTTTCAGGTTTGAATCACAGGTGATGGCTGAGGGCAAGGTGCCGGCTGCAAGACTGGGGGTATAGGACAGCCGGGCTGTGATGGGGTAGCCCGCCTCCTCGCGGGATATCAGGGGAACCTGGGCTGGGTACTCCACTAACAGCTCGCACGAGTCGCCGACCGTGTAGCGGGCAGCCTCCTGCCAAACCAGGGCATCTACAGAAACAAACGCATGATACCAGAAAAACCCTGCCAGGTAGGCGCTGACGATGACTACTAGGAGCAGGCCTATATGTTCGCCTAGCCAAGAGCGCACAGTCCGCCAAGTAATAGTTCGATGGATCTCATGCATGCTATTGCCTCATCGGCGAGTATTGCTGCCATGCAGCGGCATATGTGCTAGTAATATGTAAAGATGGTTACTTGATGATTTTACCCATTATAGCATCCATATACTTCCTTGTCAAACGTGTTTAGTTGCTGTTTACGCTTGTTTACATTGCCATATGATTAAAAATTCCGCCTTTCTCTATCCTTATTGACCTGTAGCTGTGCCCATTCTGCCCCTCACCTGTCATCATCCTGCCCCAAATCCACTTGACGCCCCGCCCATTCTCTGCTAAGATAGAGGCCAGGAGGAATCAGTGTCAGCCCGGATCCTGATCGTAGACGACGAGCCGCCCATCGTCGAAGTGTTGGCCTACAACCTGCAACGTGAAAACTACCAGGTGGTCATCGCCCGCGACGGTGAGGAGGCCCTCGCTCAGGCCCGCCGTGAGCAGCCCGACCTGGTCATTCTCGACCTGATGCTGCCCAAGCTGGACGGGATCGAGGTGTGCAAGGCACTGCGCCGCGAGCGCGACGTGCCGATCATCATGCTCACCGCCCGTGACGGCGAGATCGACCGCGTCGTCGGCCTGGAGCTGGGCGCCGACGATTACGTCGTGAAACCCTTCAGTGTCCGTGAGCTGATGGCCCGCGTCAAGAACGTCCTCCGCCGCAGCCGGACCACACCTCAGCCGGCAGAACCGGGACAGGAAGTGATCCATGCCGGCCCGCTGCGGCTGGACGTCGCCCGCCACCAGGTCTGGTGGGGTCCGGTCGAGCTGGAGCTGACCGCCCTGGAGTTCGATCTCTTGCACACCCTGGCCCGCCACGCCGGCCAGCTCCTGAGCCGCGAGCAGCTCCTGGCTCAGGTGTGGGGCTATGACTATTACGGCGACCTGCGCGTGGTCGATGCCGCAGTCAAGCGGCTGCGGGCCAAGGTCCGCACTGCCGCACCCGGCGCCGAGGCCATCACCACCGTGCGGGGCGTCGGCTACAAGCTGGTGGTCTAGTCGATGTTTTCCAGCATCCGCCCTCGTTTGACCTTCAGCTACCTGGCCGTGATCACACTGGCCATGGGGCTGTCGGGCTTGCTGCTTCTCCCCTCCCTGGAGCGCTATTTCCTCCAAGCCATGGAGGACAACCTGACCGCCCAGGCCCGCATCACCGCCCAGGCCCTCATCCCGGGCGCGCAGATCTCGAGTCCGGCAAACGCGGCCCAGGCCTCGGCTTACAACACAATTCAGCAGCAGCGCATAACCGACAACCTGTCGCTCCAGGCCCAAAACGTCTCCCCTCCACAGAACCAATCGCTGGGCCAAGTCGACCTGACCTACCTATCCGATGCCTCACTGCAGCTCAGCTCCCAGCTCGACACCCGCATCCGCATCCTCGACGCCCACGGCACGGTCCTGGTCGATTCCCAGGATGCCGACCGGGGCGCCAACCTGACATCCGATCCACTCGTCGCCGAGGCGTTGCAGGGACAGTACACCAGCCAGACCAAGTCCGATGCTTCCCGGTCAGTGCCGGCCATGTACGTCGCCCTGCCGGTGCTGGTCGACAACCGGCTGGTCGGCGTGGTCTATCTCAGCCAGCCACTGCGCGACGTAACCGCCGTCCTGCACGACCTGCGGACCCGCTGGCTGTTTTCCACCGCCGTCGCCCTCGCTTTTTCAGGGGTGGTAGGCCTGCTGTTGTCAGGAGCCATCGTCCGCCCGTTGCGTCGCCTCACCGCTGCTGCCGGGGCAGTGGCCCACGGCCGGCTCGACCAACAGGTGCCGGTCCACTCCCGCGACGAGTTGGGCCGCCTCAGCCAGGCCTTCAACGATATGACCGCGCGCTTGCAGGCTGCCCGCCAGATGCAGACCGACTTTGTCGCCAACGTCTCCCACGAGCTGCGCACTCCCTTGACCGCCGTCAAAGGTCTGGTCGAGACCCTCCGCCAGGGAGCGGTGGACGACCCCCAAGTGCGCGACCGTTTCCTGGAGACGATGGAAAGCGAAACCGATCGCCTCATCCGCCTGGTCAAGGACCTCCTGCTCCTGTCCCACGCCGACTCGGCGGCGCTCAACCTTGATTGCGAGCAGCTCGACCTGGTCCAGCTAACCCAGGCCACGGCCGGCCGCATGGCCGCCCAGGCTGAGGCCCGAGGCCTGGCCTTGCAGGTAGAGGCCGGCCCAAACTGCCCCCCTGCCTGGGCTGACCCCGACCGGATCGAGCAGGTGCTGGTCAACCTCCTGGACAACGCCCTGAAATACTCCCGCCCAGGCAGCACCGTCAGCATCCGGATAAGCGCCGGGCCGGAAGCTCTGGCGGCAGGCCCTGACCTTGTAGGAGCGCACGGCCGTGCGCCCCGGCCAGATCAGACCGTACAGGTCCAGGTCCAGGACGAAGGCATCGGCATCCCCGCGGAACACCTGGAGCGGATCGGCCAGCGATTCTACCGCGCCGACAAGGCCCGTTCGCGGTCCGAGGGCGGCAGCGGCCTTGGCCTCGCCATCGCTCGGGCCCTGGTTGAAGCCCACGGTGGCCGGCTGTGGCTCGAAAGCCGCGAGGGTCAGGGTACCCTGGCCACCTTCACCCTGCCGTCCAAATAGTGCACGATACAAGCCTCTAGGCTGTCTCTTCCCTGTCACATAACTGCCGCACAAGCCCCATACAATAGAGTGCAGAAACACTCTCCCGCCGCAGTTGCGGAAGAGTGGAACGACCGAAAGGAGACACAGCCATGCGCAAGCTAATTCCGATCATCATCGTGAGCCTGTTGTGGCTCAACCTCAGCGCCGTCGCTCTGGCGGATGGGATGCTTCTGCCTCAGCCGGAGGCCCAGAGTCCGGATTATCTGGCCGTCCGCTACCACCATGTGACCGTCCAGATCGAGGACGGCCACACCGTCACCAGGGTCGACCAAGAATTCTACAACCCCCATTCCAACCCGGTCGTGGGCCGCTACCTCTTCCCCATACCGCCGGGCGCCATCCTGTCCGGCTTCCAGGTCACTGTCGATGGTCAGCGCCAAGTGGTGACCCACCAGGATGCAACTCAGACCAACGCCGCCCTCTATCCGATCATCACCCAACGACACGATCCAACGCTGCTGCAATACGCCGACTGGGAAAGCCTGGCCCTCGACCTCAACCTGCCGCCGGGCGGTTCGCGCCGGATGCAGTTGGAATACGAAGAGGTGCTGGTCCCGGCCGGCGGGCTGTACCACTACCGCTACGTCCTGAGCACCGAGCGCTACTCGTCACAGCCGATTGAGGAGATCTCTCTCACAGTCGACCTGCGCTCATCGTCAGGGCTGGCGAACGTCTACTCGTCCAGCTACCAGGTCGCCACTGAGCGGCTGGGAGCCGGCCGGGCGCGGGTGACCTGGCAGGCACAGGGTGTGAACCCGGGCGAAGATTTCGACCTCTTCTTTGCCCCGACGGAAGGCGGCTTCGGCGGAGGCCTCCTCACCGGCCGGCGAAACAGCCAGGACCATTTCCTCTTCCTCTTCTCACCCGAGGCAGAGACACAGCCGAACGACCGCCTGCCCAAGGATCTCGTCTTTGTCCTGGACCGCTCGGGCAGCATGGGCGGCGAAAAGATCGATCAAGCGCACAAAGCGCTGGACTTTATCCTGGGGCAGCTCGCCGCAGATGACCGTTTTTCCATCGCCGGCTTTGACGATCAGATATCGGTTCTGTCCGAAACGCTATTGCCGGTCGGGTCCGGCAGCCTGCTCGAGGCCCGCACATTCGCCGCTGCACTGACCGCCCGGGGCAACACCGACATAGCCACCGCCCTCCAGGCCGGGCTCGACATCCTGGCCCGCGGCGACCGCCGCGACGCGCCGCAACTCGTCGTCTTCCTGACCGACGGCCTGCCCACCGCCGGCGTCACCGACGAGGTCGAGATCGCCCACCTGACCGACACCGCCAACGACCGGCAAGTGCCGGCCCGCTTGCACGTATTCGGCGTGGGCTACGACGTCAACACCCACCTGCTCGACCGCCTGGCCGCCGACAACGCCGGCACCGTTACCTACGTCCAGCCCGGCGAAAACCTGGAAGCCATCCTGACCGGCTTTTACGCTCAGATCGCCCACCCGGTGCTGACCGACCTTCAGGTCGAATTTGACGGACTGGAAACCATCGACCTTTACCCCCAGGCTCTCCCCGATCTCTTCCAGGGCTCCAGCCTGCTCTTGGCCGGCCGCTACCAGACCACTGAGCAAATCGTCACGGCCACAGTCCGGGGCCGAGCCGGCAGCCAGGCGCGCGAGTACGTCTACCGCTTTGACCTGTCCCAGGCCGGCGGCCACGACTTTGTACCGCGGCTGTGGGCCACCCGCCGCGTGGGCGCCCTGCTCGACCGGGTGCGCGTTGAGGGCGAGAGCGAGGCCGTAGTGGCTGAGATCCGCGAGTTGGGCCTCAGCTATGGGCTGGTCACCCCCTACACCACCTTCGTCATCGACGGCCAGGCTGCCGGTGCCGCCTCGACGGCCAACATGGACCTTTACAACCGGTCGGGGCTAAACGACTCTTCAGGGCAGATCACCGTCCAGGCCCGCGTCCAGAACCAGGCCTATCAGCAGGCCGATCAGGCCAACCTGGCCAACGGAGCTAACGTGGTCAACTGGGGCCGGCATAGCCTGGCCCAAGTCGGCACTCAGAACGTCGACCTGGAGCTACTTCAAGGCCGGACGATCGATGGCCCGGTTACCGCCGAGTGGATCGCCGCCAACATCAGCGTCGACCGCACCGTCGAGTTTGGCTCCGAAGAATACTTTACCCTGGCCCGCGACCCGGCCGCCCGGTCCCTCCTACAGAGCGGCTCCAATGTCGTCTTTAGCTACCAAGGGCAGATCATCGCCGTGACCGACAGCGGCTACCAGTTCCCTGCTGCCGGCCAACCCTCCTACCAGCCGGATTCGCCCGATTCTCCATTGCCCGGCCGCAGCTCAGCAGCCGCAGCCCCGAGCGTCCCGGTCGTCCGTTGGGCCGTCCTCGGCACAGTACTGCTGTTCGGACTGTTGGCCGTCCTGATCCTGTGTGGGGCTGCCGTGGTGGTGATCTACCGCACCCAACGTGACAAATCGCGCATTGCGCAGTAGACTCAAGACCAGACCTGTGGGGTGGGTCAGGCGCCCACCCCACAGAATCCTGTCATTCTGACACACAGGGCCGACGGAGAGCACCGTCAGGGGACTCGCGGCTGTACGATTTGCTGCTGGTAGAAATCGACAAACAATAGAAAATCTCCCACAGGTCGCCAAATCTCAAGCTGGAAAAATCTTATATGATTCTTATACTCGGCTAATGCTATTCTTACGCTTCCCATATATCATCTCTTGTGAGCAATTCGTGATCGTTATTGGTTACAAGGGAACTGCGGAAACGGAGAATATAGAGTGGCACAATCTATGCATGATCAGTTAATCGGCCAGCCTATACTGGCCTCGCTGCCTGCCGAGCTGCCGATCCTGCCCCTGCGAAACACAGTGGCGCTGCCTCACACTGTCCTGCCGCTCCTGGTAGGAACTGAGCGCTCAGTCCGGTTGGTGGAAAAAGCGTTCGACGGGGACCGGTTGGTAGGCTTGGTGATGGTAAAAGAGCAAGTTGAGGATCCAATGCCCGGTCAAGTACACGAGACGGGCACTATCGGCCTGATCCATCGGATCGTTCGGAATGAAGACGACGAGCTGCAGGTAATCGTCCAGGGATTGGAGCGGTTCCAGGTCGAGGCCTGGACGGTCGAGGATCCATACCTTCAGGCTCGCATTCGGCTGGCGCCCGACCAGGACGAAGAGTCGCTGGAAGCCGAGGCGTTGCAGCGCAGCCTGGTGCAGGCGGCCCAGGCCGTCATCACCCTCATGCCCAACCTGCCGGCAGGGGTGGGACAATTTCTGGAGCAGCTTCGAGATCGCCGCCAACTGGTATACATGATCGCCTCCAACAGCCACATGGCGCTTGGCGAGCTTCAGGCCTTGCTGGAAGACGAAACGATGGCCGAAAAGATGCGGCGACTGATCGCCCACCTGGCGCACGAAAAAGAGGTCCTATCGCTGACACAAAAGATCTCCGAAGATGCCCAGGAAGTCATGGGCAAGCAGCAGCGCGAATACCTGCTGCGGCAGCAGCTAGAGGCAATCCGCCGTGAGTTGGGTGAGTCCGACGATACCCAGTCCGAGGCGCCGCAATACAGGAGCAAGATCGAAGAAGCAGGCTTGCCAGAGGAGGCGCGCGAGCAGGCCTTGCGCGAGCTCAGCCGCATGGAAAAGATGTCGCCCCAGTCTGCCGAATATCCGGTCATCAAGACCTACCTCGATTGGCTGGTCGATCTGCCGTGGAACAAGATGAGCGACGATAATCTAGAGATCGCTCATGCCCGTCAGGTGCTCGATGAGGACCACTATGACCTTCAGGAGGTCAAGGATCGAATCGTCGAATACCTGGCCGTCCGCAAAATGGTCAATGAGCGCGGTGGACAGGCAGCGGAGCAGGGCGACGGCGGGCAAGACGAACAGGGCGAGGCCATGGGCACCATCCTATGCTTCGTCGGACCGCCGGGGGTTGGCAAGACTTCCCTTGGCAAGTCGATTGCCCGGGCATTGGGCCGCGAGTTCACCCGCATGAGTCTGGGCGGAATGCGCGACGAAGCCGAGATCCGGGGCCACCGCCGCACCTACGTCGGGGCCATGCCCGGCCGCATCATCCAGGCCATCAAGCGCACCGGCACCCGCAATCCGGTGTTCATGCTGGACGAGGTGGACAAGATCGGCATGGACTGGCGGGGAGATCCGGCCAGTGCCCTGCTAGAAGTGCTCGACCCACAGCAAAACTCTGCTTTTCGCGACCATTACCTGGACGTGGATTTTGACCTGAGCGACGTGATCTTTATCACCACCGCCAATCAACTGGATCCGATCCCCGAGCCGCTGCGCGACCGGATGGAGATCCTCCAACTGGATGGCTACACCGAATACGAAAAGACCCACATCGCCCAGCAGTTCCTTATCCCGCGCCAGGTACGGGCCAATGGGCTCCGCGAAGGCGAGATCCTGTTCGAGGAAAGCGCGCTGCGGGCGATCATCCGCGACTATACCCGAGAAGCCGGGGTGCGCAATCTAGAGCGCGAGATCGGCCGTGCCTGTCGCAAGGCAGTCGTCCAGATCGCCTCAGGTGAGGCTCAGGCGGTACGGGTGACGCCAGACGACCTGCGCACTTTCCTGGGCAAGCCGCATCACCTCTTTGATGCCACCGAGCGGCTCGAGATCCCCGGTGTGGCCACCGGCCTCGCCTGGACCCCGGTCGGCGGCGACGTGCTCTACATCGAAGCCAGCCAGAGTCGTGGCAAAGGGCAGTTGACCCTCACCGGCCAGTTGGGCGACGTGATGAAAGAGTCGGCGCAGATCGCCTACAGCTACGCCCAGGCCAAGGCTCACGAGCTGGGCGTGCAACCCGAGCTGTTCGAGCGGATCAACATGCACATCCACGTTCCGGCCGGGGCGGTGCCCAAGGACGGCCCGAGCGCCGGCGTCACAATGGTTACGGCCATCGTCAGCCAGCTAACTGGACGGCCGGTGCGATCTGACGTCGGGATGACCGGAGAAGTCACCCTCCTGGGCCGGGTGATGCCGATCGGCGGGCTCAAGATGAAGGTACTGGCCGCTCACCGCGCCGGGCTCAAGGTGATCATCCTGCCCAAGCGCAACGAGATGGATCTGGACGACCTGCCCGAGGATGTGCGCCGGGAGCTGACCTTCGTGCCGGTCGAGCACATCGACCAGGTGCTGGAAAAAGCCCTGCTGCCGCCCATTCTCCTCGGACCAATCGTAGAGATAATTCCCGATGACCCGGCCGAGGCCCTGCGGGTCGATGGCAACGGCCACGCGCACTGATGCAAACACAGATGGGAGGCCGACTGGCCTCCCATCTATGTCTAACAAAACGCTAACACACTTCTAATTGCATTCTAACGTTGAAATAGTAACCTTGTCTCAATTACGACCATAGGTTTATGGGAAAAAGTGGAGGATAGATAACAATGAGCAAAATATTGGGTATAGATTTGGGCACAACGAACAGCGTCATGGCCGTCATCGAGGGCGGCGAAGCAACCGTCATCCCTACTGCTGAAGGAGGGCGCCTGCTGCCGTCGGTAGTAGCTTTCACCAAAACCGGCGAGCGGTTGGTAGGCCAGACGGCTCGGCGCCAGGCGGTTGTCAATCCCGACAATACCGTCTATTCGATCAAGCGGTTGATGGGCCGGCGCTTTGACGATCCGGAAGTGCGCAAGGCGCACAAGGTGCTGCCTTACAAGATTGTCGAAGGCAAGGGCGGCGATGCCCGTGTCTCACTGCCGCAAACCGGCAAAGAATACACACCGCAAGAGATCTCGGCCATGATCCTGCGCAAGCTGGCCGACGACGCCGCCGCCTATCTGGGCGAGCGGGTCACCCAGGCCGTGATCACTGTGCCGGCCTACTTTAACGACTCGCAGCGCCAGGCAACCAAGGATGCCGGCCGGATCGCCGGCCTTGAGGTGTTGCGCATCATCAACGAGCCGACGGCCGCTTCGCTGGCTTACGGCCTGGACAAAAAGTCCGCCGAGACGATCCTGGTCTTTGACCTGGGCGGCGGCACCTTCGATGTGTCAATCCTGGACGTTGGCGAAGGCGTGGTTGAGGTCCGCTCCACCAGCGGCGACACCTTCCTGGGTGGCGACGACTGGGACCAGCAGATCGTCGACTGGGTGGCCGACGAATTCAAAAAAGAGCAGGGCGTCGACCTGCGTCAGGACCGCCAGGCCTTGCAGCGCTTGAAAGAGGCCGCCGAAAAGGCCAAGATCGAGCTGTCGACCGTGATCGAGACCGAGATCAACCTGCCCTTCATCACCGCCGACGCATCCGGTCCCAAGCACCTGCAGATCAAGTTGACGCGCGCCAAGCTGGAACAGCTGACCAATGAACTGGTCCAGCGCCTTCGTGGGCCTTTCGAGCAAGCTTTGCGTGACGCCAAGCTACAGGCCGGCGACATCAACGAGGTAGTGCTTGTCGGCGGCGCAACCCGCATGCCGATGGTCCAGGATCTGGTTCGCAGCCTGGCCAATGGCAAAGAGCCGCATCGGGGCGTCAACCCCGACGAGGTCGTGGCCGTGGGCGCGGCCATTCAGGCCGGCGTGCTGGGCGGCGAGGTCAAGGACGTGCTCCTTCTGGACGTGACACCGCTGACCCTGGGCGTAGAGACCCTCGGCGGCGTGATGACGCCCCTGATCGAGCGCAACACGACCATCCCGGTCCGCAAAAGCGAAGTCTTTAGCACCGCCGACGACGGGCAGACCGCGGTTACCATCCACGTCCTGCAAGGCGAGCGTCCGATGGCTGCCGACAACATGACTTTGGGCCGTTTCAACCTGGAAGGCATCCCGCCCGCGCCGCGGGGGATGCCCCAGATCGAGGTCTCCTTTGACATCGACGCCAACGGCATCCTGAACGTGACCGCTCAGGACAAAGCGACCGGCAAGCAACAAAAGATCGCCATCACAGCCAGCACCAACCTGAGCAAGAGCGACGTAGAGCGCATGGTCGGGCAGGCCAAGCAGAACGAGGCCGAAGACCGGCGCCGCAAGGAGCTGATCGAGGCCCGCAACGCTGCCGACATGCTGATCTACCAGACCGAAAAGACGCTCCGCGATCTGGGCGACCGGATACCGGCTGCCGACCGTTCGACCATCGAGCGGACCATTGAAGAGCTCAAGCAGGCCAAGGACGGCGATGACACAGCTCGCATCCGCCAGCTCATCGAACGTCTCCAACAGGCCAGCTACGCCATCGGCCAGCAGATGTACGCCCAACAGCAGGGCGGCAACGGCGGCCCTCAGGGTGGAGCAGGCGGGGATGACCAGGGCCACGAGCCTGGCCCAAGCCCGGAAGGCCGTCCAGGCGAGCAAGAGGTCGTAGAAGGCGAGTTTCGTGAGGTCTAGCCATCCTGAGAAACCGGTTTTTTGAAAAACCCGGTTTCTAAAGGCATGAGGAAATGGCCGCTTGCGGGGAGCCCGCGCCTTCCCTGGGAAGGGAGGGATTCCGCGCAAGCGGCCTATGTTGCTCTTTTGAGCGGGAAGGATTACAATGGATAAGGCTATCCGCATACCAGTCAAGGTCAGATCGAGGGCCGAGCAGTCGGTTATTCGATCCCGGGACGGCCAAGAGCCGGATCTCCATGATCTGGCCGAGCCGGTCGTCATGGAGGCCCGGGCTGCGGTGAGCAATTCGCACCCAGATGCCCAGGAGTGGCCGGCTGAACCGCCTGCCCAAACCAGGCAGAGTGTCGAAGCGGAGCAGCGAATAGATGCCGTGTGGCCCCGGCCCACGGAGCGCAACAGAGTGGATGGTGGCAGGGAACAGGCCCAGGCCACCCAGGCCAATGATCAGGACTGGCGCGACCGGGCGCTCCGTTTGCAGGCAGACATGGACAACTATCGCAAGCGACAGCAGCGCATGGCCGAAGACAAGATCGACGCCGAGCGCCAGCGGCTGCTGCGCAGCTTTCTGCCTGTGGTCGACGACCTGGAGCGGGCGTTGGCTGCCCCGTCAGGCGACGGGCGCGGGCTGCGCGACGGCGTCCAGTTGACCCACCGGGCCGCGTTGCAACTGTTGCAGCGCGAAGGCGTCGAGCCGATCCGGGAACAGGGCCGGCCGTTCGACCCTCACTGGCACGAAGCGGTAGCCACAGTCGATCATGCCCGGGTGGGCGTTGAGCCCGACACGATCGTCGATGTGCTGGAGCCCGGCTACCGGCAGCAGGATCAGCTGCTCCGGCCGGCCAGGGTAGTCGTAGCCGTTTAGGAGCAAGAGCCGATGGAATATAGGGATTACTACCAAATCCTTGGCGTAAAAAAGAACGCAAGCGATAAAGAGATCAAGTCCGCCTTTCGCCGGCTGGCCAAGCAATGCCACCCTGACGCCAATCCAAACGATCCCAAGGCCGAAGAGCGGTTCAAAGAGATCAACGAGGCGTACGAAGTCCTGTCAGACCCGGACAAGCGGGGCAAATACGACCAGCTTGGCGCTGACTGGCAGCAGTGGCAGCGTGGCGGCGGTCAGTCTCAGGACTATGACTGGAGCCGCTGGGCGGCAGGAGGGGCCCCGGGCGGGGGCGCCAACGTCCGGTACGCTACGCCAGAAGACCTGGAGCAGCTATTTGGCGGCGCCAATCCCTTTTCCGACTTTTTCAGCCAGATCTTTGGCGGCATGGAAACGGGTGGTGCGCCGGGCATGAGGGCCCGTGGTGCTTCAGGAGGGTTTCGGCGCCAGGCCCGGCCCCAGCGCGGGCAGGACTATGAGCATCCGGTCGAGATCACCCTTCAGGAAGCTTACCACGGCACTACCCGCCTGCTGCAGATGGCCGACCAGTCCCCCCTCTCCCCTCAAAAGGAAGGGAAGGACCTTCGCCGCATGGAGATCAAGATTCCGGCCGGCGCCAAGACCGGCACCCGGGTGCGGATGAGCGGCGGCGGCGGCAGCGGCACAGCGGGGGCGGCCACCGGCGACCTGTACCTGCGGGTGACCGTGCTGCCCGATCCACGCTTTGAGCGCAAGGGCGACGACCTGCACACGACCGTCCACGTCGACCTGTATACCATGCTCCTGGGCGGTGAGATCCAGGTGCCGACCATGGAGGGCAGTGTCATGCTGCGCATTCCAGCCGATACGCAGAACGGCTGCACCTTCCGGCTGCGCGGCAAAGGCATGCCCAAGCTGCGCCAGCCCAACGAGCACGGCGACCTGTACGCCAAGGTTGAGGTCCAACTGCCCAAGTTGACGCCCGGCCAGCGGCAGCTCGTTGAGGAACTGCGCAAGGCCGGCTAACCCGAGCCATTTAGGGAGGACAACATGTTGACCCGCACCAAGTTCTGGCTGGTTGCTTTGATCATAGCCTTGGCCCTATTCGGCTGTTCACTTCCCACCGCCCTATCTCGATCGATGACCCAGGCGCCGTCGCCCACACCCATTCCAACGCCCACAATCCCTCCGCTCGCGACTAGGGTACCCGCGCCCGTTCCCCCGGCAGAGACCTCCGGGAGAGAAATGGTCTCGGCCGCCTCCGATTTTGAGAACAGGGTGATCGGGGTCTACGACAGCGCCGGCCCCGGCGTGGTGAATATCATTAATAGGCAGGTCGGTTACGACTTTTTCATGCAGCCTATACCTGAGGAAGGGTCCGGCTCAGGCTTTGTCTACGACCTGGAAGGGCATATCGTCACCAACTATCACGTCATCGAGGGTGCCAGAGAACTGTCGGTGACTATGCCCGACGAGACGGTCGTAACCGCTCGAGTGGTCGGCTCCGATCCGTCGAACGACCTGGCGGTAATCAAGGTAGATCTGCCGCCCGACCAGTTGCACCCCATCCCCCTGGGCGATTCCGAAAACCTGCGCGTCGGACAGTTTGTGGTGGCCATCGGCAACCCCTTTGGCCTGGAACGGACACTGACCACCGGCGTAGTCAGCGCCCTGGGCCGGGTGATCGAGAGCCCCAATGACCGTTTCATCGGCGAAATCATCCAAACCGACGCCGCGATCAACCCCGGCAACTCGGGCGGGCCGCTACTCGACCTGTCGGGTCGGGTGATCGGCGTCAACACCGCCATCCTAAGTGCCAGCCAGTCGTCGGCCGGCATCGGCTTTGCCGTGCCGGTCAGCTCGGTGCGGCGTGTGGTCCCCGAATTGATCGCCAATGGCTATTTTGCCCACCCGTGGCTGGGAGTGCGCCTCTTGGATGTGACGCCCGAGTGGGTCGACGTCCTGCGGCAAGCAGGCATGGACGTCCCGGTCACCGAAGGCGTTCTCCTGATCGAGATCATAGCCGGTGCGCCTGCGGACAAGGCCGGGCTGCGCGGCGGGCAGCGCCAGGTCCAAGTCGGGAACAGTCTGCTGCCTGTCGGCGGCGACATCATCACCGCCCTGGACGGCGAGCCTATTGCCAGCACCCAAGAGCTGACCCTCTTTCTCGATATGCGAACCCAGATCGGGCAGACGATCCAGGTGACCTTCATCCGCGACGGGCAGGAGATGACGCTGCCGGCCATCTTGACCGAGCGACCGCGCGAGTAGGTCTAACAATTCTCTAACGTTCCTCTTGCGTTCTTCTAACACAACCGTTGTACACTCTTACTCGAAACTGGGGTAACCAATCAACTGTGGAGGTGTAAAATGGCTGACTTGGTGCGTTGGGAACCGTTTCGAGACATGATGACCTTGCGGGATGCGATGAGCCAACTGTTCGAAGAGAGCATGGTCCGCAAGAGTCCGTTCGGCGCACTAGCGTTTGGACGGCCTGAGGGCGCATCGTTCCCGGCAGTCGACATGTACGAGACAGAAGGCGAAGTGATGGTCAAGGCCTCGCTGCCCGGCATGAAACCGGAAGAGGTCGACATCACCATCACCGGCAATGCGTTGGAGATCCGCGGCGAAACGAAGGAAGAGACCGAAGAGAAACGCGGCGACTATTACTACAAGGAGCGCAGCTACGGCTCATTCCAGCGGTCCCTGACTTTGCCGGTGGAGATCAAGGCCGACGAGGCAGAAGCGACCTTTGAGAACGGCGTGTTGATGCTCAAGCTGCCCAAGGCCGAACAGGCCAAGGCAAAGCAGATCAAGATCCAGGCTAAATAAGAGGAGATGCGAAATGGCTAATCAAATGTCAACTTGGGAGCCTTTGACGTTGCGGGACGCGATGGACCGGCTCTTTGACGAGAGCTTTACCATGCCGGCGCGCGGGCGGTATGGGCGCTGGGATCGGGAACGACAAGACCGTGTTTACCAGCTTCCGGTCGATGCCTACACGACAGAGGATGCGGTAGTGATCGAAACGGCGATCGCCGGGGTTGATCCCGACAGGGTGGAAATCACCATCGACGGCGACGTGGTGACGATCTCGGCCGAGGTGCCTGCCCCGCCTGCGGAAGGGCGGAGCTATGCCATCACCGAACGGTTTTACGGGACGTTGCGGCGCTCGCTCAACCTGAATGTGCCCGTGGAGGCCGGCAAGGCCGAAGCCAGCTTCGAGAACGGCGTGCTGACCCTGCGCCTGCCCAAGAGCGAAGAAATCAAGCCGAAAAAGATCACCGTCCAGGCCAAGTAACGTCAGGGATGATCCATGTGAGTGGGTGGGGGATGCCAAGGGTAACCCCACCCGCCGTTTGCTGCCTTGAGAGAAACGATGCCAATCTACGAGTACGAATGCCTGGAGTGCGGTTCCCACTTTGAACAATGGACAAGTGCTGGCCCGGCAGCCGCCCCGTCGCCTGCACAATGCCCGGCCGGCCATGTGCAAGTGCGCCGGCTCCTATCCTGTCCGGCCATCATCTTCAAAGGATCCGGCTTTTACGTAACCGACCACAAGCGAAACGGCGGGGGCAAAAACCCCGACTAACTGTCTATCTCTGATACTTGACAGCCGCCACCTTAAGTGGTAGACTGAACCCAGAGAAAAGTAAGTAACTGGTTCCGTCACAGGAGGATGAGCGCCCAGGCTTACCGGCCCAGGCGCTTTATTATTTGTAAAGGAGAGGGAGAACAAAATGGGCAAAAAGATGTATGTCGGCAATTTGAGTTATGAGACGTCGGAGGATGGACTCCGAGCCTTGTTCGCCGAGTTTGGACAAGTCGAATCGGTCAGCCTGATCACCGACCGCTATAGCGGCCGGTCGCGGGGCTTTGCCTTCGTCGAGATGGCCACCGAGGAAGCCGCTCAGGCAGCGGTTGCGGGGCTGAAAAGCAGAATGCTGGACGGCCGCGAGATCGATGTCGCCGAAGCACGGCCACAAGCGGACCGCAAGGGTGGCCAGCGTGGTGGTCAGCGCGGGGGTGGTCGCTCCCGCTGGTAGAGATGGCGTCGAGCTGGGCTTCTGCTGCTTGCCATTTCGCTTCAATTGGACTACAATTGGGCTGGTAAGGTAAGTGTATGGCCCACGACACGATCCTGGTCATAGACGATGAGCCGGCCATCTTGCAGGTCATCGATCAACGGCTCAAAGGCGAGGGGTTCCAGGTCCGCACTGCTGGCGACGGCAAAACCGCACTGGCTGCAATCGCAGATCCGGGCCGGCAGCCTGATCTGCTCATCCTCGACCTCATGCTGCCCGACATGGACGGTCTGGACCTGCTTCGCTCCATGCGCCGGGCCGGCTCAAACATACCGGTCATCATCCTGACCGCCCGCGACGACGACGTAGATGTGATCGTCGGCCTGGAGCTTGGCGCCGACGATTACGTAGTCAAGCCCTTCAACCCTCGTGAGCTGGCCGCCCGCGTGCGGGCGGTGCTGCGCCGCCGGGCCGAAGCCCTGGCACTGGCAGCCCGCCTGGCTAGCCTTGAGACGGGAATTCACCCTCCGGTGGCAGCCGTGCCGTCGGAGGGTCTCTATTTCGATGCCCCTGCCCGCCAGGCATGGTACGCCGGCCATCTCCTCGACCTGCGCCTTCGCGAATACGACCTGCTCCTCTTTCTGGCCCAGCACCGGGGCCAGGTCTTCAGCCGCACCACTCTCCTCGACCAGGTGTGGGGTGCCGACGAGTTCATCGACGACCGGACCGTCGATGTCCATGTCCACCGCCTCCGGCAAAAACTGACCGAGATCGACCCCGGCGCCGACCTGATCCAGACTGAGCGCGGCGTCGGCTACCGGCTGGTCGAATGAAGCTCCCGGCCCCCATCCGGCGCAGCCTAGCAGTACGCCTGGCCCTGGTCTATGGGCTGATCAGCACAGTACTGGTTGCCGCACTCGGTTTGGGTGTCTATTTCCTCACCGCGCGCCACCTCGACCTCCAGGCCGAGGAAGAGCTATCGTCCCTGGCCGATTTCTATGCGGCCTACACGGCAGCCACTGCCTCCGGCGAGGCCGATCTGGCCACCCTGGCGCCGCAGATCACCGGCTTTTTCGCACCGCAGGCCGGCTACGACGTGCGCCTGTTCAACTCCCGCACCGGCACGCTGCTGGCCGCCACCCACGACATGGGCCCGCTGCCGAGCAGCGCCGCCCTGACCGAGCTCCGTTACCGGCGCCCGACCCTCTTCCTGGCCGCCAGCCAGGATCTTTTAAGCCGGCGCTACACCGCCCGCCCGGTGACGGCCGCCGATGGCACGGTCCAGGCCGTCGTCGAAGTGTCGCGTGACGTCGGCGATACCCAAGCCTTCCTGGGTGCCTTGCGCCTGGTGTTAGTTGGGGCCGGCGCAGCGGCCTTGGCCGTGGCCCTGGCGGCCAGCCTGCTCCTGGCCCGCCGGGTGACCCGCCCGCTGCGCGAGGCCGAAGCGGCCACCCGGGCCATCGCCGCCGGCGACTTTAGCCGCCGCGTCGCCGTCACCTCGGAGGACGAGATCGGCCGGCTGACCGCTGGCATCAACCAGATGGCCGCCGACCTGGCTCGCCTGGAGGCGACCCGCCGCAAGTTCATCGCTCAAGTCTCCCACGACCTGCGCACCCCCTTGACGGCGATCAAGGGCTTTATCGTCAACCTCCAGGACAGCGCGCCGGCAGAGTCTCAGGCCTCCCTGGCGACTATGGACGAGCAGGCCGACCGGCTGATCCGCCTGGTCGATGATCTGTTGGCCGCCTCGCGCCTGCAGCGGGGCGAGCTGCACCTGAACCGGACAACGGTCGATCTGGCTGCCGTAGCCCGTTCCGCAGCCGCCCTGTTGAGTCGCAAGGCGGAGCAAATGGGGGTGACCCTGGCCTTGGATCTGCCGGCTGATGTCGCCCGGCAGCCTGTCAGCGGCGACGCCGACCGCCTGCAGCAGGTGCTGGTCAACCTTCTCGACAACGCTCTAAAGGCCACGCCGCCGGGTGGAGCCGTCCGCTTGGCAGTCGCTGACGGGGTCGGCGAGGCCAGGGTCACCGTCGACGACGGCGGCCCGGGCGTGACCCCGGAAGCACAAGCGCAGGCCTTTGAGCCCTATTTTCGCGGGCCGGGCGGCGGCGCCGGCCTGGGCTTGACCATCGCCCGCGAAGTCATCGCCGCCCACGGTGGGCGCATCTGGTTGGAAAACCGCCCCACAGGCGGCGCCCAGTCCGGCTTTGCCCTGCCGCTAAACCAGCAGCGATAATATTGCGGTAACATCCCTGTCATACGGCGGTAATCGGCGCATGATAAGATATCCGGTGTAGCAGCAGTATGAAAGGGAGGTATGTCATGCACAAAAGAGTTCTGGTCCTATCGAGTCTGATTCTGATCCTCAGCCTGCTCCTGGCCGGCTGCGGCCAGCGGATCACCGCCGAGCAGATTGTCGCCAAGATGCGCGAGACCGCCGAGAGCACCGTGGACGCCCATGCTGTGGTCAAGGTGGACATGAGCGCCATGGGCGTGGAGATGGCAGTGACGGCCGAGGTGTGGGAAAAGTCACCCAACAGCGTGCGCGCCGAGGTGATCGACGCCTCTCGGTCCGAGCTCAAAGGCATGATCCTGGTAACCGACGGCCAGCAGGTCTCGTTCTACGACCCGGCCCGCAACCAGGTCGAGGTCGGCGCCGCCGGCGAAATGGACATGCCGCTGCCCCAAGAGCTGCTCTCCTCCATGCAAGGCATGATCCAGCAAGTGCTCGACGCCAGCAACGTCGAGCTGGTGGGTGAAGAGTCGGTCGCCGGTCACGATACCTACAAGCTGACCTTCAGCCCCAAAGAGGGCAGCGGCCAGCAGCTATTCCCTGGCAACGGCATCGCCACCGTGTGGGTCGACCAGGAGCGGTGGATCACCCTCAAAGCCACCTACGAGGCCAGCAGCCTCGGCCACGGCACCATTGAAGTGCTGAGCTATGAGCTAAACCCCGGCGTGCCCGATTCCCGTTTCCACCTGGAAATCCCCGAAGGCGCAGAGGTCTTTAAAGTCCAGGCCGAAGAGACTGCGGCGCTGACCCTCGACGAGGCCAAGGCTCAGGCCGCGGCCGACGGCTACTCGCTGCTCGTGCCCGGCTATGTGCCGGAGGGAGTGACGCTGATCGAGGTGTTCAAGACAGGCGGCACCATCATCTTGCGCTACGACCACTCGCCGCAGGTCTCGTTCACCGTCATGCAAGGGTATGAGCTGCCGGAAGGCTACGAGCTGTCCCATCTATCGCTGTTGGGCAAGCCCGCAGAGACGACGGTCCGCGGCCAGCAAGCCACAGTAATCGCCGAAGCAGCGAGCGGGAACACCTTCCTCTATTGGACCGAAAACGGCACGGCCATGGCAGTGGCAGGGAGCATCAGCCTGGAAGAGGCGATCAAGGTAGCCGAATCACTACAATAAGAGCAAAGACCGACTTATGACAAGTAACCTGGCCGTCCGCGCCGTCAACCTGTCTCGCACCTTCCAGGTGGGCGAGACCAAGGTCGAGGCGCTGCGCGGTGTCAGCTTGGAGGTGTCCCAGGGCCAGTTCGTGGCCCTGGTTGGCCCGTCAGGCTCCGGAAAATCGACCTTTCTGAACCTGGTCGGCGGTCTCGACCGCCCGACAGGCGGCGAGCTGTGGATCGACGGCGTCGAGCTTGGCGCAAGCAAAGAAAAGGTCCTCACCGAGCACAGGCGGCAGCGGGTGGGCTTTGTCTTTCAAAGCTTTAACCTGCTGCCGCGCCTGACGGCTCTCGAGAACGTGGCCCTGCCTCTGATCTTTATCGGCATGGCCGAGCGCGATCGCCTGGCCCGGGCCCGCGACCTGCTGGCCCAGGTTAGCCTGGGCGACCGGATCGGCCACCGTCCCACCCAGCTCTCCGGCGGCGAGCAGCAGCGGGTGGCCATCGCCCGGGCTCTGGTCGGTCATCCGGCCATCATCCTCGCCGACGAGCCCACCGGCAACCTCGACAGCACCACCGGCCGGGAGATCATGGCCCTGCTGCGTGCCCTCAACCGGGATCAGGGCGTGACCATACTGGTAGTCACCCACGACCCCGACGCCGCCGCCTTTGCCACCCGCGTCATCCGCATGCGCGACGGCCGCATCGAAGAACAAGAAACACCCGAACCGACCTCCCTCCAGGAGGCTCAACCATGAAGCTCCGCGACCTGTTCAAAACCGCCCTGAGCAACCTGACCCGCCACAAGGCCCGCACCGCGCTGACTACAGTAGGCATCGTGGTCGGCATCCTGACCATCGTCACCATGGTCTCGTTGGGCGTCGGCGTCCAGCGCGAGATGATGAACTCCTTCAACACCGTCGGACTCGAGACCCTCCAGATCTACCCTGTCACCGAAGAGGCCAGCGGTCTCAACCCCTTCGGCCAGGCGGTCCGCACCCGCCTGCTGACCCCGGAGCTCGTCGAACAGATAAAAGCCCGTGACGACGTGGATACAATTGTCTCCAACCTGAACCTGCCCGACGGCATGCGCATGAGCCTGCGTCTCGACGGCCGCGAAGTGCGAGCCACGCCGTGGCAGACCAACCTCACTCCCTTCCCCGGCCTGTTCGAAGAAGGGCCCGAGCTTTTGGCCGGGGTCGACACTGCGACCGAGGGCAGCCTGCTGGTCACCGAAGCCATCTTCGAGGACTTTGACTACAAACGGGAGGATCTTGCTGGCCTGATCGGCCGCCCGGTCGAGCTGGTCCTCTACTCCCCCCGCGGCGAGTCGCAGGCCTTTCCCTTCCAGATCGCCGGCATCTTTGAGACACGGTGGGGCAATGTCAGCCTGTCCGTCCCCGACCGGCTCAAGCTGATCGAGTGGTGGTATGGCGACCCCGACTATATCACCAACTATGGCTACGACGCGCTGCTCATCCGCGCCCGGTCGCTGAGCGACGCGGTCAACATCGTCGACTGGCTCAGTGGCCTGGGCTTTTCGGTCCAATCGCTCAAGACAATCCTGGACGTGATCAACCGGGCCATGATCGTCCTCCAGACCATGCTCGCCTCGGTCGGCACCCTGGCCCTCCTGGTGGCCAGCATCGGCATCGCCAACACCATGATCATGTCCGTCTACGAGCGGACCAAGGAAATCGGCATCATGAAGGCGGTGGGCGCCGCGCCGGGTCAGATCCGGGCCCTGTTTGTCGTCGAGGCGTCGATGATCGGCCTGCTGGGCGGCGTCATCGGCACCATCCTCGGCTGGCTGCTCGGCCTGCTCCTGAACTGGCTGATCCTGGTCATTCTGCGCTGGCAGGATATGGACGTGCGCGGCACCTTCTTTGTCGTGTCCTGGTGGCTGGTCGTCGGGGCGCTGGCCTTTGCCGCCCTGGTCGGCCTGCTGGCCGGCCTCTACCCCGCCGCCCGCGCCGCCCGCCTGGCCCCCTTGGACGCCCTCCGCTACGAATAGCGCCCTAAAGAGCAAGCCTGGCAGGTCTTCCGCGACCTGCCAGGATTTCACCCAACCCTTAGCGCAGACACAGTCTGCGTCAATCTGCATGTGCCGCACATCTCTGGCGGCCGTTCATCTACGTCCCATCAATCCATCTTTTCCCGAAACCGGTTGGTAATCGGCAGTCGCCTGTCCCGCCCAAACGCCCGCGAAGTGATCCGCGGCCCCGGCGCCGCCTGCCGCCGCTTGTACTCGGCCCAATCCACCCTTCTCAGCACATCCGCCGCCATCGCCGGATCGTGGCCCAACGCCACAATCTCCTCCAGGCTCAGGTCCTCCTCCACGTAGGCGTGCAGGATCGGGTCCAACAGTCGGTAGGGCGGCAGGCTGTCCTCGTCCTTCTGGTTGGGCCGCAGCTCGGCGGTCGGCGCCTTGTCGATCGTCCGCTGCGGGATCACCGCCCGACCGGCCCGGTCGTTGATGTGGCGGGCCAGGTCATACACCAGCATCTTGGGCACATCCTTGATCACCGCATAGCCGCCGGCCATGTCGCCGTACAGCGTGCAGTACCCCACGCTCAGCTCGCTCTTGTTCCCCGTCGTCAGCACCAGCGATCCGAACTTGTTCGACAGCGCCATCAGGATATTGCCCCGGATGCGGGCCTGGATATTCTCCTCGGCGCTGTCCGGCTTGCGCCCGGCGAACGGCTCGGCCAGACTGTCCAGGTAGGCCTGGAACACCTCGTCGATCGGCACCGTCGAAAAGCGGATCCCCAGGTTCTCCGCCAGTTGCGTCGCATCCTCGCGGCTGTGCTCCGACGAGTAGCGGGTGGGCATAAACACCCCGGTCACATTCTCCTTCCCCAGCGCCTCCACGGCCACGGCCGCCACCAGCGCTGAGTCAATTCCGCCCGACAGGGCAATGACCACCTCCCGGAAACCGTTCTTACGCACATAGTCGCGGGTGCCAACCGCCAGCGCCTGCAAAACCTCGGCCGCCGGGTCCAGGCGCGGCCGGATCAGGGCGACGGCCGGGGGCCTTTCCCCCCTCGGGATCGGCGTCAGGGGCACCCACTCCACCGCCTCGTCGGGCTGGCACGCCTGTTCCTTGCGGCGGCGGGGGTCGTGGAGGCGCTGCCGAAAGACCGCCGCCAGGTCCAGATCGGCCACCACCAGGTCCTCGCCGAACTGCCGCCCGCGGGCAATCAGGTCGCCCCGCTCATCGAAAATGGCGCTCCCACCGTCAAACACCAGCTCGTCCTGTCCGCCAACTAGGTTGCAGAACGCCACAAACACCACGCTGTCGGCGGCCCGGGTGGCCAGCATCCGCTCGCGGGCCAAACCTTTGCCGGCGTGATAGGGCGACGCCGAAATATTGATCGCCAACTGCGCCCCGGACAAGGCCTGGATATCGACGGGACCGGCCGGGTGCCAGATATCCTCGCAGACGCTGATGCCGATGGTGACATCGCCCAAGGTCAAGAGCAACGGGAGGTTTCCTGCGCCGAAATAGCGGTCCTCGTCAAAGACACTATAGTTGGGCAGGTAGATCTTGTGGTGGACCGCGACCAGCTCGCCATCGTGGAGCACGGCGGCGGCGTTGTGCAGATCGGTGTCCTGGTCCACAAAGCCGACAACGGCGGTGATCCTCTGCGTCAGCCCGGCAATCCGCTCGATGACCTCCAGGTTGGCTGCAACAAAGCTCGGTTTGAGCAGCAGATCCTCGGGTGGGTACCCGGTGACCGCCAGCTCGGGAAAGGCCACCAAGTCGGCCCCCGCCTCCCTGGCGCGGGCGATCCCCTCTGCGATCTTGGCCTCATTTCCGGCCAGGTCCCCAACGGTCGAATTGATCTGGGCCAGTGCAATCCTAAACATACTTCCCCCTCGTTACGTCTCTTCTAGCCACAGTCCTTGCATGTGCCGGACCGAAATGATCTCGCAGGTGTGATAACTGTTGTGGGCCATCAGGCCCTGGATTACCTGCCGGCGCCGGGCCTTGTCCGGTGCGTAGGGCAGATCCAGCTCTTCGTCGGTCAGCCCGGCCACATAGGCCGCCAGCTCGGCATTCACCTCCACCGCCCGCCGGCAGGCCGCCTGCCAGGCCTTCTCGTCGGCCGGATCGGCGATCGGCGCCCAGTCCTCCTCGCGGCGCAGCGTCTGCTGATCCTCAGGCAGGCCGCGCAGCAGAGGCAGGGCGAACTGCTGCCAAAACCAAACGTGATCGACCAGGCCCCAAACGCTGTTAAACCCCGACCCCGGCACCCACGCCGCTTGCTGCGCCGTCAGCCCGGCAATGGCCGTAGTAAATGACGTAAACCAACCGTTGTCCTTGCGGCTAAAAAACCTCGTGAGCGCGCCCGCGAGATGCTCTGCCTCGGACATTTTAACCCTCTCCTTTCCTCCACCCTCCACTGGGGCTCTCTGCCACCTCGGCCCATTGTACCACACAATCCACAGATTTGGTAGACACAAGGCATCCTGCGCCGGGGCTGCTGCACCCTGCCATCCCCGTCACTCTAAGCAAGCTGCATCCTCTCCTGACCGCCATTCCGACAGGCATGGCTGCTCTCATGCCGCATGTCCCTGACGGCCACGGCTGCGAAGCGAGCCAGGCGGGTCCTGTACCGCCGTACAGTGTGGCGCAGCATGCCGCAGTGTCGGCGGAGTGGGCGAAGGATCTCTCCTCGGCTGGGGCGCGACCGCAGGTCGGGTGAAACTCGCGTCCTTGCAGCTGCCTAGACGGCAACTTTGCAGCAGCTCCAGAGTGCCGGCGGCATCACTTTTCTGTTGACAAGAACAGGTTTCCGGTGCATAATATCGCCATCGTCGGACCTGCACAGCGACCAGATCCGCCCATATGGTGGCTTGGAGAACAGGCGGAGACAAGATGCACATAGATGATCTCACCAGGTAGGATGCATTCGAAAGTCTGGGTTTTTCAGTAGTCCCGGATGCGCCCTGTGACTGCCAAGGGTTAGGATCAGGCGAGCAGAGCATGCTTACAGAGAGGAAAACGATGCTGGGAAACATAGCTTTCAAGGGGTCATCGTCCGCACTGATCAGCCTGCTCCTGGTCGTCGGGCTCATGGCAGCGTGTGGGGCGCCCACGGCCACACCGGCGCCGACATCCACGCCAACGCCAATCCCGCCGACATCCACACCCACCCCTTCCCCAACGCCCACATCCTCCTTTACGCCGACCCCCACGCCTACGTCCACACCCACACCCACCCCTACGCCGTCGTACACGCCCACACCCACCCCACCACCCACCGAGACGCCCACGCCCACCCCTTCGCCAACACCGGCCCCCACCCGCACATCCCCGCCGACGGCAACGCCTGGTTTGTCGAGCCTGTCGGGCGGATGGACAGGGACCGTAACCGTGTTTCGAGTTGGACAGCAAGAGCCAATTTGGGGGCCTGCCCCCGTGTGGATGACGTGGGCCGTGAACGATGCCGGGGATGTCACCATCTCGGAAGGGCCACAGGGAGATCCAAACACCCCAACCTGGGCCGGCGAGGTAACCGCCGATCTGCGCGTCTCCCTTGGAGGCACTTTCCCTTTCTTTGCCGGAGCCGACGATACCAACCCTTTCCATGTTACGGCCCACTATGACGGCACGATCCGGCGAGAAGCCGGCGCCTACAAGCTTGATATTGAGGTCCTTCTAGAGGTGAGTCCTGACACTCACATCCGTCGCGTGTATGCGATACAAAAAAGCCGGTGAGAGTCCCCATTAGCCCAAGAGTGGTCCACGCCTACGCGGCCGCCGGCTCACACGACGTAACCCTGACCGTAAGCAATGCGTGCGGCGAGTCGATCGCCATGCACACCGTGACCGTTCACCCGGCCGCCCAGCGCTACTTTGTCTACCTGCCGCTCGCTAAGTCCGTATCGAAGGGCCAGGAACTCTACCAGCCCAACTAGCGCTCGATAGTCAATACGAGAGCCAGCGGACCGGTCCGCTGGCTCTCTTTTGTGTAACTATCCGGTTACACGCACGGCAGCCAGATCGTAGAGCTGCTGTCCTGCCCGGCCACCCCCGCGCTTTCTACCTTGATCCGGCCGCCATGCTTTTCCCCAATGTCGCACACCAGGCCTAGCGGCCCTCACCCGTGCTGGCCGGCGAGAAATCCCCTCACTACCTCCACCGCTTCCGGCAGCAGATCCTCCCCCGCGTCGATCCACCGGATCCGCGGGTCGTCCACGCGAAACCAGTTTCCCTGCTGCCGGACAAACCGCCGGGTCGCCCGCTTGATCGCCTGGATCACCTCCGCCAGTGTCGCCTGCCCGGCCAGGTACGGCCCAAACTGGCCATAGCCCACCCCCGACATGGCCGGCAGGTCAAACCCATAGCCGGCGGCGACCAGCCGCCTGACCTCCTCTTCCAGCCCATGCTCGATCATCGCCTCAACCCGCTCGTCGATGCGGCAGTAGAGCTGTGGGCGGGGCAACGTCAGCCCGATCATCAGCGTCTGGTATGGCGGCGGCGACTTGCCCCGCTGTTCCGAAATGGGCCGCCCGGTGGTTAGGCACACCTCCAGGGCCCGGATCACCCGCCGCACGTTGCGCGGATCGATCTTCTGGGCCGCCGCCGGGTCGACCGCCTGCAGCCGGGCATACAGCGCCTCGGCGCCCTCCTCCTCGGCCTGGCGATACAGGACATTGCGCAGAGCGTCATCGGGCGGCACGATCGGCACCTGCCACCCCTCCACCACCGCCATCACATACTGCCCCGTGCCGCCGGTCAAAAAGGGGATCTTGTGTCGCGTCAGGATACCGTCGATGGTAGCGCAGGCCAGCGACTGGAACTGTGCCAGCCCGAGCGTCTGATCGGGATCGAGCAGGTCGAGCAGGTGGTGCATCACCCGCGCCCGCTCCTCGGCCGTAGCCTTGGCCGTGCCGACATCCATCCCGCGGTACACCTGCCGCGAATCGGCCGACACGATCTCGCCGCTGAACGCCTCGGCCAGCCGCACGGCCAGCGCCGTCTTGCCCACCGCCGTCGGCCCCACGACCGCTATCAGGGGATTAGAAATGCAGGGGCGGACGGCGTCCGCCCCAAGCTCAGCCCGTAACGGCATTTTCATAGTGATCCACCCGCAGCAGACGCCCGCCCAGGTCCAGCTCGACCGCCACCACATCGATGCGCCAATCGCCCGGCCAGTCGACCGCCTGCACGTACGCCTCGGCCAGCGTGATCAGCCGCGCCTGCTTGGCAGGCGTGATCGATTCCTCCGGCGGCCCCAGCGCCTTGCCGCGCCGGGTGCGCACCTCTACCAGCACCAGGCATTCCCCCTGCCGTGCTACCAGGTCCAGCTCGCCGGCCCGGCACCGCCAGTTGCGGGTCACGATCTCATAGCCGGCCGCACTCAACCGCCGTGCCGCCAGCTCTTCCCCCATCGCCCCCAACCCGCGCCGGCCATCAGCGCCTCTTGCCTGACTCTTCATCAACCCTTTTCGCAACCAGAGCGCATACCCCTTTGCCTTGGCTCGTACCTGTCCGGTACGGATAAGTATGTCCTTTGTGGCTAAATCACCCCAAGAGGGAGTATACCAGCGTTCCAGGGGCAGAGCAAGTTGGCAGCCGGCAATACGCCGGACTAGGGTTTACAGAAGGTCGGGTCGGGGGTCAGACTCTTGGCGCACGCCTCGCGCAGTTGCGTTCTCAGCACGCCATTCTGATAATCGGGCCGGGCCTGATAGATCGGCCCCCAATGGGCAACAGCCGCCGGCCAATCCTCCTTCGCAGAGGCCTCAGCGCCGGCCACAAACTCGGTCGCCAGGCGTCGTTCCTCTTCCAGCTCGCCGTTGCCGGGGTCCAACGCCAAAGCCTGGGCTAGGTAACGGCTGGCCTGCTTCAGCAGGCCCACACTGCCGTTCGCCCTGGTGATCAGCTGCTTGGCTGCCTGGGGGTAGGCCTGCCGCAGGTTATCCCTCAGTGCCCCACCCTGGTAATCAGGCCGGGCTTCATAGACCGACTCCCAGGCAGCGACCGCCGCTTCCCAATCCTGCTCGGCAAAAGCCTCGGCGCCGGTCACAAACCGGGTAGCCAGGCGGCGCTCCTCAACATACTGCTCTTCGGTCGGTCTGAGGGCCAGGGCGCCGTCCAGGTACTCCACCGCCTGTCGGACCTGGTCCACGTTGCCGTTGGTCTGTTCAAGACGGGGCAAGGCCACCGCGAGGTATGCCTGGTAAAGCTGCTCCTCCACCTCCGTCCGGCGAAACTCTGGATCTTGACTGCGCACCCTGATCAGTGCCGGAATGGCGCCCGGCCAGTCCCCGGCCTGGATCAATGCCTGGGCTTCCTGCCAGGTAGCCTCTATGGCCACCCGATCTTGCAGCTTGGCAATCCGCTCTGCGATGCCGGGATATGCCGGATCCTGAACCCGGACTGCTTCCAGGGTCTGGAGCGCCCCCTGCCAATCGCTGGCTTCCTCGGCAGCTAGGGCATTGGCATATTGGCCGTCCAAAGCCTCTCGCTGCCGGCTATAGTCGATCCCGGCCTGCGCGGTTGGATCGCCCGGCATCGCCTGCAGAAACGCTTCGAAGGAATCCCGCGCGCCGGCCCAATCTCCGGCTTCCAGCCGTCGTTGGCCTGCTTGCAGCAGCGACTGAAGCGCCACCTCTGTCTCTCTGGCTTCCTTGACAGGGCGCACCATCACGTTATAGGACACGATGAAAAATGCGACTCCCGCCAGCCCTGCCACCAACACCAGGAGGAGCAGTAACAAGTCGCGCAGGCCCCGCGTCGGCTGGCCGTGCGGCACCGCCACTTTCTCTTTGCTCTTGGCTTCAGCAGAGGAAGGCGCGAGCGCCACCTTCAATTCGACGCGTACTGCCAGGTCCTGTAGCGCTTGCTCTTTGGGATAAAGGGCTGTCAGCAGCTTTAGCTTGGCGGCCGCCGTCGCCTCGTCGCCCGCAGCCAGGTCGTCCCTGGCTGCCTGGTATAGGGGATGCTGTTCATATGGTACGGTTGGACCTGGCTCTTCTTTGTGTTCTGCCATGAAGGGTTGCCGATCAGCGGCCTAGATTGCCAAAGGTTTCGAGGATCTGCGGCACCGCTGGCCCTAGCAGCACCGCCAGCAATGCCGGGAAGATTAGAAAAACGAGCGGAAAAAGCATCTTGATCGTAGCCTGCCTGGCCAGCTCTTCGGCTCGCTGCCGGCGGGCGATCCGCATCTGCTCAGCCTGTGTGCGCAGCACCTTGGCGATGCTCACCCCCAACTGATCGGCCTGGACGATGGCCGACACAAACGACTCTATGTCAGGCAGATCAGTTCGGGCTGCCAGGTCATTCAGCGCCTGGCGACGCACTTTTCCCAGGCGGATTTCGGCCACCACCCGGTTGAACTCATCAGCCAGGGGAGATTGCCAACGCTCCCCGACCCGGCTGAGGGCGGCATCGAAACCGAGGCCGGCGCCCACGCACACGTTCAGCATGTCCAGGCCGTCGGGCAGGGCCCTCAAAATCGCCCCCTTGCGCTTGCTCATCTGCAAGTTGAGCCACAAGACCGGCACGTAAAAACCTACCGCGCCGAACGCGGCGGCCAGCAGCAGCCTGGCTCCCAGCGACGAGGGGCCCAGTCCTAGCAATAGGAAAAACGCCAGGCCAAGCACGAGAGCGCTCAGCACCCGCAGTCCAACCACATCCAACACCGTCAAGCCATGCGGCCGGCCGGCCACTTCTAGCTTCCATTGGATCTCGTCCAGGTTGTGCCGGGGCGCCAGGCGGCTCAGCAGCGCCAGCAGCTTGGCAAAAGCCGGCTTTATGGCCCGTTCTGTGAACGGACGGCTCAGATCCACATCTTCGAGTGTGGGTGAGACTCCGACCGCATAAAAACGGCTTTCTTCTGCTGCGCGGGTCTCCCACCCGGCGCGCACTCCAAAGAACAGCGCCAGGGCAGCCCCGGTCACCACCACACCAAACAGCAGAGCCAAAAGGGTCATCCTACGTCATACCTCGATCTGTATGATCCGCCGCATGATCAGGTAGCCGATCAGCATCATGATCCCGGCTCCGATCGGGATGCACAATGTCGGCCCTGGCTGGAACAACCGACCTTCATATTCGGGGTTCATGATGTACAAAAAGACCGCCAGGCCGATCGGCAAAGCGATCAGAATATAGCCCGAAAAACGCTGCTGGGCCGTCATGACCCTGATCTCGCGCTGTATCCGCACCCGCTCCCGGATCGTTTCGGCCACCGTCTCCAAAATGTCGGCCAGGCTGCCTCCCACCTCATATTGGATCTGGATGGCGGTCACGATCAGCGCCAGGTCGTCGCTGTCAAGACGGCGCACCATGCTGTCGAGGGCCTGAGCTAGGCTCCTGCCCAATTGCATTTCGCGCACCACCCGGCTAAACTCGCCGCCGGCAGGATTGGGCATCTGCTTGGCCACCCACTCCACTGCCTGCGATAAGCCGTAACCGGCGCGCAGCGAGCCGACCAGCCGTTCCAGGACATCGGGCAGCTGTCGGTTGAATGCGTTCAGCCTGCTCGATTGCCGCCTGCTGACGTAGAACTGGGGCAAGAAAGCACAGACCAAACCCAGCAGCACGCTGAATGCCGGGTTGCGGCCGATCACGTATCCGATCAGAAATCCGGCCAGAGCCAGTCCCAAGCACAGCCCCAGGTACTCGGCCACCGTCAACGACAAATCGGCACGGGCCAGATCGGTGGCGATGCTCGCGGCAAAACCACGTTGAGCCAGCAGCCGATCCATCCGGCTCGCCAGGTTGCTGCGTCGTGCCAGGTCCCGGGTATTCCCCCCGCCGGGCTGGGATTCCGCCCCAGGGGATGCCGGCGCCGGCTGGTTGATCCATTTCTCAATCCGCTCTTCTACCTCCCCGCCAGACCGCGCCGACTGGCGCAGTCCGTACAGGGCCAGCCCCACGGATGCCGCCACCAGCAGTCCTACAACCCCATATATTCCCACAGATTCATCCCTTGCAGGGGCGGACGGCGTCCGCCCTTCCTACTCCTATAGCCGGCTTGCCGCCTATGTCGTCCCCCAGGCGAACAGCTTTTTCTTTCCTTTGTTCCCCTCTGGTGCCACAACCGTCTTGGATTCAACCTCTGCTTGCTTCTCCGCGCTTTCCATCCCGACCAGGCTGTGCGCCAGTTTGATAATGTCCCGAGCGGCCGGGCTATCCCGAAACTCCTCCACGAGCGGCACCCCTCGATTCATCGAGGCAGACACCTGATATGGCGTATGGGTCACCTCCTGCACAATCGACCGGCCCAGAGCCCGCTCTACGTCACCGCGCTTGACATCGCTGGGCTGATGGGGATGATTGAGGACGAGCATGATCTTGCCGGCGTCATAATGCAGCAGGTTCAGCGCTTCGAGAAAACGGTGAGTATCGCGCAGTGCCGTTACTTGGGGCGTGGCGATCACCATCAACTTGTCGCACGTGTCCGCGATGGCCAGCGTCACCTCGTCCAACGCCGACCAAGTATCCACGATCACATAGCCGTCGCCCAGAGCAGCCAAACGCGTGATAATCTGCCTGACCTGTTCCGCCTGGATCGCGTCGGCCATGTCCAGGTAGGGCGGGGCCATCAACACCCGGATCCCCGACTTGTGGGCCACCAGCGATTGTTCCAGGAATAGGTCGTCGGCATCCCCAAGCTTGTTAGCCAGCGCCCCGATCGATGGCCCGGACAAGATGTTGAGAACGCTGTCAATGTCGCCAAAGCGCAGGTCGGCATCCACCAAAATGACCGATTTGCGCGTGACGGTTCGCAGCGCCACGGCCAGATTGGCCGCGATCGCCGTGCAGCCCACTCCCCCTTTAGGGCTGTATACCGCCACGATCCTGGCGCGGGGTCGCGTCCTGGCTTCTGGGCCGGGCGGCAGCACGGGCGTCGTGGCCAGTTGGGCTCGACGCTGCGCGAGCAGCTCGTAGGCCTGCCTGATGCTGTTCAACAGCTCGGATTCGCTGAACGGTTTGAGCAGGAACCCCTGCGCCCCGTGCAGCATCGCTTGGCGAACAGTTTCCACCTCGTCCGCCATAGCCACCACAATGATCACCGCACCAGAGCCCGGAGGGCTCAGGCGGGTCATCAGATTTTCCACCTGCAGGATACCGCTGCTGATATCCACCAGGATGACATCAGGCGCCAACTGTTCCAAATAGTCGAACGGCTGTGCCAGGTCACGTACCAGGCCCATGAGCGCCATCCCCGGCGCCGACTTGACCACGCTGGCCATCCAGTCTCCTACCGAGTCGGCCCCGGCGATGATCAACACCCGTATCTTATTGTGCGCCCAAGCTAGTTTTCGTTCTTGTGTCATATGGACCGTGCCCTATCGATTCTACTCGAGGGGTTCGGGTAACTTGATCCCGTACCGCAGCACCAAATAGTTGATGTTGACCGGCTCCACGTCGAACAGGGTGTTGTTGGTAGGCGAGCGCAAGGCCAGGTCGATCTTGCCGGCCGAGTCCAACAGGTACTTGAGCACCATCGCGTCCTGGGGAGCGATCTTGAGGATCAGCGCCTTCTGCAGCACAACGGGTTCCTGCTGCTGTTGCTGCTGTTGAGGTACCGGCTCCTCGATCACCTGTAGTACCTCCAGATTTTGTATGGTCAGCATCGACACCTTGTCCAGGCTCTGATCGCGCTCCACCGGTTGCAGGGTTGTGCCCTCGTCCTCCAGCGCCAGAATCTCGGCGGGCAGTGGCGTCTCCAGCAGCACGTCGAGAGTGAACAGCACGTCCACGTGGTCGCCCGGCGCCACCGCTCCCCATTTGCTCAGGATATCATCGGCCGGCAGCGCCACCGCGATCTTGTCGTCGCCGAGCAAGCGGGGCAAGTTGTGCGTCCCGCTGATCTCGGAGGTAAGGTCCTGCATCAGGATAACCTCGCCCTGGGCGATGTCCCGCAGCGTTACCCGGCCCACCACATCCTGAATCTGCACAGCGGCGCCACTTGGGGCGCTGCTTCGCTCCTCAGAGACGACATTGTCGACTCGAATGGTGGAATTGACGGCGATCGGCTGGCGGGCCACTACCACGATGCGCCCCGTCATCGCCGCCCCCGGCGTCTCCTGTGTTGCGGCCCGGCGAAGGGTGAAAATGGCTATAAAGCCGGCCAGGAGGGCCAAGAACAAGGCGGCGACAAACCACAACCAACTGCGACGTTTCATGAAACTGCCTCCTTTGTGAGCTGGAACGAAGGTGTGGCTCTACTTGACCAACCGCGGCGTCAGCAGCGACCCACCCGCATCGCAATTGCCGGGCTCCCCCTCTACCCACCGGATAAAGTAGGCCGTCAGTCGATTCCCACCGTGAGGTGCACTTCCCAGCGTAACACACGTGCTGGGATCCCGGATCGGATCATAGATCTGGCCTTGGCCTTGGGACAGCTGGTACCCGATGAGCTGCATCTCGGCAAAACCGGCCACGCGATACCACAGGCCGCCTTGTTCATGGCCGCAGCCCTGCCCATTGTTGTTCACTTCCCACACCGGGACGGTAAAATGCGCCGGTGTGTCGATATAGTACTTAAGAATTTGCCTGATCTGCCCCGAGTTCTTGTCGCCGGTCGTCCCCGCCACGTCGTCGCCGACGCGGATCAGGCCGCTTTGGCAAGTGCCGGGCGTCAGGTTCTCGACGAGACATGGCACATTGCACCTATCTTCATTGTTGCCGCACAATTCCCCCTGCAGCGACCAGTTCAGCCAGCCAAAGTTCCCCGGCCCATCCCCATTCCAGATATTGTAGCAAATACCTTCGGCGCTGGTAAAGGTCATCGTGAAGGTAGCGATCGGGACGACACATGAGGCGGCGCACGGCGGCTGCAGCAGGACGGCGGCGCTGGCCTGGACGGGCATGCCGTCGAGCCCGATGATGCCGCCGAAGAAGGTGGGGGCGGTAATAAACGTCACCGCTTCGATGCCGTGCGCATCAAACAAAAAGGCGTCGCCCGCCGGCGATCCGACCGGATCCTCACTCAGGCGGTCGCCTTCCTCGTCGAGATAGTAGCCCACGACATTCCTGTTCAGCACATCGGCCAGGGCGCCGTCCGTATCCGGTATGTCGTTCTGCTCCGCAAAGCTGTTCATGTCGGCCTTGATGAGCGAGCTATTGTATATCTCTTGGTTGATCTGAGCGCCCAGCTCCCGCCCTCCGGCCAGCGCCGCCGCATCGGCCGCGTTTTGAGCCGTGCGGCGGTGGACATACGCGTCGCTCGCATCCACGGCGATGGCCACGAACAGAACGAGCACTACCATGGCGATCGCCACGATGACCAGCGATTGGCCCCTCTGCCGATCCGCATCCCCTGTCGTTCCGTGCGAAGCGAAAAATCTCTCTTTCACCGTTCCACCTCCGTCCGGCCGGTCCATCACTCGAAATGCATCGTGGACCTGGCCTCAATCTGCACGTTCGGGATAAAAGGCGTCCACACCGGGAAATCACTCGTGGCGATGACCTCGATCCGGCACAGGTGTGTGCAATACGGATCCGGCCCGGCGTCCGGATAGTTGATTTGGATCGTCGCATCGCCCCCAATCACGACCATCATGGCCTGCGCCTGCTGCTCGATGCCGGCGTCGTCGCCATGGTGGACAATGCCGTACCGGGCGCCTTCGCGCACCCCGTTCGACATCGTCGCGTAAGCGAAAAAGAGCCGCGAAAAGTCGATAATGCCAAAGAGCAGCAAAAACAGGAGCATGATGACCAGGGCGAATTCGACCAGGGCCTGTCCTTCGCCGCGCCCTCGCTCCCGCACATCCTCATTTGCGACCGGCGGCACGGACCTGCTGCCCAGATTTGGCTGTCTGCTGTGTTTGCCCGGCACGTTGATGCTCCTCATCGTTCGACACAGTCTCAGTAGACCGGCATGACCGCCTGCTTCTGAAGGTGAAAAGTGTCCAGGCCGACGATCCCGCCAAAATACAGATCGAAATCGTATGTGGCAGTGACGGTCACGGCAGTCGAGGTTATGAACAGGCCGTCAACCGCGACGTTGGATGCGCTGAAATCCTCCATGCGAGTAAGATTGGTGCCCGATCCCTGCACATCGTCGACGACCACCTGTTGGACAGCCGCGACGGTCACCGAGCTATCTTGGCCGACGAACGACCCGTAGCGAGCACCCTCCCGGGTGGCGTTGGTAAGCACGATGTAGGCATCAAACGCGCGTGCTGCGTCGACCACAACAACCAGAAGCAGAACCAGAATGGGCAGCAGAAAGGCCATCTCCACAATGCTTTGGCCTTTTTCCTTCTCACGCGCCCTCATCCTACTCCCCTCCTGTCCGGCAGCGAGCGCCGATTTTCACATTGTCGGTAAAACCATGGTTCCAGCCTGCCGAGGCCCTGGCTGCCCAGTGCAGCGGGAGGATACAAGGCAAGCGGGCAGTTGGCTTGCATATCTCTGATCACTTATACCACATTGCAATTACAGTTTGATTTCAATTTGGCTAGAGTTTGATTAGAGTCCGGACGGGGGTAAAACCCTTCCAGCCACAGGGACTAGTCCCCAAAGCCGAGCCTACGCCGCTTCCGCCTCCTTTTCCCTTTGGAGGGATCAGCAGAGGCAGCTCATCTGTGCCGGATGCCGCCCGTGCCACATGCTTCACAGAGGTCCCCTTCAGGGGATGGCGGCCTGCCGGCCTTCTGGCGGCCACGCCGCCGGCTGGCCACATCTACGGCAGATTTGTCGGGCAGGTGAGCCCGACCTGCTATGCTCGGATAGGTTCTTGGCCCGGACAAAAAACAGACCAGCCGGATCCTACAAATCCGGCCGGTCTGATCTCGATCCCCTCTAGCGATAGCTTCCCAGCAGTCCGCGCACGTCAAACCCTGCCCCGGCGTCGCCCTTGGCCGGATGGTCGGTCACCCGGGTGTGGCTCTCCAGAGTAGGCCGGACCTCCCGGTAGAACACACCCAACGGCATCGCATCCTCTCGAATCGCCTGGGCCATAGCCTGCAGCCGATCCCCCGGGTTGTGGTCTGCGGGCAGGCTCTGGACCTTGCCGCGCCACAAGTCTTGGTTGTTGTTAAACATCGGGCATGGGCTCATCGTCTGGACGAGGGCAAAACCAGGATGCTGCACAGCGGTCGCGATCAGCTCGATCAGCAGCTTCGGATCGCCGGAAAAGCCCCGCGCCGCAAAGCTCACCCCCGAGGCTAGCGCCCAGGCCATGGGGTTGATCGGTGCGTCCGCCGAGCCAAAAGGCGTACTCTTGGTCTTGATGCCCAGCGGCGACGTGGGCGACGTTTGCCCCTTGGTCAGTCCATAGATCTGGTTGTCCATCACCACGTAGGTAATACCCGGATTGCGGCGCACCGCGTGGACCAGGTGCCCGCCGCCGATGCTGAACCCATCGCCGTCGCCCCCCACGGCGATCACCGTCAGCTCGGGGTTGGCGATCTTGACCCCCATCGCCACCGGCAGCACCCGCCCGTGCGCCGTCTGGAACCCGTAGGTCTTGACAAAGAAGGGCAGCCGGCTGGAGCAGCCGATGCCCGACACGATCATCGTCTTGGCCGGATCGAGCTGGAGCCTGGCCAGCGCCTGGTACAGCGCCGCCAGCAGCCCATAATCGCCGCAGCCAGGACACCAGGTCGGTTTGACCTTGGATTTATAATCTTGAGCTGCTAGACTAGCCATGGATCACCTCGTCGAGTAAGCCCCTCACCCTGGCCCGGATCTCCCCAGGCGTGAACGGCAGCCCGCCATACTTGTTCAGCGAGATCAAGGGCAGCTCGGTATGCGCCTTAACCCAGGCTGCGAACTGGCCGCTGCGGTTCACCTCCGGCACCAGGATCGCCTTCAGGTTCTGCGCAAAATAGCGAACGCGCGACGCCGGCAGCGGGTTGATCACCGCCGGGATGAGGCCTGCCACCGGATAGCCTTCGGCAGCCAGCCCTTCCACCGCCTCGCGGGCAGCCCCGGCCGTCGAGCCCCAGGTCAGCACCCCGACCTCGGCCCCTTCCTCCGGTGCGCCGCAGATCTGGCAGCCCAGCGGCGGTTCCAACCCGCACAACAGCTCGGCCACCCGCTCGAACTTGACTCCGCGCTTGTCCATCTGGGCGGTGTGCATCGCCGGCGTATAGCTCGGCTCGCCCGTCTCGTCGTGCTCCAGGCCGGTGGCCGTAAAGGGCGCCGGGTCAAAGCCGGGCACCCCCATCGGCGAGATCCCACTCTCTGTCAGCCCATAGCGCCGGTACTCGGCGCCGGCGGAAGGCCGCAGCCGATAGACCACCGGCACCAGGTCTGGGTTGGGCATCGTCAGAGTTTCGGTGCGGTGGGAAAGCGACTGGTCCGACAGGACAATCACCGGCATCTGGTAGGTCTCGGCCAGACTAAAGGCATGCATCGTCTGGTAGAAACAGTCCTCCACCGACCTTGGCGCCAGCACGATGCGCGGCGCGTCGCCGTGCGCGCCATACAGGGCAATGTTGAGGTCACTCTGCTCCATCTTGGTTGGCATGCCGGTGCTCGGGCCGGCCCGTTGGGCGTCGACGACAACCAGCGGCACTTCGGCCATCGTTGCCAAGCCCAGCATCTCCTGCATCAGCGAAAAGCCCGGCCCGCTGGTGGCGGTCATGGCCCTCACCCCGCCGATCGACGCCCCCACGACGGCGCCGATCGCCGCAATCTCGTCCTCGGTCTGCAAGACGGCGCCCCCCATCTTGGGCAAGCGTTTGGCCAGCTCCTCCATAATGTCCGAGGCGGGCGTAATCGGATAGCCGGCAAAGAACCGGCACCCGGCCGCCAGCGCCGCCGCGACGATCGCCTGGTTGCCCGACATCACCAGCGCCGATCCCTCCCTGCGATGGGGCGCCGCCAGCCGGAGCGGAATCTCGCCCGCGATATTCTTCCGCACCCACTCGAAACCGGCCAGCAGGGCCATCCGGTTGCTTTCGGCAAACTCGGGGCGCGTCCCAAACTTTTCCTTGACCGTGGCTTGCAGCACATTGAAATCAAACCCAAACAGCGCCGCCAGCGCCCCCAGCCCGATCAGGTTCTTGCCTTTCCTAAGGTTCATATCGCGGGCCAGCCTGTCCAACGGCACCCCATAAGCCGTGCCCTTGAAACCCTCCGGCACCGCCAGCATCGCCGGATCGTAGATCAACATCCCATCAGAGCGCAGATCTTCGTGCTGCAGCTCCCACGCCTCCTGGTTAAAGGCGACCAGCACGTCGAGCTGGTCGCCCAGCGACGGCACCGGCTGCACCCCAACCCGGAGCTGGAACATCACCGGCCCGCCCTTGATCTCGGCCGGATAGGTGCGAAATGTGTGTACGTGATATCCACTCCGCGCCACCGACAGGGTCAGCACGTCGCCGGCCGAGATCACATTGTCTGTGCCCGACTCGCCCCCCATGCGCAGCAGCAATCTGTCGACGGCCATCTCTACCCCTTCAAAGCAACGGCGATCGCCGCCACGTGCGCCGGTGTCGTGCCACAGCACCCGCCGATCACCCGCGCGCCCGCCTGCCGCAGCCGCAGCGCAATGCCGGCCATGTACTCCGGTGTCGCATCGTACACGGTCGCATCGTCCACCAGGCGCGGCAGGCCGGCATTCGGCTTGGCCCACAGGATCGCCTCCGGCTGCGCCTCGTGCATCGCCTGGATCACCCCCTCATACTCGGCCGGGTCGTGGCCGCAGTTGGCCCCGATCCCCTGCACCAGCAGTCCCACCGCGTTAGCTGCCTGCTCCGGCTTGACCCCCATCATCGTCCGCCCGTGCGTGTCAAAGCTGAACGTGCAAAAGATCGGCAGGTCGCTGACCCGTCGAGCGCCCGCGATCGCTGCCTGCGCCTCGCCCAGGTCGCTCATCGTCTCGATCACCAGGAAATCGGCGCCGCCCTCGGCCAGGCCCTCCGCCTGCTGGGCAAAAGCCTCGGCTATCTGCTCCGTGGTGACCTTGCTTCTGAGCCCCAGAAGCTGCCCGGTTGGCCCCATGTCCCCGGCCACAAACACGCCGTCGCCCGCCGCTTCCCGGGCCAGCTCCGCCGCCAGGCGGTTGACCTCGCCCACCCGCTCGCCCAGTCCGTGCCGCTCCAGCCGGTAACGTGTGCCGCCAAAGGTGCACGTCAGGATCACATCCGAGCCCGCCTCGACATAGGCCCGGTGCAGCGCCCGGATATTGTCCGGCCGCTCCAGCACCCACGCCTCCGGCGCCTGCCCCCAGTCGAGCCCCACGCTCTGCAACATCGTGCCGGTCGCCCCGTCGGAAACCAGCACCTCCCCTCTTCGCAGAGTTGCCAGGAATCGTTCAGTTCGCGTCATGTCCTTCTTCCCTCCCTCTTCACTCCCCATTATACCATACCTCCCCCAATCCCCTCAACATCCGGCCCCGATTGACAAGACACGTCGAGCGTGATACACTCTCCCCGCTCTCACAAATCGTGTTCCTCTCCCCTGGGGGAGAGGGTAGGGTGAGGGGGAGATCTATTTCAAGGAGAAGTGCCCATGACCACACCCCAAAATAACCTCCACGACCAACTGTCCGCCTACCTCAGCCCCCGTCTCCCCTTCTACCTCGACCTCCTGCGCCAGATGGTATCGATCAACAGCTTTACCGCCAACGCGGCGGGCGTCAACGCCGTGGGTGACCTCACCGCCGCGGTCTTTGCCGATCTCGGCTTTACCGCCGAAAGGATCCAATCGGCCAGCCCCGCCTATGGCTGCCACCTGGTTCTCACCAGGCCCGCCAGGTCGGCGTCAGGGGATGCTCCCAAGATCGGCCTCGTCTCCCACCTCGACACCGTCTTTCCACCCGAGGAAGAGATAGCCAATAACTTTGCCTGGCGGCAGGAAGGCGATCGCTGCTACGGACCCGGCACCGTCGACTGCAAGGGCGGCACCGTCGTCCTGTACATGACCTTGGCCGCCCTACAGGCCATCGCCCCACAAGCCTGCGACGCCGTGACCTGGGTAATCCTGCTCGACGCCTCCGAAGAACGGGATGCATTCGACTTTCACAACCTGTGCCTTGAGCGGCTGGCCGGCAACACCCTGGCCTGCCTGATCTACGAAGGTGGCCATGTGGAAAACGGCGCTTTCACCGCCGTCGTCGCCCGCAAGGGCATGGCTATCTACCATGTGACCGTCGAGGGCAAGTCGGCCCACTCCGGCAGCGCCCATCCTGAGGGAGCCAACGCCATTGTACAGTTGGCCGATACCGTCCGGCGCATCGCCGACTTGACCGACTATAGCCGCGAGCTGACCTTCAACGTCGGCCGGGTGACCGGCGGTACCGTGACCAACCGCGTGCCTCACCTGGCCGAGGCCTGGGTCGAGATGCGCACCTTTTCGCCCGACATATACGACCAGGGGGTGGCGGCCACGCTGGCCCTGGCCAACCAGCCCTCGGTGCGCAGCGCCGACGGCAGCTTTACCTGCCGGGTCACTATCGAGGTTACCGAGCGAACTGCTCCCTGGCCGCGCAACCCGGCCACCGGCCGGCTTCTGGCGGTGTGGCAGGAGGCCGGTGCAGCGCTCGGTTGGCAGTTTGTGCCCGAAGAGCGGGGCGGTCTGAGCGACGGCAATCCACTCTGGTCCGCATTCCCCATCCTGGATGGGCTGGGACCGATAGGAGCCAATGCCCACCGCTCGGAGCAGAGCGCCGATGGCAGCAAGGAGCAGGAATACGTCCTGGCCTCGTCGCTGGAGCCCAAGGCCATACTGAACACAGTGGCAATCCTCAAACTGATCGATCAAGCTCTGGCCACCGCTTTCGCTCGTTCCCCCGCTCCCGCGTGAGAGCCAAAAGATCGCGGCGGGGATCCGTCAGTTGTCGTCAGATTGCAGATTGATCTCCAGGTAACGGTCGAACAGCTTGATCTTCCAGGCAAAGCGCAACACCAGCATCCACACCACAGTAATGCCGCCGATGATCAGCGCATCTACCGGCTGGCGCAGCGCACCCAGGCCAAAGAAGCCATTCAGGACCGGCACCACCGGGCTGACGAGCAGGACGACAAACAGGGCCACGACCAGCAGTGTCGGCCGCCAATCGCTGGCCAGCCGGTCGCCGCCTGCCCAAAAGGGGGTTGGCGGCTGGACAAACACCACCAGCAGCAGGCCGGTTGTAATGGTGGCATAGGTCATCGCCAACTGCGTGTACGCCCCGTCGCGGGTGGTAACGTAGAACCAGACATAGACGATGCTCAGAAAGGGGGCGGTGATGATCGATGCCGGAATAACAAAGTTGGCGAGCTGCCGCAGGACACTGCCGCGGGGCACGGGGGCAGGCCTGGCCCACAGCGCCAGCGCGAACGCGGGTATCGACAGCGTAAAGATAGAGATGACCGAGTTCTGTGCCGGGGTGTACGGAAAGCCGGCCGAGATCATGGCCACAGTGGCGATGTTGATGGCCAGGGCAAAGATGCGCGTGAGGTAGAGCCTTAGCACGTCGCCCATGCTGTTCATGATCCGCTGACCTTCCAGGAACGCTTCGGGCAGGGCGGCAAAAGAGTCTTGCAGGAGCACGATGTCGGCCACGCTGCGGCTGGCCGAGGTGCCGCTCTGCATAGCGATGCTCAGCTTGGCCTGCTTCAGCGCCAACACGTCGTTGACGCCGTCCCCCGTCATGGCCACGTAGTGGCCGCGGTCGCGGAGCGCCTTGACCAGCCGCTCCTTCTGCTCGGGAGTGATGCGCCCAAAGATCGCCGCCTCTTCCGCTGCCTGGGCGAACTGGGCCTCGTTCATCGCCGCCAGCTCAGGGCCGGAGACGACCTTAAGGGCTCCCCCATCAAGTCCTGCCTGCCTGGCCAGGGCCGCCACGGTCTGGGGATGATCGCCGGAGATAACCTTCACCTGGATCCCGGCCTGGCGAAAGCCGTCGAGGGTAGTGCGTGCGTCTGGCCGCAGCTCATCGGTCAAGTCAAGCAAGCCCAGTGGGACAAGATCGGGCGGCAGGCATGGCTGGCCGCCCCCATCGGTCAGGGGCACGAGATCGGGGCGAAAGGCGAACAGAACCACGCGCTGTCCCTGCCCCGTCCACTCGTGCACGAGCGCCTGCCAGGCGGCGCTGCCCTGCGCCAGGACAGGCTCCATCATTTCGGGAGCGCCGAGCAGATAGGTGCCGTGCATGGCCGGCTCTGATTGATGGTCGGCGCCGTCAAAGGCCAGCGCGCTCCACTTGCGGGCCGAAGAGAACGCCACCTCTTCCCGGATGAGCCTTCGGCCGCCCTCGCACGCGACGGCAATGGCCTCCGTGGTGCGGTTGGGGGCCGATACGCTGCGGGCATAGACCCCCAGCATCTGCCGGAGGCAGTCCTCGTCCAGGTCGGCCAGGGCCCTCACCTCATTGAGCCGGATCTTGTTGGCCGTCAGCGTGCCGGTCTTGTCCAGGCAGAGCACGTCCACGTGGCACAGCGACTCGACCGCATTCGATTTCTGCACCAGCGCCCCCTTGTCTGCAATGCGTACCGCACCCAGGGCATAGGCCAGCACGATCATCAGAAAGAGGCTGCTGGGAGCCAGGCCAAAGACTACTGAGGCGGCCTGGATGCTCTCGAGCAGGCTGGGGGTGTGATTGATAAAGTAGTTATCGGCGATCAGAACGCCGAAAAATAGCACCAGGAGCAGCAGCACTCGGACGGCCAGGTTCACCTCGCGCTGGAGCGGGGTCGACTCGCGAGTGAAAGCGCGGGCGCTCTGAGCCAGCTTGTTGGCAAAGCTTTCCCGGCCGACCTTTTGCGCCTCGTACCAGATGCGCCCGGTGACCACGAAGGAGCCGGAGCTGACAGCATCGCCGGGCCGCTTGACCACCGGATCCGACTCGCCGCTCAGCAGCGACTCGTCCAGATCGGCCCCCCCATCGCCCACCAAGATGCCGTCGGCGATGATCTGATCGCCGGGGCCGGCCACCAAGAGGTCGCCCACCACCACCGCCGATGGATCCACCTCCTTTTCCTGCCCCTCGCGAATCACGACAGCCTTGGGCCGGGTCAGCAGGGCGATCTGATCCAGCTTCCGCTTGGCCCGAACCTCCTGAACCGTGGCGACGAGCGCATTCAGCAGCGCAATCCCGGCGGTGAAAAGGGCGTCGCGGGGACTGCCCAGCAGCAGCAGGATGATTGCCAGGCCAAAAAGCACGAGATTGAAGAAAGTGAGCAGGTTTTCCCGGACAATCTGGCCGTACGTGCGACCCGTCCTGAGCCTCACATCGTTGCCCAGGCCTGTGGCCCGCCGCTCGGTCACTTCCGGCTCAGAAAGACCGCGGAGGGTGACCCGCTCGGTTTGAGTCATGGCTGCCATTCCTCCCACGCGGGATGTGGCACAGTATACCAAGGTTATTGCCATCTGTCAAAAAGGAATCGGGGACGCTTGGGGCTGTTGGAAATCTGCCCTCAACCCCTTTGACAAATCCATGCAGATGTGGTATTATTAGTGTAGTAGTTACACTAATGTGACATAGTGAGCATGATGCCTAAAGTGGACCATCATCCCCGCCCTTCCGTCACCGTCGACGCGGTCATCTTTGCCCTGCGCGACGACGACCTGCAGGTGCTGCTGATCAAGCGCAAGCACCCGCCGTTCCAGGGCATGTGGGCCATCCCCGGCGGCTTTGTCGAGATCGACGAGCCTCTCGAAACGGCCGCCCGGCGCGAGCTCCTGGAAGAGACCGGGCTGACCGGCGTCGGCCTGGAGCAGCTCTACACCTTTGGCGACCCGGACCGCGATCCCCGCGGCCGGGTCATCACCGTCGCCTACTTTGCCGCCGTACAGGCCGGTGCCGCCGTCCCTCGCGCCGGCGACGACGCCGCCGACGTGTGCTGGTGGTCGATCTACCACCTGCCGCCGCTGGCCTCTGACCACGGCAAGATCTTGAGCTACGCCCTCACCCGGCTCCGCTACAAGCTGGAATACACAGCCGTTGGCTTTAACCTGCTGCCCCCCGAGTTCACCCTCACCCAGTTGCAGGCCGCCTACGAGATCGTCCTGGGCATCAAGCTGGACAAGCGCAACTTTCGGCGCAAGATCCAGAGCGCCGCCATTATCGAGCCGGCGGGCGGCTGCCGCAGCGGCGAAGGCCGCCCTGCCCGCCTGTACCGCTACCGCGACGACGCCGTCGCCGAAATCAAGGCCCGCCGCCTATTCCCATAATGCCTGTCATTCTGACCGCTGTACAGTGCGGCGCAGTGTGCCGCAGCGAAGCAAAGAATCTGGCCGGCAGCTAAGAGGAGCTATCCAATGAACGCAAGAACCCTGATATCCAACTCTCGCCCATTCATCCAGTGGCTCGTCCACTGGTACAACACCCGGCCCACCCTCGACTTGGCCGGCCTGATCGCCGAGGCCGGCGGTCCCGAGCGCGTCGCCGTCATGGCCGTGGACGTCACCACCGGCTTTTGCAGCGAGGGCGCCCTGTCGAGCGCGCGGGTGGGCCGCATCGTCCGGCCGATCGCCCGCATCTTCGAGCTGGCCCATAGCCTGGGGGTGCGCCACTTTGTCCTGCCCCAGGACACCCACTCGGCCGACGCCGTCGAGTTTGGCAGCTACCCCGCCCACTGCGTGCGCGGCAGCCACGAATCCCAGACCGTGCCCGAGCTCAAAGGCCTGCCCTTCTCGGACCTGTTCACCATCATCGAGAAAAACTCGGTCAGCGTGTCGATCAACACCGGCCTGGACGGCTGGCTGGCTGCCCATCCCGAGGTGAGCGCCTTTCTCGTCGTCGGCGACTGCACCGACCTGTGCACCCACCAACTGGCCATGCACCTGCGGCTGCGGGCCAACGCCTTTGACCTGCGCGGCGTGCGGGTCATCGTCCCCATCGACGGCGTAGACACCTTTGACACGCCGGTGCCGGTGGCCGAAGAGCTGGGCATCATGCCCCACCATGCCGACCTGCTGCATCTCATCTTCCTGTACAACATGGCCGAGAACGGCATCGAGGTCGTGACCAGGATCGAATGAAAGGAGACTTATGTCAACTAGACTCGACCAATTCCGCTCCTATCGCAAGCAGATGAACCGCCGCATCTTGGGCGCCGGGCACCTGGGCATCAAGCGCTTCTTCAACCTCGACACCAAGGCCTACGAGGACGGCGCGCTCCCGGCCAAGACCAAGGAGATGCTTGGCCTGGTGGCCTCGGCGGTGCTGCGCTGTAACGACTGCATCGACTATCACCTCGACCAGTGCGTCGCCGCCGGATGCACCGACGACGAGCTGTACGAGGCCCTCAACGTCGCCCTGGTCGTCGGCGGCTCCATCGTCATCCCCCACCTGCGCCACGCCTTTGAGACCATCGACCTCCTCCGCGCAGAGCGCCCATGAAACCATCAGACCGTCCTCTCGCCGAGGGCATCCTCTTCACCGACCAGTACCAGCTCAGCATGGCCCACCTCTACTACCGCACCGGCCTGCACGAAAAGCGCGTCCAATTCGACCACTTTTTCCGCGAATATCCCAACTATGGCGCCCACCAGGCCGGCTATTGCATCAACGCCGGCCTCGAATGGCTCCTCGACTGGATGCAGAGCGCCCGGTTCGGCCGCCACGAGATCGACTATCTCCGCACCCAGACCGGCAGCACCGGCAAGCGCCTGTTCGCCGACGATTTTCTGAGCTGGCTGGAGCACAGCGGCGCCTTCGACAGCCTCACCCTCCGGGCCGTTCCAGAGGGCCGGGTCATCCATCCCAACGTGCCGATCACCGTCGTCCAGGGTCCGCTGGCCATGGCTCAAATCCTCGAGACGGCTCTGCTCAACCACCTCAACTTTCAGATCCTGATCGCCACCAAGGCCGCCCGCGTCGCCGACAGCGCCCAGGGCCGGGCAGTGCTGGAGTTTGGGCTGCGGCGCGCCCAGGACAAAGGCGGCAACGCCGGCGCCCGGGCGGCGCTGATCGGCGGCGCCCATTTCACCTCGAACGTCGGCATCTCCCGCGTCCTCGGCTACCCGCCCAAAGGCACCCACGCCCACTCCATGGTCCAGGTCTTTATCGCCCTGGGCGGCAGCGAGCTGGACGCCTTTCGCCACTACGCCGAGGTCTATCCCGACGACTGCCTGCTCCTGGTCGACACGATCAACACCCTCGACAGCGGTGTGCCCAACGCCATCCGCGTCTTTGAAGAGCTGCGTCGCAAGGGCCACGAGCCGGTGGGCATCCGCCTCGATTCGGGCGACCTGGCCTATCTCGCCATCCACGCGGCCAAGATGCTCGACGACGCCGGCTTTCCCGACACCTCCATCGTCCTGTCCAACGACCTGGACGAGCTGCTGATCTGGCAGATCACCACCCAGATCGGCCGCGAGGCGCCGCGCTATGGCGTCGACCCCGACCGGCTCCTGGGCCGGCTGGTGTACGGCGTCGGCACCCGCCTGATCACCTCCTGGGGCGACCCGGCCCTGGGCGGCGTCTACAAGCTGGTGTCCGTCGAGGACAACGGCCGCCAGATACATGCGGCACACGGCCGCTGGCTGCCGGCCATCAAGGTTTCCGACTCGGCGGCTAAGACGCCCAACCCCGGCCACAAGCTCGCCTGGCGCCTTTACGACCGCCGCGGCAAAGCCACCGCCGACCTGCTCAGCCTCGACGACGAGGATCCCGGCAACATGGACCAGGTGATCCTCCGCCATCCGGCCGATCACACCCTCCGCCGCACCTTGCAGCGCGACGAGATCGCGCAAGTCGAGCCGCTGCTCGTCGACATACTCCGCGAAGGCGAGATGGTCTGCGACCTGCCGTCCATCGAGGCCATGCGCCGCTGCCGCGAGGCCGACGTCGCCCGCCTCGACCCCGGCGTGCGCCGCCTGATCAACCCCCACCTCTACCACGTCTCCCTGACCGAGCGCCTCTGGACCCTCAAACAGGACCTGATCGCCTCCACCCTGACGAACGCTCGCCCAACCTGACCCATTTGACTTTCGCCGGCTGTTGTGCCATACTGATATTCATGCAGATCACCGTTCAGCTCCTGGCCACATACCGCCGCTACCTGCCGCCGGCGGCCGATCAAACCGGCTGCCCGCCCGACAGCTACCTCCAGGAGGTCGCCCCCGGCGCCACCGCCGGCGACCTCCTGGCTGCCCTCCCCTTCGCCCCCGGTGAGCTGTACACCTTTTTCGTCAACGGTCGCCACGCCGGCCCCCACGACCTCCTCCACCCCGGCGACCTCCTGACCATCTTTCCCCCCGCCGGCGGAGGCTGAAAATGAACCCCAGGATCTTCTTAATCTTGGCCACAATCCAAAATCGCAAATCAAAAATCCAAAATCGTTCCTGGGATTCTCCAAAATCGAATCAAGCGATCCAAACCCGGAACAAGGAGTAGCCCCATGTACGGACACCACGGACGCCTATTGCGCGTCAATCTGACGAACGGCGCCTTTCGCGAAGAGGAAATTTCCGAGGATGACGCCCGCCGCTTCATCGGCGGCCGCGGCCTCGCCATCAAATACCTGTTCGAGGGCATGGACCCCCAGGCCGATCCCCTGTCGCCCGACAACCTGCTGATCATGGCCACCGGCCCCCTCACCTCCACCCCCGCCCCCACCGGCAACCGCTACATGGTGGTCTGCAAGTCGCCGCTGACCGGCGCCCTGGCCCGCTCCAACTCGGGCGGCGTCTTTCCCACCATGCTCAAGCGGTCCGGCTACGACCTGGTCATCTTTGAGGGCAAGTCGCCCCACCCCGTCTACCTCTACATCAACGACCGCCACGTCGAGCTGCGCGACGCGGCCCATCTCTGGGGCCGCGAGACCCAGGATACCGACGCCGCCGTCAAGGCCGAGACCGACCCCAAAGCGTGCGTCGCCTGCATCGGCCCGGCCGGCGAGAACGGCGTCCTGTACGCCGCCATCGTCAACGACTGCCACCGCGCCGCCGCCCGATCGGGAGTCGGCACGGTCATGGGCGCCAAGAACCTGAAAGCAGTGGCCGTCGTCGGCACCCTGATCCCCTCCCTCTACGACGAAAAGGCCCTGCGCGCCGTCGTCCGCGAAGCGGTCGGCGAGCTGGCCGCCGCCATCAAAAAGGGCCACGGCATGCGCATCTACGGCACCTCCTACGTGCCCGACGTCACCAACGCCGCCGGCATCTTTCCCACCCACAACTTTCAATACGGCCAGTTCGACGGCGCCTCCCGCATCAACGGCCCCTTTCTCAAGGACAACTTTACCATCCGCAACGGCGGCTGCTACGGCTGCCCGCTGGCCTGCGCCCGCATCACCGAGGTCAAGGGCGAAATCTGGGGCGAAAAATACGCCGGCAAGGGCGAGGGCCCCGAGTACGAAACGATCGGCTCCCTGGGCAGCGCCTGCGGCATCGACAGCATGGCCGCCATCACCAAGGCCAACTATATCTGCAACGAGCTGGGCCTCGACACCATCTCCATGGGCCTCACCGTCTCCTGCGCCATGGAAATGTACACCAAGGGCATCCTCACCGCGGCCGACATCGGCCGCCCTCTCCCCTTTGGCGACGCCGACGGCCTCCTCGACATGATCCGCCTCACCGCCTACCGCCAGGGCTTTGGCGACGAGCTGGCCCAGGGCAGTTGGCGCCTGGCAAACAAGCACGGCCACCCCGAAATGTCGATCACCGCCAAGAAACAGGAATTCGCCGCCTACGACCCCCGCGGACTCAAGGGCTTGGGCCTCAACTTTGCCACCTCCAACATCGGCGCCTCTCACATGATGGGCGACACCGCCTACACCGAGCTGTTCGGCACCGGAAAAAAGATCGACGGCCTCACCTACGACGGCAAAGCCGAGCTGGTCAAGCACTTCCAGGACATCTTTGCCACCCTCGACGCCGCCGGCCTGTGCGTCTTTGTCACCCTCCGCTACACCCTCGACACCGCCAACGGCTACATCCCCACCCGCCTCATCGACATCATGAACGGCGCCACCGGCGCCGGCTACACCCGCGAGACGCTCCTCGAAGCCGCCGACCGTGTCTACACCCTCGAGCGCCTCTTCTTGACCAAGGCCGGCTTCTCCCGCGCCGACGACACCCTCACCCCCCGCATGTCCGAGCCGATGCCGGCCGGCCCCGTCCAGGGCGAGACCGTCGACCTGTCCCGCATGTTGGACGACTATTACCGCGCCCGCGGCTGGGACGCCAACGGCATCCCCACCCGCGAGAAACTCGAGGCCCTCGGCATCGCAAATTGGGCGTAGGGGCGCGGTCTCCGCGCCTCCCAAAAAACGTCGGAAACCGGGTTTCTCCCCAGAAACCCGGTTTCTTTTTGCGCCGGTTCCCCCGCCCCTCCATCGTTCATTCCCCCCAGTTGACATCTTTCGATTGTCGCTCTATAATGCCAACTGCGGGGATCCTGTCAAAGAACATCTAAAACGATATATTCTCCAGACATGGCTGAGCGCTGGAGGGGAGGAAAAGAGCGATGGGCTGGCAATACACTCCCTACACGTTACCATTGTGTGGTGCGGCGGCCGTCTCTGTTGCCCTGGCGATCTATGCCTGGCGGCGCCGTTCCGCGCCGGGCTTGGGCCCCTCCATCGTGATCATGCTGGCCGTGACGGTGTGGTCTTTTAGTTACGCCCTCGAGCTGGCCAGCATCGACCTCCCGGCCAAGCTGTTCTGGTCCAGGTTCCTCTACCTGGGCATCGTCATCGTGCCGGCAGCCTGGCTGGCCTTTGTCTTCAAATACACCAACCGGACCCGCTGGCTGACCCGCCGCAACCTCCTCCTGCTGTCCCTGCCCTCCCTGGCTGTGCTGTTGCTGGTCTGGACCAACGACTCGCACCACCTCATCTGGACCACCGTCCGGCTGGACACCACCGGCTCCTTTTCGATGCTGGTCTTTACCCACGGCGTCGCTTTTTGGGGCATGGTCGCCTACATCTACGCCTCCCTCCTGCTCGGATCCGCCCTGCTCTTCCAGGTTCTCTCCCGCCGGCCCCGGCTCTACCGCGGGCAGGCCGTCGCCGTGCTGCTCGGCGTGCTGGCTCCGTGGGTGGCCAACATCCTCTACCTCACCGGCAATACCCCCCGTCCCGGCCTCGACCTGACCCCCCTCGCCTTCACCCTCACCTGCCTGGCCGTGGTGTGGGGTCTATTCCGCTTCCGGCTGCTGGACGTTGTGCCCGTGGCCCACGGCGCCCTTTTGGACAGCATGGACGACGCGGTGATCGTGCTCGACCGGCAGGGCCGCATCGTGGACATCAACCCCGCCGCCGAGCGCCTCACCGCCTCCCGGGCGATGGACGCCGTCGGCCGGTCGGCCGCCGCCGCGCTGGCGGCCGTGCCGGCCCTGGCGCGCTGGCTGGGCCAGCCGACCGAGGCCCACCAGGAGATCGTGCTGGGCCAAGGCGAGGGCCTGCGCGTCTGCGACGCCAGCAGCTCGGCCCTGCGCGGCCGGAGCGGCCGGGCCATCGGCCGCCTGGTCGTCCTGCGCGACATCACCGGGCGCAGGCAGGCAGAGCAAGAGATCCGGGACAGCGAGCTCAAGTACCGCACCCTGTTTGAAACGTCGACCGACGCCATCTTTGTGGAAACGCTCGACGGCCGCGTGCTCGACTGCAACGCAGCGGCCTGTGACATGCTGGGCTATACCAAGGAAGAGCTGCTGCGGTTGACCGTGGCCGACCTGGTGCCGGAAGAGGTGGCCAACACCCTGCCCGCACTCATCACCGAAGAGCTGACGACCGGCGGCGCCTTTGTCGAAGCCGCCAACAGGAAAAAGGACGGCCGGGTCTTTCCGGTTGAGGTCAGCACCCGGCTCGTCACCGTTGGGCAAGAGCAGCTTGCCATGGTCTGCGTCCGCGACGTCAGCGCCCGCAAGCGGATCGAACAGCAGAGCAACGAGCGGCGCCTCTACCTGGAAAGCGTGCTGGCCTGCGCCCCCAACGCCATCGTCACCCTCGATGCCCAACAGCGTGTCCTCGACTGGAACCGGGGCGCAGAGGAGCTGTTCGGCTATGCGCGGCAAGAGGCGCTCGGCCAGGCCCTCGACAGCCTGGTCGCCGGGTCCGGCGAGGGAGCGATCGAGGAGGCCACCCGCCTGACCCAACAGGTGCTGGCCGGGACGCCCGTCAGCTCCACTGAAACCGTCCGCTACAGGAAAGACGGCGCCCCCGTGGAGGTCATCCTGGCCGGGGCTCCCATCCTCGTCCAGGGCGAGCCGGCCGGGGCGGTCGCCGTCTACAGGGACATTTCCCGCCGCAAGCGGTCAGAGCGGGCGCTCAGAGAGTCGGAGGAAAAGTACCGCACGTTGGTGGAGCAGTCGCTCCAGGGCATCGTCATCGCCCAGGGCGCCCCCGCCCGGATCGTCTTTGCCAACGCGGCCATGGCCGACATCATAGGGTACACGGTCGAGGAGATCATGTCCTTTTCACCCGAAAAGATATGGGCGGGGGTGTACCCTGAGGACAAGGCCGAATTCTCGCAACGATACCAGGATCGGCTGGACAGCGAGCGGGAGCCGCACCGCTACGAGATCCGCCTGGTGCGCCGGGATGGGACGCCGCGCTGGGCAGAGATATTCACCAGCCGGATCGAGCTTGGCGGCGGGCCTGCCGTCCAGGCGGCCTTTGTGGACATCACCGAGCGCAAGAGGGCCGAGCAGGAGCTGCGAGAAAGCGAAGAGGCGCTGCGCCGCCGCACCCGCGAGCTGGCCCTCCTCAACCGGGTCATCGCCGCTTCGGCCGCCGGTCAGGGCATCAAGCCGATCCTGGAAACGGCCTGCCGCGAGCTGGCCGCCGCGTTCGACCTTCCCCACGCCGCCGCCGCCCTGTTGAGCGCAGACAAGGCCGAGGTTGAGGTTCTGGCCGAGCACCACGCCGGCGCCCGCGCCGCGGTGCTGGGGCAGACCATCCCCCTGGCCGATACCCCCCTGGCCGGGCTCCTGTCCGGCCTCAAGGCGCCGCTGCTGATCGACGACGCCCGATCCGATCCCCGCCTGGGGCGCGTCGGCAGCCTGCTGCCCTCCGCCGAGCCGCACTCCCTGCTCTTGCTGCCCCTCCTCATCGGCGGCGAGCTGGCCGGCGGCCTGGGGCTGGCCGCAGCCGGATCCCGCTCCTTCTCCCCCGAAGAGATAGCCCTGGCCGGCCGCGTGGCCGACGAGGTGTCCGGCGCGCTGGCCCGCGCCCGGCTGGCCGAAGCCGAGCGGCGCTTGAGCGCCGCCGTCGAGCAGGCCGCCGAGGCAATCGTCGTCACCGGCCCCGATGCCGCCATCCTCTACGTCAACCCCGCCTTTGAGCAGATCGTCGGCTATACCCGCGCCGAGGTCGTCGGCTGGCCCGCTCGCATCCTGGGCAGCGACCGGCTGGATCTGCTCTTCCAGGGCTGGATCTGGCAGACGGTGACCGGCGGGCAGCCGTGGCGGGAAAAGCTCGAATATTCGCGGCGCGACGGCCGCGTCTGTCACCTCGACATGACCATCGCCCCGGTGCGGGACATGGCCGG